>JAAXXK010000001.1:107098-124931 GCA_013334525.1 Chlorobiaceae bacterium
CTGCTTGAAGAGATGAAAGACGAGCATCGGCTGAACCGGGTTCTCGGACCCGTGGCGCTGACCAGCCTGGGCGTCGGCTGTATCATCGGTACCGGCATTTTTGTGCTCATCGGCGTGGCCGCGCACGATAAGGCAGGCCCGGCCGTCACGCTCTCATTTGCCATCGCTGGCCTTGCCTGTGTGTTCGCGGCCCTCTGTTATGCCGAATTCGCCTCAATGGCTCCTGTCGCCGGCTCGGCGTACACATACGCCTATGCCACGCTTGGTGAGCTGCTGGCGTGGATCATCGGTTGGGACCTGACCCTTGAATACACGGTCGCTTCCGCCAGCGTTGCCCATGGCTGGTCGCACTATTTCCAGGATTTCATAGGGATTTTCGGCTTGTCCCTGCCGGCAATTTACGCGCGGGCGCCCATCGACTTCGACTCGACGACCGGTATGTTTACCACCAACGGGGCGCTGTTCGACCTGCCGGCCGTAATGATCACGCTTGTCGTTACGGTGTTCCTGGTCAAGGGTATCCGTGAAAGCGCAGGTTTCAATACGGCCATGGTCATCGTAAAAGTGGCTGTCGTACTGCTGGTCATCGTGCTCGGGGCCATGTATGTCAACCCGGCCAACTGGCAGCCATTCGCTCCCTTCGGTTATTCCGGACTCAGCGTTTTCGGACACACCATTCTCGGCCATGAAGGAACCTCCGGCGCCCCTGTCGGCGTGCTTGCCGGGGCCGCCATGATTTTTTATGCCTACATCGGTTTCGACTCCGTTTCCACCCATGCCGAGGAGGCGCGAAACCCGCAGCGAGACGTGCCGATCGGCATCGTCGCCTCCCTGATCATCTGCACCGTGCTCTATATCGCCGTCGCCGCAGTCATTACCGGTATGGTGCCTTATGACCGCATCAGCATCGATGCCCCGGTATCAGATGCCTTCAGGCAGGTCGGCCTCGGCTGGGCCCAGTTTATCATCTCTCTCGGCGCCATTGCAGGAATCACTTCGGTGCTTCTCGTTTTGATGCTCAGCCAGCCCAGGATATTCCTGGCCATGGCGCGTGACGGGCTTCTTCCCAAAAGTTTTTTCGGTTCGATTCATGAAAAATTCAGGACCCCCTGGAAATCGACCATCCTGACCGGCATTTTTGTCGCTTTGCTCAGTGCGGTCCTGCCGCTACGACTGCTTGCTGAGCTGGTCAACATCGGCACGCTGTTCGCCTTCGTCATCGTCTGCGCATCCGTGCTTATCATGAGGAAAACGAATCCGGATGCCGACCGCCCCTTCAGGGTGCCGCTGGTGCCCTTCGTGCCCATCGCAGGCATCCTGACCTGCCTCCTGCTCATGTTCTCGTTGCCGGCCGAAAACTGGCTGCGGCTCGTCGTCTGGCTTGTCATCGGCTTCGGCATCTACTTCTTCTATGGACGTCACCACAGCATCCTGACAAAGCACAAGGAGTGAGGGCGGTCGAACCAGATGAGGAAAACCATCCGCGATGAAAATAGTGTGCCGACGATTCTCTTTGGAGAAACCATCCGGACTTTGATTATATTGACAGCCTGATTTTTGCATCACCAATACAATTCAACCCCATATCCCGTGGAGGAAACCCATATGCAGACCATTTATGCTGACGGCATCGCAAACATGATCCTTGTCGATGGTGTCGTGCGCGTCGACCTCGTCAACATCACCCAGATCGAAGAGGGCAACACCAATGTCCGCCCGGTCGGAACACTCGCATTTTCCGTGCCTGCCCTTATCCGTACCCACGACCAGCTCACCAAGATGATCGACAAGATGGTCGAAGACGGCATCCTCACCAGGAACGACCCCAAGGACAACTGAACCGGTCGACAGTAATACCGTTCGGCATCGGTCACGTTTTCTGTTCAATACATTCAAACCCCTGTACTTCTTATATTGAGGTCGCAGGGGTTTTTGTTTTACACTCAGTGAAAGAGCCTTGAAGGTTCAAGCCCTGAGCTTCATGAACAGGTTGGCCAACCGAAGCCGACCCGACTGAAATGCTGAAAGGAGATTGATTTTGCCCGTTTTGAACGAAGTACCCTCCGGATTGAGGGCTGACGAAGTAAAAGAAAGACTTGAACGCGACGGCTGGAATGAGCTTCCATCCGGAAAGCGTCGCTCATTTTTTGTGATACTGTTCGATGTGGTCAGGGAGCCCATGTTCCTTATGCTCATATCATGCGGGCTGATCTACCTTTTGCTCGGAAGCATCGAAGACGCATTGATGCTGATGGGATTTGTAGTGGTCATCATCACTATCGCCATTGTGCAGGAGGGGAGGACTGAACGCGCCATCGAAGCGCTGCGCGATCTGTCCAGTCCGCGGGCGCTGGTTATACGCGACGGTTGCCAGCAGAGGATTCCCGGTCGCGAGGTGGTGCAGGACGACATAATCCTGCTCGCCGAAGGAGACCGGGTTCCTGCAGATGCGGTACTGATCTCCTCAAGTTCCCTCAGTACGGACGAGTCGCTTCTGACGGGCGAATCCGTTCCTGTCCGTAAATCATCCCATCAGGGTCTCAAGGCTCCGGCAGTGCCCGGCGGCGACGACCTTCCGTATGTCTTTTCGGGTACGCTGGTGGTGAAGGGGCACGCTGTGGCCCGTGTAGTCCAGACCGGCTCGCGTACTCAGATCGGAAATATCGGCATCTCCCTCGGCACCCTCAAGCCCGAGGAGGGGATCCTCCAGCGGCAGATGCGCCGGGTTGTGCGCACGATCAGCATCTATAGCCTCGTGCTCTGCCTCATCGTCGCCGTGGCCTACGGCCTTACCCGACACGACTGGCTCAACGGCCTGCTTGCCGGCCTCACGCTTGCCATGGCGACCCTTCCCGAAGAGTTTCCCATGGTGCTGGTCATATTCCTCGCTCTCGGCGCATGGCGGATCTCCCGCTTCAATGTGCTCACAAGGCGGGTTTCGTCGGTCGAGATGCTCGGCGCGGCCACCGTGCTCTGCGTGGACAAGACCGGCACGCTCACCGAAAATCGAATGACCGTCAGCCGTATTTACGTTGACGGAGTGATCCATGAACTGGACGGCATCGGGGCGGTGCTGCCCGAGGCGGTACACGAAGTGGTGGAGTACAGCATCCTGGCAAGCCCCCCCGATCCGTTCGACCCCATGGAGAAGGCCATGCGTGAACTCGGTGAAAATGCCCTCTCCAATACCGAACATCTGCACCGCGATTGGGAGCTCCAGAAGGAGTACCCCCTTTCCGACCACTTGCTGGCCATGTCACACGTCTGGCGATCGAAAGCCGGAGGCGAGTATATCATCGCAGCAAAGGGTGCCCCGGAAGCCATTTCCGACCTGTGCCATTTCGACCGGCAGAGGAGTGCGGAGATCCAATCGGTGATCGAGACGCTCGCCTCCGATGGAATGAGGGTTATCGGCGTGGCCAGGGCCGCTCTGGGGAACCTTCCGCTGCCGGAGGAGCAGCATGATTACGACTTTACCTTCGTTGGTCTTCTCGGCCTAGAAGACCCGGTTCGGGAGGGGGTGCCGGAAGCCCTCAGGGAGTGCCAGGAGGCAGGCATGCGCATGATCATGATTACCGGCGATTATCCCTCGACGGCGCGGCGCATCGGCCAGCAGATCGGCCTGAAAGGAACCGACCGGATCATCACCGGCCCGGAACTCGATGGAATGGGAGACGATGAGCTCAACAACCGGATCGAACAGACCGCCATATTCGCCAGAGTGCACCCGGGCCAGAAGCTGCGCATCGTCGAAGCGCTGAAGCGGAGGGATGAGGTCGTCGCCATGACCGGTGACGGCGTCAACGATGCGCCTGCGCTCAAGGCAGCACATATCGGTATCGCCATGGGTGCAAGAGGCACTGATGTGGCTCGTGAAGCCGCTTCGCTGGTTCTGGTCGACGACCATTTCGACTCAATCGTTGGTGCGGTCAAGATGGGACGCAGGATCTACGACAATATCCAGAAAGCCATGGCTTTCATCCTCTCCGTCCATCTTCCCATTGCAGGCATGTCGCTCCTGCCGGTACTCCTTCACTGGCCGCTGGCCCTGCTCCCGGCCCATATCCTCTTCCTTGAGCTGATCATCGATCCCTCCTGCAGCATCGTCTTTGAAATGGAGCAGGAGGAGAAGGGTATCATGAAACGGCCTCCGCGCAAGCTCCACGAACCGCTTCTCGGCCGAAAGGTGGTCGTGCGCGCCATGGTGCAGGGAATGCTGATTTTCCTGGTCGTGTTCGGCATGTACGCGCTCATGCTCCAGAGCGGCTACGGAGAGGCCGAATCGAGGATGGTTGCCTTCGCGGGAGTTGTGGCCGGCAACATCGGCCTCATTTTCGCCAACCGGTCATGGAACGACTCCATGTTCCGCTCCCTGAAAGTGCCCAATCCGGCTTTATGGTGGGTGAGCGGAGGGGCGCTGCTTTTCCTGGGCCTTGTGACCGGTGTGCCGCTCATGCGAAACCTGTTCAGGTTTGCATCTCCTGAATGGCACCACCTGCCGCCGACGCTGTTCCTGGTCATCGTCTGCTTCCTGCTGCCCGATATCGTCAAGCGCCCCTTTTTCCGGTCACTGTTTCCGTCCCTCGGGTGAATGCTGTCCTGCGGACTTTATTTATTCAAGACAGATCCCGGAACTTGCCTGCGTTGGGTGGCCTGGGTTTCGAGCTGGGGTACCTGGGTGTAGTGTGCCGCCTTGAGCCCTGCGCTCACTTTTTTCAGGAGTTCGGCCCTTGAGAGGCTGTTGTTGCTCGCGCGCAGCTCCTTGCAGAAAAAGTAGGTGAACGCGCCGTGCCATTTTCCGTCGATATGGGCGTCGGCGCTGGTCTGGTTCGCCCTGCATCCTGCCCAGAGTATCTGGTCTGTCACCCCTTTCTTGAGCAGCAGGTCGTTCAGCTGCCTCGGCGAGCGCTGCTCAATCTTCAGGAACGCGTCAAGGGATGGTGGTGGCAGGTACCTTGGACGACGCTGGAGGAGCATGTCGATGGCCTTCAGTCCGGTGCCGCTGTGGCAGGTGTCGAAATAGACCTCGAGCAGTACGGTTGACGGGAGCTTGATGAACAGGTCGTGCAGTTCGTCGTCCGTGATGACGTGTGCGGGGTCCCATATGTCTCCGGCCTGGGCGAGGTCATGTGGGCAGAAGGCTTCGTCGGCCTTGTCCGGCTCGTCTCCGCTGGTGTCCGGAACCTGGGTGCCGTGGCTCGAAAGCGAGAACACCAGATGGTCGTACTTTCCCTTTATGGCCCCATCGACCATCGCGGCCAGGTTTTTCATGATTGCCGCCTTGGTCGCCGCCGAATCGGTGAGTACCAGGATCTCCTTGTCGGTAAAGCCGTTAAACTCCTTCAGGATGGACTTCATGTCGGCGGCGTCATTGACGCAGCCGTTCAGTGCCGCATCGGGGTAGTTTTTGAACTTGTTGATCCCGACGCACAGTGCCTTTTTTGCCATGGTGGATGCTCCGTTTGAACAGTTTGGGGTAATCTGGGGTAGTTCGGCATGAGCCTGCCGATTGGGTTTATTCAGGCTGTAATAATGACGAAAAAACCATATTAAAAATTTAGCACAGGCATCGCTCAAATCAAAGGCTGAAAAAGCGGTGCGAATAGATTCCCGTCATATGTCAAGCTACGGATATTGGCGCTAAAGGCTAAAAATATATATTTGAAGGCTCCGGCCAACTCCGGATCATCCGTTACCCTCCAACCATCGAAGAGATGCCCGAACCGATATTTCCATGTCCATGTGAACAAAGCGTGCCGCTTTCGGCTGTCGGCTACTACGCCATTGGTGGCCGTGCGCATCTGCTGGCCCGACCGCGTAACGTGGGGGAGTTTGCCGCGGCGCTCGATCGGTGCCGACAGCTCCGGCTGCCGGTCATCGTTGTAGGTAAGGGGAGTAACACGCTTTTCTCCGATGAAGATTTTCCTGGTGTGGTTATCTCTACCGCATCGATGAACCGGATGTTCCAGGTGTCGGACCAGGAGTTTTTCTGTGAAGCTGGAGTCGAGAACACCGATGCAGCCCTTGCGTTGCAGACGGCGGGGCGGAGCGGTGGCGAGTGGCTTTACCGGCTTCCGGGAATGATCGGCGCTACGGTGCGCATGAACGGCCGCTGCTACGGACGGGAGATCTCCTCGGTGACCAGAGGCATCGTTACGGTCGGTCTTGACGGGACGCTCCGCTGGCGGAGTCGCCAGGAGGTGTTCCTCGGCTACAAGCAGACCAGCCTCATGCGAAGTGCGGAAATTGTCGTCGGAGCGCTGCTCGAGTTCCCGGAGAGCCGCGAGCCGGAGGCGATAGGCCGGACAATGCAGGAGTATGGCAATGACCGCGAAGCGAAGCACCAATTCGATTTTCCGAGTTGCGGTTCCACCTTCAAGAACAGTTACGAGGCCGGACGCCCGAGCGGACAGATATTCGATTCTCTCGGGTTCAGGGGACGCAGGGAAGGGGGCGCACAGGTGAGCGAGCACCACGCCAATTTCATTTTCAACACCGGTGGCGCCAAAGCTGTCGATGTGCTGAAACTCGCGGCCGCGATGCGCACCGCGGCCAGGGAGCAGGAGAGTGCAGTGCTCGAACTCGAACTGCAGTGCGCAGGCCTGTTCGAAGCCTCGCTGCTTGAGGAGTGCGGGATCACCTCTGTTCCCGAGCCCTCCCGCCCCGGTTTTGCCTGGGCGGGAGTTATTCACCCTCCCGATGACAGTTCCGTCTCTTTTCCGCGCATGGTCATGCAGGGGCCTTTGCTCGACTACGCATGGATAGACTGCCATTTTCCCGATGGCATATGGGCAGAGGTGGAACAGCTTGTTTCGATCACGGAGGCCCGTCTCGCCCCGGAACGCCCGTTCATACGATGGACGACTCACGATCGCGCAGGGAATTCCTTTCTGCAGCGCCCCGGGGCCCCAGGAGGCACTTTTGTCGAAGAGTTGTGGAAGTATGGGGTTGCGGAGCTGTTCGTCGCAGAAGGGGGTTCCGGTGCCTCTTACCTCGAATTCGAAATGACTCCCGAAGGCCACTGGGTCGCCCTCCGCTTCAACGCCCCCCGCCAGAGGAGTGCAGGGCATGAAGTGCCGACTGAATGCCGCTGGATCGGTAACCTGGACAGGTTTTCAGGTTCTTCTGGTTTCGGCATGGAGTTCACCTACGCGCTTATCGAACCCTTCATACACGACGGCAAACTGAAGCTGCAATGCTGCGCCAGCTTCGGCGACCAGCGATACGGCCTCTTCCCCTGGTGGCACGACCCCGGAACCCCAGACTTCCATCAGCCCGGAAGATTCTGCCCGGTCAGGATAGTGTGAAGGAGAAGAAGAAAGAATGGACGGGATGGACTTGATGGACGGAATGGACGGAATGGACAAAACTTTGCCATAAAAAAAACAAGGCCCAGCAACATGGCCAGACCCTGAAATTGTTTTATGGTCAGGAGCGGCTCAATCGCCGCCCTTCTTCACCTTTATGTCCCTTTGGTCCCTTAAGTCCTTTTGGTCATTTTTTCCCTCTTTACAACATGGCCAGACCCTGAAATTGTTTTATGGTCACAAGGTGCTCAATCGTCGCCCTTCTTAACCTTTATGTCCCTTTGGTCCCTTAAGTCCTTTTGGTCATTTTTTCCCTCTTTACAAATCGCATTGCGGCATTGCAGAGACCTCGGCGGCGGTGAATACCGGGCCCTCCTTGCAGATGTAGACCGAGCCGACGTTGCATCGGCCGCACTTGCCTACGCCGCACTTCATGCGGTTTTCGAGGGTCGTGTAGACGTTTGATTCGTTAAAGCCGAGTTTGCCGAGGGCGTTCAGCGTGAACTTGATCATGATCGGAGGACCGCACAAAACGGCGATCGTGTTGTCGGCCGATGGTGCGACCTTTTCGAGGATCGACGGTACGAAGCCTACATGGTCCTGCCAGTCGGGGGTTTCACCTCCCGGATCGACCGTCAGGACGAGGTTCACGTCGTCACGATGCTTCCACTCCTCCAGTTCGTGCTTGTAGACCAGGTCGGCCACGGTCCTGGCGCCATAGACGATGGTCACGTTTCCGTACTTCTCCCGCTGGTCGAGGCACGACCAGATGACGCTGCGCGTCGGGGGAAGGGCGATGCCTCCGGCGATGAAGAGCAGGTTCTTGCCCTCGAATCCCTCGATCGGGAAGCGGTTGCCGTAAGGGCCGCGGAAGGTCACGATATCTCCGGCGTCGGCGTCCGCCAACGTGGTCGTCACCCTTCCCGACTGACGGAAGGTGCATTCGATGTAATCTTTCCTCGTTTCGGGGCTTGCCACGCAGAAGGTGCTTTCGCCCTCGCCGAAAATGCCGTACAGGCCGAACATGCCGGTCCTGTAATTGGCCTTGAAGAATTCATGATCCTCCTGCCTGACGAACTCAAGTTTGAGCGTCCTGACGCCGGGAGCCTCTTCACGTTTCGATACGACCCGCATCGGGAAGGGGTTGTAGATCATGTGGCTATTGCTGTTGTAACGGTCTTGTGTCACTTCGTTAAATTTGTGATCGCTTGCAATGTTTCGGTAATCCCCATGTCCACCGGGCACTGGCGGGTGCACCGGCCGCAGCCGCTGCAGCTGTTGACGCCGAACTTGCCGCGGTAGTAGTTGAATTTGTGCATGATGCGCTGGCGCCACCTTGTCGATTGCGTATTCCTCGGGTTGTGGCCGGAGGTGTGCATGGTGAACATCGGGAACGAGCAGCTGTCCCAGTTCTTGCGCCTGATGCCGGTGTAGGTGTCACCTTCGTCCTGGATGTCGAAGCAGTGGCAGGTTGGGCAAAGAAAGGTACAGCTTCCGCATCCGATGCAGCGCACCGAAATCTCCTTCCAGAAATGGCTCTCGAAACTGGCCGGGTCCGCCAGCCATGCCATGACTTTGTCCACGTCGAACCTTACCGGCACTGAAGCCGTCGAAGCCGTAGCATCGGAACCCTCCTTGAGGATCGAGGAGATCGGTCCGAGAAGCGCGTTGCCGCGATCGCTCAGAGCCTCTACCTGCCATCCGCTGCCGTTCTGCAGCGGGCGGAGCATCACGTCCGAACCCTTTGTGCTGTCCGGTGATAGATTTACCGACGAACACATGCAGAAGTCGTCCGAGGTCGTGCAGGCGATGGTCACGATCACCGCGTTGTCGCGCCTCTTGAACCAGTACTCGTCCCTGTAATCCCATCCGAAAAGGGGATCGTCGATGGCAAGGCCCGATGCGTCGCATGGGCGCACGCCGAAAAAGACCCGTTTGCGCTCGGGGGGCACCATCTCCTGGGTGTCGATATCGTGCTTCTTGATGCTGTACTTGATGAGCGGCTCGGTCTGCGGGAAAAAGTGGTCCTTGATGGTGCGTTCGGTAAGCACCAGGTCAAGCGCCATATCTTCGGATCTTTCCACTTCCTCAAAGCGGGAAAGGTCGCTGCGTCTGACCGGCGCAAGGACGCTGAAACCGGCGGAACGCCAGGCGGCAATGCAGTCGTCGAGTCTGTTCTTCGGGAGTATTCTGGTCATACTTCGCTAAATGCTTAAAGAATGAAGGTCTCGGGATCGTCCTGCCTGAAGGTGGCCAGTACGGGTTTCTGTTCGGCGCACTCTCCGGCATAGTAATCGAAGGCGTCGAGCACCTCCTTGGCCATGCGGTGGTTGATAAGCCTGAGAGGGATGTTGACGGGGCAGGAGCGGTCGCAGCCTCCGCAGGCCACGCAGCGCCCGGCCAGGTGGAAGGCCCTGACGATGTTCCATTCGAAGTTGCCGAGCGTGTGGGACGATGTGTTGACCCACTGAGGCTGGTTGACGTCTACGATGCAGCGGCGACAGTAGCACATCGGGCAGACCTGTCGGCAGGCGTAGCACTTGATACATTTTGAGAACTGATCTTTCCAGTACTCAAACCGTTCGGCCGCGCTGATCTGATCCAGCAGTTCCGCCTCCTTCTGCAGTTCGGCAGAGAGCCCGGCGGCCTTAGCCACTCCTATGACCGGCGCGAAATCGGAAGCCTTGCGACCCTCAAGTGCCCTTACCTGGCCCTCTTCGATGTCGAAGCCGAAGATCACCACCTGTTCGGGGTTTAACTGTGCCTCGGCAGCGAGGATGTTGATGCTCCTGATGCCGTCGGGCTTCAGGAAAACGGCAACGCTTTTACCATCGCTCAACAACCCTTCGGTGAGCAGGTAGGTTGAAAGGTTGGCCACGCAACCGCCATCGAGCACAAGCCGTTCAGTCTCTGCCGGAGTGCGCACGAAAACCGGTCGGCGACGCTCCACGGTTGAGCCTTCACCGAAGCCGATCACCAGCTTCACTGCGCCTGACGAGAGCAGCCCGGCTGCTTCACTTCTGTATTGTTCCTGTATTCCCATTGATGATTCCTTAATACGTAGCCTGGGTTTCGATGACTGTCTGCAGCTCGTGATACTGCTCAAACGGCCCGAGCTTGCGGATGTCCTCGGTCAGGTTGTTGATCAGCTCGGTGAACTTGGCGCCTTCAGCAGCGCTGATCCACGAAAAGCGTATGCGTTGTTCCGGAATTCCGGTGAATGAGAGCAGGGCGCGGAACACGGTCCAGCGGCGCCGTGCATGGTAGTTGCCCTGTGCGAAATGGCAGTCTCCGGGGTGGCAGCCGCTGACGAGAACGGCATCGGCCCCTTTCTGCAGCGCCTTGAGGATGAACATCGGACTGATCCTGCCGGTGCAGGGAAGGCGCACAATCCTGACGTTCGATGCATACTTCATACGGCTTGTGCCTGCAAGGTCAGCACCGGCGTAGGTGCAGTAGGTGCAGACAAAAGCCACTATTTTCGGTTCGAATGGTTCACTCATCAGCTACTTCGGTCGCTTGGTTTGTTGCAGTTTCAGTTAAGGCATCCGGTTGGTTACTCGTTTGCTAAAGGGCCATAACCTCTGCGAATATCTGTTTTTCGGTAAATCCGGCAAGGTCGATGCTGTTTGAGCGGCAGAAGCTCACGCAGGTGCCGCAACCCTGGCAGAGGCCCGGGTTCACGCTTGCCACCCGTTTGATGACGTTGCCGTTGCGGTCGGTGATATCCCTTTGGTCGATCGCGTTGTAGGGACATGCCGTTGCGCAACCCCAGCATCCGGCGCAGGTCGAGTCGCTGACCGTTGCCACCACGGGCTCGCGTTCGAGGTGTTCCCGGCTGAAAAGCCCAAGGATCTTGGCGGCCGCAGCAGAAGCCTGGGATACCGAGTCCGGGATGTCCTTCGGGGACTGGCATGCGCCGGCAAGGTATATGCCCGCCGTAGCCGTCTCCACCGGTCGCAGCTTCAGGTGAGCTTCGTTGAAGAAACCGTATTCGTCATAGCCGATCCCGATTATTTTGGCGAACTCCTTCGCGTCCGGCTGGGGTACCATGGCTGTGGCCAGTACCACCATATCGGCGGCAACCTCCACAGGCCTGCCGAGCAGCATGTCTACGCCGCGCACGATGAGCTTGCCGTTTTCCTCATACAACTTGCTCACACGGCCGCGGACATATCCGGCATGATCCTCCTCGATGGCGCGACGGGTGAATTCGTCATATCCCTTGCCCGCGGCGCGGATGTCCATGTAGAATATTTTTGTGTCACCGTCGTGCACCTTGTGGGCGTAGAGCATTGCATGTTTTGCCGTGTACATGCAGCAGATCTTGGAACAGTACCTCACCCCTTTGGAGACGTCGCGCGAGCCGGCGCACTGTATGAAGACGACCGTTTCAGGCTGCTTGCCGTCGGAAGGGCGCAAAATCTTGCCCGCAGTAGGTCCACTTGCAGAAGCGAGCCTCTCGAAATGGAGCCCGGTGATCACATCCTTGTACCGTCCGTAGCCGTATTCGCCGTAAAGGCTGGTGTTCTGGACCTGGAAGCCGGTCGCCACCACGATGGCCCCGACCTCGATAGTCTCGATGGTATCCTGCTGGTCGAAGTCGATGCTGTCGATCTGGCAGGTCTTCTTGCAGATGGCGCATTTGCCGTTCTTGAAGTAGGTACACCGGCTGCGGTCGATGACCGGCACGTTCGGTACGGCCTGGGCGAACGGGGTGTAAATGGCCGACCGGTTGCCGAGCCCGCACTCGAACTCGCTCGGTATCTTCTTCACCGGGCATTTCTGGATGCAGTCGCCGCAGCCGGTACAGGTCTCCATCCTTACGTAGCGAGCCTTGCGGCGCACCTTGACCGTGAAGTTGCCGATATAGCCGTCGACCTCTTCCACTTCGGAGTAGGTCATGACCGTGATGTTCGGATGCTGGACAGCCTCGACCATGCGCGGCGTCAGGATGCACTGGGAGCAATCGAGCGTCGGAAAGGTTTCGGAGATCTGCGACATGTGCCCGCCGATCGAAGGTTCGCGTTCGACCAGCACCACTTCGCGACCTGCCGAAGCGATGTCGAGGGCCGCCTGTATGCCGGCGATACCGCCGCCGATGACCATGGCGCGTCGGGTGACCGGTACCGAAATCGGATAGAGTTTGTTGTTTCTCTTGACCTTTTCGACCAGGGAACGGGTGATTTCGATCGCTTTTTCGGTAGCCTCCTCCTTGTCCGTATGCACCCAGGAGCACTGCTCCCTGATGTTGGCCAGTTCAAGCATATATGGGTTCAGCCCGGCCTCTGCGCAAGCCTTGCGGAACGTCTGTTCATGCATCCTCGGCGAGCAGGCCGCTACGACGACGCCTGTCAGGTTGTGCTCCCTGACGGCTCTCTTGACGGTCTCCTGGCCCGGATCGGAACAGAAATATTTATACTCGAGGCAGATCTCTACGCCGGGATGTTCGGAAATTGCCGCGACCAGATTGGCGGTGTCGACCATCGAGGCGATATTTTCACCGCAGTGACAGACGAAAACTCCTATTTTTGCCATCCTGAAGCCTTGATTTAAGGTGTTTCCAGTACCGGAAGGTCTCAGCCGCCGCGTACCGACAGACTATGGGACATTTTATCCCTTATAACCGCTTTTTCGGGAACCGATCAGCGGCTTTTTCGAGGATTTGCGTATTGAGCTATCAAGTCATTTACTGCTGCCTTGCGGGCCGGCCTTTCAGGACGGATTCCGGCCGGACTTCAAAACAAGGAGCATTCGGGCGTCATCCCTGTTGAACGACGGTTGCCTCTCGTCGTCGGATTGACGAACGCCCTTTGGCAGATAGATCAATGTACAAATCAAACCAGCTCATTTCATACGTTGCGGTCATATTAACGGTTTCTGACCATGTCGGTCGCCTGTACAAAATGTTTGTCCAGTGCAACCTCTTCAGGGCTTGCACCCAAAGCAAGGGCGACAAGGTCGGAGATATAATAGACCGGCATGGCATTGATGTCGCTGTAACGTTTCCTCATCCCTTCCTGACGCATGTCGAGGTTCGTATGGCAGAGCGGACACGCCACGACGAATGCTCCGGCGCCGCTCGCCGCCGCATTGTGGGCAATTTTGTAGGTCAGGTCCTCGATCATCTCCTGCTGGGCCATGGTCAGCCCTGCGCCGCAACACTCGACCTTGTAGGCCCAATCCACAGATTTGGCGCCGAGAGCCTCAACGACCGTATCCATCTTGGTCGGGTTCTCCGGGTCGTCGTACGCCATGGTTTCAAACGGACGGACCAGCAGACAGCCGTAATAGCAGGCCAGCGACAGATCTTTCAGCGGCTTGGTCACCCTTGCCTTGATCTCCGCAGAGCCAATCGCTTCAAGCAGTTGCATGATGCCGATAAACTGTGCGTTGCAGACCGGTGCAGAACCGGTCACGCTCTTCAGGTCGGCGCGAAGCTCTTCGGATTCCAGGAGGGCATTGCGGGCAGCCACCTGACGATTCAGGCAGGCAGCGCAGGGAGCAAGCACATAATCCATTCCCTGGGCATCGGCCAGAGCCTGGTTCCTTGCCGGCAAAAGCATGGCAAGCTTGTGGTTGGTCGCATGTGCGGAGCTTGCACCGCAGCAGTTCCAGTCCTCGATCTCCTTGAGCGTTATGCCGAGGCGCTGGCACATGTTGCGCACGGAGATATCGTAATCCTTTGCGGTTCCGGAGAGCGAGCATCCGGGATAGTAGCCGATCGTCATACCGGGAGTTATCTTGACCGGGGCATCCGGTTTGAAGCTTCTCTTGATAGGTCGGCGCCTTGGGGCCGGGGTATGGCTCTCCTGTTCGGAAAGCCTGAAAATCTTCTCTATCTGGTCTTTGCCCTCCACGCTCTCCTTGGAGGTGAATGCCTTGATCGGGTGGATCTTGCCCTGCCTGATCATCTTGATGCCTGCGTCGGCATCCTGCAGGAAGGTCCGGGTGCGCAGCTTGTAACTGTTGATGAGGGCCAGCTCCTGGAGGCGGCCGCTCTTTCGCACCGTGTTGAGGAACGAAGAGTGGAATGCGGCGACCAGCTTTTTGGAGTGGTCGGTCGATATGATGTCGCTCTTGAGCGCCATCTCCCTCAACGAGTCCATGGTGCCGGCGATCTCGAGGTTCTGCGGACATCGCGATGTGCAGGTCATGCAGCCGATACAGTACCAGAGGGCGTCGCATTTCATCGCCTCCTCGACATATCCGGCCTGTATGAGTCGCATGATCCTCGACGGCGGATTGTCCATGAACCCGCCGGCAGGGCATCCTGCGGTACATTTTCCGCATTGGTAGCAGCAGGCGTAATTGTTGCCCGTTATCTGCTCGAGATGATGTTTCAATGAATCTGTACGAATATTATGCTCCATCGATTCGATGACTGCCTGATTTTATGACATCCTGAAAATTGCTTCGCGATTCGATTGCTCGATGGGACAGAGTCCGCTGTGCTCCCTAACCGCTTATGCCAATGCTCAGAAGTGCCGTATATTTTGGATGAATTCGTGCGGGTTCAACAGGGTATGAGGTTTCATTTTAACAAAAAATACACTAATGTCCAATTAAGGGGGTTTATTTTGTTGTATACCGCAGTACGCCCGGTTCCCTGAACGATGATCTCCTTATTGATAAACATTGTCAATAGTCCATAAATCTAACAACGAAAGCTATGCTGAAAGAGTTCAAAGAGTTTGCCGTCAAGGGCAATGTTGTCGATATGGCCGTTGGTATTATCATCGGCGGAGCCTTTGGCGCGGTCGTCAACTCACTGGTCACAGACATACTTATGCCGCCCATCGGCCTTCTGATGAAGGGAGCCGATTTTTCCAATCTCTTCCTGGTGATCAGGGAGGGGAGCCAGCCCGGCCCATACCTGGCATTGGCAGAGGCCAAACGTCTCGGAGCCGTGACGCTCAATTACGGTATTTTCGTCAATGCAGTAATCGGCTTCCTGATCGTGAGCTTCGCCGTCTACCTGCTGGTTCGCGCAGTCAACAGGCTACGCACCCCAAAAGCATCGGAAGCGCCAGCTCCGGCCACAGTTGATACAAAAACCTGCCCCTACTGCTGTTCGACGGTGCCGGTTAAAGCCGTCCGGTGCCCGAATTGCACCTCGCAGCTCTAAAAAAATCAAGAACTTATGGAGATCAAGCGCTTTTTGTTTATGATAAGAACTGTTCGACTGCGTTCAGGCAGTTAATCTGTAACGTATTAACGACTTTCAGGATATCAGCCATGTTCGATGAAATAGAATTTGACAAGATCAAGAGGCTTCCAAAGTATATTTTTGCCGCCGTAAACGAGCTGAAAATGGCCGAACGGAGGGCAGGAGAGGACGTCATCGATTTTTCGATGGGCAACCCGGACGGACCTACTCCGCAGCATATCATCGATAAGCTGGTAGAGAGCGTAAACAAGCCGAAGACGCACGGCTACTCCGTATCCAAGGGCATCTACAAGCTTCGCGGTGCGGTCGGCGCATGGTACCGCAACAAGTACAACGTAGACCTCGACCTCGACAGGGAGGTTGTCGTGACCATGGGCTCAAAGGAGGGTTATGCGCATCTGGTCCAGGCGATCACGAACCCCGGCGACCTGGCCATTGTGCCCGATCCATGCTACCCGATCCACTCCCAGGCATTCATTCTCGCCGGCGGGAACGTGCATCGCATGAAGCTCGAAATGAACGCCGACTACACCCTTGACGAAGAGGCGTTTTTCAACAACATAGAAACGGTATTTCGCGAATCGTCGCCAAAGCCGAAGTACCTGGTGGTCAATTTCCCGAACAACCCGACCACAGCCACCGTCGAACTCCCGTTTTACGAGCGCCTGGTCGACCTGGCCCGCAGGGAGCGCTTCTATATCATCAGCGATATCGCCTATGCCGAAATCACTTTTGACGGTTACGTGACCCCCTCAATCCTTCAGGTGCCTGGCGCCAAGGATGTCGCCGTCGAAAGCTATACCCTCTCCAAGACCTACAACATGGCCGGGTGGCGCGTCGGCTTCATGGTCGGCAACGCCAAGCTTGTCGGGGCTCTTGAAAAGATAAAGAGCTGGCTCGACTATGGAACGTTCACCCCGATCCAGGTCGCCTCGACCATCGCCCTGACCGAAGACCAGAGCTGTGTCCGGGAGATAAGCGAAGTCTACCGCAAGCGTCGCGACGTGCTGCTTTCCAGCTTCTCAAACGCAGGCTGGGATATCGTTACCCCGCGTGCATCGATGTTCGTGTGGGCAAAGATTCCCGATCCGATGCTCGCCATGGGCAGCCTCGAATTCAGCAAAAAGCTGCTCATCGAAGGCAAGGTGGCCGTCAGCCCCGGAATAGGCTTCGGCACCTACGGAGATGAATATGTGAGGGTAGCCATGATCGAAAACGAAGAGCGCATCCGCCAGGCGGCAAGGAACATCAAGAAATTCCTGAAGAACAATGGTTGCTGAGAGGGTTTATTCCCTGTTTGCCGGGGGCCGGATTTCGAAGATATTGGAGTGAAGTCCGGGAGGTGTTATCGGGTCGTCAAATGAGGCTGTCTCAATCTTCAGGATGAGGCAGCCTTTTTGTTTATTGGCCGGGGCAGTTGATTATTTGCTTTTCAGGCAACTCCCGATCAGGGAGGGTAAACGGCTTCATTAAACTCGTGCCGGCGAGTCGGGACTCCTGCATGTCGAAGGGCTTCAGGCCGGTATCATCAGTTCTTCGTATACTAACCCGAACCTGAACTTCTCCTGAAACTCCTGATATTCGTCGGCAAAATTCATCACCAGGTGACGCTCTGTCTGCCCATCGATGTATTTGCGCATATTATCGACCTGTGACTCCCTGACCGAGACGGCGAAATAGTCATCCTGCCATTCGAAGGTGAACGGTAGAAGGCCGCACCTGTTTATCCAGAACGAGGATTCCCCCTTGAGTTGCTGTATGACGCTGATGATGTTCTGATCTGATTTCATGGAAATCAGCAGATGCAGATGATCGTTGCCGCCATTGATCCGGTCGATGAAACTGCCGTTTCTTTTTGAATACCTGATCATATGGCCGAACAGGCTGGAACACACTTCCCGGGTCAGCATGAGTGACCGGTTCCTGGTGGTCCATACGCAGTGGACCCATATGTTGTCGACTTGCATTGATGGTACGGATTAGGGGATCCGGACAGGACTGAATCAGTAGTGACCGATTATGGGTTGTGATTATGATGCTTGCCTTCTGTCGTCAATAGTACAAATATAATACTTTTATACTGTAATATTTATTCAATCTGCCAGAAAAATGCCTTATAGTGATTTCCGACAAGTCGGGACTGATCTGCGCTCCCGCCCAAATTCGATGAACCGGCGGGACAGGGCGAACACACAGGTTCGCCCCTACAGTCTGATATTGTGAATATTTGCTGAGCTGTGGTTAACAGGCGCGAAGAATTCAAACCAAAACCAGAGATGGGGTCGTATCATCGCGATTCCCTAACGGTAGGGACGGACATTCAGATTATCTCCTTCCCCAGTTGCCCCGGACTTCA
>JAAXXK010000001.1:125031-135090 GCA_013334525.1 Chlorobiaceae bacterium
TCTCCTTCCCCAGTTGCCCCGGACTTCAGTCCGGGGATTAAGAGCCCCCCAAAAAGAAATCTTCGGGCTTCAGCCCAATATCTTCACTCCTCGCTCTCGAACAGCTCCATGACTGCCTGGGGAATCGTCTGCAGCACATCCATGGCCGATACGAGGCTTGATACGTCACATGCCAGGTCGCCGGCCCTGCCGTGGAGCCAGGCGGCTGCTGCGGCCGCATCCCTTGTGTCAAGGCCCTTTGCGGCGAGGGCTCCGATCATGCCAGCCAATACGTCGCCGGTACCGGCGGTCGCCAGCGCCTCGGTGCCGCTTTCACAGATGAGCACCACGCCGGCAGGGGAGGCCACGAAGGTCGGGCTCCCTTTCAGCATCATGTTCACACTCCATAACGATGCGAGGTTTCTCGAAATATCGATAGGGGATGAGAGAATCTCTTCGGTGGTCAGCCCTGAAAGCCTACTGCATTCGCCGGCATGGGGTGTGACGACAGCGTCTTCCAGAGCCGTCGCCTCGTCGAACAGGTTCCGTTCGGCGACTGCGAAGAGTGCGTCGGCGTCGATCACCAGTTTTTTTGATGCGATATCCGGATGACCCAGCAACGCTTCCACCAGATCCTGTGCGGCGTCGCTGCGCCCGATCCCGCAGCCGATGACAATGGCGTCAGCCCAGCGAGCTTTTTCGAGTATTTCGTTCATGTCCCGTCCAATAACCACCACCTCGGGAGCGAAGCTGTGCATGGTCGCTGCGTGGCCTTCCGGCAAAGAAACGCACACATAACCGGCACCGGTTTTTACCGCCGCTTTTGAAGAGAGCAAAGCCGCACCGAGCATCGAAGAGCTGCCATCAGACGAACCGGCGATCAGCAGCACCTTGCCGTTCAGGTGTTTGGCGCTGGAGGGGTCTCGCAACAGGTAGCTTTCGGCGGCGAACGCCTCATCGACGATCATGCAGGATGCTGGTTCGACAAGAAAGCGGGGGATAGATATTTCAGCTGCCTGCACCGGGCCGCAGAGCGATGGCCCATCGTTCTGGTAGAATCCGGTTTTATGGAACGCCATGGTGATGGTATGGTCGGCCCTGACGGCAGGCTTTGTGCTCAGGCCGCTGGTGGCATCGAGGCCTGACGGGAGGTCTATGGCAACGGTTACGGCCTCCGATTCCTCATTCAGCCGATTGATCAGCTCGACGGCTTCGAGTGCGGGGCTCGACAGTTCGCGCCTTGCGGGGTCGAGCCTCATGCCGGTGCCGAACAGCGCGTCCAGCACGGCGTCGTAATTGTGCTCTTCAATAAACGGCAAGGCGTCATCGAGGCCGACAAAAATCCTGAGCCCGTCATGATAGCGCCGGTAAGCCTTCAGGATGTTCAGCCCCTCAAGGTTCACGCCGTTGAGTTCGCTTTCCGGCCAGGCCAGCACGACGTCAACGAGTGCCCCGAGGTTCAGGAGGTGCCTTGCCGCGACGAACCCGTCCCCGCCGTTGTTGCCTTTTCCGCAAACCACGAGAAACGAGAGCCCGTCAAGGTTTTCGTCATCATTGAACTGTCCGGCGATCAGCCGCGCCGTTTCCCTTCCGGCAAGCTCCATCAACCGGGTTTCGCCGGTACGAAGCTCTTCGATGGCTGCCTGGTCGGCCTGGCTCATCTCACGTGCGGTCAGTACAGGGAGCATGGACATGTCGGTTTAGTTCAGGGAGAGGATTGAGTAGAGTGTATCCAGAGTTCATACATTCACATGTTTTACAGGATATCCGAAGAGTTTCGGAATAACATGTAACAGCCAGATGACGTTCGCAGAATACACTGGACTGAAGTCACGAATCTCTTTTGAGCAGTTAAGAAGCTGTCTCATAAGTCAATATGATGCAGGGTCCTGCATTGCCGGGAGCGCCAAGCACCAGCTTGGCATCTTTATGGATATCCAAAAGGAACCTGCATCAACGACACTGGAGAAGAATCTTACCCTTTCATTGCTATAATCAGCAGTTCGCCGTCGAATTGCCAAGCTGGTGCTTGGCGTTCCCAGGCTTCAGGCTTCTCAATGCCAGAAGTTCCGACCTGTTTGGAAGCCGGACATGCTGATCTTCTCACCCCTCAATTGCTCCGGGTTTTAACCCGGTGATATAGCGCCCAATATCTTTTTTACAAATTCCTGCAACTGAAGACGGAAACTCGCGCAATCAATCAGAGCTCGTCCAGATGCAGCTCCTTCTCCAGCGCGTGCTCGTATGCATGGAGCAGCTCTTCGAGTGTAAATTCAGCCACGCACCGGCCATTGACCGCTATTCGGGCGCCTTGAGGCTGAACCTTGCCGATCACGCGTACCGGCACGTTCAGGCGGTTGGCCTCTTCGATTGCGGCCCCGACCTTTTCGGGTTCGATCGAAACCACCACGCGTCCCTGCGCTTCGGAGAAAAGCTGGCGCTGGATGCGAACCAAGTCCGTAGACGCATCCTCAAGACCTACTTCGAAACCGAGCATGTTATCGCGATCCATGATCGATTTTTCCGCCAGGGCGATGGCAAGTCCGCCGTCCGAAACGTCGTGCGCAGACTGTACGAGCTTTTTTGATGCCAGAGAGACCAGCAACTCCTGAAGGTTCTTTTCGTGTTCCAGGTCAACCGAAGGGGAGTCCTGGCCGGGCGTTTCGTACTGCATCACCAGAAACTCCGAGCCTTCCAGTGTGAGTTCGGGATCTCCGAGCAGCATGATTGCGTCGCCTGCCTTGCGGAAGGTCGAACCGACCAGGTTGTCGATGTCGTCGATCAGGCCGATCATGCCGATGGTCGGGGTGGGGTAGATGGCCGTGCGCCCCCCGCCGAGCGTCGTCTCGTTGTAGAAGCTCACGTTGCCGCCGGTTACCGGGGTGTTGAACATCCTGCAGGCGTCACCCATGCCCTGAACGGCCGATTTGAACTGGAAATAGACCTCTGGCTTGTATGGGTTGCCAAAGTTCAGGCAGTTGGTCACCGCCAGCGGCTTTGCCCCCGAGCATGCGATGTTGCGCGCACACTCTGCCACGGCGATCGATCCACCGGCCTTCGGGTTCAGGTAGACGTAGCGTGAGTTGCAGTCGGTTTTCATGGCAAGCCCCTTTTTGCTGCCCTTGATGCGGATGACGGCCGCATCGGTAAGGCCGGTAGGGGTCACCGTATTGGTCTGCACCATGGAGTCGTACTGCTGGTAGACCCACTGCTTGCTCGCAATGTTCGGGCGCGAAAGCAGCGAGAGCGACAGGGTCTTGAAATCGAGGGTGTCGTCGCTTACGAGTCTGGCGACAGGGGTATCGGGTTTCTTTTCGACAGCCTCGCGGATATAGACCGGGGCGCCGCCACCGAGAACGAGCGACATGGAGGGGATTTCCGCAACGACCTTGCCATGCTGGCTGACGCGCAGAAGGTTGTCGTCGGTCACACGACCGATCACCACTGCACCGACGTCCCATTTGCGGTAAACGTCGATGATCTCCTGCTCGCGTCCTTTTTCAGCAACGATAAGCATACGCTCCTGCGATTCCGAGAGCATCAGTTCGTAGGCGGTCATGCCTTTTTCACGGGCCGGCACCAGGTCGAGGTCGATTTCGATGCCGCCCCGGCCCTCCTTTTCGATGCCTCGGGCGCTCATTTCGGAGGTTGAGCTGGTAATTCCTGCCGCGCCCATGTCCTGGAGCCCGACAACCGCTCCCGTGGCGATCGCCTCGAGCGTCGCCTCAAGCAGCAGCTTTTCTGCGAACGGGTCACCGACCTGCACACTCGGGCGTTTGTCTTCGGAGGCCTCGCTGAGCTCTTCGGAGGCAAAGGTGGCGCCGTGGATGCCGTCACGGCCGGTCGATGAACCGACGATCAGCACCGGATTGCCCTTGCCTTTGGCCGTTGCGCTCACGGTTTTGTGATGCTCGACCAGGCCCACCGACATGGCGTTGACCAGCGGGTTGCCCGTATATCCATCCTCGAAGTAAATTTCGCCGCCGACAGTCGGTACGCCGAAAGAGTTGCCGTAATCGCCGATGCCGCGCACTACACCGTCCACCAGGTAACGCACCCTCGGGTCGCGCGGAGAGCCGAAGCGCAGCGAGTTCAGCGATGCCACAGGGCGTGCGCCCATGGTGAAGATGTCGCGATGGATGCCGCCCACACCGGTCGCCGCACCCTGATAGGGCTCCACGGCAGAAGGGTGGTTATGCGACTCGATCTTGAAGGCCACAGCCAGGTTGTCGCCGATGTCCACAAGGCCTGCGTTCTCCTCACCGGCCTGCGTCAGCAGAAACTCGCCATCGCGGGGAAGGGTCTTGAGCACGGCGATCGAGTTTTTGTAGCTGCAATGTTCAGACCACATCACGGAGTAGATGCCCAGCTCGGTTATGCTTGGCGTACGGCCCAGCACGGAAAGAATCTTGTCGTACTCTTCAGCGTTCAGGCCATGCTCCTGGGCCAGCTTCAGGTTTACTTCGGGTTCGATATTTATCATTATCGTTTATAACGCGTTACTGAACATCGTCCCGACCACTCGGGATCTCCTTGCTATCAAATTTCCGGGTTCACTCTCCCATCCCCGGTATTGCCAACCAGCCGGTAAAGTCATTCCGACCACCCAGCTCCCCCCGCCATCCCTACAATCCAAATTCCAGCTCTCTCAACTCTTCAACCATCAACTCTTCCATTATCAACTATCAACTATCCACTATCAACTATCAACTATCAACTATCAACTGTCAACTGTCAACTATCCACTATCAACTGATCAATTCTCTTCCCTTCCACAGCAGTTCTTGTACTTTTTCCCGCTTCCGCAAGGGCAATCGTCGTTGCGGCCAGGCTTGGCCTCGGCCCTTACCGGCATCTGGATCGTCACATCGCCACTTGGCAGCACGCTGCCGGCTTCACCCGCTTCAACGGCAAGTTCGTAGGCGCTTTCGGCCTCCGGATGCTGGGCCACGAGGCGCTCCTGCTTGACCGCCTGACGGCGCTGCTTTTTCTCGATCTCCTCAGCCTCGTCATCGGTCACGGGGAACAGCTTGAAGGCGAGTGAGAGTGTTTCCTGTTCGATTTCACCCAGCAGCCCTACAAAGAGGTGGTAAGCCTCCTGTTTGTATTCGAGCAACGGGTCCTTCTGTCCGTAAGCGCGCAGGTTGATGCCCTCGCGAAGCGAGTCGATCTCGCGCAGGTGTTCGCGCCACTTCTGGTCGATCACCGATATCACGGCGTACTTCTCGATCTGTTTCATCATCTCGTCCGGAAGCGCCAACTCCTTGCGGTGGTAGAACTCGCTTGCAGCTTTGAAGAGCGCGTCTGCGGCCTTCTCTTCCGACTCCCGCTCGAAGGTCGGCCCATCGAGCCTGAACTCGACGGAAAGCTCGCGAAGCACCTGCTCTTCGAGGCCGGCCGCATCGCCGGTCGCATGGAACTTCTTGATCACCGAGAGGCTGTAGTCGTGCATGAGGTCCATGATGTCGGTCTTGAGCCTATCCATCTTGAGGGCCTTGCGGCGGCGGGTGTAGACCACTTCACGCTGCTGGTTCATGACGTCGTCATATTCGAGCAGTCGCTTCCTGATGGCGAAGTTCTGCTCCTCGACCTTTTTCTGCGCACGTTCGATCGACTTGGTGATCATCGAATGTTCGATAACGTCACCCTCTTCGTGGCCAAGCTTGTCCATGATGGCAATGACGCGTTCAGAGCCGAACAGCCGCATCAGTTCGTCCTCGAGCGATACGAAGAAAATCGATTCGCCGGGATCGCCCTGTCGTCCGGCGCGTCCCCTGAGCTGGCGGTCGATTCGGCGCGACTCGTGGCGTTCCGAACCAAGGATGAACAGGCCGCCCAGTTCGCGGATGCCCTCCCCAAGCTTGATGTCGGTTCCTCGTCCTGCCATGTTTGTCGCAATGGTGACCGCGCCTTTCTGGCCGGCCATGGCGACCACCTCGGCCTCACGGTCGTGCTGCTTGGCGTTCAGTACATTGTGTACGATCCGCTTGGCGCGCAGCATCCTCGAAAGGGTCTCCGACACCTCGACGCTCGCCGTACCGACCAGCACCGGCTGGCCTTTCGTCTGCAGCTCCTGCACCTTCGTGACGATGGCGTTGTACTTTTCGCGTCGCGTCTTGTATACAAGGTCATCCATGTCGCGTCGCACAATCGGCCTGTTGGTCGGAATGACCACTACGTCGAGCTTGTAGATTTCGAAGAACTCCGAAGCCTCGGTTTCAGCCGTGCCGGTCATGCCGGAGAGCTTCTTGTAAAGGCGGAAGAAGTTCTGGATGGTCACAGTGGCCATCGTCTGCGTTTCACCTTCGATCTTAACGTTCTCCTTGGCCTCGATCGCCTGGTGCAGCCCTTCGCTGTAACGGCGCCCGGCAAGCACGCGGCCGGTGAACTCGTCGACGATCATGACCTGGCCGTCCTGCACCACGTATTCGTCGTCCTTGGCGAAAAGGGAGTAGGCCTTCAGCAGCTGGCTGATGTTGTGCAGCCTCTCGGAACGGTCGGCATAAAGCCGGTAAACTTCGTCCTTTTTCAGGATCTTGTCGGATGGCTGGAGCTCCTTGTCGGCCTCGATGGCCGCCACCTCGGTGCCGACGTCCGGCAGGAGGAACAGATCCCTGTCCTGGTGGCTCAACCGGCTCAGGAACTCGCGTCCCTTGTCGGTAAGGTCGATCGTGTTGGCCTTTTCGTCAACCGCGTAGAAGAGCTCGTCGTCCACTTCATGCATGCGGCTTGAGTTATCCTTCAGGAACTCGTTCTCGACCGTCTGGATGAGCCTGGCGACACCCGTCTGCGACAGCATCTTGCCGAAACGGTTGTTTTTCGGCTGGGCGCGTTTGACCCGAAGCAGCGCAAGTCCGGCGTTGAATTCTGTCGGATTGTCCTTGGTCGGCTTCTCCTTCATAAGCTTTTCGCCCTCGGTAAGGAGCGAGGCAACGAGGTTCTGCTGGGCCCTGACGAGCTGCTCGATCCATGGCTTGATCTCATGGAACTTGGTCTCGTTGTCGGCGTTCGGAACCGGGCCGGAAATGATCAGCGGGGTACGCGCCTCATCGATCAGCACGCTGTCAACCTCGTCGACGATGGCAAAATAGTGGCCGCGCTGCACCATCTCTTCAGGGGTGCCGGCCATGTTGTCGCGCAGGTAATCGAACCCGAATTCGCTGTTGGTGCCCCAGGTGATATCGCACAGGTACTCATCGCGTCGCTCTTCGGAGCGCAGGTGCGACAGGATCACGCCGGTCGAGAGCCCGTGGTATTCGTACACCGGCCTCATCCACTCCATGTCGCGCTGGGCCAGGTATTCATTGACCGTCACCACGTGCACGCCGCGTCCGGTAAGCGCGTTCAGGAACACAGGCAGGGTTGAAACCAGCGTTTTACCCTCACCGGTGGCCATTTCGGATATCTTGCCCTGGTGCAGCACGATGCCGCCGATCAGCTGTACATCGTGAGGAACCATATCCCATATCATCTCACGGCCGACCACCAGGTATTTGTGGTTTTTCAGGCGACGGCAGGTCTCCTTGACCAGCGCGAACGTCTCTATAAGGACCTCTTCGAGTATCGAACCGGTGGCGGCTTCATAATCCTTGCGGACCTGGTCAAGCTGTATGTTGAGCTGCTCGTTCTCCTCAAGGCTCACATCAGGGCGGTCGAGCTTCTTCTCTATATCCCTGATCTGTTGTTCGAAGGGTTCCAGGTGCTTGCGAACCCTGGTTTTCAATTCGACGCCTTTCTGGCGGAACGCCTCTTCCGACAGGGATTGAAGCGGACCGTATAGCTCGTTTATCTGTTCGACGAGCGGTTGGATTTTTTTGAGGTCTTTGTCGTGTTTGGAACCGAAAATCTTTTCAAAAATTTTGAGCATGTACCCTTGAATTCTCTGTGTTTATAACGGCATCAGTCGCGATTGTACGCACTTTCCCATGAACTTAAAAGTACCGAATTTAGCTCGTGAGAAAAAACAAATGCCGAAAAAAACGTGATATGGCCATAGAGCCCTTAAACATGCGCCAATAAAGGCGTTGCGGCCTCAGAATGCGCTCTTTGCAAGGGCTCCGGCATGAAAAAAATAGCTTACCCCTCTTTCGAGGCCATCTCCTCGAAGAAATCGCGCAGCCGGTGTGTGCCGTGAGCCGGCGCCACGGTATCGTTCCGGCTGACGGTGGTCGCGAAGAGCGCGATATCGTGGATGTCGCGGTTGATGAACCCCGTCACGGCGGCCACGCCATCGGCAAGCCAAAGCGGCAGGGAGAGCGTGAAAGGCTTTTTCTTGACAACATCGGCGGCCATCTCGCCCACCTCTTTGAACGTGAATGTCTCCGGACCTCCAACATCGATATTCTTATCCTGCCCCTCGATGGCATCGACGCACACCTTTGCCAGGTCGGCGCCGTGGATCGGGTTCGATTTAACCTCGCCCTCTCCCAGCGAAACCATTACCCCCGTGCGCGCCATGTTCAGGAACTGCGCCATATCGGAGAAATAGCCGGTCGGCCTCACAATTGCGTAATCAATGCCCGAAGCCCTCAGCTCGTCCACGAACTTTTCATGGGCCTGGATGTTCTCGATATCCATCATCTTGTGTGCGTTGAACACCGATATGTACACGAACTTTTTCACCTTGGCTTTCATGGCAAGCCGCAGCAGGTTCAGGTTCGCCTTGTAGTCGATGTCAAAGCTCGAATGGACGAAATCGGGCCTGGTCATGCCGAGCGAAGAGAATACGACATCGATGCCGTTGCACACCTCGGCGATGGTGTCCACCTTGATGGCGTCGCCCATGAAGAACTCGTCGGCCAGGTTTTCGATTGCCGGTTCAAGGTGTTCTCCCGGCTTCTTGATCTTGTCGGGTGTACGAACCAGTGCGCGCACCCAGTATTCGCGGCTTTTGAGTTCCTGAACCACATAACTCCCGATATAGCCGGTTGAGCCGGCAACAAGCACTTTGGTCATGGCTGTTTACTGTTTTGATTGATGAGCGGGCTGGCCGCCCTCTGCGGCCATCTCCCTGAAGAAATCCCTGAGTCGGTGCGACCCGTAAGCAGGCGCATCGTTTTCCATCTTGTTGACATCCACGAAGAACGATGCCGCATCGGCGAGCTTCGGATTGAACAGCCTGAGCGTCCAGAGCGCCGCTTCGCCCAGCCAGAGCGGCAGAAAGATGATCTGCGGCTCCTTGCCGACGGCCTCGAAGGCCAGTTCGAACAGCGAGCGGAAGGTGAACATATCCGGCCCGCCCACATCGACACTATTGGCCTTGCCCTCGGCAGCGTCCACGCACACGACGGCCAGATCGGCTCCGTGGATCGGGTTCATTTTGTTGTCGCCGTCTCCGAGCCAGAACATGAGCCCCTTTCGAGCGATGTTCAGGAACTGGGCCATGTCCGAAAAGTAGGCATTCGGCCGAATGATGGTGTAATCGAGCCCCGAAGCCTCAAGATCTTTCACAAACGCCTCATGGGCGCGAACCACATCGCTGCCCATCATCAGCTCAGCCCTGAAGACCGACACATACTCGAACTTTTTCACCCCGGCCTGCCTTGCCAGTTCAAGGATGCGGCGATTGGCCAGATGGTCAATATCCTCGAAGGAGAGTGTCGAATCGGACCGGGAGAGCCCCATCGATGAAAACACCAGGTCAATACCGTCGCAAATGCCGTTGAGCGTCTCCGGCCTGGTCGCATCCCCGGTCCATATCTCGTCCACCACATCATGGATGGCCGGCTGGTGGGACGGACCCTCACGTTTCAGCACTTCACTGTCCCGAACCATCGCCCGAACCCGATATCCCCGTTTCTTGAACTCACAGGCAACATATCTGCCCACATAACCACCAGCACCGACTACAAGTACATTTTTCATCATGGTTTCCCTTGTTCGTTCATCATCACCATAAATGAACGACAAGGCATCGCTAATAATTTATTTCAGGAGCCGGCAGGATATTCAATAATTCGGGATTTATGTTCAATTTGATGGATAGCTCAAGTTCGCTTCGTTTTTCGGAGCCCCTGTTTCCCTGTGCCAGTAAAGATATTGGACTGAAGTCCCGATCATTATTTTTGAATCCTTACCCCC
>JAAXXK010000066.1 GCA_013334525.1 Chlorobiaceae bacterium
AACCTCTTACATTCAGTTCATCTCCCTCCCTGGTTACCCTGGGCTTCAGCATTTTACATTCAGCAGATCCCGACTAGTCGGGACTGCGGACATTCAGATCTTCTCCCTCCTTAGTTGCCCCGGACTTCAGTCTCTTGTATTCAGGATGACTTTAGTCGTCCGGACATTCCGTATCTTCTCCCTCCTTAGTTGCCCCGGACTTCAGTCCGGGGATAACAGGCCCCCCCAAAAAAAAACTCTTCGGGCTTCAGCCCCATATCGTCACTACCGGCAGCCCTAACCCTTCATGATCCCCACCGGCGTCAGCCTCGCCACCTTGCGGGCGATTCCGGCGGCCGTGACCGTACCGACCACATCGGCGATATCCTTGTAGGCTTCGGGAGCCTCCTCTGCAAGGCCTGACATCGAGCCGGCATGAACAGAGATACCCATCTCTTCGAGTTCCTTCTTGAGCCTGGCCCCCTGTACCATTTGCTTGGCCCGGCTCCTCGACATGCTGCGCCCGGCTCCGTGGCATGAAGAGCCGAAACTCTCCAGCATCGAGGCTGCTTCTCCTTCCAGCACGTACGAGGCCGTACCCATGCTTCCGGGAATGATCACCGGCTGGCCGGGGAAAGCCCTCGTGGCGCCTTTGCGATGAACCAGCAGCTGCTTTGGGCGGCCATCGACCTCGTGGGTTTCGAGCTTGGCGATGTTGTGTGCAACGTCATAGACGACACTGAGAGGATCGTGGCCCATGACCGCCTGCCAGGCCTGCCGTATCTCCCAGGTGATCAACTGGCGATTGGCCCAGGCGAAGTTCGCCCCGGCTGACATGGCACTGAAATAGTCCTGGCCTTCGGGGCAATGAAACGGCACGCAGCAGAGCTCTCGATCAGGCACCGCAATACCGTAGTCCGGCATCACGCGATTCATGATGCGGATATGGTCCGTTGCGATCTGGTGGCCGAGCCCCCTTGAACCGGTATGGAGCTGTATGACGACCTGCCCTTCGAACAGGCCCAGGCGGTCAGCGGCCTGGCGGTCGAAAATCTCATCCACACGGTCTATTTCGACAAAATGGTTACCTGCGCCCATGGTGCCAAGCTGATCCTTCCCCCGCTGCTTTGCCTGCTGCGAAACCTTCGACGGACTGGCCGCATCCAACACTCCGCCCGATTCGATATGCTCGAGATCCTCCTTCTCTCCATACCCGAAATCGACCATCGATGGCGCACCTTCATGCAACACCCTGTCGATCTGGTTTAGTGAAAAGGTTATCCGGTTGCCCTGGCCGACGCCTGAAGGTACGCGCCGGTATATCTCCCGTGCAAGAGCCGGAATCTGCTGGCCTACATTTTCGAAAGGCTTGCCGCTCGCAAGCAGCCTGACTCCGCAGTTGATGTCGTAGCCGATCCCCCCGGGAGAGATGATGCCGCTATCCGGATCAAAGGCAGCGACGCCGCCTATCGGAAAGCCATAGCCTTCATGGATGTCCGGCATGGCGAGGGCATGGGCCACGATGCCGGGAAGGGTGGCCACGTTGACGAGCTGCTCGAGCGAGCGGTCGGCAAGAATCTGGCCAAGCATGGAGTGCGAAGCGTAAAACCGCGCAGGAACCCTCATCTCTTTACGGTATGAAGCGGGAATCTCCCACAACCAATCCGATATTTTCCTGACTGACGACCGTTCCACCAATCTTCTCCGTTTATCCTCAACCGGCACCCGTTAACCGTTTCCAGAAAGAACCACTATACAAAAGTAAGCGTTCCGGCCAGAATGGCGAACTGCCCAATCTTCCCCCCAAAAGCCCGGTCGAAACCGGGCAGGGGAAAACAGAAAGAGAGCTCCGTCAGTACTTTTTATGCCCCTCAAGCTCAATGCGCAGCGCAGAGAGTGTGAGGTTGACATCGAGCATGAAAAAGGTCAGCGAGGCGATGAGGCATAACATGCTGAAGATGAAGATCACTTCGATGAGCAATGGCACATTGATCTGCAGAAGGTTGGTCAGGAACAGAAGGATGATAAGCGAGGCTGCACCGAGGCAGGTTGTCGTGGCAAGAAGAATCGAGGTCCTGACATAACGGGCCCGCTTCCAGAGCACCATGATTTCGCGGTCCACCTTGTATTTTGCCGTTTCTGAAAGATCTTCGTACTGGTCAAGCAAAGCCCTGGATCGGTCTATGGTCTTGGCAAGCCTGTTGGTCATGGTCAGCAGCAGCAAACCGAGACCCGATATAAGGATAACCGGCCCGATGGCCGTCTGGAGTACGGGAACAAGTTCACTGATGGTTTTAATGGTCATTGTCGATGTTTATTGTTGGAATTGTCGGCAACTGCCGGATGCAGTCCTGCCGTGTTAAGATCAAGCCGGTCCCCCGGTTTCGGTATCAGCGCATCCATGGAAAGCTCACTCTTGAGGAACTCCCTGAACGACTCCTTCACAGACTCCTCGCCATGGACGATCATCACCGAAGGCTTCCCTTCAGCGCTTTTCAGCCAGCGCAGCAGGTCGTTGCGGTCGCCGTGGGCCGAAAGTCCTCCGATGGTATGCACCTGCGCCTCGACCCTGAATGGCTGGCCGTGGAGATAAACCTCCCTGTTTCCCTGAACCAGTTCCCGGCCGAGGGTGCCCTCAGCCATGAAGCCGCTGATAATGATGTGGCAATCACCTCTTTCGATGTTGTGCTTCAGGTGATGAATTATCCTGCCGCCGTTGCACATGCCGCTTCCGGCGATGATGATCGCACCCTTCTCCATGCCGTTGATGGCCATGGACTGTTCGATCCTGCCGGTCAGGTGCAGGTTGTCCACAGGCGGCATCCTGCGCAGGTTACTGCGGAACAGTGAAGCCTCCTGGTCCCACAGTTCCTCATGGCTCCAGTAGATACTGCTGGCCTCAATGGCCATGGGACTGTCGAGGAATACTTCCCATTTGGACATATCCCACTCCTGGTAGTGCTGGCCGAAAAGATAGAGCATCTCCTGGCTTCGCCCGACGGCAAAGGCAGGAATCAGGATATTGCCGCACTCGCGACAGGCCGTCTGGATGATGTCGCCTATCTCGGCTACCGTCTGGTCGAAGTTCTTGTGCAACCGGTCGCCGTAGGTGCTTTCCACAATCACCACATCCGCCTGGCCGACAGGTTCGGGGTCTCTCAGGATCGGCGAATCATACTGACCCATGTCGCCGCTGAAAACGAACGTACGCACCTGCTCCCCTTCTGAAACCTCAACCCTGACAAACGCGGAACCGAGGATATGGCCGGCATCTTGCAACTGCACAGTGATTCCCGGCATAACCTCCTGCTTCTGTCCATACCGGAGGCCCTTCATCTGCCCGACAGCCCTCATTGCCTCTTCGACGGTATAGAGCGGCTCGGCATCCACCTCCCCATGGCGGCGCCGGTACTGGGCGTCATGCTCGGCAAGTGAGGCAGAATCCTTCAGGAGGACATGGCAAAGCTCGATGGTAGCGTAATGGGTGTAGATGGGGCCTTGAAATCCCCTGTTGACGAGCAGGGGCAGGCGGCCTGAATGGTCGATATGACCGTGGCTGAGAATGACCGCGTCGATACCAGCCGAATCAAAGGGAAACGGCTCCCGGTTGAGGGCTTCGGTTTCACGGCTGCCCTGCACAAGGCCGCAATCAAGAAGAATGGTGAATCCTCCCGCCCTGAGGATATGGCAGGAGCCGGTCACTCGCCGGGTTGCTCCGTAGAATTCAAGTTCCATGATATTTACCCTTTTTAGCGAACCTGTTTACCAGCCAACATTGCATGCCATCCAATAATATTATAAGTAAAAATCGATGATGGAAGTTGCAAACCCGATGAAACCAGGCGCACCCCGATGGCCTTAAACAGTACCGGCCTGACAAGTCAGGCCGGTAGCAGATAAGCGATAAATCAATCAGTCTTTCATGCGTTTTTTCTTTGTGGCGCTGAAGCCGGTAAAGAAAGGACTCTCTTTCTTCGGCTTTCCTGTGCCGCCCGGGCCTTTCTTGAAGCTCTTCTTCTTGTCGGCGCCATAGCCGCCGCCACCCTGGGTGCGGTCGCCGCCACGGTCACTGCCGTAGCTGCGATTGCCGCCGCCGCTGCTTCTGTCACCGCCAAAGCCGCCACGGCTGCCACCACGGTCGCCGCCATAGCTGCGATTGCCGCCACGATCACCACCGCGGTCACCACCACGGTCGCCGTAAGAACCACCCTCGCGTTCGTCAGACTTCGAAGCCCTGAGCTGACGGCCGCATACGCGAACCTTCTTGAGCTCCTGGAACACGTCGTTCGGAATGTCTGCCGGAAGCTCAACCGTGCTGTACTGGTCGTTGATGGTGATTCGGCCGATCGCCTCGGGATCGAGCCCGATCTCGTTGATGATCGCACCTGCGATATTGCCGGGCTTCACATCATGGGCGCTTCCCACTTCGATGCGATAGGTCTCCTTTTTCTCGTCGCTGTACAGACCGGTGTTGCCGCGAGGCTTCCTCGGTTCCTGATGGCGCCTGTCATCACGGTATGAGTCACCACCACGCTCGCCACCACGGAACGAATCGCCACGTGAAGGCTCACGACGCGGTTCGCGCTCGGAGGGGTACTTTTCAGGCTTCGAGGAGAGCAGGAATGGTGTGTCGCCCTGCAGCAGCTTGGCAAGCGCAGCGGCGGCTTCCAGCTCGGAAATGTCATGCTCCAGGCAGTACTGCTCGACCATGCGGGTGTAAAACTCCAGGTCTTCGCCGGCGATGGCATCGGAGATGCGCTGCTTGAAGCGGGAGATACGCTTGTCGTTGATGATTTCGGTAGAGGGCAGCTCCATCTGGTCGATGCGCTTGCGGGTTGCGCGCTCGATGGCGAACAGCATGCCGCGCTCGCGGGGTGAAACGAACAGGATCGCCTCGCCGCTACGTCCGGCACGGCCGGTCCTGCCGATGCGGTGTACATAGGACTCGGTGTCCATCGGAATGTCATAGTTGATCACATGGCTGATACGGTCGACGTCAAGTCCCCTCGCCGCCACGTCGGTAGCGATAACGATGTTCAGCGTGCCGTCCTTGAGCTGTTCGATGGTACGTTCACGCTGGTTCTGGGCCATATCGCCGTTAAGCGCGGAAGAGGCGTAACCCCTTGCCTGGAGCTTTTCGGAAAGCGCAACGGTTTCGGTCTTGGTGCGCACGAAAATGAGAATGCCATCGAAAGGCTCGGCTTCCAGGATGCGCGTCAGGGCATCGAGCTTGTGGTGACCACCGACCATCCAGTAACGCTGTCGAATGGTATCGACCGTCGTGGTTTTCGACTCGATCGTCACTTCGGCCGGAGCCTTCAGGTGCTTGCGGGCAATACGCAGGATCGGAGCCGGCATGGTAGCCGAAAATAGCGCGACCTGGCGTTCTGCCGGAGTCTGTTCGAGGATCCATTCGACGTCGTCAATGAAGCCCATGCGAAGCATCTCGTCCGCTTCGTCGAGTACGAGGAACTGCAAACCGGTAAGGCTCAGCGTGCCTTTACGCATATGGTCCATCACCCTGCCCGGAGTGCCGACGACCACATGGACGCCGCGCTTGAGCGAACGAAGCTGCACGCCGTAATCCTGACCGCCATAGATCGGGAGTACGTTGAAACCTTTCAGGTGCTCTGCATAGGAGTGGAACGCCTCGGCGACCTGGATGGCAAGCTCCCTTGTCGGGGCAAGCACCAGCGCCTGCGGCTCAGCGCGGGAAATATCGATGTTCGAGAGGATCGGCAGTGCGAAAGCCGCTGTTTTGCCGGTACCGGTCTGGGCCTGTCCGAGCACATCGCGCCCTTCGAGGATCAGCGGAATGGTCCTGGCCTGGATTGGAGTGGGAGTTTCGTAGCCCACATCTTCGAGGGCTTTGAGAAGAGGTTCCGCAAGATTGAGGCTGCGAAAAGTTACCGGCGTGTCATTGTGTTCTGTCATAGATCATTCCTTCCATGGAAGCAGGTATCTGCCGCTTGTACAATCTGATTGGAAACGTTGGCCGGGCGCCTTTGGCATCCTCATGTAACCACCCGTCTGAGGGCATGGAAACTGAAGAATAGGATCCTGGATATCAGACGTTCCTGTAAAACGGAACATCCGTTGGAACCCAGTTTCTGCGCTCCGGTCGCGTAACATTCAAACCGTTTGAAACGGTAAAAAAATGCGACCAATATTATTGATAAAAAGCCCCGAATGAGGCGAAGTGGCAGCAATGCTGGAAAGAAGAGAAATGAAGAGGGGTTGTCGTCAACCGGTAAATCAATCGTTCAGCAGACTGTAAGTCCGCCAGCGATCCGTCACAATCAGCAGGAAATCGAGGCTTTTGGGGCCTTCCGTTCTCCCGGGCTCTTTCTTGGCATATTCACCACACCATAAATCGTCACCATAGTACGATTTTATTTGGCCAAAGACGAATTTATTTTCCAGAGACCCGATGAGGAACCCGACAGAGTTCGATATACTCCGCCCCTTCGGGCTTCATGACCGATTCATACAGGCAGATCGAGTCGAACAGACCGGCCCACTGAACCGGCTCGCGCAGCTTTTTTGATCCCATTGCACGAAGATCGTGAGAATTGAAGCGGGCAATCGTAAGGTGCAGCAGAAACGGGCGCCTTCGCTCTTCCTGAATGCCCGGCAACGCCTGCAACCGCCATGAAAGCTCCGACAGCGCTGGCGGAGGTGCTCCCGTCGCCCAGATGAGCCGCGGACGGCGCTGGTCCGGCCCGAACGACACCTTGTCGAACAAAACCTCCACGGGAGCCGGCGCCGGAGCAGCATCTTCGAGAGCATGGCAGAGCGCCTCGATATCGCGGCACTCCCAAGGCGGCACCAGGGTCAAGTGCAGGTTTTCAGGTTTCACCCACCGGACTTGCAAGCTGGCATGAGTCCGCCTGAATGTTTCGGCAACATCGACCAGCTCACGCCCGGCCGGCATTCCGATAAAAACCCGTTTCCCGTTCATCGTGACACCATCATTTTGCCCATCTGTTTTATTTTTATATCGAAGATATTGGACTGAAGTCCGGATAATTTTGGGGAGCATCTATGAGGCTGTCTCATAAGTCATAATGAAGCAGGGTCTTTGCAGCCCCGG
>JAAXXK010000028.1 GCA_013334525.1 Chlorobiaceae bacterium
CCAACCTTTTTTTCCAGTGCTCCAACTTGTCGGGGTCGCTTTTCAGGTAACGGCCGGGATAAGGAATAGAGTTCAAATCGGTTCTGAACGCCAGGGGCAGGCTCAACAGCGGGCAGTGAAAATCGAAATCGGGCAGGGAACTGTCCTTGACCACGAGTTCAGAGAGCCCGTCGAGCTGTTTGAGTAAAGCGGCGAGCGGCATTTCCGATTCGAGGATGACCTTTGCGCCCAAACCGGCAACCAATGTGGTGTAACGGCAAAATTGAATGGTATCGCCAAAGCCCTGTTCGCTGTAAAGCAATATGGTTTTTCCGCTTATGGATTCCTTGCCAAGCCATAAAGGTCGGGTGAAGCTGCGTTTTGGTACGACAACAGTCTCTCTTTTCCAGCGCCACTCATAGAGTTCCCAGCCGGGCCTGAGCTCGCCTTTCAAAAGTAAGACAACAGACTTGTTCCAGTAAGCCTCGGCAAAGTCGGGCTTAAGGGCAATGGCTTTATCAAAACAGGCAAGCGCCTCGTCGAGTTGTTTGAGCTTTTCAAGCAATAAGCCGCGATTGAAGTGGGCAAGGTGATAGTCCGGCTTGATGGCGATGGCTTTGTCATAGCAGGCAATCGCCTCTTCGGTCTGCTTCAACCCAAGGAAAGCGTTGCCTCGATTGGAATACGCTTCTGCAAGGTCCGGCTTGATGGCGATGACGTTGTCGAAGCTCGATATGGCCATCTCAAACTTTCCGAGCTCCATGAGCGCATTGCCGCGATTGAAATGGGCGAGGTGTTCGCCCGGCTTGATGGTGATGGCGCTGTCATAGCTGGTGACGGCTGCGTCAAACTTGCGGAGCTCCTGCAGCGCATTGCCCCGATAGAAGCAGGCTTCGTAATAATCCGGCTTTATGTCAACCGCCTTGTCGAAGCTCGCTGAAGCGGCATCGAACTCTTTGAGTTGATAGAGCACAATGCCCAGATTGCAGTGGAGAGCCGCATTGCATGGGTCGATAGCGATGGCTTTGCCGATCAATCCGACGGCTTCAGGGTAATTGTTTGCCTGCGCAGCCATCAGCCCCGACAAGTGAAGGGCCTCAACGTGGTTGGGCGCCATTGCAAGCACCTGATCGTAAAGCGGTTGCGCCTGGGCAAACTCTCCTTGTCGATGAAAAGCGAAAGCCTGTTCGAAACTGGCCTGTATTTGCGAAGCGTTCACCATTTCATGCGTTCGATTGCTGTTTTAAATTTCCTGTCATCCCCTTTCGTTCAACGGTGTCGTTCACCTTTATTGCTGCCCATAAACGCTCAGCAACGAAGAAACGAGCCTCTCGAACACGCTGTCCCAGTTATTCGGCCCCTGTTGACGGAAGAGACGCACGCTTTGATACCACGGGCTGTCATCCCGGTCAAGCATCCATCGCCAGTCGGGAATGAAGGGCAGCAAAACCCATGTCGGATTGCCCAACGCCCCATTGAGATGGGCAATGCTGGTATCTACGCTGATCACTACATCCATGAGATCGCAAAGCGCCGCCGTATCGGTAAAGTCCTCCAGTTCATCACCGAAGTGAAGGATATCGGCGTTCGATTCAAGCGTTGGTTTGTCGCTCTGCCGCACCTCCTTTTGGAGGCTCACATAGGAAAAGCCTTCAGGCAGGTGCTTTCTCATCGTCGAGAGCGGTATGCTTCGGTTGGCATCGCTGGTATGTGCTGCATTGCCGCTCCAGGCCAGTCCAACCCGCGGTTTAGTCTTGTTGCCCAACCTTTTTTTCCAGTGCTCCAACTTGTCGGGGTCGCTTTTCAGGTAACGGCCGGGATAAGGAATAGAGTTCAAATCGGTTCTGAACGCCAGGGGCAGGCTCAACAGCGGGCAGTGAAAATCGAATTCCGGCAGGGCTCTGCCCTTTTCGATTACCTCAGATACCCCCGGGAGCTTTTCTAGCAGGCTGACGATCGGCAGTTCAGCCTGCACAATGACCCTGGCGCCCAGGTCGGCAAGCAACGGAACGTAGCGGCAAGACTGAATGGAGTCGCCATAGCCTTGTTCGCTGTGCAGCAGAAGGGTTTTGCCTTTTATGGATTCATTGCCAAGCCATAAGGGCTGGCTGAAGTCGCTTCTGGAAGTGTTAAAGCGTTCTACTTTCCATCGCCACTCATACAACTCCCATCCGCGCCTGAAATTTCCGCCCAGGAGCAGGACGACAGATTTGTGCAGGTGCGCTTCGGCCAGGTCAGGTATGATGGCAATGGCTTTTTCAAAGTTTTCAAGTGCGGCATCTAGCTGATTGAGATCTTTGAGCAGCAAGCCTCGATTGGAGTATGCTTCTGCAAAGTCAGGCTTTATGGCAATTGATTTGTCAAGGTTTTCCAGGGCCTCATCAAAACGCCAGAGTTCCCTGAGCAGGAGGCCGCGATTTGAGTAAGCCTCGTGAAAGTCGCCCTTGAGCGCAATGGCTTTTCCATAGCTCTCAAGGGCAGCATCAAACCGTTTAAGCTTTTTGAGCGCATTGCCGCGATTTGAGTATGCGTTGGCATGGGCCGGCTTGAGCGCAATGGCCCGGTCATAGCTCTCCAGGGCCTCTTCGAACTTATTGAGTTCATGGAGTGCCATGCCGCGATTATAGCAGGCTTCAGCAAAGTCTGGTTTGAGCGCAATGGCCAACTCATAGCTCGCGATGGCCTCTTCATACATTTTCAGCTCATGAAGCGCAATGCCGCGATTATAGGCGGCCTCGTGATAATCCGGCTTGAGGGCGATGGCTTTGTCGAAGCACTCTAAAGCCAAACCTGGCTTGTTGAGTTTCAGGAGGGCATTGCCACGGTAATAATTTGCATCGGCAAGTTCCGGCTTGATGTTGATGGCCTTCTCGAAGCTTGCGGCAGCGGCGCCGAACTCTTTCAGGCTGTTGTATGCGATCCCTAAATTGAAGTGCATCATCGCGTTGCCGGGGTAGAGCGCTATGGCTTTGCCGATCAACCCGGCCGCTTTCCGGTGATCGCCGCACCGGGCCGCCAGCACCCCTGACAAGTGCAGCGCGTCAACGTGACCCGGCGCCAGCTCGAGCACCTCTTCGTAAAGCGCCCCGGCCCGGGCGAACGCTCCCTGTCGATGAGAAGCGAAAGCTTGCTCGAACTTTGCCTGTACCTGCTCGGTGTTCAGCATTTCATACGTTCATTTACTGTTCCAGTTGCCGGATGTCCGGGTGTTTATAACGGCGCGGTTACCGGATATTTTTGCATGGAGCCGTAGCCGTCATGTCGGGTGTTTCCCGTAAACGGTAAGCAACGCCGACTTGAGCCTTTCAAACGCATTGCCCCAATCATTTTGTTCCTGTTGGCGAAAAAGCCGGACGCTCCAGTACCATGGGCTGTCATCCCTGTCGAGCATCCATCGCCAGTCGGGAGAGAAGGGCAGCAAAACCCATGTCGGATTGCCCAACGCCCCATTCAGGTGCGCAACGCCGGTATCTACGCTGATCACCAGGTCCATGAGATCGCAAAGTGCCGCCGTATCGGTAAAGTCGTTCATCTCATCTCCGAAGTGAAGGATGTTCACGTTCGATTCAAGCGTTGGTTTGTCACTCTGTCGCACCTCTTTTTGCAGGCTCACATAGCTGAATCCCGGCGGAAGAATCCTGATCAATGCTGAGAGCGGAATGCTCCGGCTGCTGTCGTTCATGTGCGTCGCGTTGCCACTCCAGACCAGGCCTATCCGGGGTCCGGCCTTGTCGCCCAGCCTGTTTTTCCAGCGCGCCACCTTGTCCGGATCGCTTTTCAGGTAATGGTGAGGATAAGGAATCGTGTCCGGCTCTGTCCTGAATGCCAGCGGCAGGCTCAGCAGCGGGCAATGGCAGTCGAAATCGGGAAGGGCGGCGCCTTTCACCACCAGTTCGCTTACACCCGGGAGCTCCTTGAACAATCCTATGAGCGGCAGGTCGACTTCAAGAATGACCCGAGCACCCAGATCGGCAAACAATCGGGCATAGCGGGAAAACTGAATGGTGTCGCCAAAGCCTTGCTCGCTGTGCAACAGAATGGTTTTTCCTGCCATGGATTGGTCGCCGAGCCACAGTGGCCGGGTGAAGTTGCGTCCGGGAGAGGTGAACTTCTCTTTTTTCCATCGCCACTCGTACAACTCCCAGCCTTGCCTGAAGTTTCCTCCCATCAGCAGAGACATCGATTTATGCAGGTAGGCATCGGCGTAGTCGGGCTTGAGGCAAATGGCTTTATCGAAGCTGGCGATGGAGGCATCGATCTGTTTCAGCTCCTGGAGGGTATTGCCGCGGTTTGTGTGGGCTTCGTGGTAGTCGGGCCTGATAGAGATGGCCTGGTCAAAGCTTTCGAGAGCCGCCTCCAGCTTCTTGAGCATTTTGAGCACACTTCCACGATTGGACCAGGCTTCGGCAAAGTCAGCTTTGATGGCGATTGCCTGGTCATAGCTTTCCACAGCATCATCAAATTTACGGATATCCCGGAGCGCATTGCCCCGGTTGTACAGGGCGATATGATAGCCGGATCTGAGGGAGATGGCCGTATCATAGCTTGACAGGGCTTCATTGACCCTGTTGAGTTTCAGGAGCGCATTTCCCCGATTGCAGTGCGCTTCGGCAAAGCCGGATTTGATGGCGATGGCGTTGTCGAAGCCGCTTAGCGCCTCATCAAATCTATTGAGTTCATGGAGCGCATTGGCGCGATCAAAGTGAGCTTCGGCGAAATCGGATTTGATGGTGATGGCTTTGTCGAAGCTCTCTACGGCCGCGTTGAGCATATTGAGCCCCTGAAGGGCAATTCCCCGGTTATACCAGGCTTCGGGAAAGTCGGGTTTGATGGTGACGGCTTTGTCGAAGCTTGCAACTGCCGATTCGAACTCGTTCAGCCCATTGAGCACAATGCCCAGATTGCCGTGGAAAGCAGCGTTGCCCGGCTGGATGGCTATGGCTTTGCCGATCAAATCGACGGCTTTGTGTGGATTGTTTGTCTGCGCCGCGATCAGGCCGGCAAGGTGCAACGCGTCAACGTGATTTGGCGCCACTGAAAGCACCTTTTCGTAAAGGGTTGCCGCCTGGGCGAGCTCTCCTTGTCGATGACAGGCAAAAGCCTGCTCGAACTCCGCCTGGGCTTGCGCAGCGTTTTTCATTTGATTCGTTTGGTTGCGGTTGTCATCGCCGGATGCATGGAGGTCACCAAAGGTTCCGTGGCCGGGCTTCCCTGTAGTATATCAAATCAGTCGAGCATTTTCATTTACCTTACAATGCCAGCAACGCAGAGTTGAGATTCTTGAATGCCTCTGTCCAATCATTCGGGTTGTGTTGCCGAAAGAGTCGAATGGATGGATACCAGGGAGAGCCATCCCTGTCGAGCAGCCATCGCCAGTCTGGAGAGAACGGTAAAAGCACCCAGGTAGGGTTGCCCAGGGCGGCGTTTAAATGGGCGATGCTGGTATCGACGGTTATGACGATGTCCATAAGGTCACAAAGCGCAGCCGTATCGGTAAAGTCGTTAATCTCATCTTCAAAGTGAAGGATGTTCGCGTTCGACTCGAGCGTGGCTCTGTCGCTGTCCCGAAACTCCTTTTGAAGGCTCACATAGGTAAAGCCCCGGGGGAGACGGCCTATCATCGAAGAAAGCGGAATGCTTCGATTCTGGTCGTTCGTGTGCATGATATTTCCGCTCCAGGCCAGCCCGATCCTGGGAGCATTTCGTTTGCCTAACCGTTCATTCCATTGCGACAGCTTAGCCGGATTGTTTTTCAGGTATCGTTGAGATGACGGAATCGTGTCCAGTTCGGTCCTGAATGCAAGCGGCAGGCTCAATAGCGGGCAATGGTAATCAAAATCTGGAAGGGCGGCGCCTTTTGCCACGGCCTCGGATATGCCGGGCAGATCGTTAAGTAATCCAATGAGCGACTTCTCCACTTCAAAAATAACCCGTGCGCCGAGAGCTGCAACCATGGGGATGTAGCGACAAAACTGCAAGGTGTCGCCAAGACCCTGTTCGCTGTGCAGGAGAATGGTTTTACCGGCTATGGGTTCATTTCCGAGCCAGAGTGGTTGTGGAAAGTTGCGTTTGGGCGATGTAAACTTCTCTCTTTTCCAGCGCCATTCGTACAACTCCAACCCGAGCCTGAGGTTTCCGCACAAGAGCAGGGTAAGTGATTTATTCCAGTATGCCTCCGCAACGTCGGGCTTGATGGAAATGGCTTTGTCATGACATGCGAGCGCTTCATCAAGCCGAAGAAGCTTGTGGAGCGCATTGCCACGGTTCAGGTGGGCTTCGTAATAGTCGGGCTTGAGGGAAACGGCCTTGTCATAACAGGCAAGGGCAGCATCAAGTTGCTGGAGCTCCTGAAGCAATACCCCGCGATTCGAGTGGGTTTCGTGATAATCGGGATTCAGCTCCATGGCTTTGCCATAGCTTTCGAAAGCCTCATCAAACTGCTTGAGTTCCTGGAAAAGCACCCCGCGATTGGAGTAAGCCTTGTAATAGTCAGGCTTGATGGCGATAGCCTTGTCATAGCTTTCGAGAGCCTTGTCGAACATTCTGAGCTCGCGGAGCGCATTGCCGCGATTTGCGAAGGCAATGTGATGGTCGGGTTTGATCGCAATGGCTTTGTCAAAGCTTGCAATGGCCGCATCCAGCTGTTTCATCTCCTGAAGCAGGACTCCGCGATTGGAGTAGGCATCGTCATAGTCGGGCTTGACGGCGATGGCCTGGTCATAGCAGGCAAGGGCCTGGTCGAATCGTTTCAGCTCCTGGAGTGCCATGCCGCGATTGTAGTATGCTTCGTGATAGTCGGGTTTGACGGCGATGGCCCGATCATAGCAGGCAAGGGCCTGGTCGAATCGTTTCAGCTCCTGGAGTGCATTGCCCTGATTGGACCATGCTTCGGCAAAGTCAGGTTTTAATGTCGTTGCTTGATCGAAGCAGGCAAGGGCTTCATCAAACTGTTTCAGTTCCTGCAGCGCGATGCCCCGCAGATAGAGGGCTTCGGGATAGTCGGGCCTGATGGCGAGGGCTTTGCTGTAGCTTGCAATGGCGGCATCGAATCGCCCGAGTTCCTGGAGCAGGACTCCGCGATTGAAGTGGAGGTCGGGAGCCTCAGGCGTGAGGTCCAGTGCCAGGTCGAAGCCGGCAAGGGCTTCATCGAACTTTTTCATTCCCTGAAGGGCGATGGCTCGATTGGAATACACTTCGATCAGCTCGGGCTTCAAGGTGACAGCCTGATCATAGCTGGCCACCGCTTGTTCATACTGGCCGAGTTTCTGCAGCGCATTGCCCCGGAGATAGAGGGCTTCGGGGTAGTCGGGCTTCAAGGTGATGGCTTTGTCATAGCTTGCCGCAGCCGCGTCGAACTTCCCCAGCTCCTGGAGGGCGTTGCCTCGGTTATACCAGGCTTCATGATAGTCGGGCTTTAATGCAACGGCTTTGTCGAAGCTTTTTACAGCCGCGTCGAACTCTTTGAGCTCATTGAGCGCGATGGCGCGATTGCAGTGGAAAGCCGGGTTGCCGGGCCGAAGCGCGATGGCTTTGCCGATCAATTCGACGGCTTTGCGGTGATTGTTGGTTTGGGCCGCAGCCACGCCCAGCAGGTGCAGGGCGTCGACGTGATTCGGCGCGTTTGCCAGTATCTCGGCGTAAAGCGATTGCGCCAGGGCGATCTCTCCTTTTCGATGGTAATCGATAGCGAGTTTGAACTTCTCCTGTATTTGCGCGGTGTTCAGCATTTGATCGGTTCAGTTGCCGTTGAATCTAACCAGTTCATTTTCCATAAACTCTCGTCAATGCCGAATTGAGCTCCATGAAAACGCTCTCCCAGTCATCCGGCCCCGGTTGGCGGAAGAGTCGCATGGACGGATACCATGGGCTGTCATTACGGTCGAGCATCCATCGCCAGTCAGGAGAGTACGGAAGCAGGACCCAGGTCGGGTTGCCCAATGCGCCATTGAGATGGGCGACGCTGGTATCGACGCTGATGACCAGGTCCATCAGGTCGCAAAGCGCCGCCGTATCGGTAAAATCATTCAATTCATCGCCGAAGTGAAGGATATCCGGGTTTGATTCAAGCGTCACCCGGTCAATCTCCCGTACCTCTTTTTGCAGGCACACATACGTGAAGCCTTCGGGCAGACGGCCTATCATCGTTGACAGCGGTATGCTCCGGTTATGGTCTTTCGTGTGCCTGGCGTTCCCGCTCCATACAAGCCCTGCGCGGGCTCTCTTTTTTTCTCCCAGCCGGCGGCTCCATTGCGCCACCTTAAGCGGATCGCTATTCAAATACTTTCGGGAGCCGGGAATCGTTTCCAGGTCTGTCCTGAATGCCAGCGGCAGGCTCAATAGGGGGCAATGGTAATCAAAATCGGGAAGGACGGCGCCTTTAGCCACGGCCTCGGATATGCCGGGCAGATCGTTAAGCAATCCAATGAGCGACTCTTCCACTTCAAAAATAACCCGTGCGCCAAGAGCTGCAACCATGGGAATGTAGCGACAAAGCTGCAATGTGTCTCCAAGGCCCTGTTCGCTGTGCAGGAGAATGGTTTTTCCATCAATGGGGAGCTTGCCAAGCCAGAGAGGCTGGATGAATTCACGTCTGGGAGAGATGAATTGATCGTTTATCCATCGCCACTCATACAACTCCCAGCCAGCCCTGAAGTTTCCGCCCAAAAGCAGGGTCAGGGATTTATTCCAGTAAGCATTTGTATAGTCGGGCTTGATGGCGATGGCTTTGTCAAAACACCCCAGCGCCTGGTCAAGTTGTTTCAGCTCTTCGAACAGGATGCCCAGATTCGAGTATGCTTCGTGATAATCGGGTTTGATGGCGATGGCTTTGCGAAAGCTTTCCAGGGCCCCCACAAACTGCTTGGCCTCTTGTAACGCATTGCCTCGATTGTAGTAAGCCTCATAATAATCGGGTTTGATGGCGATGGCGTTGTGATAGCTTTCGAGAGCGTCATCAATCCGTTTGAGCTCTTTTAACGCTACGCCGCGATTGTAGTAAGCTTCATGATAGTCGGGTTTGACGGCGATGGCTCGATCATAGCAGGCAAGGGCCTGGTCGATTCGCTTCAGCTCCTGGAGCGCATTGCCCTGATTGGACCATGCTTCGGCAAAATCAGGTTTTATTGCTGTCGCTTGATCGAAGCTGGCAAGGGCTTCATCAAACTGTTTCAGCTCCTGCAACGCGACGCCCCTTCGATAGCAGGCTTCGTGATAGTCGGGCTTGATGGCGATGGCTTTGCTGTAGCTTGCAATGGCTTCATTGAATCGCCTGAGTTCCTGGAGCACGACGCCTCGATTGAAGTGGAGGTCGGGAGCTTCAGGCGTGAGGGCGAGAGCCTGATCGAAGCCGGCAAGGGCTTTATCGAAATTTTTCAGTTCCTGTTGCGCGATGGCTCGGTTGGAATAGGCTTCGGCCAGCTCGGGCTTCAAGACGACAGCCTGATCATAGCTGGCCACCGCTTGTTCATACTGGCCGAGTTTCTGCAGCGCATTGCCCCGGAGATAGAGGGCTTCGGGGTAGTCGGGCTTTATGGCGATGGCTTTGTCATAGCTTTCAAGGGCTTCATCGAACTTCCCGAGCTCCTGGAGGGCGTTGCCGCAGCTAAAATGGGCATCATGGTAGTCGGGCTTTATGGCAACGGCTTTGTCGAAGCATTTCACCGCCGCATCGAACTCTTTGAGCTCATTGAGCGCGATGCCTTGATTGCAGTGGAAAGCCGGGTTGCCGGGCCGAAGCGCGATGGCTTTGCCGATCAATTCGACGGCTTTGCGGTGGTTGCTGGTTTGGGCCGCAGTCACGCCCAGCAGGTGAAGGGCATCGACGTGATCCGGCGCGTCTGCCAGAACCTCGGCGTAAAGCGATTGTGCCTGGGCGATCTCTCCTTTTCGATGGCAATCGATAGCGAGTTTGAACTTCTCCTGTACTTGCTCGGTGTTCAGCATTTGATCGGTTCAGTTGTCGTTGAAATAGCCAAACGGATGGAGGCGTTCATTGGCCCGAAGGCCGATATCTGATCTAACCAGCTCATTTCCCATAAACGCTCGTCAATGCCGAATTGAGCTCCACTAAAACGCTCTCCCAGTCATCCGGTCCCGGTTGACGGAAGAGTCGCATGGACGGATACCATGGGCTGTCATTACGGTCGAGCATCCATCGCCAGTCAGGGGAGAACGGCAGCAGGACCCAGGTCGGATTGCCCAATGCGCCATTGAGATGGGCAACGCTGGTATCGACGCTGATCACCAGGTCCATCAGCTCGCAAAGTGCCGCCGTATCGGTAAAATCTTTCAATTGATCGCCGAAGTGAAGGATATCCGGGTTTGATTCGAGCGTCAGCCGGTCAATCTCCCGCACCTCTTTTTGCAGGCACACATACGTGATGCCTTCGGGTAGACGGCCTATCATCGTTGACAGCGGTATGCTCCGGTTATGGTCGTTCGTGTGCCGGGCGTTTCCGCTCCATACAAGACCTGCGCGGGGTCTCTTTTTTTCTCCCAGCCGGCTGTTCCATTGTGCCAGCTTATCCGGATCGCCATCCAAATACTTTCGGGAGCAGGGTATCGTTTCCAGCTCTGTCCTGAATGCCAGCGGCAGGCTCAATAGGGGGCAATGGTAATCAAAATCGGGAAGGGCGGCGCCTTTTACCAGGGCCTCGGATATACCGGGCAGATCGTTAAGCAATCCAAAGAGCGACCTTTCCACTTCAAAAATAACCCGTGCGCCAAGAGCTGCAACCATAGGGATGTAGCGACAAAGCTGCAGCGTGTCGCCAAGACCCTGTTCGCTGTACAGGAGAATGGTTTTCCCGGCAATGGACTCCTTGCCGAGCCAGAGCGGCTGAATGAATTCACGTCTGGGAGAGATGAATTGATCGTTTATCCATCGCCACTCGTACAGCTCCCAGCCGAGCCTGAAGTTGCCGACCAGGAGCAGGGCAAGCGATTTATTCCAGTAAGCATTCGTGTAGTCGGGCTTGATGGCGATGGCCTTGTCAAAGCACTCCAGCGCCTGGTCAAGTTGTTTCAGCTCCTCGAACAAGATGCCCAGATTCGAGTATGCTTCGTGATAATCGGGTTTGAGGGCGATGGCTTTGCGAAAGCTTTCAAGAGCGCCGTCAAACTGCTTGATCTCCTGGAGCAATAAGCCGCGATTCGAGTATGCTTCTGCAAAGTCCTCCTTGATGGCGATGGCGTTGTGATAGCTTTCCAAAGCAGCGTCAAACCGTTTGAGCTCTTTGAGTGCATTGCCGCGGTTCGAGTGTGCTTCAGGATAATCGGGTTTGATGGCAATGGCTTTGTCAAAGCATTCAATAGCGTCATCAAAGCGCTTGAGATCAAGAAAAAGCACTCCACGATTCGAGTGGGCTTCGTGATAATCGGGATTAAGCGCTATGGCTTTTTCAAAGTTTTCGAGAGCCTGGTCAAACCGCCTGATTTCCCGTAACAGCACGCCACGATTGGAGTATGCCTTGAAATAGTCGGGCTTGATGGCGATCGCTGTCTCAAAGCTTTCGAGAGCCTCGTCGAACAGCTTGAGCTCGCGGAGCGCATTGCCGCGATTTGCGAAGGCAATGTAATGGTCGGGTTTGATTGATATTGCTTTGTCATAGCAGGCAATGGCGGCGTCAAGCTTTTTGAGTTCCTGGAGCGCCATGCCTCGATTGGAGTAGGCATCGTCATAGTCGGGCTTGACGGCGATGGCCTGGTCATAGCAGGCAAGGGCCTGGTCGAATCGTTTCAGCTCCTGGAGTGCCATGCCGCGATTGTAGTATGCTTCGTGATAGTCGGGTTTGACGGCGATGGCCCGATCATAGCAGGCAAGGGCCTGGTCGAATCGTTTCAGCTCCTGGAGTGCATTGCCCTGATTGGACCATGCTTCGGCAAAGTCAGGTTTTAATGTCGTTGCTTGATCGAAGCAGGCAAGGGCTTCATCAAACTGTTTCAGTTCCTGCAGCGCGATGCCCCGCAGATAGAGGGCTTCGGGATAGTCGGGCCTGATGGCGAGGGCTTTGCTGTAGCTTGCAATGGCGGCATCGAATCGCCCGAGTTCCTGGAGCAGGACTCCGCGATTGAAGTGGAGGTCGGGAGCCTCAGGCGTGAGGTCCAGTGCCAGGTCGAAGCCGGCAAGGGCTTCATCGAACTTTTTCATTCCCTGAAGGGCGATGGCTCGATTGGAATACACTTCGATCAGCTCGGGCTTCAAGGTGACAGCCTGATCATAGCTGGCCACCGCTTGTTCATACTGGCCGAGTTTCTGCAGCGCATTGCCCCGGAGATAGAGGGCTTCGGGGTAGTCGGGCTTCAAGGTGATGGCTTTGTCATAGCTTGCCGCAGCCGCGTCGAACTTCCCCAGCTCCTGGAGGGCGTTGCCTCGGTTATACCAGGCTTCATGATAGTCGGGCTTTAATGCAACGGCTTTGTCGAAGCTTTTTACAGCCGCGTCGAACTCTTTGAGCTCATTGAGCGCGATGGCGCGATTGCAGTGGAAAGCCGGGTTGCCGGGCCGAAGCGCGATGGCTTTGCCGATCAATTCGACGGCTTTGCGGTGATTGTTGGTTTGGGCCGCAGCCACGCCCAGCAGGTGCAGGGCGTCGACGTGATTCGGCGCGTTTGCCAGTATCTCGGCGTAAAGCGATTGCGCCAGGGCGATCTCTCCTTTTCGATGGTAATCGATAGCGAGTTTGAACTTCTCCTGTATTTGCGCGGTGTTCAGCATTTGATCGGTTCAGTTGCCGTTGAATCTAACCAGTTCATTTTCCATAAACTCTCGTCAATGCCGAATTGAGCTCCATGAAAACGCTCTCCCAGTCATCCGGCCCCGGTTGGCGGAAGAGTCGCATGGACGGATACCATGGGCTGTCATTACGGTCGAGCATCCATCGCCAGTCAGGAGAGTACGGAAGCAGGACCCAGGTCGGGTTGCCCAATGCGCCATTGAGATGGGCGACGCTGGTATCGACGCTGATGACCAGGTCCATCAGGTCGCAAAGCGCCGCCGTATCGGTAAAATCATTCAATTCATCGCCGAAGTGAAGGATATCCGGGTTTGATTCAAGCGTCACCCGGTCAATCTCCCGTACCTCTTTTTGCAGGCACACATACGTGACGTCCTCGGGCAGACGGTCTATCATCGTTGACAGCGGAATGCTCCGGTTGCCGTCATGCTTGTGGGTAATGTTGCCACTCCATACCAGCCCGACCCGAAGAGTGGAGCTGTTGCCCAACCGCTCTTTCCAGTATGCCAGCTTGCCGGGATCGCTCTTCAGGTAAGGCCCTGCTTCGGGAATCGAGTCGAGGTCGGTTTTGAAGGCCAGAGGCAGGCTCATCAATGGGCAGTGGCAATCAAAACCAGGCAGGGCGCTCCCCTTGACCACAACCTCGGATATACCGGGCAGATCGTTAAGCAATCCACAGAGCGACTGCTCTACCTCAAGAATGATCCGTGCTCCAAGGCTGGCCACCAATGGCGCATAACGGCAAAAGTGAATGGTGTCGCCAAGCCCCTGTTCGCTGTGCAAAAGGATGGTTTTCCCTGCTGGGGACTCCTTGCCAAGCCAGAGCGGTTGGGTGAAATTGCGTTTGAAAGAGGTGAAATCATCTTTTTTCCAGCGCCACTCATATAACTCCCAGCCGAGCCTGAAGTTTCCGCCCAAAAGCAGGGTCAGTGATTTATTCCAGTATGCTTCAGGATAATCGGGTTTTATGGCGATGGCCCTATCATAGCTTTCAAGAGCCGGATCGAGTTGCTTCATATCCTCAAGCAATATGCCGAGATTGGAGTAGGCCTCATGATAGTCGGGCTTGATGGCGATGGCCTTTTCAAAGCTTTCAAGGGAGGAATCAAACTTTTTGAGCTCCTGGAGCAGTACTCCGCGATTCGAGTATGCTTCGGCAAAGTCAGGTTTTATGGCGATGGATTTGTCAAAGCTTTCAAGGGCGGCATCGAATCTGTTGAGCTCTTTGAGTGCATTGCCGCGATTGGAGTAAACCTCATGATAGTCGGGCTTGATGGCGATGGCCTTGTCGAAACTATCAAGGGCGGCATCGAATCGCTTCAGATCCATCAGCACCGCGCCTCGATTTGAGTAGGCTTCCGCAAAGTCCGGTTTGAGAGAGATGGCCTTGCCAAAGCTTTCCATGGCGGCATCGAATTGCCTGAGTTCCTGGAGCACGGTGCCTCGATTCGAGTAGGCATCGTAATAGTCGGGCTTGATGGCGATGGCTGTGTTGAAGCTTTCCATGGCGGCATCGAACTCTTTGAGTTCTTTGAGCGCATTGCCGCGATTAAAGTGGGCATCGTAATAGTCGGGCTTGAGGGCGATGGCTTTGTCAAAGCTTTCAAGGGCGAAATCGAACTTTTTGAGCTCCAGCAGGGTATTGCCCCGGTTGAAGTATGCGGCGACAAGGTCGGGCTTGAGGGCGATGGCCTTGTCGAAGCTCTCTACAGCGGCGTCAAATTTTTCGAGTTTTTTGAGCGCATTGCCGAGATTAAAATGGGTTTCAGCAAGGCCGGGTTTTATGGAGATGGCCTTCTCAAAGCTCTCAACTGCCTCGTCAAACTTCCTCAGTTCCTGAAGCGCATTGCCTCGATTGATGTAGGCTTCGAAATAGTCGGGTTTTATGGAGATGGCTTTGTCGAAGCTGGCCACCGCATCACCAAACGCTTTCAGTTCGTAGAGCACAAAGCCCAGGTTGCAGTGAAAAGCGGCGTTGCCGGGCTGGAGCGCTATGGCTTTGCCGATCAACTCGACCGCTTTCCAGTGCTGTTTTGCCTGCGCTGCCATTACGCCCGACAGGTGCAGTGCCTCAACGTGATTTGGCTCGATTGCGAGCACCGAGTCATAGAGCGCGCGAGCCTGGGGGAAATCTCCCTGCTGATGACAGGCGAAGGCCTGTTCGAATTTCGTCTGTATTTGTGCAGCGTTCACCATTTGTTCCGTTCAATTACTTTTCGATCATTTTCCGTATTCCGTCAGCAACGCTGAGCCCAGTTTCCCGAAAGCTCCACTCCAGTCATTGGGCTTCTGTTGTCGAAGGAGTCGCATGGTCGGATACCAGGGACTGTCATCCCTGTCGAGCATCCATCGCCAGTCGGTCGCGAACGGCAGCAGGACCCATGTGGTTTTTCCCAGTGCCCCACTTAAGTGAGCAACGCTTGTGTCGATGCTTATAACGAAATCCATCAGGTCGCAAATCGCTGCAGTATCGGTAAAATCTTTCAATTCATCGCCGAAGTGAAGGAGTTGCGCGTTCGATTCAAGTGTTTGCCGGTCAATGTTCCGCATCTCTTTCTGCAGGCTCACATACGAAAAGCCCTCGGGCAGATGCTTTATCATCTCGGCAAGCGGGATGCTCCGTTCACTGTAATGCTTGAAATCAGTGCTGCCGCACCATGCCAGTCCGATTCTTGGTTTCGACTTTTCTCCCAATTTTTTCTCCCAGTAAGCCCGCTTGCCGGAGTTGCTTTTCAGGTAGTGATGCGGGGCGGGAATCGTTTCAAGTTCTGTCCTGAACGCCAGCGGCAGGCTTATCAACGGGCAGTGGAGATCGAAACCGGGCAATGCGGAGCCTTTGATCACAAGCCCGGATACGCCCCGGAGATCTTCAAGTAATCCACTGAGCGACTCTTCCGCTTCAACAACGACCTGCGCTCCCAGATCGGCTACCAACGGGATGTAGCGACAGAACTGGATGGTGTCGCCCAGTCCCTGTTCGCTGTGCAGAAGAATGGTTTTTCCCGACAGGGACTCTTTTCCAAGCCACAGGGGGCGGCTGAAGTTGCGTTTTGGGGAGGTAAACCTGTCGACGTTCCATCTCGATTCATACAATTGCCAGCCTGTCCTGAACTTTCCGCATGTCAGCAGCGCGAGAGATTTGTGCAGGGTGGCCTCATGAAAGTCCGGTTTGATGGTGATGGCGCTGTCATAGCTCCGGATAGCCTCTTCAAGCCGTTTCAGTTCATGGAGCACAACGCCACGATTGGAGTATGCTTCGTAATGATCAGGCTTGATGGCGATTACTTTATCATAACTCGCCAGGGCCTCTTCAAACCGTTTCAGTTCAAGAAGCGCATTGCCGCGATGGACGTATGCTTCGTGATAGTCAGGCCTTAGGGCGATGGCCATGTCATAGCTTGCCAAAGCCTTTTCAAACGCATGGAGTTCCAGGAGGGTATTGCCCCGATTGAAGCAGGCGGCGACAAGGTCGGGCTTGATGGCGATGGCCTTGTCGAAGCTCTCTACAGCTGCGTCAAATTTTTCGAGTTTTTTAAGCGCATTGCCGCGATTAAAGTGGGTTTCCGCAAGGTCGGGCTTGATGGCGATGGCCTTGTCAAAGCTCTCTACAGCCTCGTCAAACTTCCTCAGTTCCTGAAGCGCATTGCCTCGATTGATGTAGGCTTCGAAATAGTCGGGTTTTATGGCGATGGCCTTGTCGAAGCTGGCCACCGCATCAACAAGCGCGTTCAGTTCGTAGAGCACCAAGCCCAGGTTGCAGTGAAATGCGGCGTTGCCGGGCTGGAGCGCTATGGCTTTGCCGATCAAGTTGACCGACTTCCAGTGTTGTTTAAGCTGGGCGGCCATCACGCCCGACAGGTGCAGTGCCTCAACGTGATTTGGCTCGATTGCGAGCACCGCTTCGCAGAGAGCAACAGCCTGGGGGAAATCTCCCTGCTGGTGACAGGCGAAGGCCTGTTCGAATTGCGTCTGTATTTGTGCGGCGTTCACCATTTGTTCCGTTCGATTACTTTTCGATCATTTCCCGTAACCCGTCAGCAACGCCGAGCCCAGTTTCCCGAAAGCTCCACTCCAGTCGTTGGGCTTCTGTTGACGAAAGAGCCGGATGCTCCGGTACCAGGGGCTGTCATCCCTGACGAGCATCCAGCGCCAGTCGGGAGAGAAGGGCACCAAAACCCATGTCGGGTTGCCCAGTGCTCCGTTGAGATGGGCGACGCTGGTATCTACGCTGATCACCACATCCATCAGGTCGCAAAGCGCCGCCGTATCGGTAAAGTCCTCCAGCTCATCGCCGAAGTGAAGGATATGCGCGTTCGATTCGAGCGTTTGCCGGTCAATGTCCCGCACCTCTTTTTGCAGGCTCACGTAACTGAAGCCTTCAGGGAGGTGCCGGATCAATGCGGAGAGAGGTATGCTCCGATTCTTGTCGTTCGTATGCGTAACATTGCCATTCCATACCAGCCCGACCCGTGGATTGGTTTTTCTTCCCAGCCGCTCCTTCCAGTATGCCAGCTTGCCGGGATCGCTCTTCAGGTAAGGCCCTGCGTCGGGAATCGTGTCGAGGTCGGTTTTGAAGGCCAGAGGCAGGCTCATCAACGGGCAGTGGCAATCAGATTCAGGCAGGGAGCTTCCCGTCACAAAGAGTTCAGATATTCCCCTGAGGCCGCCAAGCAGCTTCCTGAGCGGCAGCTCCACTTCAAAAATGACCCGTGCGCCCAGATCCGCAACCATGGGAATATAGCGGCAAAACTGGATGGTGTCGCCAAGGCCCTGTTCGCAGTGCAGCAGAATGGTTTTTCCTGCTATTGACTGCTTGCCGAGCCATAGGGTTTCGGTGATGTGGCGCCTGGTATCGGCAAGTTTTTTGACTTGCCATCGCCACTCGTACAGCTCCCATCCGGACCTGAAATCTCCAGCCGTCAGTAAAGCCAGTGATTTATTCCAGCAGGCATCGGGAAAATTCTGCCTTATGGCGATGGCATTCTCATAGCATGCAAGAGCCTCGTCAAGCCTCGTCAACGCATGAAGCGCCAGGGCGCGATTGAATTGGGCCAGATGGTCGTCGGGCTTGATGGTGACGGCTTTGTCATAGCTCGCAAGAGCTGCATCAATATTGTTCAACTCATGGAGCGCATTGCCGCGATTCGACCAGGCTTCGTGATAGTCGGGTTTGATGGTGATTGCCCTGTCAAAACTTTCTACAGCCGATTCAAGCTGGTTGAGCTTTTTTAGCGCATTGCCGCGGTTATAGTGGGCCAGGTGATCGTCGGGCACGATGGCGATGGCTTTGTCAAAGCTTGCCAGCGCCGCATTGTACATATCGAGTTCCAAGAGCGCCTTGCCTCGGTTATAGTGCGCCAGGTGATAGTCGGGTTTAATGGAAATGGCCCTGTCGAAGCTGGTCGCCGCCGATTCGAACTCTTTGAGCCCATTGAGCACAAGGCCGAGGTTACAGTGAAAACAAGCGTTGCCCGGGTCGATCGCGATGGCTTTGCCGATCATTTCGACAGCTTTCACGTGATTACCCGTTTGTGCGGCAGTCACGCCGGACAGGTGCAGTGCGTCAACGTGATCTGGAGCCATGGCCAGCACCTCGTCGTAAAGCGCCTGCGCCTGGGCCAGTTGCCCCTGTCGATGAGAGGCGAAAGCCTGTTCCAGCTTAAGCTGTAATTGCCTGGTGTTCAGCATCTCATGCGTTACTGTCCTTGTTGGTCGCCATATGCCTTTGACTGTTCAGTCGTTGACTGCCGTCAAGCCCTATTATTTCCCATAAACAGCCAGCATCGCTGACTTCAGCTTTTCCAGCGCCCCGACCCAATCGTCAGGTTTTTGTTGACGGAAGAGTCGCAAGGTCGGATACCAGATGCTGTCACTCCTGTCGAACATCCAGCGCCAGTCCGGCGAGAACGGTAACAATAGCCAGGTCGGTACGCCCAGGGCACCGCTTAAATGAGCAACGCTGGAGTCTATGCTTATCACCATGTCCATGAGCCCGCATAGCGCCGCCGTATCGGTAAAGTCGCTCAATTCATCGCCGAAGTGAAGGATATCTGCGCTCGATTCGAGAGTGGTTTTGTCTGTTTGCCGCACCTCTTTTTGCAGGCTCACATACTTGAAGCCGACAGGGAGATGCTGAATCATCAATGACAGCGGGATGCTTCTATTCCGGTCGTTCAAGTGCGTGGCGTTACCGTTCCATGCCACTCCTATCAGGGGAGTGGATTTTTTCCCTAACCGGTTTTCCCAGTAAGCCAGTTTATCCGGCCTGCTTTTCAGGTAGCGCCGGGAGCATGGGATGGTGTTTGATTCTGTCTTGAACGCCAACGGCAGGCTCATCAATGGGCAATGGCAATCAAATTCAGGCAGTACGGAGCCTTTTTCCACCAGGCAGGACAGGCCATCGAGCTCTTCAAGCAACCCGATGAGGGGACGCTCCACTTCGAAAATGACCCGTGCGCCCAGATTCGCAACCATGGGGATGTAGCGGCAAAACTGGATGGTGTCGCCAAGGCCTTGTTCGCTGTGGATCAGAATCGTTTTTCCTTCCAGGGATTGGTTGCCAAGCCATAGGGGAGGGGTAAAGTTGCGTACCGGAGAGGTAAACTTGTCTCTTTTCCATCGGCACTCATACAACTCGAAACCGCTTTTGAAGTTTCCGCATGCCAGCAAGGCAAGGGATTTATTCCAGCAGATATCGGGATCGTCGGGTTTGAGGGCAAGGGCTTTGTCAAAACTTGCAAGCGCGGCCTCAAATCGCCTGAGTTCCATGAGAGCGACCCCAAGGCTGGAGTGGGCCTCGTGATCGTCAGGTTTGAGGCCGATTGCTTTATCATAGTTTGCAAACGCGTTGTCAAATTGCTTGAGTTCCAGGAATGCGTTGCCACGATTAATGTAAGCTTCCTGATAACAGGGGTTGATGGCAATGGCTTTGTCATAGCTTGCCATAGCCGCGTCAAGCTTGCCGAGCTCCTGAAGCACAACCCCGCGATTGTAGTATACTTCGGCAACATCGGCTTTGATGGCAATGGAGTTGTCGAAGCTTTCGAGGGCAGCCATAAGCGCTTTCATGCCAGTGAGCGCTATGCCACGATTGGCATAGGCTTCGAAATGGCCGGGATTTATGTTTATGGCCCGGTCAAAGCTTTCGACGGCAGCCGCATGTTCTTTCATCTTGTCGAGTGCCATGCCTCGATTATAGTGGGCTTCGTGATGGTCGGGCTTAAAGGAGATGACCGCGTCGAAGCTTGAGAGAGCGGCATCAGGCCGATTGAGTCGTTGAAATAGTAATCCGCGATTATAAAAGGCCTCGTGGTAATCACCTTTGATGGCAATGGCTTTTTCATAGCTCGCGACGGCTTCGCTTAACTGCCCGAGTGCCAGGAGCGCATTGCCGCGATTAAAATGAGCTTCATGATAGTCGGGCTTGATGGTGATGGCTTTATCAAAGTCGGCAACGGCGTCATTGAACCTTTTCAATTCAATAAAGGCAAGGCCTCTGTTGCTGTAGAATGCTGCGTTATGGGGATTTATTGCTATGGCGTTGCCTATCAGATCAACAGCTTTCCGGTGATTTTTTCCCTGGAAAGCTATTACACCCAATAAGTGAAGGGCATCGGCGTGATTCGGGTTGATCTCAAGGAGTTCCTTGTAGAGCGCTTGTGCCTGGGAGAGCAGTCCCTGCACATGAAATGCAAACGCCTGATCAAACTTTGCTTGTACAAGGGCGGTTAAAGCATATGGCTCACTGTTTGCCATGGAACAGGTTCAATTGAAGATTTCGTGGCCCAATGCTTGTGGTGCGTTTAAAATGGAAAACATGCCTATGTTTCTTTTTGATGTAATAAAAACTCAGGATGAACGCGGGTTATCCCCTTTGTTTCTGGAATCCTGGTCCCCAATGCCTTAATTACAATGTATTAATTGATTTAATGTTGTTATAGGCGAAAAAGGGGCTCGGCACGGGCAAATATGCATTTATCCGTTTAACGCCATTGCCCGGAATCTTCTTGCAAAGGGGTCAATTACCTGCAGGCAATCGGCATTCATCGAAGATGCACTCTCCGGCCTGTCGTAAGATTTTCGTTAGACGCTCAAGCTGTTGGTCTTGATTGGCGCCCTATCACGGGAACGGGGACCTTGATTCGGGAATTATTTCGTTATTCAGGTCGGTTAGTGTCTGGAATAGAATCTTTTAACGAGGCAAATACCTAAACCACAAATTCATGGAAGGACATATCGTTATTACCGGGGCTACCGGCGTGATCGGCAGCGAGGTCGTCCGCAAGCTGGTTGAGTCTGGCCGCAAGGTTGTCGTATTCGCAAGATCCCCGCAGAACGCGGCTGCACAGGTGCCTGGGGCGGCCTCTTATGTACGTTGGGATTCTGATATGGAATCCGGGGAGTGGACCGCTTATCTTGATGGCGCCTACGGCGTTATCCATCTTGCAGGCAAACCGCTGCTCGATGCACGATGGACTGAAGAGCACAAGGTGGCCTGCTACGATTCGCGCATCAACGGTACCCGATCACTGGTCAAGGCCATGTCGTCGCTGGGGAAAAAACCCCAGGTTTTCGTTTCGTCGTCCGCCATCGGTTATTACGGATCTTTTGATCGATGCGACGATACGGCGCCACTGTCGGAGTCGGCACAGCCGGGAATTGATTTTCTTGCCAAAATCTGCTCTGACTGGGAGCGGGAGGCACTGCCGGCAGAAAAGCTCGGTATAAGGGTTGTGTTGCTGAGGACAGGTATTGTGCTTTCAACCCGGGGCGGTATGCTTCAGAAGATGATGACCCCGTTCAGCTATTTTGTCGGCGGGCCTGTCGGTTCCGGTAACCAGTGCCTGTCATGGCTCCATATAGACGATGAGGTCTCCATCATTCTTGAGGCGCTTGACAACCCGGCATGGCACGGCCCTGTTAACGCAGTCTCCCCTGAGCCCGCAAGCATGAAGGAATTTGCCGTTGAGCTGGGTGCGGTGATGGCTCGGCCAGCTTTGCTGCCCGTGCCGAAAATCGCCGTGCAGATTCTCATGGGTGAAGGCGCGGAGTATGCCGTCAAAGGCCAAAAAGTTAACCCCGGCTTTTTGAAAGAGCACAATTTTCAATTTGCATGGCCAAGCCTGCACGATGCGCTCGCGGATCTTATAGCAAAGGGAATCTGACCAGCTGACATCAGTAGTCGCCGGCTGAAGGAGGGGAAAGTAAAAAAAAGCGGGTCAGGCCGTTTGAGCCTGCCCGCTTGAGACTTGTTTGATAAGTCAGGACGCTATCAGTAGCGCTCCCTTCTCATTGGCCTTTCTTCACGGGGCCTTGCCTCGTTTACTTTTATCGTACGACCTTTGAAGTCTTTGTCGTTCATCTGTTCGATAGCTTCGCGTGCTTCGCCATCATTCGGCATGTCGACGAAACCGAAGCCTTTGGAGCGACCTGAAAATTTGTCAGTGATGATGTTGGCGCTTTGCACCTGCCCAAACTGAGAGAAAGCATCGCGTAAATCTTCTTCTGAAACGTTGTAAGGCAGATTGCCAATGTAAATATTCATTGTAGGACGGTAGAAACATGTGCATTGATAGAAAGAGACGCTACCGAATAACCAAAGCACCTATTATTCGACAAGCGATCAGCCAACCACTGGCTAATTTAAATATCAATTTACCTTAATAAATATTGGTTATCAAAAAGAAAAATATTACGCACAGCGTAAAGGTGGCGAAAAAGTGCCCTGCAAGGCCTCTTTTTCAGGTTTTTTCGCATAAAGATCCAGAAATTGTTTCTCGACTTGACGTTTTCGATTGCGTTTCATGCACAGCATTTCCCTTCTGTTCCTGTGCCCGATCCATGCCTGGTCAGTATTGATCATTCGGTTAAATAAATGCTTCTGGGATGTCAATATTATTGCCTGTTCCTACTTAATCGTAAGAAAAGTGCGATATTTTCTTGCCAATGCTTAAATAATTAATTATAATCTCATCGTGTTCATTAATTATTAAGGATTAACAAACAGACTAAACTGAACGGTTATGGGAAAAAAACTTAGTGCATCGCTGCTGCTGTTTCTTGCAGCGATGATGGCCCACAGTACAGGATGGGCGGCAGAGCCGGTAGTGACCGATACCGGTACGACCTCCTGGATGCTGACTTCGACAGCGCTTGTATTGTTGATGGTTCCAGGTCTTGCCATGTTCTATGGCGGCCTTGTCAGGACCAAAAACGTTATCGGCACCATGATGCACAGCTTTGGCGCGATGGTGGTAATAGGTGTCCTATGGCCTGCCATCGGTTATTCTCTCAGCTTCGGTCCTGGAGTTCTTGGTGGTTGGATTGGCTGGGACAGCAAGTATTTCATGCTCCAGGGGATCGATGAAACGATTATGGCGACCCAGATCCCCGAATACGTCTTTGCCATGTTCCAGGGAAAATTTGCGATTATCACTCCTGCCCTGATTGCAGGTGCGTTTGCTGAACGTGTTAATTTCAAGGGGTACTTGTTGTTTATCGCCTTGTGGAGTCTTTTTGTCTACAGCCCTATCTGCCACTGGGTCTGGGCTGCTGACGGATTCCTGTTCAACCTTGGGGCAATGGGAGCGATCGATTTCGCCGGAGGTACGGTCGTTCATATCTCTTCGGGTGTTACTGCTCTTGTCGCGGCGCTTTTTCTTGGTGCCCGCCGCGGGTATCCCAGGAACGTCATGCATCCTAACAATCTGGTCATGACGCTTATGGGTGCAGGTCTCCTGTGGGTTGGATGGTTCGGTTTCAACGCAGGTAGCGCCATCGCCAGCAACCTGGCGACCGCAAGAGCCCTTACCGTCACCCAGTTGGCCGCTGCTTCAGGTGCTTTCACATGGATGGTTATTGAATTCTTCCAGCATGGCAAGGCCACAAGCCTCGGCGTCGCCTCGGGCATACTTGCAGGACTTGTTGCAATTACGCCTGCAGCCGGTGTCGTACAACCGTCAGGCGCCTTTGCCCTTGGTGCTATTGCAGCAGTTATCTGCTATCTTGCAATCATGGTCAAGAACAAGCTCGGTTACGATGACAGCCTCGATGCTTTCGGAATTCACGGTGTCGGCGGTATCGTCGGCGCCCTAATGCTGACCTTTTTCGTCAGGGATGCATGGATGGTTGATGCTGCAGCAAAAACGGCAACCAAAAGCTGGACCGTATGGCAGCAGTTTGGAGTGCAGGCTACCGCCGTTGGTGTTACGGTTGCTTATGCCGCTATTGTTTCGTTGATCCTGCTCTTCATCGTCGAGAAAACCATTGGTCTTCGTATCAGCGAGAACGACGAAATGTCGGGTCTCGACCACAGCATGCACGGCGAGCAGGGATACGGTCTTATCAACCTTAATTAAATCGTGTAGCCATGAAACTGATTACAGCAATCATACCGCCAGACAGGCTCGATCACGTTCGAGAGGCGCTGATTCAGGCGGATATTACAAGAATCACCGTCAGCAGGGTTACGGGGCACGGTCGTCAGGAGGACATCGAGTTCTATCGTGGCCAGAAAATTGCTCCGAACCTGATTCCCAAGGTTCGTCTCGATATCGCCGTGAACAACGAGTTCGTCGATATCACGGTAAACACCATCGTCAAGGCAGCCCGGCATGAACAGGGCGAGATCGGTGATGGCAAGATATTCATTACGCCGATGGAGGAGTGCATCAGGATCAGGACCGACGAGCGCGGCGGAAGTGCTATCTGATTCGATCTGACGACATTGGGTGGCATTAATCGAAAAAAAGCGGCGGGGGCCAAGAACCCCGCCGCTTTTTTTTGCGGAATTTTGTATTGCGTCCCGACCCTTGTTCTTCATGCCGGATGTAAAATGCCACCCTCAATTCCCTTAGTATGGGTGTTTTTTTGTATCGTTATACAGATAAGCAGTTATCCCTGGTCACTCCCCTACAACTCATTTAATCCGGGCAGGCTTGCCATGTATCCAAAGAAGGTTCTTGCTTCCGTTTGTGTCAACGGAACGCCTGTCGGCACAGGATGGCTTTCTCCACTTCCCGATCTGAGGGATTATACCGAAACTCATCCCGATATTGCCGAAATCGCCAAAAAGTTAAAGATTCCCGATACGAACAAAAAGCGTATCGCTGCTGTGCCGGAGTCTGTCGATCTTCGTCAGTGGTGCTCCGCCGTCGAGCATCAGGGCACGCTCGGGGCATGTACAGCCCATGCTGCTGCCGGCGTTATCGAATATTTCCAGCAGCGGGCTTTCGGCAAGCATATTGAGGTTTCCAGGCGTTTTATCTACAAATCGACACGCAGCCTCATGGGGGTGTCGGGTGATACCGGCGCATGGCTGCGCAACACCATGGGGGCGCTGGCTCTTTGCGGAGTCCCGCCGGAACAATACTGGCCCTACACCGACAAGGATCCCGCTTTTGACAAGGAGCCGGGAGGTTTCGTCTATGCCGTCGCCGACAATTTCAAGGCATTGAAATATTTCTGTCATGACCCTATCGGGGCAAAGCCTTTAAAATCCGAGGTGCTTTCCGGGGTAAAGGCTTATCTGGCGGCCGGAGTGCCTTCCATGTTCGGGATTTTCGGGTTCAAATCTTTTTTGCAGGCAGATTTGCCCGGTGCCATTCCGATGCCAGGCTCAAGTGAGATGGCTGAATGGGGCCATGCCCTCGTGGCGGTAGGTTACGACGATGCGAAGGTGATAGCCAATATCCGGAGCGGGGAGAAGAGCGTTGGGGCGCTGCTTATCAGAAACTCATGGGGCCAGGAGTGGGGTGAAAACGGCTATGGTTGGTTGCCCTACGAGTATGTGCTGAAAGGGTTTGCCCTGGATTTCTGGTCATTGTGCAGCCTGGACTGGATCGATACCAGCCAGTTCGGCTTTTGAGGCGGTCAACCCGGGCCGGATTACTTGATGTTCTGTTTCCAGTCAGGATTGGTTTTGTCGAGCCAGCGTTCCGCATCGAGGTCGCCAAGCCGGGCTGCCTGCATGAAATCATCAAGCTGTCCGGTCTGGTCCCCTGACTTCAGCCGGGCAATGCCACGATGAAAATAGGCTGCCGCCATTTTCCTGTCGATATTGATGGCAAAGGTGAAATCGGCCGCGGCATCTCCATAATTGCCGCTCATGTTTTTGACTATTCCCCTGTTGAAGTAGCCTACCGACTGGAAATAGGGCTCTCCCAGTTCGATGACCATCGAATAATCGGCGATGGCTTTCTGGTACTGTTTCAGCTTCTGCCATGCGGCGCCCCGCATCTGGTATGCCATGACAAAGCGGTTATCGGTGTCGATGGCCCTGGAATAGAGGCGGACAGCCTCCTTCAGGTCGCCGGTTTTGTGCGACGCAAGACCCTGGTTAAAGTAGGTGTTGGCTGATTCGGCAGAGCACAGGTTGACAAATGCGGTCATCCCTGCGATCGCAAGCAAAAATAATATCGCAAGGCGTTTCATTGGGCCTGAAAGGATTGAGATTGGAGTCTCCACGCTGCGGTAGTGAGCAAGGGGCTATAAGATAAAAATACCGATCGCGGTTCAATAAATTAAACGGAAAGTCAGTACCTTGAAATATTGTTTTTATTTAATGGCGATTTTGCCGGTTTTCCCGGCAGGAAACCTATGCCGGATATTGCTCTCAATACGAAATCAACAGGGCCTGAATGTTTCGCATCAGTCTTGACGAATTCGAAGGACCTCTCGACCTTCTGCTCTTTTTTATCAAGCGTGACGAGCTTGATATCTACAACATTCCGGTTTCGAAAATAACCGGTGATTTCATTACATACATAAGAGCCATGCAACGCCTCAACCTCGAGGTCGCCGCCGAGTTCATCTATATGGCCTCCATGCTCATGAGCATCAAGGCAAGGATGTTGCTGCCGCGTTTCGAGGCGGAGGTATCGGACGATGGAGAGTTTGATCCGAGAAACGAACTGGTTCAGCGCCTGCTTGAATATAAACGGATCAAGGAGGGGGCTTCAGAGTTGGAGCTTATGGCCCTTGACAGGGAACGCATGTTTCCGGCCGGCTTTGTCGAGCAGCTGGAACCCGAGGTGATCGATGAGATGGACCAGCCGGTCCATCGCCCGACGCTCTACCATCTCATGCAGGCCTACCAGTCGGTGCTCGACAATATACCGAAGGTAAGGACCCAGAATGTTATGGATGCTCCTGTGACCATCGATCAACAGAGCGCACTGATCATGGCGCACCTTGATAAACGGATCCAGGTCTCTTTCAGCTCCCTTTTCGATGAATTCCGCGAAGCGATCGTGCTTGTCGTGACCTTTCTGGCTGTTCTTGAACTGTGCAGGAACAGGAAGATCATCGTTATCGTCAAGGAGGGTGTCAACGATTTCTGGATTTCGCAGCGAGACCATGTCGATTAACATCTTAACCAATAAAGCCCATGCCTGAAATTGTGCCGTTCAAGGGGATTGTCTACGGGCCCGGTATCATCGGGGATGCTTCCCGGCTGATCTGCCCTCCGTATGATGCCATCTCTCCATCCACGCAGCAGGAGTTGTACGATGCCTCTCCATACAATGCAGTCCGCATGGAGCTGCCCATGGAGGCGGACCCCTACGGCTCGGCAGCTGCCCGGCTTCGGGATTGGCTGGCTTCAGGCATATTGGCCAGGGATGGCCAGCCGGCTATCTATCCCTATTACCAGACCTTCGAGGATGAGCACGGCGTGTCCCATACCAGGACCGGCCTGTTTGCTGCGCTTCGATTATACGATTTCTCGGAGCAGCAGGTGCTTCCCCATGAAAGAACCCTGTCAGGCCCCAAAGCGGATCGCCTGAAGATGTTCAGGGAAACCAGGGCTAACCTCAGCAGCATATTCGGGCTTTATGCCGACCCTTCGTGCACTGCCGACAAGCTCATCAGGGAGTTCTCCGAACAGAACGAACCGATCGTCGACGCCAGCTTTCAGGGGGTAAGGAACCGCCTGTGGCGGATAACCGATCCTGGCATTGTGGGTGCCGTTCAGGCTGTGCTGAGCGACAGGACGGTCTATATCGCCGATGGGCATCACCGCTACGAAACAGGGGTAACCTACAGCAAGGAGTGCGCGGCGGCAAATCCCGGCCATACCGGCAGTGAGCCCTATAATTATATACTGGCCTATCTGTCGAACATTCATGACGAAGGGTTGCTCATCCTGCCGATACACCGGCTTGTCCATAGCCTCGAGTCATTCAACCAGGCAAACTTTGTGGCTCGACTGGAGCGCGATTTCACCGTATGGGAGCTCCCTGGAAGGAAAGCCCTCGATGAGTATCTGGCAAATGCTAAATCAGGAACCACTTACGGGATCGTGATGCCCGGCATCACCCTTGGCATTACACTCGACAGCAAACCGGCGGAGGTGCTTTCGATACCGGTGCCCGAAGTTCTTCAGAACCTCGGCGTTGTTGTGCTGCACGATCTTGTGCTCAGCCAGATGCTGGGTATTTCCATAGAGGCGATGGCCCGGCAGACCAATCTGACCTATGTTACCAGAAGCAGGGATGTGTACGATGCCGTGGACTCCGGCGCAGCCCAGGTCGGCATCGTGGTCAAGCCGGTGAGGGTCGAGGAGGTCATTGCGGTTTCAGGTTCGGGAGAAGCCATGCCCCAGAAGTCCACATGGTTTTATCCGAAGATTGTTACAGGCATGGTATTCCACTCTCTGGAGCAGGCTGAATGAGGGGTGAGTTTCTGTCCGGTTCGGCCGCCGAAACCCGCGAATACGCCCGGAGGTTCGCTTCCGGGCTCGGAGCTGGTGACGCTGTGTGTCTTACGGGGTCGCTTGGTGCCGGCAAAACCGAGTTCATCAGGGGCATCGCCGAAGTGTTCGGTTGTGAAGATCAGCTTTCGAGCCCTACGTTCTCGCTGATGAACATCTATGAGGGGGCGTTGCGGGGGCGGCCGGTCGAGATACACCATTTCGATCTTTACCGGCTCGAAACAGAAAAGGAGCTTGAGGCTACGGGGTTTGACGAGTATCTTTCCGGACCTTTCCTGTCGGTGGTTGAGTGGGGTGAGAAATTTCCCTTGTACGAGAACCGTTATACCCGGCACGTGACCTTGTTCATCGCCGGAGAGGGAGCCCGGAAAATCGTCATAACCTGAAATTGCGCCCATGAAAATACTTGCCATCGAGTGTACGCATCACATCGCGTGCGTCGCGGTAAACAACGGCAGCGAACTTGTCGAGCGATTCAACCACGATTGGCAGAAAACAACTGAACTTATCGTGCCGCTGGTCATGGATGCCATGAACGCAGCAGGAGTGAGGCCGGACCAGCTCGACGGTATCGCGGTTTCCTCAGGCCCGGGTTCGTTTACCGCCTTGCGAATCGGCATGTCCGCAGCCAAGGGAATCGCTTTCGGTGCCGGACGTCCGCTTTTCACGGTTCCGACCATGCAGGCCATGGCCGCTGCCGCCCGCCCTCAAAGCAGTTCGCCGCATATCGTGACGCTCATTCCCTCAAGGCCGGGGGAGTATTATTATTCGATATATCGAAGCGATGGGAGCGAGGGCAAGCTGACGGAAATTGAATCTTCGCGCACCATGGTGGCCGACCTTCCTGGCCGACTTGAGGCTCTTGCGGGGGAGTTTGTCATCGTCGGGCGCGGTCTGGACGAATTGGCCGGCCATGATGCCTCGCTGGCTCCATACTGTATCGAGGCTTCATTTTTTACCGCTGCCAGTCTGCTCCCCTATGCCGAAAAAGCGCTCTCTGACGGTGTTGACGGTATGCTTGCCGAAGTGGTCCCGGACTACAGGCAACAGTTTGTTTCCGGACAGCAGAAACAGTAGTGCATAATTGCTATATTGATACGCAGGAATGCTTCCTGCCATGAGGATTTTTTATCATTAAAACGGATGTCTATGTCTCGTTCGGAGCATACGGTCACTTCAGGGTATGACGCCCGGGAAGTGGCGATGAGTGAGCTGCTTGCAAAGAGAGTCGCTGAATTATCGCTTGAAAAGAAAGGTGAAAATGTCAAGATTCTGGATCTCCGGGGGTTGACTACGGTTACTGATTTTTTTGTCATTATTACCGCTGATTCGGAGCGGAAGGCCAAGGCCGTAACCGATCATATCGTCGATGAACTGAAGGAAGAGGGAGAGCGTCCCATGCATATCGAAGGGCTCGATACGCTGCGCTGGGTTCTTGTCGATTATATCGATGTCGTGGTCCATGTTTTCCAGCCTGACGAGCGTCGTTTCTACGACCTCGAATCGCTCTGGTCCGATGCCGTGGTCACCAGGGTTGTCGAGCCTGAAGCCTCGGAAGGCGCCGAGGCGCAGGTAAACTGACAAAAAGCATATTTTCCGGGGAGTTACAGGGCCTCCGGAGCTTTATGATTTATAAGCTATTTCATACATTACGCCATTGTTATTCAGGGTAAATCAAAGTCAGGACATTTAATATTATGCAGCGCGAAAAGATATTGCCGATCAGCATTGAAGAGGAAATGCGGGACTCCTATCTCGATTATTCAATGTCGGTCATTGTCAGCCGTGCCCTTCCCGATGTCCGCGATGGTCTCAAACCGGTGCATCGACGGGTGTTGTACGGCATGCACGAACTGGGTCTCCAGGCAGGCAAGCCACACAAGAAATCGGCACGTATCGTCGGTGAAGTGCTCGGTAAATACCATCCCCACGGCGACACCGCCGTATACGACAGCCTTGTGCGCATGGTGCAGGACTTTTCACTGCGCTACCCCCTGATCGACGGCCAGGGTAACTTCGGCTCCGTGGACGGCGACTCCCCTGCGGCCATGCGATATACCGAGGTGCGAATGAAAGCCATTGCCGGTGAGATGCTGAAGGATCTTGACAAGGAGACGGTGGATTTCTCCCTGAACTTCGACGACTCCCTCGAAGAGCCGACCGTATTGCCTTCTGCGATTCCCAACCTGCTGGTCAACGGCGCATCGGGTATCGCGGTCGGTATGGCCACCAACATTCCTCCCCAGAACCTGAGGGAGGTCGTCAGCGGCATTATCGCACTGATAGAGAATCCGGAGATCGAGATCACCGATCTCATGAAGCTGGTCACGGCACCGGACTTTCCAACCGGCGGTATCATCAACGGTTATGAAGGGGTCCGGCTCGCTTACCTGACCGGTCGCGGCAAAGTGGTCATCCGCGCCAGGGCGCTGGTTGAAGTGACTCCCAAGAACAGCAGGGAATCGATCATCGTCACCGAACTCCCCTATCAGGTCAACAAGGTCAGGCTTATCGAGAAGATCGTCGAACTGGTGCACGACAAGAAGGTCGAGGGCATCGCCGACATCCGGGACGAGTCGGATCGCGATGGCATGCGCCTGGTCATCGAACTGAAGCGCGATGCCGTGGCGAAGGTTGTGCTGAACAACCTCTACAAGCATACCCCGATGCAGGATACTTTCGGGGTGATCATGCTGGCGCTGGTCGATGGCGTGCCGCGGGTGCTGAATCTCAAGGAGATGATGCAGTACTATGTCAGGCACCGCAACGAAATCGTGCTCCGTCGCACCCAGTATGACCTGACGGCCGCAGAAAAGAGGGCGCACATCCTTGAAGGCCTCAAGATCTGTCTTGACAACCTCGACACTGTCATCTCCACGATTCGTGAGTCCAACGACGCCGCCAGCGCACAGGAGCGCCTTGTCGAGCGCTTCGGGCTTTCCGAAATCCAGGCCAAGGCGATCCTCGAAATGCGCCTTCAGCGCCTTACCGGCATGGAGCGCCAGAAGATCGACGCCGAGTACAGGGAGACGCTTGCGACCATCGAGGAGCTGAAATCCATTCTTGCCAGCCCTGCAAAGCAGATGCAGATCATCAAGGATGACCTGCTCAGGGTCAGCGAAGTCTACGGCGACGAGCGCCGCACCGAGCTTCAGCCCAACGAGGGCGATTTCTCGATCGAGGACATGATCGCCCAGGAGGATGTGGTCATCACGATCACGCACGACGGCTTCATCAAACGGTTCCCGGTATCGGGCTATCGCCGCCAGCATCGCGGCGGACGCGGTGTCACCGGCGCCCAGGCCAAACAGGACGATTTCGTGGAGCACATGTTCATCGCATCCACGCACAACTACATACTCTTCTTTACCACCAGGGGCCGATGCCACTGGCTCAAGGTGTATGAAATTCCCGAAGCAAGCCGTGCCGCAAGGGGGCGCTCGCTGGCCAATATCATGGAGCTCCAGCCAGGCGAGTCGATCAAGGCGTACATCAACATCAGGAATTTCGACGATCCGCTTTTCATCATCATGGCCACCGCAAGGGGCATCGTGAAGAAAACAACCCTTGAAGAGTATTCGCATCCACGCAGGACAGGAATTGTGGCCATCACCATCGAGGAGGGCGACGAGCTCATCGATGCCAGGCTGACGGACGGCGATCATCAGATCATTCTCGCCAAGAGCTCGGGTTATGCGGTGCGCTTCCCTGAATCCGAGGTTCGCCCCATGGGCCGGACGGCCATGGGCGTCAAGGGCATTACCCTCGACGATAACGAACGCTGCATCTCGATGGTTACCTCCAAGCGTAACGACACCTCACTGCTGGCCGTTACCGACAATGGCTACGGCAAGCGCAGCAATGTCGAGGAGTATCGCATGACGAAGCGCGGCGCGCGAGGCGTGATCACCATCAAGGCCCACGAGAAGATCGGACACCTGGTCGGACTGCTCGATGTCAACGACGAGGACGACCTGATCATCATCACGACCAACGGCATCGTCATCCGTCAGCATGTCTCCGACATCCGGCTTATCGGACGGAATACATCGGGCGTCAGGCTTATCAGGCTCAACGCGAACGACAAGATTTCGGCTACGGCCAGGGTGCCCAAGAGCGACGACGATACCGCATCTGAATTCATCAACGAGGACGAGGACGGCCAGATCGACCTGTTCTGACAGGCAACGGCGGGTTTTGACATGAGTCGGAAAACGTAAAAGAAGGAGCAATCATGCAGAGGGAAAACAGGCCATGTGTGGTCACTGAAGAGCCAGGCGTCAAGTATTACTGCGCCTGTACAAAGAGCGCAAACTGGCCCTATTGCGACGGAAGCCATGCGGGAAGCGGCATCTCTCCCTATCAGGTCGAGATCGAAGAGGCCAGGAAAGTAGCCATATGCGGTTGCGGTAAATCGGCAAAAATGCCCATCTGCGACGGCGCCCACAAGGCATTGCATTGAAAGACAACGAATTGATTATCACATAAATCATCACAAGACGTATGGCGCGCCCGAAGAACGTAAAGCATATTTTTGTAACCGGAGGAGTCATCTCTTCACTCGGCAAGGGCATCTTGTCCGCGTCGCTGGGTCTGTTGCTCAAGTCCCGTGGATTGCGTGTCGCGATACAGAAGTACGATCCATACATCAACGTCGATCCCGGAACCATGTCGCCTTACCAGCACGGTGAGGTATACGTAACCGACGATGGTGCCGAGACAGACCTCGACCTTGGCCATTACGAGCGCTTTCTCGACGAGCCTACTTCGCAGGCCTCCAACCTCACGATGGGCCGCGTCTACAAGGCGGTGATCGACAAGGAGCGTCGCGGCGAATATCTCGGCGGCACGGTACAGGTAGTGCCCCATGTCATCGACGAGATCAAGGAGAAGATGAACGACCTGGCCAAGAACGGCGGCCTGGACGTGCTCATCACCGAAATCGGCGGGACGATCGGCGATATCGAATCGCTTCCTTTCCTTGAAGCCATGCGGCAGCTCAAGCTCGAACTTGGCGAACGCAACCTGCTGAACATCCACCTGACCTTTGTGCCATACATCAAGGCGGCTTGCGAACTGAAAACCAAGCCGACACAGCACAGCGTCAAAATGTTGCTGGAAACAGGTATCCAGCCGGACATCCTGGTCTGCAGGAGCGAGAAGCCGCTGTCGAGGGAGATCAAGAACAAGGTCGGCCACTTCTGCAACGTACACGATCAGGACGTAATCGGACTGAACGACTGCGAAACCATCTATGAAGTGCCGCTCATGCTGCTCCGGGAGCAGCTCGACCTGAGGGTCATGAAGAAGCTTGGCCTGAAGAAGTTCAGGGAGCCGAACCTGGACTACTGGCGGGAGTTCTGTGAAAAGGTCAAGCATCCCAAGGACGGCGAAATCACCATCGGCATCTGCGGCAAGTACACGGAGTATCCCGATGCCTACAAGTCTATCCTCGAATCGTTCATCCATGCCGGAGCCAGCAACGATGTCAAGGTTTCAGTGAAGCTGCTCAGGGCGGAAGACGCCGAGGATCCTTCATTCAACCTTGCCAAGGTATTTGATGGTGTCAGCGGCCTGCTGGTCGCCCCGGGATTCGGTGACCGGGGTATTGAAGGCAAGGTGCAGTTCATCCGGTACGCCCGTGAAAAAAACATTCCGTTTTTCGGTATCTGCCTCGGTATGCAGTGCGCCACCATCGAGTTCGCCAGAAACGTGTGCGGCATGCAGGATGCAAATTCGACCGAATTCAACAAACGGGCGCGTTTTCCGGTCATCGACCTCATGGAGCACCAGAAGAAGGTCAAGGAGAAGGGCGGCACCATGCGTCTCGGCAGCTATCCCTGTATCATCAGGGAGGGTTCAAAGGCGTATGACGTATACAGGAAGTTCCTTATCAACGAACGCCACCGCCATCGCTACGAGTTCAACAACCAGTACCGCAAGGCACTGGAGGAGAAAGGCATGATCTTTTCCGGCACCTCTCCGAACGGAGAGCTTGTGGAGATCATCGAGCTGAAGGATCATCGCTGGTTTGTGGCCGTACAGTTCCACCCTGAGCTGAAATCGAGGGTACAGAAGGTACACCCATTGTTCAGCGGATTCGTCGCCGCAGCAAAGGACTACGCCCAGGGCAAACGCCAGCTGACACTCGAGGTCGAAATGCCCCGGCTCTCTCCTGCGGAACTGGAAGGCGCCGGGTGAGCGTTAAGGACAGGAGCGATCTTTTTGAGCGGCGCCTTGAGGGTGCCGCTCTTTTTTTAGGGGGAAGAGCAGGGAAAAGAGAGCGGAGAAGAGCGGTTAAGAGCGGGGAAAGAGCTTAATGGACGTTATGGACGTGATGGACTGGATGGACGGAATGTAAGAATGGACCGCAAGAGAGGCTCTTCGTCCATAAAGTCCATAAAGTCCATAGCGTCCATCCAGTCCATGCCGTCCATTCTTACACTCTTCCCCCTCTTTTTTGAAAGAAAAAGGAGAAAAGGTGAGAAAGGGTTTGGAAGTAATAGGGTGAGTTGGTACATTAGGAACCTTCACTTGAGAACGGTAACGAACGAGAGTGATTAAAGGCCCGAAAGGGTTCTGTT
>JAAXXK010000029.1 GCA_013334525.1 Chlorobiaceae bacterium
AGCGGCATCATTATGACTTATGAGACTGCCTCTCTTTTAGTGACCATCCGGATTTGGGGAGCCACGGCCCGTATCGAAACCTTCCACGCCAGAAAAGCAGCACGCTACATGCCAAGAAAGGCCTTCTTCACCTCCTGGTTATCAAGCAGCTCTTTTCCGGTACCGCTCAACACTATGCTGCCGGTTTCAATGACGTATCCTTTATCGCTTATCCTGAGTGACTGGTAAACGTTCTGTTCGACAAGAAGCACTGTAACGCCTATTTTCCGTATCTCATGTATCGCACCGAATACGACATCGGTGAACAGAGGCGAGAGCCCCAGGCTTGGTTCGTCGAGGAGCAGGAGTTTGGGGTTACCCATCAATCCCCTGCCGATAGCCAGCATCTGCTGCTCGCCGCCGGACATGGTGCCTCCCATCTGTTTTTTGCGTTCCGAGAGTTTCGGAAAGAGGGCAAAAACCTTTTCGAGGTTCTGCCGATAATCTTTCTGCTGAAGGAAGGCTCCCATCATGAGGTTTTCGAGAACGGTCATTTCAGGAAAAATCTTTCGTCCTTCCGGTACATGCACGATGCCGCGCTGCACGATGGTGTGGGCCGCCATGCCGTTTATAGCCTCATCGTTGAAGATGATGGAACCTTTCGACTTTATGATTCCCGAAATAGCCATGAGCAGGGTGGTTTTACCTGCCCCGTTACTGCCGACGACCGAAACGATCGACCCCTGTTCGATTGAGAGGGAGATATTGCGGAGCACCGGCATATCACCGTATCCGGCATTCAGGTTCTCAATCCTGAGCATTATGGCCTCCTCCCAGATATGCGGCGATGACGGCGGGATTGCTGGTGATTTCGGCCGGGGTTCCTTCCGCCAGCTTTTGCCCGGAGTTCAGCACGACGATACGGTCGCAGATCGAGGTGACCGCCCTCATGTCGTGTTCGATAAAGACAATGGTTATGCCGCTGCTTCTGAGCTTCCGGATGATTTCGAGTATGATCTCGGTTTCGGTATGGTTCAGGCCACCGCATATTTCGTCAAGAAGAAGCATTTTCGGCCGGGTGGCCAGCACCCTTGCCAGTTCCAGCTTCTTTTTCAGGCCGATCGGCAGCGAACCGGCAGGCTTGCCTGCATGATCATCGAGCCCGACAGCCGTCAGTTGATCCCTCGCAAACGCCTCGGCTTTTCGGGGTGAGTTTGTTGAGGCAAAAGCCCCGACCATCACATTTTCGAGCACGCTCAGGCTGCACAGAGGCTTTACCCTTTGCCAGGTACGAGCCATACCGAGACGGCAAACCTGGTCAGGCCTCCTGTTGTTGATTGAGCTGCCATTGAAGGCTATCTGGCCGGAAGTGACGGGATAATAGCCTGTTATACAGTTAAACAGAGTCGTCTTGCCTGCGCCGTTCGGTCCGATAAGGCCGAAGATCTGTTTTTTGTCTACAGAAAATGAGACTTCCGAAACAGCCACATTGCCGCCGAAATGCTTGCTGACGTGATCGATATGCAGCAGGTGTCCGCTCATTTCCCCCTCCTGAAAAGCCCGAGGATTCCTTTGGGCAGATAAAGGATGCAAAGCACGGTGATGATTCCGTAAACAAGCACATGGCCGTGCGCCAGGCCATCTTTGAGAAAAATTCCGACCGGCGACGATTCGGAAACGACGCCAAGCCTGAACAGGGTATCACCCAGCAGGTTTGATCGGAGAACTTCGGCAAGGGGGACCAGGAGCACTGCGCCCAGCAACGGCCCCCAAAGGGTTCCTACCCCGCCGATGATGGTCGTCAGGATAATCTCTATCGACAACCGTAGATCAAGAACGGCACTGGTATCGATAAATCGGATGTAGAGTGCATAGATGCTGCCTGCGATCGATGTCAACACCGCCGACAGAAGGAGCGCCCTGTTTTTGTAGAGCGCGACGTTTATGCCGAGGGAGGCTGCTGCGTCCTGGTCTTCGCGGATGGCCTGAAGGTAATAGCCTGTCTTTGATTTGCGAAGATATGCCGTAATGCCAAGGGTAACGACAAGGGTCAAGAGCATTCCGTAATAAAAGGGGCTCTTGCTGTTCAGGTCAAGCCCGAAAAAGGGAACATCCGTCAGCAGAATTCCCTGCGCACCCCCTGTGAAACCCAGGTTGAGCACCGTCAACCTGACGATTTCCGCGACAGCGATCGATGCGAGGGCGAAGTAATGGCCCCGGAGCCTGAAAACGATACTGCCGGTAACGAGCGCGATAAGGCAGGCTACACCTATTCCTGCCGCCATGCCGACAAGAGGGTTGGTATTGAACAGCGACAGCAGAATCATGGTGGTGTATGCGCCGGCCCCGAAATAGGCGGCATGTCCGAAGCTGAACTGTCCGGCATATCCGCCTACGATGTTCCACGCCGAAGCAAGTGTCGCCATCATGAGCAGGGTAATCAGGATGCCGATAAGATAGGGGTTATTGCCGATCAGCAGCGGCAATGCGATGGCCGCGATAACTAAAACAGCGCATATCGTCAACTGCTTCATTACTGATCCCCTTTTTTACCGAACAGCCCCTGCGGACGGAACAGGAGAACGGCAAGGAAGAGTGCGAAAACCACGACATCCTTCCAGTCGGTTGACAGATAGGCTGACGACATCGCCTCAACCACACCGATGATCAGGCCTCCGACGGTGGCGCCGATAACGGAGCCCAGCCCTCCAAGCACACAGATCGTGAACGCTTTAAGAAGAAAGGTGTGGCCGGCGAGCGGGTGAATGTAGTATGTGGGCGCGATCAGTGCCCCGGCCGTTGCCGCCAGTGCAGTGCCGATCCCGAAGGTGATGGCGCTCATTTTCGACACGTTGATTCCCATGAGCTGGGCGGCATCCCTGTTCTGGCTTGTCGCCCTCAGCGCCATCCCGGTACGTGTCATGGCGAGAAACAGGTAGAGGATGGCCGTAATCCCGCAAGTTATGAGAAACGAAAGAAGCAGCGGAACGGAAACAGAAATATCATTCAGGATGGTAAAGGAGCTGCTTGAATAGCTCGTGGTCAGGATTCTGGGATCACTGGTGAAGGCCAGCAGGGCCGAGTTGCTCATGATCAGGCCGAGCCCTATGGTCAGGAGGATCTGGTTCTGGTGGGGATGGTGGATCACTCTGCCTATGAAAAGCTTTTCAAGGATATATCCGATCATGAACGAAACCGGCATGATCAGGACAAGGGAGAGATAAGGGTCGATATGGAGCAACGTGAAGGCGAAATATGCCATGTACATACCCAGCATCATCAGGTCGCCATGGGCGAAGTTGCTTACGTTCATGACGCCGAAAACCAGGGACATGCCGATGCCTGCCAGGGCATAGACTCCCCCGGAGAGCAATCCGGAAATGAGGGATTGAAAAAACAGCATGGTGAAGATACCTGGGTGTAAAGGCTATACTGCCGGAAACCGAAATCTGTTTATGGGCCCTGAAGGACAGAGCGCCTTCACCTTAAGCCTGAAGGCGCTTCACTTCAAAAGATATCGAACAAACCCGACACGTTTATCGCCGGAATGGATAAACCAGCTGCTTTTTGCTGAATTGCGCAGGATAGATGGTTTCATAGGTGCCGTTCTGGATCTGCTGGACAAGCATGGGATGGTTGTTCTGGTTGGTATATCCGGATTGATCGGCAAATTTTACCGGGCCCATGATGCCGTTCCAACTGCCGGCTTTCAGGGCTGTCCTGAGGCTGGCAGGGTTTTCGGCCTTTGTCGCGGTCTCTATCATAATCCTCATGGCTTCGTAAGCGCAGGCGGCATGGTAAGAGGGCTCCTTGCCGTATTTGGCCTTGTAGCGTTTCGAGAATTCGGCAGCACCTGGCCAGTTCACATCGTCGGTCCACTGGGTGGCTGAAACAACAAGGTTGGAGATATCTTTCTGCTGCGCGAACTGAGCGGTCGTGTAGCCTGCGCCGGCACCAAGGAACGCTTTCGGGGTAAGGCCGATCTCTTTTGCCTGGCGCATCAGCAGAATGGCGTCCGCATCGTAGGAGACAAGAAATACGAGGTCAGGATTGGTGCCCTTGACCTTGGCGAGGGTTGCCCGATAGTCTGGCTGTCCCTGCTGGTACTTTTCGTTGGCGACCTCCTTCAATCCCATGGCAAGGGCATTGTCCTGGGCGGTCTTTACGGTCGATACCCCAAAATCGGTCGCCGCATAGACATAGGCTACCGTTTTCGGTTTATAGGCCGCGACTGCTTTCATCAGCACCTGGGAGTAGACATTTGCCGGGGCATTGAGGCGAAAGACGTTCTTGTAGCCTTTCATGGTGATCTCCTCTTTGGCGGCTGCTGGCACAAGCAACGGCACATTGTACTGGTCGGCCCTCGATGCTACGACGTTGGCGCTTCCCGAAGTATAGGGGCCTACAACGCCGATCACTCCGTCACGGGTCACCAGTTTTTCGTATGCGGCAAGGGCGTTTTTCGGGTCGCCGCCGTCATCTTCCTTGACGACCGTTACGCTGTAGCCTTTAGCGGTCATATCTTCGACAGCCATGGCGGCGCCATTGGTGAGATTTTCACCGATCTGGGCCTCCTTGCCGGTAATCGAGTTTATAAACCCGATTTTCACCGTTTTGGCAGCATTGGCCGACAAAGGGAAAAACAGTATTAATGTGGCAGCGATTGACAGGAGCGTTTTTTTCATGTCCGGTTCTCCTTCTGTTTTGGTTAACAACGGTGCAGAAAAAGCAGAGGCTGAAAATATGATAATCTTCAGAACAGCATATCACTCTTCGCAAGTGGAACGGGATATGGGTGACATACGAGTCTCTTGAAGATTAAAACAGGTGCGGAAATGGTGTGAAAATCGTCGATTTATACGCAATACATACACTGGTTAATTTAAGCACTTTCCAGCAGGCTTACAATCCTTAATCACAGCAACGGATAAAATGGTCTTGTCTGGCAGATCAAAATGGTTTGATACCGGAGTGGGTAGATGGTTGAACGTTTGCAACTGAAAATATTCACCACCCGGATTATGTTTCCTGTTCGGTGTCATGCTCCTGTTTCATCTGCCTATTTCAGGTTTATGGTGCGCACCGGCTGCTCATAAGGAGCCATATCCCCGCGTTCGAAGAACTTCTGTCCCTCTTTTGCAAGCCAGGCGCCGAAACCGGTAGCAAGCGCATCGAAAGGAGTGTAGAGATAATAGACGATGGTGAAAAGAGGATATTTTCCCGTGTAAACGGTTTCAGGGGATGCCGATACCGGATCGCCGCCGCCGGTAGCCGAAACCGGAACCGCCCTTATGCCGGAACCGTTGACGCCGGAGCGCAAGGCCCGGGCATAGGCTGGAAGTGTCATGATCGCCGCGATATGTTCATCGTTGCGAACCCGGGCCAGAAGCTTGGCCTCATCGGATTCAGCCGTAGCCTTCAGCTGTCCGGGACGGTCAAACAGTATCCCGTCCAGAACCATGCGGGCACGAAGATCGCTGCCGTCGAGGCACGCGACAATCGGTCCGGGGCTGCCTCCCAAACTCTTCCAGTCGGTCACCTTTCCCGAAAATATTCCTTTCAGTTCGTCAATGGATACTTTTCGAACCTGGTTTGCCCGATTGACGACAAGCACCAGCGCATTGTGTGCGATCGGCTGACGTTTCAGGGGGATGTTCTTCGCAACCAGCAGGGAATCTTCCTGCCGTGACAAAGCTCCCTCGATGATGGCTCCCCCGACCTCACGGCGCAGCAACCGCATGACAGGAGAGGGTGCGGATTCCGATGTAAGCCTGACTGCTGTTTGCGGGTAATGATCCGTAAAAATGCGTGATTGGAGCTCCGCTACCGGCAAAAGGGAACGGTCTACGGCTACCGTCAGGGAGCCCCTGACTGCCGTCTCACCGTTGATGGCCGATACAGGGGGCTTTTCCGGTGATGAAGGACGCATCCAAAGCCAGATCGGCACGATCAGGGCTGCAGTAAGGGCTATGGTTACTGCAATTTTTACAATCCGGTTATTCATGGTTTTTGCCCCAGTTGTCTTTATTCAGATAAAGATAGAGAAAAAAAGAAGATGGATAGGAAAATGACCCATTGTCAATAAATCGGAAATTGATTGTTTTCTCTTATGGAAAATAATCCTGAATTCAGTAATATATCCGCCTGTTTGAATATTTATTCATTTTATGATAACCGGCTGAAAGCAATGGAAAAGACCAAGAAAGTCACGGCATCGATCATCGGTGCATCCGGATATTCGGGAGCCGAACTGGTCGGGTTGCTCTTGAAACATCCGGGCGTGGTCATTGAAGAGATCTATGCCCACACGCAGGCCGGGAAGCATTTTTCGGAACTCTACCCTGCCATATCCTGCGACAAGACTTTCCAGGCTTATTCGGGACAATCGGACAGCGACATCTACTTTCTTGCCCTCCCCCACGGTGAGGCTTTACAGATAGTGCCGAACCTGATTGCCGCAGGAAAAACGGTTATCGACCTGTCGGGCGATTTCAGGCTTAAAAGTATTTCCGAGCACAAAAAGTTCTATGGCGGCCAGAAACGTGAAGGTGAGTTCCTGCAGTACGGTATGCCGGAACTGTTCCGTGACCATATCATCGGCTCTAAAGCCATCAGCAATCCCGGATGTTATGCAACGAGCATCATCCTCGGGCTGGCTCCCCTGTTCAGAGGCAGCGTGAAGGGGTTGTCGGTCGATTCGGTGAACGTCACCGCGGTCTCGGGGATTTCGGGCGCAGGAAGAAGCTCGAAAACCGAACTCTCATTCTCGGAGATGAGCGGCAACGTAAGGGCTTACAAGGTAGGTGCGCACCAGCACACGCCCGAAATCATGCAGGCGCTAGGCAGTTCGGTCGAAAATCCCGGCTTCCGGTTCGTCTTCACGCCGATGATCGCACCGTATGTCCGGGGTATCTACTCCGTACTGAACGTGCAGCTCTCTTCGAATGTGGCGATGGATTCGATCCATGCCCTTTACCATGACTTCTATCGCTCAGCCCCATTTGTGAGGTTGAGGGATGGGGTGACCGAGGTACGCCATGTTGCGCATACGAACTTCTGCGACATCAGCCTCGCCTGGGAAAACAACGGTTCGCTCGTCATCGTCACGGCCATCGACAACCTGGTCAAGGGTGCTGCCGGCCAGGCGGTGCAGAACATGAACCTGATGCTCGGCTTTGACGAAACGACAGCATTGCTTTAATCTGTAACATTTCATTCAGCGTGGAACCATTTGAAAAATCAGCTTCTGCGATAAAGAAGCTTTGCGACAGAACCGTTTGGCCGGACGGGGTGAGCCCCATCATTCCGGACGTCACAGGGGTCGATCCTTTCTGGCCGGCAGGGTTTGTGCTTTCCGGCATCAACTCCGGCATCAAGCCTGTACGCAAGGACCTCATGCTGCTGTTGAGCGAAGCGCCGGCAAGCACGGCTTCGGTCTTTACGACCAACCTCTGCTGCGCAGCACCGGTCGAACTCTCCAAAGCCAACCTTGCTGCCTCGTCGGGCGTGATGAGGGCGGTTATCTGCAACAGCGGCAACGCCAACGCAGCTACAGGGGCCAAAGGGCTGATCGATGCCCGGCAAATGGCTGCCGACACGGCTGCCTCCTGGGGTCTGAAACCTGAAGAGGTGCTTGTCGCCTCGACGGGGGTGATCGGCCAGCTTCTGCCAGTTGCAAAAATCTCTGAGTCGATGCCGGCTCTCGAAGCCGCGTCGGGCAGCGATCAATGGAGGGATGCTGCCGAAGCCATCATGACCACCGATACCTTCCCCAAGGCTTTCGGTGTCGATATCGCCCTTTCAGGAGGCTCTGCAAGGATCGCGGGTTTTGCCAAGGGTTCCGGCATGATCTGTCCGAACATGGCCACCATGCTCGCCTTCCTTGCCACCGATGTATCGATTGAGCCGTTGCTGCTGCAGGAGCTCCTGGGCGCGGCCAACGCCGTCAGCTTCAACGCCATCACCGTCGACGGCGACACGAGCACAAACGATATGGCTGCAATCATGGCAAGCGGTCGTGGACCGAAGGTGCTGCGCGGCAGCGATGATGCGATCCTTTTCGGAGAAGCGCTCAGCTCAGTCATGACCATTCTCGCCCAGCTGATCGTCATCGACGGCGAAGGGGCGACCAAGTTTGTCGAAATCCGGCTAAATGGCGCGGCTTCGGACGATGAGGCCCGTATGGCGGCCATGACCGTAGCCAACTCGCCGCTCGTCAAAACCGCCATCCACGGCCAGGACGCCAACTGGGGGCGCATCATCGCCGCCGTCGGTCGCTCGGGCGCATCATTCGTACAGGAGGAGCTTTCGGTCTTTTTCGATTCCGAACCGATACTGAAACCGGGGCTCGATGCAGGGTTCTCCGAAGAGGAGGCCAAAAAGATCATGTCGAAGGATGCATTCACCATTACCGTCACGCTCGGCAACGGGCCGGGAAAGGCCGTTGTCTGGACATGCGACCTCAGCAAACGCTATATCGAAATCAACGGCAGCTATAGAAGCTGACCGGTAACCGTCACCATTCACCACAATTCCCCATGGAACAACCGTGCAGTGAATTTCGCCCGGCAGGCAAAAAAGCCCCCAGTCAGGCAATCGGCCAGGTGCTGATCGAGGCGCTTCCCTATATCCGTAAATTCGAAGGGAAAACCTTCGTCATAAAGTATGGAGGAGCCGCAATGAAGGAGGAGGGGCTCAGGAACAGCTTTGCCCAGAACGTCACCCTGCTCAGGAAGGTCGGCATCAACGTCGTGATCGTTCACGGTGGCGGCGATGCCATTACCAAAACCTCGGCCCGGCTCGGCCTTGAGACCACCTTTGTGCACGGCAGGCGCGTGACCGACCGCGACACAATCGAGGTGATACAGATGACCCTTGCCGGCAAGGTAAACCAGGACATCGTGCGGCTCATCAGCGATCATGGCGGCAAGGCCGTCGGAGTCAGCGGGCTCGATGCTGACACCATCCGTGCCGTGCCCTCCCCGAATGCCGCGCAGCTCGGGTTGGTCGGTGTTGTAACCGAAATAAATACGGCTTATATAGACCTGCTCTGCAACGCCGGCCTGATACCGGTCATAGCCCCCATGGGATTCGACGGTGAGGGCAATATCTACAATATCAATGCCGATGATGCGGCAAGCAGCATCGCGTTGGCGCTGCAGGCCGAAAAGCTTATCTACGTGAGCGATGTCGAGGGCATAAGGGTTGGCGATTGCATCCTCAAGACCCTCTGCAAATACGATGCTGCCGACTTCATCGAAAAGGGGATCATTTCGGGCGGCATGATCCCGAAAGTGCTTTCCGCATACCTGACGCTCGATGGAGGTGTCAGGAAGGTGCATCTGATCGACGGACAGCAGACCCACTCCCTCCTGCTCGAAATCTTCACCGATGAAGGTGTCGGCACGCAGTTTGTCATCGAAATCGAACCATTACAAAAGGAAAAGGATAAATCATAATGAGCCAGCACCAGTCTACAAATACAGGCAAACGTGACTTTCTCGGATTTTCCGGACTGGATGCCGGCAAGATCATCGAATTGTTTGATTATTCGCTGCACATCAAACAGCAGCGATTCGCCAACAGGAACAGCGACGCGTTCAAGCCGATCCGCAACAAGACCGTGGCCATGATCTTCAGCAAACCCTCGCTCCGTACAAGGGTCTCTTTCGAGCTGGGCGTCTACGAGCTGGGCGGACATGCCATCAGCCTCGAGGGCAAGGCGGTCGGCGTCGGCGAGCGCGAATCGGTGGAGGACATCGCCCGGCTGCTTTCCCGTTACAACGACGCAATCGTCGCCCGGCTGCACGAACACGAAGTCATCGAAACCCTTGCATCCAACGCCGACATCCCGGTCATCAACGCCCTGACCGACCTTTCGCACCCTTGCCAGGTGCTGGCCGATGCCTTCACCCTCTATGAAAAAGGGCTCTGGAACGAAGAGGTCAAGGTGGTATTCGTCGGTGACGGCAATAACGTTGCCAACTCATGGATCGAACTTGCAGGCATCATCCCCTTCCATTTCGTGCTTGCATGCCCCGAAGGATACCTGCCGGATGAAACGCTCCTTAAGAGAGCGCGAAGCAACGCAAAAGGCTCCATCGATATCGTCCATGACCCCTTCGAGGCCGTCAAAAATGCCGATGTGCTCTATACCGACGTTTGGACCAGCATGGGACAGGAGGAGGAGATGGCCGAACGCCTCCGCATCTTCAAGGATTTCCAGATCAACAGCGCCCTTCTTGGTGCTGCAAAGCCGTCAGCCGTAGTGATGCACTGCATGCCCGCCCACCGGGGCCAGGAAATCAGCGCCGAAGTGATGGACGGACCCCATTCGATCATCATCGACGAAGCGGAAAACCGCCTGCACGTCCAGAAAGCGCTTATGGTAAAGCTCATGAACCATGACGAGTACAGGAAATTCCACCTTACCCACCGCCTCAAGAACGCGGCCAATCGACTGAAATCATGAGCCCGGCATAATGAACAAAAACCTCAGGCAGAGAAAAATCAGGGAGCTTGTCGAAAACCAGGAGGTTTCCGGCCAGCAGGAGCTGCTTTTGCTCCTGGAGCAGGCCGACATACGGGTAGCCCAGGCTACCCTGTCGAGGGATTTCGCCGACATGGGCATAGTAAGGACGCGCAACGCCGGCGGATACCGGCTTGTGATGCCCGAAGAGGCTTCTGACGACATTATCAGGGGGCTTGTCGGCATGGAGGTGCTTTCGGTCAAGTCAAACGAAACATCGATCATCATCAGGACCCTGCCGGGTCGTGCCCACGGTGTAGGCTCCTTCCTCGACCGCCTCAGGAGCAACGAGATACTCGGCACCATAGCCGGCGACGACACGGTGCTCGTCATTCCATCGACGATAAAGCAAATATCGTCCATCAAATCATATATTCAGAAAAGCCTCTCACAACCATGAAAACAAGTATCGAAGCATGAGCAAGGAAAAAATAGCGATCGCCTATTCCGGCGGTCTCGACACGTCAGTCATGATCAAGTGGCTGAAAGACAAATATGAAGGCTCGGAAATCGTCGCCGTCACAGGCAACCTCGGCCAGACCAAGGAGATCGAGAACCTCGAATCGAAGGCCATTTCGACCGGCGCTTCGTCGTTCCATTTCGTCGACCTGCGCAACCAGTTCGTCGAAGGCTACATCTGGAAGGCCCTGAAAGCCGGTGCGCTTTACGAAGATGTCTATCCTCTCGCAACCGCCCTCGGTCGCCCGCTGCTCGCCAAGGCGCTCGTCGATGTCGCCCTCGAAGAGAACTGCACGATGCTGACCCACGGTTGCACCGGCAAGGGCAACGACCAGGTCCGTTTCGAAATGACCTTTGCGTCCCTGGCACCTCAGCTCAAGGTAATCGCCCCGCTCCGCGAGTGGGAGTTCACATCGCGCGAATCCGAAATCGCCTACGCCCTGGAGCACAACATCCCGGTATCGGCAACAAAGAAAAGCCCCTACTCGATCGACGAAAACATCTGGGGTATCAGCATAGAGTGCGGCGTACTGGAAGACCCCATGGTCGCTCCGCCGGAAGATGCCTACCAGATCACCGTTTCGCCTGAAAAGGCCCCCGACAGGCCGACCGTGGTAGACATTGAGTTCGTTGAAGGACTGCCTGTTGCGCTTGACGGAAAGCAGATGAGCGGCCTGGACCTGATCGTCAGGCTCAGCGAACTCGGCGCGCTGAACGGAGTCGGAAGGCTCGACATGATCGAGAACCGCGTCGTCGGCATCAAATCGAGAGAAATCTACGAAGCCCCTGCGGCCACGATCCTGCACTTCGCCCACCGCGAACTCGAAAGGCTTACGCTCGAAAAATCGGTGTTCCAGTACAAGAAGAACATCAGCCAGGACTACGCGAACATCATCTACAACGGAACCTGGTTCTCCCCGATGCGCACGGCTCTCGACGCTTTTGTGAATGAAACGCAAAAGCCGGTGACCGGCATGGTCAGGATCAAGCTCTACAAAGGCTCCATGACGCTTCTCGGCAGGAACTCGCCATACTCCCTCTACAACGAGGAGCTGGCGACCTACACCGAAGCAGATACCTTCAACCACAAGGCGGCAGCAGGGTTCATCCACCTCTACGGCCTCGGCCTCAAGACCTTCAACCAGGTCAACGCCGGCAGATAAGGTTCGATTTACCTTAATGGATCAAATCATAAAAGCCGTCCCGGTTTCTTGCCGGGACGGCTTTTTGTTTTGATAACCCACCTCACAAGCTCACTTGAGATGATGAGTAATAATGCCTATCGATTGATGATGATCACATCGCCGCGTGGCGGAGGCGGAGGTGGCAGCGGGCGGTTCTGTCGGTTCTTCAGGCGCTGGCGATCGCGTTTAACCTCTTCCTGGTATAGCTTCAGCCGTTCCTGCTCAGTCCTTTCCTCTTCACGCCTGATTTTGGCATCTTCCTTCAACTGGAGCTTTTCCATATCCTGGTCATGCTGCTCCCGATTGATCTGCATCTGCTCCTGATCTTTCTGACGCCAGAACTCCGCATCGGCGAAGGAGTTCTGCGTCGTAAAGGTCATCATGGCAACAAATGCGGCAACAGGCAATATATTCAGCTTGTTCATCCTTGTTCCTCCACACGAAATGTTAATGGTTTATCCCCTCTCGTTTCATTACACTCCAAGCCCATCGGCGGCTTTTTGTGCTTTCGAGATGTCAACGTTGTTGGCAGAGAGGTATTTGAACAGTTTTCCTGTTGTGGACACTGCATTACTGGCCACCGCAGGCAGGTTGTTGATCAGGTAGAGGACACCGGGGGCGTCAAAAATACCGATCGCCTTTACGTCGATCCTCGAAACCGATCCGACCAGCTTATAGGTTCTCGATACCGCGATCACATATCTCAGGGCTCCTTCAGTGGCGAGCCGTTTCTGGTGATCATCCAGCGGCCTGTTTTCGGCAACGACACGGTTGAGGCTTTCATCCAGCTCCCTGCCCATTTTTGCCTTCTCATCGTTCGACGCCTTCTTCGCGTCCCCGTTCTCCACAAAATCGATGGTCGCCTGCCTGGCCGCCAACTCCTCTTTTCCTGCAATAGCCCTTATGAGAAGCACCTGGGCATCGAGATACAGATCAAGTGCGATGCCGCAATCGAAGACAACCTGACTGACGTTCGAGCCGCCATTTCCTCCACGAATGCCGACATCGACGATACCCGACAATCCCGGGAATGCCGATGCGGATTGCGCTGTAACGAACAGGGAACAGATAATAATGGAGAGAGACCTTAGTTTCATGGTGCGATTCCTTTTTTCCCTTTTTGTTAAATTACCGGACACCTTTGGCATTGAGTTGTTCTGTCAGCGTGATGGCTGTCTCCTTTGCGGCGATGATCAACGCATTCCTGCTGGCTACGCTTTGATCGGGACCCAATCCTGAAAACTGAACCGGTCCGACAGAACCGATTTTCCTCGGAATCAGCGGGCTGATATCCCATAGCTGTGCCCTAACCGATACATAGACCCGTTTATTGCCGGTGACTGGATCGACATCCCTGAGGCCGATATCGATAGTTCCTATAGAGAAGTAACGCACGTTGCACTTGCGGGCAGCGGCAAAGACCTTGCTTCTGACCTGGGGAGTCATGTCATCGGTAGTGGCGAACTGGGCTTGAATCACCTTGGGATCAGGCCCTCCACCAGTCATCATGACATCTTCATACGCACCGTACTCGATTCCTGCGCCAGTAAAAACTTCACCCATCGCCGCATCGATATCCTGTGAACTCGTAACCGAATATCGTACATCGTCTTCCCGCCTTACCGTGCTTCCTCCGATGGTCACCTTCTGCCTGCCGGTAACGACCCCGACTTTTCCGGGAGTCGTATTGACCTGCTCCCTGTAATCGGTCCTGGTGTCGTCGTGCTCAGTTACCGAAGAGGTTTTACGTGCAAGGAAAAGGAACGAAAAGAGTGAGTTGTCGGACCTCATCGGCATGATCATCCTGGGCGGGTTGCCGCGATTATCGTAATCTCCGGGATCGGCCGCAAACGACGGTTTGCCGAAGGCCATTGCTGCGCAAAGGATCAGAAAGGATTTGTATCTCATACTCCGCTCTCTTTTTATTTTAATTGATCAAAAATTTTCGACGCTTCACGAAACGCCCCTTCAGCTTCGCCGGCCCTGGATGCCGACGCCTTTAACCATCGAGGATCTACTCCTGAAAACTGTTTCGAGGTTTCGTCGAGAAGTTCGAAGGTCGTTTTCCTGTACTGGGGCCAATCCTCAATCTTCGGGTTATACTTTTTGGCAAGTGTTATGATCTGGGTGTTGTAGATATTTTCATTCAAAATGTAGCTGGCCGCCTTGACATCCCTGATCTTAAGGGTTCCGAGCACCCTGTAGATTTTTTGCCATGAACTGGGTTCTTCAACGGAGGTTCCCCGAAACGCACGAACGGCAAAATCAACTTCATAATCGGCGACAGGCAGATTCAGGTTGAAAGCGTTGCCGTCGGCAAACCTCATCGCCATAACCCTGCCGACAGCTTCACCCGGACTCCATGGCACGATGGGAACATTATTGTTCGTGGCAATCGAGGTCTCGAGTTCGTTTGCAACAAGATTCACGAATGCTTTCGGAGAGAGATGCTCATCGCTGAGCTTCGCCAGGGCTTCAGGTTCCAGTTCAACATGTTTGACCTGAAGATGCTTGTTGTAAAGATCCCTGAGCTTCAGGCAGGCAAATTTGTCTATCCATAAATCGAATGGATTGATACCAAGATCATTGGTGAGATAGATGGTTTTGAACAGATCGAGAAGTTCTGCGTCCGTCAGGCGATCCCGGACAATCTCGGAAAATCTCAGGCGCACAGGATATGCGGCAATCAACTGTTTTGTTTTTCTGTCGAAGGCAAGCACGTTGAAATTGAGCCGAAGATACATGACGATCTGGTCTCTCAACTCGACATACTCGATATTTTCATAGGTAAGGGCAAAAGCGACAGTGACCTGACTTCCCTGACCCAACCGGCCCAGCTCCGTGCTCAACCGGCCGTCCTCTTTGGGACGTAACTTCAGCTTTTGAATGAACACCTTGTTGAGCAAAGGCTGTCCGTTGTCATCCTTGAACTGTTCAACCCTGACACTGTAAGGGTACAGTTCATTTCTGTTTTCATAATTGCCGGAAAATGCAAAACCGGCAAAAAGCAGTTTATCCTCGGCATGTGCCAGGGCAGGAAGCAAAGAGATAAAAAGAGCAATAAATGCGCAGGAAAGACAGACGATATACTGGATTGACTTTTGGCAGCGATACAAATTTCGGGCGGCGGAAGAAATGAGCTTTCTTTGCATAACTATCGAACAAATGAGCGTTACGATCACAAGAAAGGCGTAATTGTGATGGATGAACGTATCTACTGCAAGAAATGCCCGCAGTTAAAATCGGGCAACGACCAATACAATACATTCCCTTGATAATTGTAGCTATAATCCCTGTAATAATCAAGCAGATATAGTCATACCTCCTTTACGCCCCGTAATGGGGGCGCCTTTGTTTAATCGCATATTGCGAGTTTATCGACACAAAACGTATCCGAATGTTCAAGAACCCCGATCACTTGATCAGGCATCATTATCCTGTCATGGAATCTGTTCTGCCATCCCGATTTCCAGTGTAAAAGCGCTTTTTAAAAGAAACGATCCCCCCATACAACCCCTGTATTCTATGCTATATTTGTGTTGCTTTGTTTTGTAAAGCTCTTTGCAAGCGATCATAAAAGAGGCTAAAAGAGTAAAGAGGCGAGCTTGTTAATTTCCTCTTTGTATTTGTGTATCTTCCAGCAAAAGTTTCAAGGGCTCGTCCCGTGTAACCAATCAATCCATTTGCATTACCATGTCCAATAAAAAGGAACTCCTCTGGCAAAGCCGCTTTTCGCAACCGTTCGATCAGGAAGCGCTTCGCTTCTCCTCTTCGGTCCATATCGACGGGCTTCTTTACCGTGAAGATATCCAGGGCTCCATCGCCCACGCGACCATGCTTGGCGAAGAGGGAATCATATCGAATGAGGAGTCTGCCGAAATCGTCAGAGGCCTGAAGATCGTCGAGGATGAGATCTCTTCAGGATCGCTGGTGCCGGTATGGGAGGACGAGGATATCCATACGGTCATAGAGAACCGGTTGAAGGAGCTGATCGGAGCTGCCGCCGGAAAGCTTCACTCTGGCAGGAGTCGCAACGACCAGGTGGCGACCGATACCCGCCTGTACCTGCGAAAAAACATCGACAACATCATCGACCAGATCGAACAGATGCAGTCTACCCTGCTGGAAAAAGCGGAACGATACCGCCAGACGATCATGTTCGGGTACACCCATATGCAACGAGCCCAGCCGATCTCTGCCGGCCACTATTACATGGCATGGCACTCGATGTTTGGACGGGACGCCGGGCGACTTGCCGACCTCAGGAAAAGAGCCGGTGTCTCCCCTCTCGGAGCTGCCGCTTTTGCCGGCAGCACACTCCCGCTAAACACTGCCCGTTCTGCCGAACTGCTCGGGTTTGAAGAGGTGTTCACCAACAGCATTGACGCGGTGAGCGACCGGGACCTGGTCATCGAGTTCGTATCGGCCTGCTCTGTTATCATGATGCATCTTTCAAGGTTCTCTGAAGATGTCATACTCTGGAGTACGGCAGAGTTCAACTACCTTGAGATCAGCGATGCCTTTGCGACCGGCTCATCCATCATGCCGCAGAAAAAGAATGCCGATATCGCCGAACTGGTAAGAGGAAAGACAGGTAGGGTTTACGGGAACCTCATGAACCTCCTGACCATCATGAAGGGACTCCCCCTCTCCTACAACCGCGACATGCAGGAAGACAAACCCCCGTTGTTCGATACTGCGGAAACCACAGCCCAGAGCCTGTCGATTTTCAGGAGGATGGTTGAAAACACCTGGCTCAACGAAGATCGGCTTGCAAAGCTTACCGCCGAGGACCTGAGCCTTGCCACCGAGATTGCCGAATACCTTGTCAAAAAGCAGATTCCGTTCCGCGACGCACACCGGATCACCGGCAAGATCGTCGCCTATGCCATTGAGCAGGGGAAAACATTGCCGACCATCACCCTCGACGAGTACCGCACCTTCTCCGACGCATTCGATCAGGGCATTTACGATGACCTGAAACCGGACGCGAGCGTCAACTCAAAAAAAACCGCCGGAAGCTGTTCGTTCCGATCCGTAGAGCAGCAGATAGAGAAAGCGAAAAGCATCATAAAGAAATAAAAGGCTGTAAAAAGAGCAGATATCGGCAATGCAAAAAAGCTTCCTGAAAAGGTAGCCTTTTTGCATTGTGAAGCCCGGGGATACCATAACGCAGGAAATTCGGTGTTCCCGTTCTGGAATGCAAAAAGGCTGCCTCAACTTGACTATTGAGACAGCCTCATGCAAAAGCTTCGAATGTTTTTCCGCCCGCCTACCTGGTTTGGCCAGCCGGTTTTACTGGTTGAGCAGTTGCAGATGCAGCTCCCTTAGACTCACGTCTAACCAGATCGTCCATTATGCCTGCCGCCTGCTGAAGAATGAAATCGGTCTTCTTCTTTTTTCCGGTCTTGATATTGCTGTCACCCCAGGTCTCCTGGATTCTCTTCATGGTCTTGTTCTCGGTCTTGAATGCCGTTTCCATCAGTGAAACGCTCTTCTTTTTCCTGATGTGGGTCAATGTCGCCAGATCGCCGAGATATGACTGGTAAAGCTTGTCCTGCGATGAGCGCTCCTCGAAGTTCTTCTTCATGGCAGCGATATCTTCATGGCTGATCGAGGTCGGCGGAATGGTATAGGTCGCTTTGGATATGGTAGTCCAGGGCAGGCTGCTCGTATAGGTATCCTCACCGACAACCTCCGGATCGATCAGGGATGGGAGTACGATGTCGGGAAGGACTCCTATATGTTGTGTGCTACCGCCTGAAATGCGATAGAACTTGGCAATGGTCAGCTTCAGCTGTCCAAGGTCGGGCTGCTTCATGAACATGTTGAAAGGCCTCTGGATCGAAACGATGCTCTGAACGGTACCTTTACCAAACGACCGGTCGCCGACGATAAGCCCACGGCCATAATCCTGTATCGCAGCTGCAAATATTTCCGATGCCGATGCGCTGTAACGGTTGACGAGCACCGCCAATGGACCGGCGTAAAGTACCCGGCTGTCCTCATCCTTCAGCACCATCTTTCCGCCGAGCGCATTGCTGACCTGCACAACAGGTCCTTCACCGATAAACAGGCCGGTCACATTGACAGCCTCTTCAAGCGAGCCACCTCCATTTTCACGCAGGTCAATGATGACTCCCTCGACATGCTCGCGGTTGAGTTCATTGAGAATCTTGGTGACATCCTTTGTCGTGCTGTTATAATCCTTCTTCTTCATCTTTTCACCTTCGAAATCGAGGTAGAATGAAGGAATGACGATTACGCCGATCTTGTGACCGTTCTGGTAAACGATCTTTTTCGATGCCGCCTGCTCCTGAAGGTCGACCTTGGCTCTCACTATGGTAATCACCTTGGATGGTCCCTTGTTCGCCTGGCTGGCAGGAAGCACCTTCAGCCTTACCACGGTGCCCTTGCGGCCCCTTATCTTCTTTACGACATCGTTGATACGCCATCCGATCACGTCGACGATCTCGCCTGAACTTCCCTGGCCTACGCCGACGATCCGATCGCCTTTTTTCAGCTGGTTGTTCCTGAATGCAGGCCCGCCGGGAATGATTTCGTTGACGACAGTATACTCGTTCTCCATCTGCAGTTTTGCGCCGATCCCCTCAAGCGAACGGCTCATGTCGATCTGGAAATTTTCGTAGTCGTCCGGCGAAAAATAGCTCGTATGCGGGTCAAATGATGTCGTAACCGCATACATGTAGGCCTGGAAGGCATCATCGGGTTTCTGGAGATCGAGCAGCTTGAGTCGGTTTGTGTAACTCTTCACTAGGGTCGTCTCGATGCTCTTGCCTTTATCACCTGAAAACTTCATGGAGAGGTACTGGTATTTCAGCTCCTTGCGCCACAACTCCTGAAGCTCCTTGCGATCAGCCGGCCACGGGGCATTCTTGCGTTCGAGTTCAAGGGTTTCAGGTACGGTGAAATTGAACTTCGCCGTTTTGAGCGTAGTGATCATGAACTGCATCTTCTCCCTGGCACGTTCCAGGAAAAGGTTGTAGACCGTAAATCCACCGGCAGGTTTTCCGGCGATCAAATCGTCGTCGATATGGCTTCCAACCTCTTTTCTGAGACGTTCGACTTCGGAGGCCATGAAGTAGCTTCGGGTGTTGTCGAGGTTATCGAGGTAACGGTTGTAAATCTGCTGGGAAAGCGAATCGTTGGCAGGAACCTTCCGGTAATGGTTCTGCAGCAGGTATTGAGAGATGTATCGGGAGGCCTCTTCTTGGGTGGCTGTCGGTTTCAGGGCTGTCGTAGCAGTTTTTGCCACAAGATCCTGGGTATGGATCCCTGACACTGCAAGGATAAAGAAGATGTACAAAACCGGGAATAGTACTGAACCTATTTTTTTCATGGGCGGGCAATGGCGCTTGGTTGTATTCATGTGGAGTTGAATTCGTAACTCTATAACCGATTGAGACTTCAATGTATTATATTACAAAACATGCTTTCTGCATAACATGTTTCAATGCAATCAGCAAAAAAATATTTCGTTCACACTGTTATTTCCCGTTATTCGTCAAACTAAGTCAAATGGAGAGCCTTTTATGAAGACATTTACCAGTTACAAAGAGCTGGGTCTGGTCAACAGTCGCGATATGTTTGCCCTCGCAGTCACTGGTGGTTATGCCATCCCTGCCTACAATTTCAACAATCTCGAACAGCTCCAGGCTATCGTCATGGCCTGTGTGGAAACCAGTTCGCCGGTCATCCTGCAGGTATCGAAAGGTGCCCGCAGCTATGCGAACCAGACCCTGCTTCGCCATCTGGCCGCCGGTGCCGTAGAGTATGCCGCCGAGCTCGGCAATTCTGTGCCGATCGTCCTTCACCTTGACCACGGCGACAGCTTCGAGCTCTGCAAGGATTGTATCGAAACCGGCTTCTCGTCGGTCATGATCGACGGCTCGCACCTGAGCTATGAAGAGAACGTGATACTGACCCGCAAGGTGGTTGAATATGCCCATCAGCATGACGTTACCGTCGAGGGTGAACTCGGGGTGCTCGCCGGCATCGAAGATGATGTCCAGGCCGCACACCACACCTATACCGAGCCCGACCAGGTCGAGGATTTCGTCAGCAAGACCGGTGTGGACAGCCTTGCCATCGCCATCGGAACCTCGCACGGCGCCTTCAAGTTCAAACCGGGCGAAGAGCATGAGATCCGCCTCGACATCCTCGCCGAAATCGAAAAACGCATCCCCGGCTTCCCCATCGTCCTTCATGGAGCCTCTTCGGTCCCGCAGGAGCTCATCCAGATGATCAACGCCCACGGCGGCAAGCTCAAGGACGCTGTAGGCATCAGCGAAGAGCAGCTCAGGGCAGCGGCACGCTCGGCCGTTTGCAAGATCAACATCGATTCCGACGGAAGGCTCGCCATGACGGCCGCCATCCGCAAGGTGTTCGACGAAAAACCGGAAGAGTTCGACCCGAGGAAATATCTCGGCCCGGCCCGTGACGCGCTCAAAAAGCTTTACATGCACAAGATCGTCAACGTGCTCGGCTCGAACGGTAAAGCCTGAATGGCCAGAAACACTCAAGAAAAAGCCGCCTGTTGGCGGTTTTTTCTTTTTCCATCCAAAAAAAGTTCAGGAAAAAAAGCGCAGCGCCAGATAGCTCATCATCCCCATACCGGTCTCAAGTGCTTTTTCATCAGGGTCGAAGGTAGACGAATGGAGGTGGTTGCCTGTATCGTCACTCTTCTTTCCGGTACCGATCTGCCAGAAGCTTCCGGGACACTCCTTCAGATAGTAGGCGAAATCCTCGGCGGTCATGAGCGGCTCTGATATGTTTACCCTCTCTTCTCCGAGAAACTCTTTTCCTGCCTTCCATGCAAGCTCTGTCATCTCCGGATCGTTGTAGAGCACAGGATAGCCGTTCCTTATCTCGACTTCAGCTTCGACGTCAAATGCGGCAGCAACTTGCGTCACTGTTTTTTCAAATTTTTCATGCAACAGCGAACGTAACTCTTCGTTCATGGTCCTCATGGTGCCCGACATGGTTACCTTGCCGGGAATAACGTTGGTGGCGTAGCCTCCGTTGACAGAGGCGATCGACACTACCGCCGGTTCGTGAGGTGGGGCCACACGGCTCACCAGGTGCTGCAGGGCCGTAATGATGTGGGCCGAGGCCAGTATCGGGTCCCTGGTCTTGTGTGGCGCGGAAGCATGTCCCCCCTGGCCATGAACGGTTATGTAGAGTTCATCGGCAGCCGCCATGAAACTTCCCCGGCACAAAGCTATACTGCCGCTTTCGACGCTCGGGAAACAGTGCTGTCCGAAGATGGCCGATGGTTTGTATCTGCTCATCAGGCCGGCATCGATCATCGGTTTGGCTCCGCCAGGGGCTTTCTCTTCGGCGGGTTGGAAAATAAAGAGTACGTCGCCGTTCAGTTCACTTCGCATATCATTGAGAATCCTGGCTGTACCGAGCAGCATCGCCGTATGCATGTCGTGTCCACAGGCATGCATGCAACCAGCCTCGGTCGAGCAGTACCCGGTTGAATTCTCCTCCTGAAGTGGCAATGCGTCGATATCGGCCCTGAGTGCCAGCGTTTTGCGCTCAACGGAACCATAAGAAGCCTCCCCTCGAACGAGCGCCACGATACCGGTTTCGAGAAGCTGCGGTTCAGCCTCGATGCCAATTCCCTCAAGATAGTTCCTGATGAATTCCGTGGTCCGGAACTCCTGGTATGATAATTCAGGATTCTTGTGGATGTGGCGCCGAACTCCTACAACCTCGGGATATAAATCCTGTGCAGCCTTTCTGACCCTGGCTGCAAGGTCACTGTATACCTCACTGTGCATATGAATAATCTGACATTATGGGACTGCGACCGTCACCTACCCTCCTACATCTCCATGTACCGGATGAACTCGAGCGCCTTTTCGCGAAGCTCGTCATATCCTGCATCAGGAAACGGGGAGTGGTACCGGATAAGGTAACCGTAGTTCTCCATATTCCTGATCAGCCTGAAAAAATCATGGGTAACCACCCTGAAAAAAAGAATCAGTCCTTCACCGGTCGCACCGGATGGCCATGCGGTGAAGCTGATGATCGACGCATCGTTTTTCTCGATCGTATCGATGAGTTCAGATAGCCTGGCGCCTTTTGGCGGCACTTCGATTTCGAGTGTCGAACTGCCGTCCCCGGCATGAAAACGGGCTGCAAGAAAACCAAGGATTCCCTTTTTGGAAACAGCGCCTGCATAGAGCCCCTGATCATCGATGAGAGGTATGACATCACCTTTGATTGCCGCCACAGCCGGAAGTTTTTCGAATATCTGCTCGTCAAGGGCAAATGCGGGCACCGCATCGAGTTCTGAGGCGACAAGTGCCGTTTTTGCCGCAGGCCACCCTTTTCTGCCGGCCAGGAGACCTGAAAGGGAAACCATGCCGGCATAGACGCCTCCATCGAGCACCGGCGCATACGCCACAGCTCCGTCAGCCAGCTTCCTGGCTACCTGGGCGGCAGGTTCATCGAGAGAAAATACCGGGTAGTCGGTCTCGATCAGGGATGCGAATGTCATACCCATTTCAGCAACAGCAGGGTTCAATTTTATCAATCCGTCGCTGGTGGCGGCCACCCTCGAATCCTGACGAAAACCAGCTCTCAAGGATTTGCTCGACTGTCGCAAGATCGTTGAAGCGCGCAGAGAAACAGAGCACATTGGCATCGTTGTGCTGCCTGGCAAGAGCCGCAAATTCAGGACGGCATGCAAGTGCGGCACGGACTCCCCTGACCTTGTTGGCTGCAATGGAGACGCCTATGCCGGTACCGCACATAAGGATTCCCTGATCGAACCGGCCCCTGGCAACCGCTTCTGCAACCTTATGGGCATAATCGGGGTAATCGACGGAATCTTCGGAATATGGCCCCATATCCTCGAAAGTATGCCCATGGTGTTCAAGCCATGAAAGCACATTCTTCTTCATCTCATATCCTGCGTGGTCGCTTCCAACTGCAATGTTCATAATCCGTTGACTTTTGTTTTATTGTTTTTTTTCCGTTTTGGAGTCTGCCGCATGAAAAACCTCTGGCTGTCGACCGCGGATCGTCCATCCCTCTTCCTTGAATAGCTCCCGTCAGGGTTCATCTCCCACGATTTGGTGTTGTCCTTCAGGATCATCTCGATATCGGCCTTGACCGATTCGACCAGACGCCTGTCGACGACAGGGAAAATGGTCTCTACGCGCTTGTCGAGGTTGCGGGGCATGAAATCGGCACTGCCGAGATAGAGCTCCGCCTTGCCTCCGTTGTTGAAATAGTATACCCTGCTGTGTTCGAGGAACCTTCCGATCACGCTTATCACACGAATGTTCTCGCTTACGCCCTGCACTCCGGGCTTCAGGCAGCAGATTCCCCGAATGATCAGGTCGATCCTGACGCCGGCGATGGAGGCTCCGTAAAGCGCACTGATGATCTCTTCATCGACAAGGGCATTCATTTTGAGCACGATTCGAGCGCTTCCTTCCCTCCTGCGGCACTCCACCTCCCTCTGGATCATCTCCATGATTCGCTTCCTGGTGTTGACCGGAGAAACGATCAGGGAGCGATATTTCCGGTTCTTGGAGTATCCGGTAAGTGAATTGAACAGCTCGGAAACATCGTCGGCAAGCGCTTTGTTGGTCGTGAAATAGCTGTAGTCGGTATAGATCTTGGCGGTTACCGGGTTGTAATTTCCGGTGCCGAGATGCAGGTAATGGCATAGCTTGCCATGTTCGCGACGGACAATCAAGGTCAGCTTGGCATGGGTCTTCAGGCCCGGAAGGCCATATACCACGTGCGCACCGACATCTTCAAGGGCCCGTGCCCATACGATGTTGTTCTCCTCGTCGAACCGGGCCTTGAGCTCGACCAGGACAGCAACCTGCTTTCCCTGCTCGACAGCGAACATCAGTGCTTCGACGACCGGAGAATTGCTGCCGATACGATAGAGCGTCTGCTTGATCGACAGCACATCGGGGTCGCGCGCGGCCTGCCAGACAAGGTCCACCACCGGGTTGAACGAATCGTAGGGATGATGAAGCAGGATGTCTTCAGAACGAAGTGCGGCAAACAAACTGGTGTTGAGCTTGCCGTCCATGGGATTCTTGGGTACGTAAGGCTCGTCTTTGAGTTCAGGCCGGTCGATTTTGAGCAGCTCCATCACCGCACTCATGCCAAGTACCCCGCCTATTTCATACACATTCCGCTCAAAAACCTCCAGATTATTCATGAGAAGCTTTCTGATGGACATGGGCATGTCCGGGGTGATATCAAGTCGGACGACCTTGCCGTACCGGCGTGACCTGATGCCCTGCTCGATGCTTTCCAGCAGGTCACCAGCCTCGTCTTCCTCGATCTCGATGTCCGCATCGCGGATAATCCTGAAAGGAAAGCTCTGCAGGATGCGCATCTTGGGAAACAGCTGCGACAGGTTGTGTTCGATCAGATCCTCCAGCCAGACCAGGCGGATACGGTCGTCCTGGAAATCGAGCCCCTTGACCTCATCGAGCCTGACAATCCTCGGCAGGATTCCCGGCACCTTTACGCGGGCGAATTTAACCGTTCCGCTCTCTTCGTCCATGAGTTCGATGGCAAGGTTCAGCGACAGATTGGACATGAAGGGAAAAGGATGCCCGGTATCGAAGGCCAGCGGCGTCAGGACCGGATAGATCTCCTCCCTGAAATAGTCCTGGAGAACCAGTTGCTGAGAAGCCGAAAGCACTGATGTGCTGATGAATTCGATTCCGTGCTTTTCAAGCTCGGGACAAATGTCCTGGAAAAAACAGTCGTTTCTCTGCGGAAGCTGTTCGAGCACCAGTTGCCGGATTTTCTCGACCGTCTCCAGGGGGTTAAGTCCGTCTACCGTTCGATCCATGAGGCCTGCGGCGCACTGTTCATCGAGACCGGCCACCCTGATCATGAAGAACTCATCGAGATTGGAACTGAAGATCGAAACAAACTTTACCCGTTCAAGAAGCGGATGGGCGCTACCATCCATAGCCTCCTCCAGCACGCGCTGGTTGAAGTCCATCCAGCTCAGCTCCCGGTTTACGTAAAGTGATGGATCATGCAGGCCCGGTTCGACCGGCGAAACCGCCAATGTCATTAATTCACCGTTCTTCATGCCCTCATGGTCAAGCAATTAATAATTTCAGATTCAGTTACCACCATATCAAGAGGTTCGTCCCACGAGTCGGATGGAATAGACGCAACAGCCTGGAAATCAAACGCCAGACCAATCCTGACCGGCCTGACAGCCCTGGTGGCCAACCGATCGAAAAAACGGTCATACCACCCCTTTCCATACCCTATGCGGCCACCCCGTCTGTCAAATCCCGCGAGCGGCACAATCACCGCATCGAAACCACACTCATCAGAAAACACCAGTGGGTCAGGAACCGGCGGCCCGATGGCTGATACCAACAACTTGTGGGAGATCGTATATCTGGCCGCAACCATCTGCCCACGCTCAATATAAGGCAAGTAGAGCTCTTTCCGTTCCAGACAAAGCCATTCAAGGAGCTCAAGCGTACAGACCTCCCGCTCCCGTTCCATCGAAACATAACAGTGGATCCTCCGGGCATCCAGAATCACCTGCATTGCCTTGACACGCCCAACGATCTCACCGCTCTTTCGAAGCCACTCATCCCTGTCCAGTGACCTTCGTTCCAGAAGCAGTTCCTTTCGAAGCGACTCCTTGCTTTTCGAATGTTTCGCAGAGATCATTGCCATAACAGTAAAATGCCGTCACCCCTCTTTGCCGGTCTGGCACTCAAGGCTTCAATTACCGTGATCGGATGATACAAGATAATAAAAGAGCGCAGGATAACGCAGTGGGCGGGCTATTTGGATCTAATCCGTATCACCTTGGCCGGGTTGCCCCAACCATTTTATGTAAGGATTTCGAGCAACGGACAGATAGGCTGTCGAAGGCAATGAATAATTAAATAAGGTTCCCAAAATTGAGATGACCCTTATGTTAAATAGCAATGTTTATATTACATTTAAGGATGATAGAAACTTGTGCCGCTCAGCGTTATCATCGTTTTACGGCAGCCTGCATCTGATGTTTACGTGATCATATTCAGGCCAATGAAATCTCAACTTTGTATTACTGTTTTTTTTAAAATCATAATCATAGAAAACCATGGCAAACGAATCAGCAAACGGAGTATTCACCGACCTTTTTGCAGCAGTCGGAGATCTCGCCCAGCAGGCTACCGATATTGTGGGTAGCGGTGTCAAAACGGTAACCGATGTTGTTACACCGATCGGCAATGCGTCGGTATCACTTTGCACCACCACCATCAACTCTGCCGCCCAGCTCATCCAGGGTGTCGCTGATGGCATCACTGCAGTAATCGCCCCGAAGAAATAAGAGTTTTCTTTCTGGGATCCTGTATTTAACAGGCAGAAAAAAGTGAAAAGGGCTACCCGAAAAGGTGGCCCTTTTGCATGTGCGCCAAGCATGGGAACAGATGTAATGAGGCGTTCTCACAAGTCGATATGAGGACGCCTTTTGCATTTCCCCGGGAGCGTCAGGCTCCAGTTTGAGTCATGATCTGCCATTAATAAACACAGCAGATCAGGGCAGATAAATGTATTGTTTTATGGAGGGGCTGTTCGCGAACCGCCCTTGGTGCAGAACATCCCAGGTTAAGGGCGAACACACAGGTTCGCCCCTACAGTCTGAGATTAAAATTCAGTGCAAATCCCGGGATTATATGCCAAAGGCCAATCATACCACCCATCTATGTGTTTGTCATCCATCCCCGTAAGGGGCGAACCTGCGTGTTCGCCCGTATTCCAGAACCCCTCAGGGAAAGATGCGGTCTCAGAAAGCAAAACTGAGAGACCGCCATCTCCAATGATGGCTCAGGGAAGACCTATGACGTAGAGCACGAAAGGGCAACCATGAGGCTGTGAAATGGAACATGCTTATAATGGCTGCTTCATCCTGACTTATGCGACTGCCTCATTCGATTTCCCGGCGCTCGATGGATGGTAAATAAAAAAAGCAGCACGAGGTTTCAAAAACTTACCTCATGCTGCATATTTCGTTGACGCCGCAGTAACGACGCCATACTTTATGACTCCCTGCTATCGAAAGATCCGATCAGGAATCAAACCTGCTTTTTACTTCCTTGCTCGGAGCTGCATAACCGGAAACCTGTGGAGAATTGCCCCTGAGGTTGCCGCCTGCGCTGCCACCATAAAGATAGGGATATGCATTGGCACCAAGCCTTTTGGTGGTCTTGCCAATGTTTTCGAGGGCATCACCGACGACCCACCAGTGGCCATCGATAAAAACTTCAAGAAACCTGCCGTAGGCTTCCGCTCCCTGTACAAACGCTCCTGATGGTCCGTTCATGTCTGTGAATCCCGTTAAGGGTTGATATTCTATTCGTTATCGAAAATATAACCAAACAAGTCGTTAACACAAAATATTGTATCGCCTCCGTTTTCATTGCACAATCCGAAATGGGTTAAATGAACGCAGGCGGGTTGGATAGGTTGCACCGGAACCTTAGATTTCATTGAAGACCGCTCCCTTTCAACCTTGCGCTGTAATTATTTCCATGACGACATTCCACAACCAGGCTGCTACACCGTGTTCGATCTTCTGCGTCGGCAAAAACTATCCCGACCATGCGCGTGAAATGGAGTCATGGGAACCGGAAAAAAAACCGGCAGCGCACGTTCATGACCAGGAGCCGATCATCTTCATGAAACCAGGCTCGGCGCTATCGATGAATGGCAGCACCTCAATCCCTTTGTTTGATGGAAGGCCGATAAGTTCCAGCCTTCATTACGAGGCGGAGCTGGTGCTACTTGTCGGTGCCGATGCCGAAGAGATCAGCATAGGCGATGCACCAGACCTCATCAGCGGTTACGGCGCAGGGCTCGACATGACTCTCCGGGATGTGCAGCTCGAAGCCAAGAAAACAGGCAACCCATGGTTGAAAAGCAAAGGGTTTCGAAACAGTGCGCTTGTTTCCAGCTTCATCTCCCCCGCAGAGTGCGGCCCGTGGCACGACCTGGCGATTTCACTCCGCCTCGACGGCACGCTGGTTCAGCACTCCCCTGTTTCGAAAATGACATTCTCACCGGTCTGGCTCGTTCACTATTTATCATATATTTATGGACTGCGCGCAGGCGACCTGATATTCACAGGCACCCCGGCCGGAGTCGGCAGCGTCCGACCCGGCAACAGGCTTGAAACCTCACTCGAAACCGGAGGCAAAGATGGCCAACCGGCAGTCGCGCTGACAAGACTTGAAGCGATCGTCTCCTGAACCATTTCCCCATTCACCATGAGCATTATTTTACAGAACGCAAGGCTTCTGAACCCCTCTGAAAACCTCGACACCACAGGCTCGATCAAAATCGGTGATGATGGCGTCATAGAGGTGGTGGTTACCGGCCAGGATACGATCAGCCCCCTTGACGGCGACCAGGTCATCGAACTTTCGGGCAAGGTGGTCGCGCCGGGATTGTTCGACCTTCACTGCCATTTCAGGGAGCCGGGCCAGGAGTACAAGGAGACCCTTGAATCGGGTGCCAGTGCCGCCGCTGCGGGAGGATTCACTGGCGTGGCTCTCATGCCCAACACCAAACCGGTCATAGACAGCCCGCTCGGAGTGGCCTACATCCGCCACCACAGCGCCGGATTGCCGGTCGATCTCGAAGTCATCGGAGCCATGACCGCCGAAAGCCGTGGCGAAACGCTGGCACCTTATGGCAAGTACTGCTCCTATGGAGTAAAAGCTGTCTCGGATGACGGAACAGCCATCCAGAACACACAGATCATGCGGCTTGCCATCGAATACGCGGCCAATTTCGACCTGCTCCTGATCCAGCATGCCGAAGACAGGCATCTGACCGCCGGGGGCGTCATGAACGAAGGCGCCGTGTCAGCGATTCTTGGCCTGAAGGGTATCCCGGAGGTGGCTGAGCCGATCATGATAGCACGCGACCTGCAACTGTTCGCCTGGCTTAAAAAGCACAAGCTGAACGGCGCCATGCCGGAACCCCGCTATCACGTTGCACATATCAGTACCGCCGCATCGGTGGACCTGGTCCGTAAAGCCAAAGCGGCCGGCCTCAAAGTCACCTGCGAAGTCACGCCGCACCACTTTACCCTGACCGATGAGGATCTTGCCGGAGCGATCGACAAGGGCAACTACATCATGAAGCCCCCGCTCGTTTCCAGGGAGAACCGCGAAGCGCTTATCGAAGGGTTGAAGGACGGCACCATAGACGCCATTGCGACCGACCATGCGCCACATGCAAAGCATGAAAAGGAGTGTCCGCCCGACCAGGCGTCATTCGGAATTATCGGGCTCGAAACATCCCTGGGGCTTACCATCAGTGAACTGGTCGAAAAAAAGGCTATCTCGCTTAACCGTGCCATTGAACTGCTTTCGACGAACCCGAGAAACATCCTTGGACTGGAGCCCATCACGTTCAGGGCCGGGCAGAAAGCCAACCTCTGCATCATCGATCCTGAATGCTCCTGGACGGTTTCCGACGATTCTTTCCGGTCTAAATCAAGAAACACTCCGTTCATGGGCCGTACCCTGAAAGGCAAAGCTTTGGGCATTTATCACAAAGGCCGGCTTATCATGAACTGAAGGCAAGCAAACAGTTAACTAAAGGGCATGAGTGTTTGTTCTTTGCCCTTTTTTTATTACTTTCCATATCTTTTAGCTGAATTCAAAGTATAGCTTCAACCCAAAGTATTTCTGACACGACATGGCCAAGAAACAATCGTTCGGTGACAAGGCAAAAAAAGGCACAGTTGATTTTAAAGTTGCAAAACTGGTCTATTCAGTGAAGTCTGAAAAAACCAACGCATGGAAGTTCGTTGAGAAGAACGTCCGTATTCCAAACGGCGAAAACGAACAGGACATCATCAAAAAAGCCATCAGCGACCACAGCAAATAACCGCAGTGGGCTGCGTTGTATGTCACACAGCTTATCGCTCATCATTCCCGCATGATCGATCACCGATCTCCTTCCCGGGATAACTCCTCCCGGGAATGGTTCGAAGAGTGGTTCAGCCACCCCCTCTACCTGAAAGTCTATCACCACCGCGATAATGCGGAGGCTGAGCTTTGCATTGAAACAATTCTGGCCGTAACCGGCAGCGATCCTGGGAACCAAAGCCCGGTGCTTGACATCGCCTGCGGTGCCGGACGCCATGCCATCGCTTTGGCCCGTCGCGGATTTCATGTGACGGCCAACGACCTTTCCGCCTTCCTTCTTGGCGAAGCTGAAAAAGAGGCACGCGACGAAGGGCTTGAGATCGAATTCAGCTGTTGCGACATGCGCAACATAAAACTCGACCGCAATTTCGAGCTTATAGTCCAGCTTTTCTCGAGCTTCGGCTACTTCGATACTGATGAAGATGATCGGGCCGTTATCAGGAACGTATCATCCATGCTCCGCCCTGGCGGCTGGTATGTACTCGACATCATCAATCCGGAGCACCTCAGGAAGCACCTTGTCCCCCGAACCGAAAAACAGATTGAAACGCTTACGATCACTGAAGAGCGGGTGCTTACGGAAAGAAACGTAAGTAAAACCATTACGATCAAGGACGCAAACGGCGACCGGTGCACGTTCAGCGAATCGGTAAGGCTATTCGCCCCCGAAGAGATCTCGGGTTTGCTGGAAAGTGAAAACCTTGAGGTAATGTTGATGGCTGGTGATTACAGCGGCTCCGAATTCCAGGCAGGCTCCTCTCCAAGAATGATTCTGTTCGCCCGCAAAAAAGCGGAAACCCCGAACAGCCTGTAAGCCGATCCGGGGTCTTGAAAGTGATAATACCAGAGACAACTCAGGCCACGGCAGTTATCAGTCCAGCATTTTTTGATCACGGTAAAATTCGAATGTCCTGCGAATGCTCTGTTCGTAAGGTTCGTAACGCATACCAAGTTCACGCCTGGCCTTCGATGAGTCAACATAAAGGAATTTCGAGGCTACAGTGAACATTGACATATTGAAAAGCTTCGAAATCTTTTTCCTGTCCCCGACATAGTTAAGCATGAAATTGATAATATGGGCACCCCATAGCGGTAGCGGCAGAGAAGATTGGTGGACACCCGTCACCTTCATTATCGTCCGCGATAAATCGCGGTATGAAACGTTATCACCACCGATAATGTATCTCTCCCCGGTACGCCCTTTCTGCATCGCGGCCATAAGACTTTCAACCACGATCTCCACATCGACCACACAGACGCCTCCCAATGGATAGAACGGCATCTTGCGGTTGTAAACATCCTTGATTATCCTGCCTGCATTGAAGTTGATGTCACCGGCACCGAAGACGAATGCCGGAACCACGATCACGCAATCCAACCCCTTGCTGACCTCTTCGGCCACGATCTTTTCTGCAACATGCTTGGTTCTTGCATATTCGAGTGGGACATTGCAGAAATCCCATGGACTATCCTCGTCAAGAGGTATTGTCGAATTGCTCAGTCCGACTGCGGTAACGGAACTCGTGTGTACGACCCGCCTCACACCGGCCTTGCGGCAGGCTTCAAGCACATTCCTCGTACCGTCGATATTGATTTTTTTCAACAAATCGTTTTTGCGGCTCCCCATATAGGTCAGCCCGGCAATGTGGTAAACCTCATCCACCCCATCAAACACCCCATCCAGGCTGGCTGCATTGGTTACATCACCATAAATGAGGGTAATCTTGTCGAGACAACCCTTGAGAGAGGTCAAATCGGAACTTTTGCGAACAAGCGCATGAACATCCCTGCCCTCTCCGGCCAGCCTCAAAATAAGACGGGAACCTATGAACCCGGTACTACCGGTTACTACTACTTTATTGGCCACTTGCTTCTGTTAGTGATTATTGTACTGCTTAAATGTGAAGTTCACTCCTGAACCTTGATCTCTCCGGAAAGAAGAGATTTGCGGATCTGTTCCACACGTTCATGGGCTACCTTGTCGATCAACGATGCATTCCTGTCATTGTAGACATAATCGGTATATCGTCCATCCAGCCCGAATACCCGTTGCTTTCCGCCCTGGAAGCGGTTGTTCATGGCATCGTCCACCGTAGCGAGAACAGCTTTGTCCACGGCCTTTGTCATACTGGTCAGGACACGGCCCGGAGCGAGGTGCTCCTGGTCCATATCGGTACAGATCACCAGCTTTCCCGTTTCCCTGGCAGCTTCTATAACCCCCATTCCGCTTGCGCCTGAAGCCTGATAGATGATGTCGGCTCCCCTGCTGTACTGGCCGAGCGCAAGCTCCCTGCCTTTGGCCGGATCGTTGAACGCGCTACCAGTCATGCCGATGAATCCTGAAATGACCTTTATGCCCGGTTTGACATATCGTGCACCTTCGGCATACCCTGTTTCGAACTTCCTGATGATGTTCGAATCCATGCCACCAATAAAGCCGATCGTGCCGGTTTTTGAGGCAAGCGCCGCAACTGCCCCGGCAAGAAATGAGCCCTTCTTCTCTTCAAACACTATACCAGAAAGGTTCGCCGGGATCCTTGCTCCCGGTTGCGGGTTGTAATCGATACAGGCAAACTTCTTGTCAGGAAACTCTTTGGCGATGGCCGCGATATCGTCGGTGAACAACAGGCCTACGCCGATAATGAGCTTCGTATCCGGGTCAGAGGCCATCTGCCTCAATGCGGCCTCCCTGTCGGCTCCTTCGCCCTGGGGCTCGATGTAATCGAATCTTATTCCAAGATTCTTCTTTGCCAGTTCCAGGCCGTTGTAGGCTGCATCATTAAACGATTTGTCGCCACGACCTCCGACATCGAAAACGAGCCCAACCTTGTATGCCCCGGGAGAATCAGTTTTATGCGCCTTGCCGGAACATCCGGAAACAAGAATAACAAGAAGCATCAACCCGACCGAAGCCTTTAATAATGCAGAAGAGATAAACCGGTGAGCCATGTTCGAATTACTTGTTAATTCATACCTAACCGTTGAACCAATGTTCATGGAATTGATGAACAGAAGCTAACAAAAAGACTGCTTTTTTTTAAGTAAAATAGATGATAAGTGACGAATATGCCGCCATAAAGTGTCTCAAGCTTTCTGGACGTGACTGAACGCGAAGTAATATCATATCTACTTTGATGTAATGTTTCCTAACGATGAAGTATCGCCTAAAATGAAAATGAGTACCCCATGAATTCGCGAACAAGAAGAGAAGGAGCGACATGGACTCTTATTGCAAAGAGCCTGATTCCCCTGATTTTCATCGCAGGAGTTGCAATTGGAGCACTTTTGGCCGGTTGGCGGTGGCTCAACCATGACTCCGCTGCAAAAAAACGTGATATTAACGTAATACGTAATTCAGGGAAGCTACGGGTACTGCTCTCCTACGACCCCATCAACTATTTCATCTATAAAGGTGCTCCGATGGGTTACAGCTATGAACTTGCGGAAAGTTTCGCAAAGGAGCTCGGCATTCCGCTTGAGGTGGTTGTCGTAAGGGACATGAACGAGCAACTTGCCATGCTCCGCAAGGGTGAGGGCGATATTGTGTCCCACTTTCTTACGATCACCGGATCTCGTACTGGAATCGTTAACTTCTCAACCCCGCTGGACTCCAGCCGACAGGTTCTCATTCAACGAAAACCGGCACAAAACGGTTCGTCACACCTTGTCCGAAAACTTGATGAGCTTGATGGAAAAACCATCCATGTGCGCATCAATTCAGCCTATTACACGAGGCTCAAGGAAATAATGAAGGAGAAAAACATTTCAATCAACATCGTCACTGCCCAGGGATCTCTCACTACCAGCGAACTTCTGGGAATGGTTAATGACGGTAAGATCGACTTTACGGTCGCCGACGACAATATCGCCTCAACACACAAAGCCCTCTATCCGGATATCGATTCTGAAACACAGCTGAGCCAAAACCAGCCCCTTGCATGGGCAGTGCGAAAAAACTCTCCGCAGTTGCTTGAAGCCCTTGATCGCTGGCTTCAAGAGCAAAAAAAGAGCGGAAACCTGGCGGTCATTCATGACAAATATTACAATCGACAGTACCAGTTCAGGAAACATGCCGTACACTCATTCTACTCCAGCCATGCAGGAAAAATATCTCCCTACGACGATCTGGTCAGAAAAAACGCCAAGGCCATCGACTGGGACTGGCGACTGCTCTCGTCACTCATCTATGAAGAGTCGCAGTTCGACCCCGATGCAGTCTCATGGGCCGGTGCAATCGGGCTTATGCAGCTTATGCCTTCGACAGCCGCCTCGTTCAAATCGGGCAACATCTCCAATCCTGCCGATAACATCAAGGTCGGCACAGCCTATCTCGTATCGCTGGCTAAAGAGTGGCAGGAGATCAAGGATGAGGCCACGCGTCTGAAATTCATTCTTGCGTCATATAACGTCGGCCCCGGCCACGTTCGCGATGCACAGAAACTCGCCATTAAATACGGCGCAAACCCGAATTCATGGGAAGGAAATGTGGAAAAATATCTCGGGCTCAAATCCGAACCCAAGTTCTACAATGACGATGCCGCAAGCCTCGGTTATTGCAACGGCAAAGTGGCGGTACTGTATACCAGGAACATCATCAATCGCTACAGCCTTTACAGCCAGGTTATCCCTGAATAGCC
>JAAXXK010000067.1:0-1333 GCA_013334525.1 Chlorobiaceae bacterium
TTATGAGGAATCCATCCTTTGTCGCCAGATAATGGAGGCATCTAAATCTTATGATCGGTATTTGTTACGTATCGGATATGCATAGAAAAGTGGGAAAAAGTATGCATGTTGGTGTTGACATGCATAGAGATATAGGGTTTGTTATGCAGGTAAACACTCGAAGGTTCGAATGAATACTATCCTTGCTCCGCTACCGCCATTGCGTCGCGAACTGCTGGAAACCACATCCATTCTGAAGAAAGTCGCATCGGCTCATCGATATCTGGCTGAACTGAAAGGGGTTTCAAGTTCGATCCCGAATGAGGGGATTCTTATCAACACCCTGTCTCTTCAAGAAGCGAAGGATAGTTCAGCAATTGAAAGCATCATCACTACCCATGATGAACTATTCAAGGACGAATTGTTTCCAGAATTTGCATTCAGTGCTGCAGCAAAGGAGGTCAGGAATTACGTTTCGGCCCTTCGGACAGGATTTGAAAAAGTTGCCAAGACCCGCCTGCTAACAGTCAACACGATCCTGAACATTCATGTGGAGCTGGAAAAAAATCAATCTGGATTTCGCAAACTGCCAGGTACTGAACTGAAAAACGAGCAAAGTGGGGAAACTGTCTATACCCCTCCACAGGATTATGATTCCATCGTTCGATTGATGAGTAACCTCGAATTGTTCATCAATGATGATAAAGTGTTGGATATTGATCCGCTGATAAAGATGGCGATCATCCATTACCAGTTTGAAAGTATCCATCCATTCTACGATGGCAATTGTCGTTCCGGGCGTATAATCAATGTTCTTTATCTGGTGCTGAAGGGGCTTTTGGATATTCCGGTGCTTTATCTCAGTCGATACATCATTCGTAACAAGCAGGATTATTACAGGTTACTTCAGGATGTACGTGATAAGGATGCCTGGGAGGAATGGATTCTCTACATTTTAACTGGTATTGAACAGACCTCACGACAAACGATTCTCATGGTGCAGGAAATCAAGGATGCAGTCATGAGCTACAAACATCGGATCAGGGCTGACTACAAGTTCTATAGCCAGGATCTGATCAACAATCTGTTTTTTCACCCCTATACCAAAATAGAATTTGTCGAGCATGATCTGAAGGTAAGCCGTTTGACTGCGACCAAATATCTCGATACTCTTGCAAAGGATGGCTTCCTGAAAAAAGAGAAGATCGGTCGTTCCAATTACTACATCAACATTGCATTGTTCGGTATTCTGACGAAGGATGATGTCAGATTCTAAAATAAAATCCTGATTTTGATTGGCTCAGTTTCGGTTATCGAGCAACGTCCCCAAGTCCTCGTCCGTCCCCAAGTCCTC
>JAAXXK010000067.1:1433-6782 GCA_013334525.1 Chlorobiaceae bacterium
CGTCCCCAAGTCCTCCCGTCCCCACGTTCTCCCTAAGGTTCTGACCTGCGGATGGTAGCCCCTGCGACAGTGAAGCGCTTTGTCATACCATATTTAAGTCGAGTAAAATACCCTAAATAGGCGATTGATACGGCGCGAGGGAATGGTGAACTTTAAAGTGTAGTATCGATGACACTTTTAAACAAATCCGGAGTCCTTCTATGCTCAAAAAGCGCTTTGCCTTGGCAGGGGCATTCCTGCTGTCAATCGCCTCGCCGCTTGGAGGGCCGTCAGCCGTATCGGCTGCCGCGCCATCCAAGATCGTGGTCGCCGACGCCAAAACCACCCATCATCTCAATCTTTACGTAGCCGAAGAACTGGGGATTTTCAAAAAGTACAATCTGGATGTACAGATTACGCCGGTTGTTGACCTTGCCGCCGCAAGGGATCTTGTCGTTTCCGGACAGGCAGATGTGTTCTGGTCATGCCCAACGGTCGCCATTGCTGCCATTGCAAACGGTGCGCCCATCAAGATCATTTCGCAGGTAAAGAAGCCTTGCACCTCGGTGCTTGTGGTGCCTCAAGGTTCTCCAATTAAAACGTATGCCGACCTTAAAGGTAAAAACATAGCAGGGATCTCCCCGACATGCGAATCGGTTATCGCACTTACCGTTGTTGCAAGGGATAATGGCGGGGATTTCAACATCCAGAAACTTGCCGGTGGCCCGGCCCTTGCCGCCCTTGAAGCCAGACAGGTCGACGGCGCAATCCTGGAAGAGCCCCAGGCAAGTATCGCTGAACTGAAAGGCTACAAAGTACTCTTCAGAGGTGTTGCCGATAACATTCCCTGCCGGACCATCAACGCAAGCAATGCGGCTCTTGCGAGAGATGCCAAGAACCTTAAATCATTCATCAAGGCAATTGCCGAAGCCAACGCGATCATCCTGAAAGATCCGATAGCCCCGAAAATCGTCGAGATCGCAAACAAGTATACCGGAGCACCTGTTGATGCCATCAAATACGGCAATAACCGCCTGAAATTCCGCACCCAGATTGACAGGCCCGGACTCTTTGCGCTTGGCAACGAGTTGATCAAGCTGAATAACATCAAGGAAAACCCGGGGGACCGTCTTTACGCACAGGAGTTTCGCGGCCTGACCTGGTAAGCGATTCAAAGTTTTGAACGTAACGTATGCCCTGGCAGCACCGAGTTCCTGCCAGGGTGCTTTGTTGTAAGAAAAAAGACGTTTATCCCTTCCGTAATGAACCTACGCCAAACGAGACTCCGGGACCTGCTCGCCACCATCGTGTTGCTATTGTCACTTCTTGTGGCTGTTACGTTTGTTTTGAGACAGGAGCAATCGACAACGGACACGAGAAGTCATCGTACTGTTGGCCATGATGGAAGCCCCTTGCTTGCATTCCTCTATGCCGCTATTGAACGGCCGGAAGGGCAGCAAGTCATCGAAGCACGGAAGTTCGGTTCTTCTGCAGATGTCGGGTATGCTCTTCTTTCTGGAAGTATCGATACGGGTTTCATACAACCGGAAAAACTTGTGGAACTCTCCAGGCTGAAAGGTTTTGAAAAGCTTCAGGTGCTGGGCAAGGTAACGTTTCCGTACGGGGCCACGCTGATCACAAAAAAGGGATCGACGTTTCGATTGAACGAGATCAACGGCCGTTCGATTGCCGCTCCCGTCGACAATACCCGGCTTTTGAACGAATTCATCAATGATGTCAAGAAATACTCGATCGACCTAGGTAAGGTTGATTTCGTGCTGCTTTCGCCGGATGCCATCATTCCTGCTCTTGAATCGGGGAAAATCGATGGAGCTGTCATCAAGGGATCCCGGGCCGTCATCGCGCAGCAGGCCGGGCACAATATCCTGTATCAGAAATGGGACATGCAACCCGGAAACGAGTGCTGCCCGCCGGTAATCGACCAGCTTGAATATGTCCTGCTCGGCAGGAAGGATGCCGCTGCAAGTAATGCAGAGCTGACAGCGGTTCTCGTCAAGTCATCGCATTTTGCAGGTACTGTACTCAGGACAGCGGTATCAAAGGCAGTCCATATGTCTGAAAACATACTGTTGGAACTGCCGCTTTCCTCGTTCGAACCAACTGACAATGATCTCATGGCGGTTCTATTGGCCCACTCCGGGTCTGCCCATCGGGTGAAGAATGCCTCATCGAACATCAGTGATGGCTCACCTCGCCATATTCATGATGCTTCTTGCAATCACGGTGAGGCCGGCATAAAGCCTTCAGGTTTTTTCGCGTGTTCCCGTGATGCTTTCAGCAGTTTTTTTCGGGCGTTGTTCACACGCTGAGCCCAATACCGTCCCTATGAAACCATTACCAATAACCTCTGCCTGTCAATGATACACGACCAGCCAAATTATGGATTGAAAGGGTTCAGCCGCCTGACAAGCGAATCAGGCCTTTTTTTGAGAAATTCTTTCGGCTCGCTCTTTTCAAGAGAGTTTCTCAAGGTACTGATTCCACTTCTGGTGCTTTGGGAACTGCTTCCCCGCTTGGAGGCAGTTCCGCGCACACTGGTTCCGACGCTTACTGATGTCGCTGCCGCCTTCTGGGATCTGGTGGCCAACAAGAAATTTCTGGTGCACATCGCCTACAGCGTCGGGAAATTCCTTGCCGGTCTGTCAATCGCCATCATCTGCGCCATCCCCATAGGCATCCTGATGGGCTGGAACATGGCCATACGGAAGCACAGCCTGCCCTTGTTCCAGCTGTTGTCGCCCATACCGCCTCCGGCATGGGTGCCCCTGACGATCATCCTTTTCGGTATCGGACTTCCCATGCAGATTTTCCTGATTTTCCTGGGGGCGTTCTACCCGATCCTCTTCAATACCTATCAGGCGATCAAGGATACCGATCCCCGTTATCTCTCATCGGCAAGGGTCTTTGGCGCGAGCGAACTGACCCTGATTTTCAGGGTTTACATCTGGCATGCCCTTGGGGCCATAATTATGAGCGTGAAGACCGGCGTGGCTATCAGCCTGGTCATGCTGGTAATTGCTGAAATGTATGGAGGACGAAGCGGAATCGGCTATCTGCTCGTCGAGGCAAAGGATTTTTTCCAGATTCCCGCTATGGTCGTCTGCATGCTTGTACTGGGCGTGATTGGATGGTTTTCAATTGAAATCTTGAAATTCGCAGAGTTTAAACTGGCGATATGGAAGGTGGGTGCCTAAAATGATAGAAGCGAAACGCATAAGCAAGTTCTTCTCCGTCATCAACAAGGACGGCGTAGCAGAGGGGATGACCGCCTGCCTGTCGGTCTCGTTGTCGATCGAGGCGGGAAAAATCATTACCCTGCTCGGCCCATCGGGATGCGGGAAATCGACGTTCCTGGAGATCCTTGCCGGTCTTCAGGCTCCGACCGAGGGGGAGGTTTACATAGACGGGGTCAGGGTGCTTGAACCGCTTCCATCCACACGCTCAGAGATCGAGGAGTACAGGAAAAAATACCGTTTCCTATCTCCGCTGGCCAACGACCTTTTCCGGGACAGGCCTAAGCACGACATTGCCATGATATTCCAGGATTATGCCGTGTTTCCCTGGATGACAGCGCTGCAGAACATCACGTTTACCCTAAAGCTGCGGGGCCTGCCCCGGGGCGAGCGTGACGCCCAAGCGGGTTATTACCTCAACAAGGTCGGCCTCGGGTCTTTTGCCAACAAGTACCCGTCGCAGCTTTCGGGCGGGATGAGGCAGCGGCTGGCCCTCGCTCGAGCCCTTTCGGTAGAGCCGAAGGTGATCCTGATGGATGAGCCCTTCGCAGCCGTCGACCTGTTGACGAGGGAGCGGTTGCAGGAGGACCTCCTGAAACTTTGGGAATCCTCAGGTGTGACCATCGTCATGGTCACGCACGACGTTTCGGAGGCGACCTACCTGTCGGATGAGGTCATTATTTTCTCGCCATCGCCGGGCACCATAAGGAACCGTTTCACGATCAATGTACCAAGACCCAGAAGGCGTGATGATCCTGAACTGGCCGAGATACAGCAGCGCATAGGCAAACTGCTGAAATACGATCTGGACAATGAAACCGAGTATACCATTTGACGCAATAACGAACCAGAAAACCAAGTCAACATGTCAGGACTGCACAACTTCAGGGGAATGGTTTATGACGATATCACCACGGCTATCGGTCATACGCCCATCATTCGCCTTAAGAAAATCTCAGATGGATTGCCGGGTATCATTCTCGGCAAGGTCGAATCTTTCAACCCTCTGAACAGCGTGAAATGTCGAATCGGCATCGCAATGATAGAGGATGCGGAGCGATCAGGAAAGTTGAAGCCGGGAGGCACGATCATTGAACCGACGTCAGGCAATACAGGAATTGGCCTGGCCTTTGCCTCAGCTGCCAGAAACTACCGACTGATCCTTACCATGCCGGAGACCATGTCCATTGAGAGGCGCAAACTTATCAAAATGCTAGGTGCCGAACTTGTCCTTACCCCCGGAACGGAAGGCATGAACGGCGCAGTAAAAAAAGCCAGAGAGTTGCAGCACCAGATCCCCGGAAGCTTCATCCCCCTGCAGTTCGAAAACCCGGCGAACCCGCAGGTGCATCGGGTAAGCACCGCTGAAGAGATATGGGCAGACACCGAGGGCAGGATCGACTTCTTTGTGGCGGGTGTAGGTACTGGCGGAACCATCACGGGAGTTGCTGAAACCATCAAACCCCGCAAGCCGGGATTCAAGGCGATTGCCGTAGAGCCAGATGCGTCACCGGTACTATCTGGTGGCCGCCCCGGACCTCACCGGATACAAGGCATAGGGGCCGGATTTGTTCCCAAGGTGCTGAACCGATCAATTATTGATGAGATTGTCCGGGTAACGAACGAAGATGCCCTCGAAACGGCAAAAGCGATCAGCAGGAAAGAGGGCATCCTTGCAGGAATCTCTTCGGGAGCCGCGGTCTGGGCGGCCATACGGGTCGCGTCCCGGGAAGAGAATCGGGGCAAGATCATTGTCGCAATGCTTCCGGATTCGGGGGAGCGATATCTCTCCACACAGCTTTCGGACACAGACAGGATATGATCCGGAACGGATGCTTCTGCTTGATAAAATATGAACCCGTGTGGATTGGGTTTGATGCGTTCCGTTTGGAGAACGTTCCGGGGGAACTCGTGCTGTGAGTAAGGGATGAGAGGTTATCCCGTTTGCAAGGCTTACCGGAGGAGGTTGTTGTCGATCTCTCCAAAGGTTGCGATATCGCCGTCGGGCACCCCCTCATCAGTGAAGAGCGTTTTCCATACGGCGACCGCCCTGCTCGGCCAGGAGCGCGCCATCGTCAGCCACATGCCCGGCACGACACGCGACTACATCGAAGAG
>JAAXXK010000068.1 GCA_013334525.1 Chlorobiaceae bacterium
CCGCTCCACATCCGGTGCTTCCTGAAAATCCTGAAGGCCGCACCGCTCTTGCGGAGCTGCTTGCCGATAGCCATTTCGCCGCCGGAGGAGGCCGAGACCCGGTGCCATATCCTTGAGGAGGGCTGGTACATGACAATTCGTCCGGAGTTGCGGACCTTCATGGAAAGGTCGACATCCTCTCCGTACATCCCGAACTTCTCGTCGAATCCGCCGAGCGCTTCGAAATCGACGCTACGCATGGCAAGGCAGCAACCGGTCGCATAGCCGGTCGGCCCGGCCTTGCTGAAACGGGCTCCATCGGGCATCCTGATACCTTCGTGCCTGAACAGGCCCGTAGCCGGATTCACGATACCACCGGCGTACCAGAGCCTTCCGGGATCGTCCATGTAGAAGATTTTCGGGACGACGATGCCGACCCATGCTTCGCGCAGGCCGTCGACGAGCGGCTGGAGAAACCCCTCATCCACGATCGTGTCGTTGTTCAGGAACACCACCGTATCGAACCCCCGGCCCTTGAGCGAAGCGAACCCGGCATTGTTGCCCCCGGCAAATCCGAGGTTCCGGGGAAGTTCGAGCACCTCGACCTCGGGAAACGCTGACCGTACCAGGCTGACCGTCTGGTCCGAAGAGCCGTTGTCGACAAGGAGTGTCGCATAGTCCGGACTCCTGACCCTGGAAAGCGACGCAAGGCAGGCAAGGCTGTCCTCTGCGCCGTTCCAGCTCAGCACGATAACCGCCGTCCCAAGCTCCCTCATGCTGCACCCCGGCTGCATTGTTCGAGAAATCGGGCCGCATCGGAAGCGAAGACATTCCAGGACATTTTCATGCATGCCTCCGCAATGTTCTGCTCAAGCGACAGGCTCCCTTTACGTCCAAAAAATTCGATGATGCCCGAGGCCAGTGCATCGGCCCCCCGGGCTTCGACAATCCAGCCTGTACGACCATGTTCCACCTGCTCCGTGAGTGCCCCGGCATCACACGCGATAACCGGGACGCCATGGCCGAAGGCCAGCGGCACGATGCCCGACTGGGTGGCCGAACGGTAGGGCAGAATAACGGCGTCAGCCGCAGCCATCAAAGTACCAACCCGTTCCGAAGGCACATAACCCTCATGGAATTCTACGTTTGCCGCTATGCCGAGTCGCTCGGCCTGGTCCTTGAACAGGGATGGATCGATGAGGAATTCGCCGGCCACGACCAGGCGCATAGAAGGCTCCTGTCGCAGCACGACAGCCATCGCCTCAAGAAGAAGATCCAGTCCCTTGTACTCCCGGACATAGCCGAAAAACAGCAGCACCTTCGAATCTTCGTGAATCCCCATGGTGCGCCGCGCCTCAGGCTTCGAGGGGCGCAAAGCGCCGGGTTCGCAGACCGGATGGAAAAGAGTAAGCGTCCGGACCCCGGGGCTGAAGGCCTTCAGCTCCGAGGAGACACTTCGGGAAAGCGTGACAAAACCATCGGCCGATGCCGTGAGCATCCTTTTAAGGAGCAGTTCTCCCGGAACGGATTCGTGGGCGGTGAAATTATGGAGCAGGATAACGGTTTTCAGGCCGGTCAAGCGCCGAAAGATCACGCAAAGGGGGGCAAGGATACCGCTCCAGCAGGCAATCAGAAGCACATCCGGCCGGACAGTTCGAATCCGGCGGGCCACAACCAGCCAGGTGAACGGATTGATGAGATCGAGAGAAAATGGAGAAGCGGGCGACAGGAGGGATCCCGGCTCGGTTGCGGCCCGCCCTTTCATGAGCCATCGGGGATAAAGCCTTCGAAACGGAACCTGGACGGTCTCGCATCCGGCATCATCGAACGCTTTTTGAAGGCGACTGCTGAACTGTGCGATGCCCCCCTTCAGCGGAGGAAACGGGCTGACCAGCGCTATCCGCAAGGGTTTCAATAGATTTTGGTCCGGTTTGAGGGCTGCTCGTTTTAATCATCGATCCGACAGGCAACCTCATCCGGTGCCAGAACCGATCACGACAAAAACATTGAGCTGCTCTTGTTCTGTCCGGCAGTGATTTACGCTTCGCCGAACCCCTGTTCGAAAAAATCGATCAGCTGACGTGCAGCCTCAACCTCATCTTCACCCTCAAGCCTGAGTAACATGCGGGATCCTTTGGGAGCCGCCAGACTCATGACGCCAATGATCGACTTGGCGTTAATTGACGACCCCTCCATTTCAATGAAGAAATCGGACTTGAACTTCGATGCGAGCTTGACTACAGCAGCCGCTGGCCGGGTATGGAGACCGGCGTTGTTTTTTATGGTCACTTCCTGAACAATCACGGATAAAGGGCGGATTTAGTGGTTACCGTCAACACCGTCCTGACGGCTTCAAAACTTCTTGACCATGGCAATCTCGTCGCACGCCATGAGTTTGGGACAGTTGGTGCAGTCTCGCCAGATCTTCTGGGGAAAATACTCCTTTTCGATCTCCGTATATCTCATCTGGCCGAAAAAACCTGAATTAAGGGTAAGGACAAAAACCTCCTTTACCCCCTCTTCGCTCAGGACTCCTTCCGCCTTTTCGATCAGGAGCCTCCCTATGCCCGTACCCCGAAACTCTTCAAGCACGGCAAGCGACCTGATTTCGGCCAGCCTTACCGTATAGAAGGCTATGGCGCAACACCCGATCACCCGGCCGTTGTAGTCGGCGACAAAGAAATTACGAATATCCTCGATAATATTCTCGACGGTACGTTTGAGCATGATCCCCTGGCCTGCATAGCTGGAGGTGATCTGCGATATGGCCGCAGCGTCGCTCAGGCGAGCGTTCCTGATGCATGTTTCAGCTGCCGGCATCTTCCATCGGCAACTGGTTGCGAAGGGAAACCTGTTTCCATAACTCGTCTTTAAGCGCCTTCAGCCCGTGGCCTGCAACACTCGATATCTTGTAGACGAAAACGCCTGGTTCCAGCTCTGGAACGGTGAAATCCTCGGGTGCGATGTCCATCTTTGTTATCACGGCGATCCTCGGCTTCAGAAGCATCGAAGGGTGGAACTTCTCCAGCTCGCTGAGCAGGGTCGCATACTCCTTCGCGATATCTTCCGAATCGGATGCGACCATCAGTACCAGGATCTTGGTCCGTTCGATGTGGCGCAGGAACTGGATGCCCAACCCGCGACCTTCGGCAGCGCCCTCGATGATACCGGGAATATCGGCCATGACAAACGATTTGTAGTCGTCGTAGCCTACAATGCCCAGGTTTGGCACCAGGGTGGTAAAGGGGTAATCGGCAATCTTCGGCCTTGCTGAGCTGAGCACCGAGATCAGCGTCGATTTACCTGCGTTGGGGAAGCCGACAAGGCCGACATCAGCCATAAGCTTCAGCTCCATATCAAGCTCGAACACCTCTCCCTTCTCGCCCGGCTGGGCAAATCGGGGCGCCTGGTGGGTAGAGGTGGCGAAATGCTGGTTACCCCAGCCGCCGCGTCCACCTTTTGCGATCATCACCTCCTGGCCGTCCTCAATCATATCGCACATCACCTCGCCGGTCTCTGCGTTGCGCACCACGGTGCCGCATGGCACGCCGACAACGATGTCGCCGCCGTCCCGTCCAGTCTTTCGGGCGCCCATTCCATGGACACCACGGTCTGCTATGTATGACTTCTTGTACTTGAAATCGAGCAGCGTGGCCAGCTGCCTGTTGGCACGCAGGTACACGTGACCGCCCCGGCCACCGTCGCCGCCGTCGGGCCCGCCTTTCGGCACATACTTTTCCCGCCTGAAACTCACACTGCCCTTGCCGCCGTCACCGGCATGAACAGTAATTTTCGCACTATCGATAAACTTCACTATTCGTCCCCTTTTGTAATAATCAACATCGTTCCCTATGTTACCCTGAACCTGAAACCTCAACAGCCAATGCCTGCTTCAAAAAATACCGACAAGACTCCAGCATCGAGCATCGAAGAGCTGATCCAGCGCCTCGAGGAGATCACCCGCCGCATCGAAAATCCCGACACCGGCCTCGAAAACTCCATCTCACTTTACGAAGAGGGAATTTCGGTTGCCGGACAGTGCCGTGACAGGCTTCAGGAAACCCGCAAAAAACTCGAGACGATCAATCCCGATCTGTCAAAATCCAAAGCCGACACCGCAAAGCCGAAAGACCTCTTCGGCATGGACAGCTGAGAGTTCCAATAATACCTTCTCTTTACTACCTCTATTCTCCTTACGAGGTCATCGTAAACTCGTTGAGTGTCATACGAACGGCTCATAAATCCTGCCCACCTGGGAACGCCAAGCTCCAGCTTGGCAATCCTATACCACAAATCCACCACAGCAGTGCGGATTAGAAACTCTTTCTGTACTACTCAAGAGCCGAGCTGGAGCTCGGCGTTCCCGGCACATCTATCATGAATCCAGCAACTTCTTCAATATCTCGTTAACGACCTGGGGATTGGCCTTCCCCTTCATCTTCTGCATGCACTGACCCACAAAGAAGCCGAAGAGCTGCGGCTTGCCGCTCCTGTACTTTTCGACCTGGGATGCATTGGCGTCAAGGATCTCCCTGATCGCATCTTCGATGGCTCCCGTGTCGGAAACCTGGGCGAGCCCCTCGCGCTCCACGATCGCTTCAGGAGCCGCCTCGTCCGTCTGCATGATCTCGAACACCTGCTTCGCGATGGTGTTGCTGATGGCCCCGCCGTTGATGAGGCTGATGAGGGAGCCAAGCCTTTCGGCTGAAATGGCGAATTCGGCAATATCGAGGTACTTTTCCTTAAGGGTGCGCATCACCTCACCCATGACCCAGTTCGACGAGGCCTTTGCGTCGCCGGAAATCTTCAGGGTCTGTTCAAAATAGTCTGCAAGCTCACGCTCAACGGTGATAACGCCGGCGTCGTAGGCCGGAATGCCGTATTCGGAGACGAAGCGCGCCGCCCTGTCCTCCGGGAATTCAGGCAGTTCCTGCTGCATACGGTGAAGCATGCCATCGTCCACAAGCACCGGCACGAGGTCGGGATCGGGGAAGTAGCGGTAGTCGTGGGCGAACTCCTTGCCTCTCATCGAGCGGGTTTCAAGCTTGTCGGCATCCCAGAGGCGGGTCTCCTGGATAATCGTGCCGCCGCCCTCGATAACCTCGATATGACGTTTGGCCTCGTACTCGATCGCCTTCTCGACATTCTTGAACGAGTTCATGTTCTTGATCTCGGTACGGGTCCCGTACTCGGTGGCGCCCACCAGCCGAACCGATACGTTGGCGTCGCAACGAAGGCTGCCCTCCTCCATGTTGCCGTCGGAAACGCCGAGGTATTTGACGATCTGGCGGATCTTCTGCAAGTAGGCCGACGCCTCCTTCGAGGTCCTCATGTCGGGATAGCTGACGATTTCGAGCAGCGGTACGCCGCAACGGTTCACGTCGATATAGGTATCGTCACCAATGTCGTGGATGGACTTGCCTGCATCCTCCTCGATGTGGATCCTGACCAGGCGAATCTCCTTGCGTCCCTCATCGGTATCGATATGAACCAACCCTTCGCCGCAGATCGGCTCCTCGTACTGCGATATCTGGTACCCTTTCGGAAGATCCGGGTAGAAATAGTTCTTTCGTGCGAGGATCGAGTGGCGGGCTATGGAGCAGTTGGTGGCCAGGCCCAGCTTTACGGCATCCTCCACAACTCGCGCGTTGAGCACGGGAAGCGCGCCGGGAAGCGCCAGGCATACCGGACAGACGTTGGTGTTGGCCGATTTGCCGAACTTTGCGGAACAACTGCAGAATGCCTTGCTCTCGGTATTGAGCTGGCAGTGGACCTCAAGGCCCACGACGATTTCATAATTCATTTATACAGACTGCGATGATGAACAAAACATGGTTCGAAACAGGCGGCCTGCCGGGAAAGCGATCCCGACAGGCCCCGGTCATTACTTACCGTTCTTGTAACTGAATTTCTGGCCTCCGATCGTAATCTCGCCCATAATACCCGCGTTGGGTAAGACGAACGCGGCTACGCCGTTCGAGTAATCGGTATTGGTGCCAATGCCGGACTTGACGATAATAACACCAGCCTGGGCGCTCAACTCGAAGTTGCCTTTCGTGAAGTTATCAAGCGCGTGGCGGTCCTTGAAGAAAATGATTTCGGAAAACGACTGCCCGCCAAGCTGCGGCCCGACATTGAGCAGCGTGACCGTCGAGTGGCCGATGATTTCGCCCTGCTCGAAAACCATTCCCTTTCCATGGCCGCCGCCGATGATCATGAAGCCGCCTTTATAGATATCGGTAAAAACCGCATACCCGTAAGCCCTTGAAAAAAACCTGTCAAGCGAAGGGTCGTCGTGCTTGAACTTCTCAATCGTTTGTCTCGCGTTCATCTCGTCGGCCGGATCCCAGCCCGCGAAAGCCTTCCCGCAAAACATCGTTAAGGCTGCCAGTGCAATCAGCAGCACCTTCATCGTCTTCATCGATTTAATCATGGTATCGGGGATTTTAGTTGAACAATAAAATCAAACCTGTTAAAACATGCAAAAGAACACCAATAGGTAATGTACGATTTTCCACCCTCAAAACCGTCAAGTGGAGGAGTGATCACCCGCAGCCCTTGACCGCAGCTGCTTCTTCCGCTCCTCAATCCTCTTCACGACATCCTTTCCCACCTCAAGAATCTCGACGGCCGTATGCACCTCATGGCCACAATACAAACGCAATCCAGCCACAAGAGGTTCAAGATGAACCGCCGCAGGAGAATTTTC
>JAAXXK010000030.1 GCA_013334525.1 Chlorobiaceae bacterium
CCGGTTTGCGGGGGCAGTTGACTATAAATAAAAAAAGGAAGCACCGCTTACTCAAGTACTTCCTTTCTTATGGCTCTGTGAGCAGGATTCGAACCTACATCCCGACTCGTCGGGATAACAGCCGAATGCATGCCCATGTTCTTGCTCTAAATAAAGAAAGGAAGCACCGCTTACTCAAGTACTTCCTTTCTTATGGCTCCGCGAGTAGGATTCGAACCTACATCCCGACTCGTCGGGATAACAGCCGAATTCTCTCTCTCTTGGCTCCGCGAGTAGGATTCGAACCTGCATCCCGACTCGTCGGGATAACAGCCGAATGCATGCCCATGTTCTTGCTCTAAATAATAGAAAGGAAGCACCGCTTACTCAAGTACTTCCTTTCTTATGGCTCCGCGAGTAGGATTCGAACCTACAACCCTTCGGTTAACAGCCGAATGCTCTACCATTGAGCTATCGCGGAATAAAACGCGTTCATTGCTGAAACGGTTACAAATATACGACCCTCACGTAAAATTCCAAACGCCAAAACTGTTTTTTTGAACCTATTTGATCAAGATGAGCGCTTAGCTTTTTTCTTTTTCGATTTATATTTTTGTACATTGTTGGTCTTTTATGGAAAAATGGTGGTTATGTCTAAGGAAAGAGCATTGATTGAGGTCCGCCTTGCCGGCCTCTCTCAGGGAGCATATGAATTCGATTTCGCCTGTTCGGCAGGTGACTTCGGCGATACTGCCCTGACTGAAGCGGGGTTTTCAAAGGATATATCGGTCAAGGTCGTGGTCGACAGAACGGACAACGAGATGTCTGTCACCCTGACAACGGTCGCGAAAGCTGACCTGAGCTGCGATCTTTGCCTTGCACCGATCACCATGGAACTGCATGGGTCGTACCGGATTTATTATAGTTATGAGCAGGCTGCGGAGCAGAATGAGGACCGCGATGAAGAAGAGTATCGCCTGATCGACAGCAATGCGCTTTCGATCGATCTTACCGAAGATGCCCGTGAGACGCTGTTGCTCTCCGTTCCAATGAAAGTAACCTGCACGGACAATCCTGACTGCCAGGTGTTCATTCAGGAAGGGCAAAATGAATCGGATGGAGATGCGACGCCACCTGATAGTTCATGGCAGGAGTCGCTCGAAAAACTGAAAAACAAGTATCGTTAACCGTTGATTCTAAACTGAATAGATTATGGCCAATCCTAAAGCCAAGATGTCCAAGTCCAGAAGGGACAAGAGGCGCGCACAGTACAATGCCCGCACAAAAGCTGCCGTTACGGTACTTTGCCCGAATTGCGGTGAGCCTACCCTTCCGCATCGTGCATGCCGTCACTGCGGCCACTACCGCGGTCGCCAGGTAACCGGTAAGGTCGGCATAGCCTGAACTAATTCTCCAGATAAGTAAGCAAACCAGACAGCACCGCCATGTTGACCATTGTCGTTGATGCTATGGGTGGCGACAATGCACCAGCCTGCGTTGTCGAGGGTACTATAGAGGCTCTGAGGGAAAGCGGCAACAGGTTCGAAATCCTGCTGATCGGCCAGGAGGACAAGGTTACCCCTCTTCTGCAGCAGCATGATCTCACCAGCCTCAATCTCCGGTTCATGCACGCACCGGAGGTCGTTACCATGGAAGACATCCCGGCTACCGCAGTCAAAACCAAGCAGGAATCTTCCCTTGTAAAAGGGCTTAAGCTCTGCAAGGCAAAGGAGGCTGACGCTTTCGTGAGCGCCGGCAATACCGGTGCCCAGATGGCTGCTTCGCTTTTCGTGCTCGGCCGCCTTCCTGGTGTTTTGCGTCCAACCATCTACGCATATTTCCCGAGAATCGGCGAGGGGCTGACCAACATCGTCGATGTGGGCGCCAACGTGGACTGCAAGCCGGAAAACCTTGTGCAGTTCGCTGAAATGCTGACCATATATCAGCGATACGCCGCACAGATCGAGAAGCCTGTGGCGGGCCTGCTCAATATCGGCGAGGAGGAGGGCAAGGGCCCCGAGTTCCTCAAGCAGACCTACAAGCTGCTGCAGGAAGCCGACCGAGAGAACAAAATCAATTTCATCGGCAACATCGAAGGTCATGACATCCTTTCAGGAAAAGTGACCATCGTCGTCTGCGACGGCCTTGTCGGCAACACCATCCTCAAGTTCGGAGAGAGCATACCCCACTTTCTGGGCTCACTGCTCAAGCCGGTCATGCAAAAACTCGTCGTATCGGGCCAGTTGGAGCCTGCGGCTGCTGCTTTGGCAGGCCAGGCGTTCAAGGATATTTTCGAACCGTTCGATGTGGAAAAGTTTGGCGGCGTGCCGTTCCTCGGCGTCGACGGCATCTCGATCGTCGGCCACGGACGCTCTTCGTCACGCGCCATCAAGAACATGATCTATATGGCAGAACACATGATCGAGCAGCGCGTCAACGAACATATCGCGGAAGTATTGTCCTGACAAAATTACCTGATACGCGCTGTCAAACGCCCGCAATACCCCCATCCAGACCAGTAAACCTGGCCGCAGTCGGTTGCTCCGTCCAAGTCTGCTTTTACCGTTCGATTTATATAATGGAAACCATATCATGAAAGCTGCCATAACGACGACCGCAAAGTACCTTCCGGAAGAGGTGATGTCGAACCTCGATCTGGAACGCATTCTCGACACCAATGACGAGTGGATAAGGGCGCGAACCGGAATCAGGGAACGGCGAATCCTCAGGGATACTGAAAAGCCGACCTCTTTCATGTGTACCGAGGTTGCAAAAACACTGCTTGAAAAAAGAGGTATTTCAGCTGACGAGATCGACCTGATCATCGTTGCCACGATGTCTCCCGACATGGTCTTCCCTGCTACGGCCTGCCTTGTCCAGGGAAACATCCAGGCAAAAAATGCATGGGGCTTCGACCTTTCGGCTGCCTGCTCAGGCTTCCTCTACGGACTGCATACCGGAGCGCAGTTCATCGAATCGGGCAACTGCAAAAAAGTCATGGTGATCGGAGCCGACAAGATGTCAGCCATCCTCGACTACACCGACCGCTCGACGGCTATCCTCTTCGGCGACGGCGCCGCAGGGGTCATTCTCGAACCTGCCAGTGAAGAGGGATACGGCGTTCTCGACGTCAGGCTCTACGCAGACGGCGCCAACGGCAGGAACCACCTCCTGATGCCGGCCGGCGGCAGCCTTCACCCGGCTTCGCATGAAACGGTCGACAACCACATGCACTTCATCAAGCAGGATGGCAAGCAGGTCTTCAAGGCAGCCGTCATGGCGATGGCCGACGTTGCCGAAGAGATCATGCAGCGAAACAACCTTACCGCCGACACCATAGACTACCTCGTCCCCCATCAGGCGAACCAGCGCATTATCCAGGCCACGGCAGACCGCATGGGCATTACCATGGAGAAGGTGATGATGAACATCGAGTACTATGGCAACACGACGGCGGCCACGGTGCCGATCTGCCTTGCCGAACTCGACGAACAGGGCAAGCTCCATCATGGCTCGAACCTCGTGCTGGCCAGCTTCGGGGCAGGCTACACGTGGGGTGCCATCTATATCAAGTGGCAGTAACAGCAGATCATATTTTCAATTGCAACCACAGAAAATGAAAGCATTCGTTTTTCCGGGACAGGGCTCCCAGTATTGCGGCATGGGTCGCGATCTTTACGAGCGCTTTCCCGAAGCCAAAGCGCTGATGGATCGTGCCGATGAAATTCTCGGCTATTCGATCACTGCCATCATGTTCAACGGCAGCGAGGATGAGCTGAAACAGACCCGGTACACCCAGCTCGCCATATTCCTGCACAGTTATGCGGCTGCAATGCTGCTCGGTCGGGAAGGTGTCGCCATGGCGGCCGGCCACAGCCTGGGCGAGTACACCGCCCTCTGCTTTGCCGGAGCGATCAGCTTCGACGATGCCGTAAGGCTCGTGGCCAAACGGGGCGAACTGATGCAGAACGCCGGCCAGGTCAATCCCGGGACCATGGCGGCCATCATCGGAATGGACGACTCTGCCCTCGACGGCCTTCTGCAGGAAGCAGGGGCATTCGGCATCGTGCAGGCGGCCAACTTCAACTCGCCCGGCCAGATCGTGATCTCCGGTGATATACCTGCCGTCAAGAAAGCCGTGGAGATCGCGCCTTCGAAAGGGGCGAGGATGGCAAAGGAGCTCGTCGTTTCCGGAGCGTTCCACTCCCCTCTGATGAAGCCTGCCGAAAAAGAGCTGGCAGAAACGCTCAACACCATGACGATCAGGGATGCTGAAATCCCGGTCTGCATGAACGTTGTCGCCAGACCGGTCACCTCGGCAGCTGAAATCCGCACCAACCTGATCAGCCAGCTGACCAGTTCCGTACTCTGGAGCCAGTCGGTACAGGCGATGGTCGATGGCGGCGTTACCGAATTCATCGAAGTAGGGCCGCAGAAGGTTCTTCAGGGGCTCATCAAGAGGATAAGCAAGTCCGCCCAGGCCACCGGCGCAGATACTGCCGAGCAGGTCGCGGCCATGCTCAATCCAGCGTAACCATAAGCAAACCGAAAGAAAATCACATTACCATGTTCAAAGGAAAAACCGCGATTGTAACAGGCTCGGCAAGGGGAATCGGACAGGCGATCGCGCTTGACCTCGCATCCAAAAGGGCCGACTTGGTCATTTGCGACGTGAAGGCCGAATGGCTGGCCGAAACCGAAGAGGCCCTGAAGCAGCTTGGCGCAAAGGTTACCTGCAAGGAGCTTGACGTGACCAGTTCCGAGGCATGCCAGAAGGTATTCAACGAGATTGCCGAGGAGAACGGCAGAATCGACATCCTCGTCAACAATGCAGGAATCACTCGTGACGGCCTGTTGATGAGAATGAGCGACGATGACTGGGATGCGGTGCTCACGGTCAACCTCAAGGGTACTTTCAACTGCACCAAGGCTGTGACCCGTACGATGATGAAGCAGCGTTCAGGCTCGATCATCAACATCGCATCGGTCGTCGGCATCATGGGCAACGCAGGCCAGGCGAACTATGCCGCTTCCAAAGGGGGCGTTATCGCATTCACCAAGTCTGTAGCCAAGGAGTTGTCGTCACGCAACATCAGGGCCAATGCCGTCGCACCGGGATTCATCTCATCCAAAATGACCGATGCCCTTTCTGACGATGTCCGCCAGAAGATGCTTGACGCCATCCCGTTGAACAGTTTCGGCACACCGCAGGATGTTGCCAATGCAGTGGCGTTCCTCGCCGGCGACCAGTCTTCATACATTACCGGACAGGTGTTGAGCGTCAACGGTGGCATGGTCATGTAATTTATTCTTTATGATCCCCGGTTTGAAAGCCGGGGCAACTGAAGAAAATGTAGGATCTGAATGTCCGCAGGGTTAAAACCCTGCTGAAGAACTCCGCCACTCGAGCCACTCTCAACACTCGATGACTGGTTCAGGTAGCGGTGGGAATGGGCGAATTTGCCCCGCTGTTTTTTCTTTGTATATTCGCAGACGTATTTTTTGTTTTTTGCCTTTAACAACCAACCCGGAGAACAGTGCCATGAGCGCAGATGAAATCAGAGATAAAGTATACGATATCATCGTCAGCAAGATGGGTGTCAACAAGGATCAGATCAAACCTGAATCGAAGTTTGCCGATGACCTCGGCGCTGATTCACTCGACACCGTCGAACTGATCATGGAACTCGAAAATGAGTTCGGCGTCCAGATACCTGATGAAGATGCAGAGAAGATCGGCACCGTTCAGCAGGCGATCGACTATATCGTCAAGAAGTAATCACGAGACAACGGGCAGGGCTGGGCCCTGCCTGAAACAACCCTAAATTATTGCAGATGGGTCTGGAACTCAAAAGAGTCGTAGTCACCGGTATCGGTGTCCTTTCGCCTGTCGGTTTTTCGGCAGGGGATTTCTGGAAATCCCTCATCAGCGGCAAAAGCGGCGCCGCACCGATCACCTATTTCGATACGACTGATTTTGCGACCACGTTCGCGTGCGAGCTGAAGGATTTCAAGGCAGATGCCTACATCGACAGGAAATCCGCAGACCGCATGGACCCGTACTGCCAGTATGGCGTTATTACGGCGGAGCAGGCCCTGAAAGACTCGGGGCTTGATCTCGCATCGATCGATCCCACAAGGATCGGCGTCGTGCATGGCTCCGGTATCGGAGGCATGACGGTTTATGACCAGCAGTTCAGGACCTACATGGACAGGGGTCCCCGCAGAATCAGCCCATTCTTCATTCCAATGCTGATCCCGGACATCTGCGCCGGACAAATCTCGATCAGGAACTCCCTTATGGGGCCGAACTACGCAACCGCGTCAGCATGTGCCACATCGCTCCACTCTGTCATGGATGCCTTCATGATCCTGCAGATGGGAATGGCCGACTACATGGTTTGCGGTGGCTCCGAGGCTCCGATCACGCCGATGAGCGTGGGAGGATTCAATTCTGCACGAGCGCTCTCCACGGCAAACGACCGCCCGCAGCAAGCTTCACGCCCCTACGATGTCGACAGGGACGGATTCGTCATGGGCGAAGGTGCCGGTTCGCTGGTACTGGAAAGCTATGAGTCGGCAACGAAGCGCGGTGCAAAGATTTACGCGGAATTGGTCGGTGTAGCCGCCTCTGCGGATGCGCACCATCTGACCGCTCCCCATCCCGAGGGTCTCGGCGCAGTCAGCGCGATGAACAACGCACTGAATATGGCCGGCATCACCCCCGACAAGATTGATTATATCAACACCCATGGCACCTCCACGCCACTGGGCGACATTGCTGAAGTCGCAGCGATCAAGAAGGTTTTCGGCGACCATGCATACAAACTCAGCATCAGTTCAACCAAATCGATGACCGGACACCTTCTCGGTGCCGCCGGTGTAGTCGAATCGATTGCCTGCATCCTCGCGTTGCAGAACCAGACCGTTCCTCCGACCATCAACTGTGACAATCTCGATCCGCATATCGATCTCGATGTGACGCCGAACCAAGCAAAAGAGAGGACAATCGAGTACGCACTCAACAACGGCTTCGGATTCGGTGGCCATAACGGTTGCCTGATCTTCAGGAAAGGTTCCGCCTCCTGACCCAAAAAGCCGCACCAATGGCTCATCTGTGGCAAAAGATCACATCGCTTCCGTTTCTTCGTGCCGAGGCGGCAGACGGTGATACAAACGGACTTTTCGGCTCCAAAGGCTCAGTTCAGCTTCTTGACCCCCGTACAGCCGAACACCTCGAACACCTGACCGGACGCACCTGCAGCCGGCGAATGATCTACCGGACGGCGCTTACACACCGCTCGGTGCTACACGACCATAACTCCAGCGACAGTAAACCCGATTCGAACCAGCGACTTGAGTTTCTCGGCGACGCCGTGCTCGACCTGTTGATATCGGAGTACCTCTTCAAGCAGTTCCCCTCAAGTGACGAAGGACACCTCTCCAGCAACCGCTCCAAAATAGTGAACCGCAAGTCCCTTGCGGGATTCGCACATGAACTCCAGCTCGGTGAACACCTTATCGTCGGCGAGTCCGCCGACAGGCAACAGATCCGGACAAGCGAGTCCGCACTGGCTGACGCCTTTGAATCCCTGATAGGAGCCATCTACCTCGATCAGGGTCTTGCCGGAGCCGAGCGCTTCATCATGACGCATATAATCTCGAAAGTAGACCTGAAACGGATCGTCGAAGAGGAGTACAACTACAAAAGCCGCCTGATCGAATTCACCCAGTCCCGCCAGCTTCCGCCTCCACTCTACATCGTGATTTCCGAAGAGGGCGCCGAACACGAAAAGACCTTCACTGTCGAAGTCTCCTGCCGTGAAATCGCACTCGGACGAGGAATCGCACCAAGAAAAAAGGATGCAGAACAGATTGCCGCCAGAGAGGCCATGTCCCGACTCGAAACCATCGACCCGTTCACCCTCCCCCCAACCTCATAAAACCGTTGCCTGTTACCTCTTCGACCCTCGGTTTTTCTACACCTGCCCATCAACCGCTTCAATACATATCGTAAACACACGTAGAGCGCTCCCATGGAGATGCTCCAATCTGTTGCTGATAACACATTGATTTGAAAGAAAAATGGCTGAACGACCTTATTAACAGGACGATGGCTGATGAATTGCATTCTCATTTCACATCAACACACACAGGAAGAACGATGAACAAGCTTTGCTTAAGTATCGTTTCCGGTAATGTTGCATTTACGGAGTCCAATACCTTGAACAGGAAGTATATCAGGCCAGCGTCCAGAAAGGATAGGTCGAAAAAGACAAAAGCCTCCAAGAAACCATCACCTGCAAACAGCAGGACTCCTCCCGAAACGGGCAATTAATTTTTCTCAGCGCTTGACGACCGTTATTGTTCGTGACCAGTAAAGCCCCGTTGCATGATGTGGCTTTCCGTTTTTAGTCCCCGGTCTATCATCGTAAATAAACCGGGTGAACGAGTAAAACGCCCCGATATTTTCAGCAGAGATACACATCAGGCCTTGTTAATCTTTAGCTATTCCTTGGTAGTTGCCGCTCTATCTATTTATCTTCAGTTGAGCCGACTCATTTTCATTTACCAGGAACATACCATGAACATACTTTCAGGATTTTTGAAATCGGCACTGCTTGCAACAGCATTCAGCTTTGTTTCACAGATCGCTTTTTGCGGTGGAACCGTTACAGGAACGATCGATGCGAGCATGCCCAAGTATAAAGAAGGTGCCGTAGTCTATCTGAAAGGAGGCCATGGAAAGATTAAACCGAAAACTGCGACCATTGAACAAAGAAACCTTGCGTTTACTCCCCATGTCGTTGCCATACCGGTTGGATCGACGGTTTCGTTCGTCAATCGGGACAAAGTGAATCACGATATTTTTGCAGATGATCCGAGCAAGAAGCTGGATATTAACACCGGCAAGCATGGAGAATTCAAAAAAGTAGTGTTCGACAAACCCGGGGCAGTGAACCTGCTTTGTACCATACATGCCGAGATGTCGGGCTACATCGTCGTAGTCGACAGCAACTATTACGCAATAACCGGGGATGACGGAAAATTCTCCATCAGGAATGTTCCTGCTGGCCGATATGAAGTAGTGACCTGGAGCGAAAAGCTGAAAAAAACGGAAAAACAGACCGTTACCGTCAAGGATGGCCGGACATCAAACGTTGCCATCAGCCTGCAGAAATGAACTTCGCTGTGTGCCTTGCCTCAAGCCGGGCATCAACTGCCATAACCATCCATCGCCACGACCTGCGCCCTGTATGCAATGAGGCGCAGGTTTACCTTGGGTAAACATGTTTATCTATAGGCATCTTCCCTGTTGCAAGACACTTTAAAGCATCTACGAAATGCTTATATTGTGCGCCTACTGTTTACCGAACCAGAACATGCTGAATTTCGGGTATTTTGCGAAAGCATTGCTGTAATTCACCCGAAGACGCCTGTTAAACAAGGCCTATCAATGAAAGAAAAACTGATTTTCGACCTTTCCCACAGTGGGCGCAAAGGGTACCGTCTTTCTCCGCTCGATATTCCCGAACGTTCTGCAGAGTCCCTCCTCCCATCAAAGTTCCTGAGAAAAGAGGCCGCTGCGCTACCAGAAATCCCGGAGAGCGAAGTGGTCCGGCATTTCGTCAGGCTCTCGAACCTCAACTACCACGTCGACAAAAACATGTACCCTCTCGGGAGCTGTACCATGAAGTACAACCCCAAGATCAACGACTACACCTGTGATCTGCCAGGCTTCGCATCCCTGCACCCGTTGCAGCCTGAATCTACGGCCCAGGGCGCGCTGAAGCTGATGTACGAACTGGAGGAGATGCTCAGGGAGATCGCCGGCATGGCGGCCGTATCGCTGCAACCGGCAGCGGGAGCGCACGGTGAGTTGACCGGCATCCTGATGATCAAGAAGTACCACGAAAAACTCGGCAAGCCCCGTCACAAGCTGCTTGTGGTTGATTCTGCCCACGGGACCAACCCGGCCTCGGCAGCCCTCGGCGGTTACCATACCGTTTCGGTGGGAATCGACGGCTCCGGATGCACCGATCTCGAAGACCTTCGCGCCAAGCTGGATGACGATGTGGCGGCACTGATGCTGACCAACCCGAACACGGTCGGCATCTTCGAAAAGAAGATCCCGCAGATTGAAAAAATGGTTCACGACAACGGAAGCCTGCTCTACATGGATGGCGCGAACATGAACGCCCTGCTCGGCATCACCCGGCCTGGCGACATGGGCTTCGACGTCATGCACTACAACCTGCACAAAACATTCTCCACCCCGCACGGCGGAGGCGGACCGGGAAGCGGCCCCGTTGGCGTAAGCGAGCGGCTTGTGGAGTTCCTTCCTGTCCCGTTGGTGGAAAAGTATGAAAAAGAGGGCCGTACCTGCTACCGCCTGAACGCGGACAAGCCGGACAGCATCGGTAGAATGATGAACTTCTATGGCAACTTCTCGGTTCTGGTCCGGGCCTATACCTACATCCGCATGCTCGGCGCAGAAGGGCTCCGCAGAGTTTCCGAAAACGCCATCATCAATGCAAACTACCTGCTCAGCCGACTGCTCGACAACTTTTCGCTGCCCTATCCGAAACCGGTCATGCATGAGTTCTGCCTTTCGGGAGACCGCCAGAAAAAGGAGAACGGCGTCAGGACACTCGATATAGCCAAAAGGCTGCTCGATTACGGGTTCCACGCCCCGACGATCTACTTCCCGCTCATCGTCAGCGAAGCGCTTATGATCGAGCCGACAGAAACCGAGGCAAAAGAGACGCTCGACGCCTTCGCCGACGCACTGATCGCCATTGTCGAAGAGGCCGCTTCAAATCCGGAGAAAGTGCTCTCTGCACCGCAAACGACGCCGGTCAAGCGGCTCGACGAAGCCCAGGCATCGCGCCAGCTCAACATCTGCTGCCCCATCTGAGTGCGCTACTCTTATCGAACCCCTGCAACCATTGAGAGCAGGGGTTCTTCCTTGCCTGGCACCTGAGCGCTGTTTATAGTTTCCCAGGCAGATGTTTCATAGATTGACTCCTTAGCCTTTGACAGATTGGAATCCCCTGTTCTTGTGAAGAAATGCCTATGCGTGTCCGAACCATACTATCCTCAATATCGATCCTCATCCTCTTTCTGCTCTCCGGCGCATTGCATCCTGCATCAGCACGCGTCCGTGAACAAAAAAAGAGCCCTTTGGCCGACATATTTTCGAAAACAGACCCCTGGATCGAAGAGAGCCTCGAAAAGATGAGCGTGCCGGAAAAAGTCGGCCAGATGATCATCGCCAGCGTCGACGCCCAGTATAAAAGCAGCTCGGACAAAAACTACATCCTGCTGTCCCGGCTTGCCTCAGAAGGAAAGATCGGCGGCATCATGTTCCTCAAGGGCGATGTGATCAGCGCGGCGATGTTCGCCAACCATTTGCAGTCGGTTTCCACCGTTCCGCTGCTGGTGAGTGCCGATATGGAGCGGGGAATGGCCATGAGGCTTGACGGGGCGACCTTCTTTTCGCCGGCAATGGCAATCGCCGCGACAGGAAACCCGGACCTTGCGGCAAGCATGGCAAAAGTAATCGCAGAAGAGGCCCGTGCAGTGGGCATTCACCAGAACTACGCACCGACGGTCGACCTGAACATCAACCCCGCCAACCCGATCATCAACACCCGTTCGTTCGGCGACCGCATCCCCCTGGTCATTGCCATGTCTTCGGCAATCATCGACGGATTTCAATCCAATGGCATCGTTGCAACAGTAAAACATTTCCCCGGCCACGGGGATGTGACCGTAGACAGCCACCTGGCGCTTCCGGTGCTTCAGGGTGACCGGCAACGCCTCGACGATTATGAGCTCAAGCCTTTCAGGGCTGCCATCGAACAGGGGGTCATGAGCGTCATGGTAGGTCATCTGGCAGTACCGAAGCTGACCGGGACGCTGGAACCGGCATCCCTTTCCAAAACCATCGTCACCGACCTTCTGCGTCAGGAGCTCGGCTTCCAGGGGCTCATCATAACCGATGCGCTCAACATGAAGGCGCTCATCAGCGGCCACTCCCAGTCAGAAATCTTCGTAAAAGCCGTTGAGGCCGGCAACGACATTTTGCTCTTCCCCGTCGACCCCGAACTGGCTCACAAGGCGGTAACCGCCGCTGTGGTAACCGGCCGGATACCGATAAGCCGCATCGACGATTCGGTAAAAAGAGTTCTCCAGGTCAAGCGCTGGCTCGGGCTGAACCGGAAAAAACTGGTCGACCTGTCTCAACTTCAGGATCATGTCGGCAGCGAGGAGGGAACCCGGATCGCCGAAAAAATAGCTGAAAATGCCCTCACGCTCGTCAGGGATCGCGACCGGAGCCTTCCGCTGCACTTAACCATGAACGGACCCGTAGTCGATATCATCCTGAACGACAAGCCTGGAGAAGATCTTGGCAACCGGTTCGCCGAGAAGCTTGGGCTTGATTATGCCGTCATCCAATTACGCCTTGACCCGACAAGCAGGGAAAACGCGTTTGAACGTGCTTCAGAACTGGGCAGGAGCGCATCGGCCGTAATCCTGACGACTGGAATCCAGGCATATTCCCGCGCAGTACCCTCGAAACTCAGTTCGCGCCAGGTCGAATTCGTTCGCTCCCTGCCGGGTCTCGTTCCCAAGGGCACTCCTGTGGTGTTCATCTCGTTCGGCACCCCCTATATCCTGAACGCCTTTCCGGAAATAGGCACGGCCCTTTGTGCATACAGCGAAAACGAATATTCGGAAAAGTCTGTCATCAGGGTATTGAAGGGAGATCTTGTGCCCAAAGGCACGCTGCCCGTATCGCTCGATGACCGGCAACCTTGAGCTTTAGAGCGATTATTGATTAAATTTGAAGGTATCCGCCGCTGCGGAAGCTCCGTCATTCAAACCTGTTTACCGCTTCATACCGATCATGGCAAAAACCGTCCGGGACGAATCCACCGCAAGTGCTTACTGGGCTGCTGTCAACACCTTCTGCGCCCTCGAAGATGTACATGTAATCGCCGATGCGCCCGTGGGTTGTTACAATCTCGTCGGCGTAGCCGTCATGGACTATACCGATGCGGTGCCCTACCTTGAAAACCTCACGCCGACAAGCCTGACAGAACGGGAAATCGCCTCGTCGGGAAGTTCGGAGATCGTGCAGGAGACCATAGAAAAGCTGAAGGACTCCGGCAGGCAGCTGATCCTCATCTCCAGCGCCGAGAGCGAAATGATCGGCAGCGACCACAAGAGCATGCTCGCCGTGAAGTACCCTTCAGTGCGGTTTTTTCCCTCAAACTCACTTGGCGAAAACGAGTGGCAGGGACGTGAGCGCGCGCTCAGCTGGCTCTTTGACCAGTTTGACGATGGGCGCCCCCCGGAGGTCGAACCCGGTACGGTAAGCATTATCGGCCCTACCTACGGCTGCTTCAACAGCCCGTCCGACCTGGCTGAAATAAAGCGCCTCATCTCCGGCGCAGGAGCCACGGTGCGCCACGTCTACCCGTTCGAGTCACGTGCAGAAGATATCTCCGCCCTGAAGCATTCGACCGCGATCGTCGTGATGTACCATGAATTCGGAGAGCAGCTCGCCGCAAAACTGGGGCGTCCCGTCCTTCATGCCCCGTTCGGGCTTGCAGAGACCACAGAGTTCATCATGGAGATCGGACGGCTGGCCGGTACACAGGAAAAGGCGGCCGGGTTCCTTCTCCAGGAAAAGCGCACCACGCTCAGACCCCTCTGGGACCTCTGGCGCGGGCCGCAATCGGAGTGGTTTCCAACCATACGGTTTGGCGTCGCGGCAGGAAAAAGCTATGCGATGGGAATCGAGAAATTCCTCTCCGGGGAGATGGGTATGCAATGCCTTTTCAGCCATGATTCGGCGGAAGCGGACAATTCGCTCGTCCGCGAAGAGATCATGCAAAAGCAGCCTCAATTCCTCTTTGGCCGTATGCCCGACAAGATATACCTGGCCGAAATCGATGCGAAGAGCCGCTTCTTCCCTGCGGGATTTCCGGGGCCGATCGTGCGCAGGGCGCTCGGTACGCCGTTCATGGGTCACAGCGGTGCTGTATGGATGATCCAGGAGATCGTCAACTCACTCTACGACATGCTGTTCAACTTCCTGCCCATCACCCGCCGCCAGAAAGACGCCGCCGTGCAGGCCCCCCCCGTCAGCTGGACACCTGAAGCCAACGCCATGCTTGAGGAGATCGTCAAAAAAGCTCCGTTCATCAGCCAGATATCGTTCGGCAGGGAGCTGAAACGCAAGGCCGAAGCCCATGCGGCAACATTGGGAAAGGACACGGTAACGCCAGAGTTGCTCAGGGAGATCTCCTGAAAGGAGGGCGGATTTTCCAACCCGCCATTCTACTGCCTGCCAATGGATATCAATGAGGCTGTCTCATAAGTCGGGATGAGCCGACACATTGCACCCCTGGGAGCGCCAAGCTCCAGCTTGGCATCTTTATGGATAAGCAAAATGACTCTGTATCAGAGTTAACAGATAAAATCCTACCCTTTCATTGTTTTATCCGAAGCTCTAGTATGAATTGCCAAGCTGGAGCTTGGCGCTCCCAGGTTATGGCGTCGCTTATATTTCTTTTGAGACAGCCTCCTCCGTTTTGACACTCCTCGAAAGATTACCGTGACGACCAATGCTGCGGGAAATATCATGATTTGGAGAAGTTGATTTTTTTTCGCAATATTGAGACCTTCTTATCGGTTCGGGGCAACAGAACAGTGAAAACACAGCCCTCCCGACCGGCGAATACTGACGTAAAGTGGCTGTGAAAGATTTCTCCCCATGCGGGAGCGGGCGGCGAGGTATAGACCTTCCCCCGGAAACATGATTATGGACAGAATAAATTCAATGTCTGAAACAACGGATTACCGTGATACGGTGGTCATCACCCTGCCCGACGGTTCTGAAAGAACCTATCCGGTCGGCGTAACCGGTGATGCCATAGCTTCATCTATAGGCAAAAAGCTTGCCCAGGATGCACTCGGCGTTACCGTCGACGGCACTCTCAGCGGCCTCGACATCCCCATTACCCGAAACGCCGGCGTCTCGATCGTCACCTTCGACAGCCCTGCCGGCAAAGAGATCTTCTGGCACAGTTCGAGCCACCTGATGGCGCAGGCCATCGAAGAGCTGTTCCCCGGGGCGAAGTTCGGTGCAGGACCTGCCATCGAACAGGGTTTCTATTACGACATCTCCTGTCCGGAACGCTTCAACGAAGAGAACCTTCGCAGCATAGAGGCGAAAATGCTTGAGATCAGCGGCAGGAACCTGGTCATCACCCGTGAGGAGATGCCCCGCCTGCAGGCCATAGACTATTTCAGGAACACGCGCCAGGACCCATACAAGGTCGAGATCCTCGAAGAGACGCTCAAGGATGTCGAAACCGTTTCCGTCTATCATCAGGGCGGCTTTGCCGACCTGTGCAGCGGCCCGCATCTTCCGGCTACCGGCAAGATCAGGGCGGTCCTCCTGACCAACGTCTCGTCGTCATACTGGAGAGGCGACTCGTCGCGCGAATCGATGCAGCGCATCTACGGAATCAGCTTCCCATCCGACAAGCTCCTGAAGGAGCATGTGACGAGAATGGAGGAGGCCCGCAGACGCGACCACCGCAAACTCGGCACCGAGCTTGGCCTGTTCATGCTGACCCCTGAAGTTGGCAGCGGCCTGCCGATGTGGCTGCCGAAAGGCGCCATCGTACGCAACGAACTGGAAACGTTCCTGAAAGGCGAACAGCGCAAGCGCGGCTACGTACCGGTCTATACCCCGCACATCGGCAATATCGAGCTCTACAAACGTTCGGGCCACTACCCGTACTACAGCGATTCGCAGTTCCCCCCCCTGACCTACAAGGACGAAACCGGCCGTGAGGAGCAGTACCTCCTGAAGCCGATGAACTGCCCACACCATCACCTGATCTACAGCTCGTCGATGCGCAGCTATCGCGACCTGCCTATCCGCCTGACCGAGTTCGGCACGGTATACCGCCACGAGCAGTCCGGCGAACTCAACGGGCTGGTGCGCGCAAGGGGATTCACCCAGGACGATTCGCACATCTATTGCCGTCCAGACCAGCTTGTCGACGAGATTTGCAACGCGATCGACCTGACCCGTTTCGTGTTCAACACCCTCGGTTTCGACGACGTCGAAACGAGGCTGTCACTGCACGATCCGGACAACCAGGCCAAATACGGCGGAACGGCTGAAGTATGGGAACAGGCAGAAAAGGATGTCAAGGAAGCAGCAGACCGGATGGGTGTCAAGTATTTCATCGGCATTGGAGAAGCAAGCTTCTACGGTCCGAAAATCGACTTCATCGTCAGGGATGCTATAGGTCGCAAATGGCAGCTGGGCACCGTACAGGTCGACTATGTCATGCCTGAACGGTTCGATTTGACCTATATCGGCAGCGATGGGCAGAAACACCGCCCTGTGGTGATCCACCGTGCGCCGTTCGGCTCCATGGAGCGCTTCATCGGTGTGCTGATCGAGCATACGGCCGGCAACTTCCCGCTCTGGCTTGCGCCGGTGCAGGCGATCGTGCTGCCGATTGCCGAAGATGTCCATGAGTATGCTCAGGAGGTCCGGCAGGCCCTGTTTGACGCAGGCATCCGTGTGGAAGTCGACCTTCGAAACGAGAAGATCGGCAAAAAGATTCGTGAGGCTGAACTCTCGAAAATCCCATGCATGCTCGTTATCGGCAGGAACGAACAGGAGGCCGGAGAGGTCTCGCTGCGACGCCATCGCAAAGGGGACGAGGGACGCATGGGCGTTACCGGGCTCATCGCGAAACTGCGTGAAGAAATTGATCTACGATCCTGATCAGCAATTCAATTGGCATCCTTGTTCTATAAACCAACAATGATCGAATGAAAAAACAGAAGACAACCGGCCAGAAACCGAAACTAACCTACAGGATCAATGACTCGATCCGCGTACCAGAAGTAAGGGTCGTGTTTCCAGACGGTTCCATGCAGGTCATGAGAACCCTGGACGCAAAACGGCTTGCCGAAGAGCGTGAGCTCGACCTTATCGAAGTTCAGCCGAATGCCCAGCCTCCTGTTTGCAAACTCGAGAATTACGGTAAGCTGATCTACAAGATGGCCCAGAAGGACAAGGACCAGAAGAAGAAGCAGAAGACCACCTCGCTCAAGGAGCTGCGGTTCCATCCCAATACCGACAAGCACGATTTCGATTTCAAGAGCGCGCATCTTGAGGAGTTCCTCCGCAAGGGCAACCGTGTAAGGGCGACCATCGTGTTCCTCGGACGGTCGATCATCTACAAGGACAAGGGAATTGATCTTGCAAACCGCCTGACCGAAAGGCTCAGCACGGTCGGCACTCGTGACGGCGATCCAAAATTCGAGGGAAAGAAGCTTTTCGTCTACTTCGAACCTGACAAGAAAAAGATCGAACAGTTTGAAAAAAGAAGGGCCAAAGCAAGTCTACTTGCTCCCCTGCCGACATTGGCCCCACTTCCCGACGAACCCGATGACGAGTTCGAAGACGAACTGGAAACAACATAGAGAAGCGATTTTTATCATTAAAACCGACGATTATGCCTAAAATGAAATCACATCGCGGGGCATGCAAGAGATTCAAAGCCACCGCATCAGGAAAAATCAAACGCGAGCGTATGAACGGCTCCCACAATCTTGAGCACAAGAACAGGAAACGCACTCGCCGTCTCCACCAGTCAACCCTGGTTGATTCGACCCGCGAGAGCCTGATCAAAAGGATGATCCTGGCCTAAGCTTGTTATTAACACTAATTCGATAAAACGATGCCTAAATCAATCAATTCAGTCGCCTCAAAGGCCAGAAGAAAACGGATTCTCAATAAAGCGAAAGGGTACTGGGGTTCACGCGGAAACGTCCTGACTGTCGTTAAGCACGCCGTAGACAAAGCCGAGCAGTACGCATACCGCGACCGTCGTGTCAAGAAAAGAAACTTCCGCGCCCTGTGGATCATGCGTATCAATGCAGCCGCCCGCCTGAACGGTGTTTCCTACTCCAGGCTGATGGACGCCATCCACAAGAAGAACATCGAGATCGACCGCAAGGCACTCGCCGAAATCGCCGTCAAGGATCCGGCAGCCTTCTCGCTGATCGTAAAGACAGCCCTCGATTAATTCATCAGTTACAGCGGCCCTATGGAGAAAAGTATTCTGCAACTGCAGCAGGAAATAGATGGATTTGAAATCCTTGACGCACCGCAACTCGAAGCTTTCAAACTCGAGTTCACGGTGCGCAAAGGGAAAATTGCCGGGTTGTTCGCCCAGCTTAAAACCGTCGATCCTGCTGACAGGCCGCGCATAGGGCAGTTGCTGAACGCACTGAAGCTCTCCGGCGACACAAAAGTCGGCGAAGCTGAAGAGCGGCTGGCACAGTCAGCACCGGCCTCACAACCATCGATTGATCTCTCCCTGCCCGGTCGGCGGACCTTCTGCGGTTCCGAGCATCCCGTCCAGAAGGTGCTCGGCGACATGAAGCGCATCTTCAACGCAATGGGCTTCAGTATTGCTACCGGCCCGGAGCTTGAACTTGACGAGTATAATTTCGACCTGCTGAATTTTCCCCCGAACCATCCTGCACGAGACATGCAGGACACCTTTTTCATCACCAGGGGCCAGAGTGAAGGGGACGTCCTTCTCAGGACGCATACCTCTCCGGTCCAGGTCAGGGTCATGCTTGACCAGAAACCGCCAATCAGGGTGATCTGTCCGGGAAAGGTTTACCGGAACGAAGCCATCAGCGCACGAAGCTACTGCGTGTTCCACCAGCTTGAAGGGCTCTATATCGATAAAAACGTATCGTTTGCGGACCTGAAGGCCACCATCTACTCTTTTGCCCGCCAGATGTTCGGCACCGACGTCAAGCTCCGGTTCAGGCCGAGCTTCTTCCCGTTCACCGAACCCTCCGCGGAAGTCGATGTCACCTGCTACCTGTGCGGCGGCAAAGGTTGCCGTGTCTGCAAAAAGTCAGGCTGGCTCGAAATCATGGGATGTGGAATGGTACACCCCAACGTCATGCGCAACTGCGGCATCGACCCGGAAGAGTGGACCGGTTACGCATTTGGAATGGGAGTCGACCGAACCACGTTACTCCGCTACAAAATCGACGACATCCGCCTCCTGTTCGAAAACGACGTCCGGATGCTCAGCCAGTTCTCGGCGTAAATTTCCGACGGTCTAAGCGACTGCCCCCAGGATCCTGCCCGCCAAAGCGAACAACTGAACAGCACTCTCCAGCGCCCTGGCGATGGACTCCAGGTTCTTCTTCTCTTCTTTGAGTTCTGCTGTAGCCGTTTCTATCGAAACCTTCAGGATGTTGTTGTAGACAGAGGTCAGCAGTTCGTTGTCCTTATACACTTTTTCGCGATAGATATCGTCAAGGCTGTATTTCGGCCACTCGGCTTCAGAGGGTTCACGACCATTCTTGAATGCAGGCAGGATTTCCGGCATTAATACTTTGGGCACTATTTTAGCCAGCTTCCCCTTAAGCTTGTCGTCATAACATTTGATCTTCGCAGCCTCGATGCAAACCAGCGCATACTGCCGCACAAGCTCATCCTTTATTTCAGGCCCACCTTTCAGCAGTTCAATGAATCGGGTCAACCGTTTGTCGATCTCATCTCTCTGCGTACCCAGGTATTGCCGGCACTCCTGGCGAACGGTCAACAGCTCAGCCTGCATCTTTTTGTAGTTATCCCTTATTTTCTTTTTTTCATCCTCTTTCATGGAGGCTTTTTTCAAGCTCTCCTCAAGGATTTCTTCAGTCAAACCATCAGCAAAGCCTGAGATCTGACCTAACAGATTGACACTTCTGGTTTCCATCGTTGTTGATTGCTTTGATTATAACGACTTGATAAATTCCTTGAATTCAATCATTTGATCCGCCAGGACGCTGAGCTGATTCCAGTCCAGACCGTCACTCTCTCCTGATGTCATTTTTTCGAACGTATCCCTGAAGGCTTTTAAACTCTTGTTCGCCTCGTCGTTGATCTGTGAAGCCGTCCCGGCACTTTGCAATCCCCTGACCACCTGTTGACGCTCCTTGATCCACAAATCAATATCGCTGCTTTGAGACAGGCGTTTTCGAGAAATCTCAGTGTAGGGTGAGGTCACATGTATCTGTTCATATTTTGAGTTGATATATGGCGAATAAGCCTCTATGGACTGCGCAATGTTCGTCTGCAATTTCCTGATCACCTGCAATGCGCTGAGTATGGTATTTTTCCTGCTGACCATCTCATCTTTCAACCTCGCTTCGGTAACGAGTTCCATGGCAGGGCTGACAAGCGCAGCTCCTTTGGTCACGCTCAACGGCAACTTATCGTCCTCTTCCTTGATCAACGCATTGATTTTGATAATGACATCGTTGGTTTTCGTGCCGATATCGGCTGGTGCTGAAGATGCTGCCAGCGCCTTAAGGGCACTGAAATAGTCCTGCAGATTTCCGGCAACTGCCTTGATTACCTTGTGCTGCCCGATAACTGTGCTGTCCTCCGCCCTGCTTTTTTGAAGTTCATCGTTCAAACGATTGTTAAGCTCGCCTCCTTTATACCTCTGGAGCAAGTCACTTCTTTTGGCAAGCAGTTTATAGGAAGATGCGTCGACCCATATCTCACTGGCTTTATCAGCCATGCTTACCACTGCCCCGGTATAGGTTGAACCGGAATCAGCAAGCTTGGCATACTGTTTGGTAGTAGTACAGCCAGAGATCAGGAAAAAAAGAATCAAAAAATATAGAGATCCTGAAATAGTGAAGCGCACAGGCGTCAACGATTTCATGCGTACCTCCGGTAAGGTTGATGGAATATCCTTCAAACGAACAGCATGGAATACATAATATTACTTCAATAAAACTACAGGATATTTCGTCCAACAACAAAAAAGCCCCATGAGGCTCTCCTCATAGGGCTTTATATCCAGTATGATTTATCGTCGATAATAACTACCGGTTCTTGAGGGCCAGGGTCCATCCCTCCATCGCTTCGTTGGCCGAGGGATTTGGCGCTTCAAGGAAGCTGATGACGAACCGGTCGGGAAGCTCTGCAACGCCTATCGACTTGGGTCGTATGGCCAGTGAAACCGGGTTCATGAGCTCCTTCCCGAAACAGAAAACAATATTCTTTGCATCCCTTATCTGGTCGTTGATGCTTCCGTCCGGCAGTGCCGTTGTATGACCGTAATGGTCGAATACTCCGATGCTAACCGCTACCGGGTTCTCCTCAATCTTCTGCCTGTAATAGGCGATGATCTCATCGACATCCCTGCAGCTCGTCTCCTCTTTTTCAAGTTCAAGAATGTAAATAGGGTATTTCTCCTGGAGAAGAGTTTGATTCATGATGCTCTCCATGTTTGTTTGACTGAATACTACGCAGTAAACGGCTGGAGCTGAAAAGATGCCGTCATCATGAATTGTACGCCAGACCCGCAGATTTTGCAACAGAACGAAATAAAAAAGCCTCATAACCCGAAAGTTATGAGGCTTTTAAGATGCTGTACTGCAGGAAAGATATAGAACCTACCCTGCGACAGGTTTTTTACTCGGCTGATCCTTCAGCTTCGACTTCGATGTTAAGCTTCACGGTGATGTCCAGGAAAAGCTTTGCATCGGCCTCGTATTTGCCGAGAGACTTGATCGGCGCTTCAAGGGTGATCTTCCTGCGGTCGATATCGACCCCCTGCGCCTTGAGGGCTTCGGCAATGTCCGAAGCGGTCACGGTTCCGAACAGCTTGCCCGACTCGCCGGCCTTGGCCTGGACTTTCAGGGTCATCTGTTCGATCTTCGTGGCCAGGTCCCTGGCACTCTTGCGCTGCAGTTCAATCTTGCGCGTCTGCTGTTTCTTCTCGGTTTCGAGAGCCCTTATGGTACCTTCCGTAGCACGGATGGCATATCCCTGCGGGATCAGATAGTTATTGGCATAACCGTTCTTGACGTTAACGACTTCACCTGCGTCGCCAAGGGTTACCACATCTTTTCTTAAAATTATTTTCACGGCCTGTTTCCTCGTTCTGAATAATTAAACTATTGTGGGCGCCCACTTATTTGTATTCGTCGGCGACGTATGGAATAATAGCAAGGAACCTTGCCCACTTGATCGAGTGGGTCAAAAGACTCTGCTCTTTTGCCGAAAGCCCGGTAATACGGCGGGGAATGATTTTTCCCTGGTCGTTGATAAAACGCTTGAGCTTTCTTTCGTCGCGGTAGTCAAAAAAGACCACCTGGTTTTTCGACACTTTCTTTTTCGATGCCAGGGCATTACCAAATGACTTGCTGCCCTGAGCCTGTGATGGTTTTTGTCTCATAGGTCTTGTTCAGAATTTAGCTTGCATGTTCTTTTCAGTCGGAAGAGAGGTATTTATACTCATACATGTGCCCGTCGTCATCGACCGGACCGTGATGCGTTTCATGCGTATCGTCCTCGATAAACCCTTCCTCGTCCTCCTCTCCGTTTTTCTTCCTCTTGTTGAGGAACTGAATCCTCCTGGCCTTTATTTCGACCACGGTCCTTGATGTGCCGTCCTGTGCTTTCCATGTGCGGCTCTGCAGTTCACCGTCAACCAGAACTGCCGAGCTTTTTTTCAGGTTGTCCCTGCAGCTTTCGGCGAGCTTGTTCCATGCGACGATTCCTACATAGCACACATCTTCCTGCCACTGGTGATTGCTGTCCCTGAACCTGCGATTACACGCAATCGAAAAGTTGACGACCGGCGTCCCTCCTGAATTCGTCTGTCTGTACACAGGATCCTTTGTCAGGTTCCCTGCTATAATGACACTGTTGATTTCAGGCATTTTCAATTCCGCCATGACATCTTCTCCTTTTTGTTCTCAGATGGGATCAATTCATCATTCCTACACAACACACAACCGCACGTAATCGGGATCATTTCTTGGCTGCAGCCGCAGGGTCGCTTTCGACCTGGTCTTCAGGGCTGCCGAGCATAACGCTGTATTTCTCAACGCGGGCACGCATTTCGAGCAGCGGTGAGCTAAGCTGGATGATAAGGAACCGCAGGATGCTCTCTTCGTAACGGAACACACGCTCGATCTCTGCGATAGCTGAAGGAACAGCTTCGAAATCGATGTGGGCGTAGGAACCGATGGAGGACTTGCGGATGAGATAAGCCATTTTCCTTCTTCCGACGTCCAGGACATTGTGAATAACGCCACCCTTGTCGGTGATCGTCTTGTTCACAAGCTCCATTGCCGCAGCAATGGCTTCATCCTGAAGGCCGCCGTCAATGATGACGGTACATTCGTATTGTTTCAATGTATTCATGGCGCAATGGTTCTGTTATGTTCTGACAGTATAGTGCAAATGGCGGGAAACAGGTATTGCGCAATCACTGCCCCGCGGCTTCATGGAAACCATGAACACCATTTGCGTTTTTGAACCTCAAAGGTACGCTATTTTATTTATTATTCCAATGCTTCCGATAGATGAAATGTTTATTGCCCGCAGGCCCCGCTGTGCCGCGTCACAAGAGGATTTCGACCGTTACGGGAGCGTGGTCGGAACTGCGTTCATCAAGGTCGACGGCGGCACCGGAAACCTTTCCTGCAAGGCCTGCTGAAAGGTATATACAGTCGATCCTCCAGCCCAGGTTCCTCTCCCGCGCCATCTTCCAGTTGGGCCACCAGGTGAAGAGATCCTTTTTGTCTGGATTCAGCTCCCGGACAATGTCCTTCAGGCCGAGCGACAGATGGCCGTCAATGGCCGATCGCTCTTCAGGACGCAAACCGGTCGCTCCCGGTTTGTTCTGCGAACGATGAACATCGATCTCCCGCAGTGCGACGTTCATGTCTCCGGCGAGAATGAGCTCCCTGCCACTGGCCAGAAGGTCGGCCATGAAATCTTTCATCCCGTCGAGGTAGCGAAGCTTGATGGCGTAATGCTCCGGGCCGTCCCCTCTCGGGACGTAGGTGCCGACCAGGGAGAAATCCCGGCAATGCAATACGATGGTGCGGTTCTCCACGTCAAAACCCGGAACCTCCCACTCCAGGCCTGGACAGCTTTCCTCCTTTACCAGGATTCCGACTCCGCTGTACCCTTTTTTAAAAGACGATCCGTTCCAGAATTTCGCATAACCCGGAATATCAGTGATTGATTCCGGGATCTCCGCTTCAAGAGCTTTAACCTCCTGAAGGATGACGATGTCCGGCTGCCGGCGCTCGATCCATGCCCTCAGCGCCTCCTGGCGTGCACGGATGCCGTTGATGTTCCATGTCGAGATGTTCATCGGGCCGCCTGTTTGAGCGTTTCGACAATTCCTGCCGCGACGCGTTGTGCAGAAATCTGTCTCATGCACCGGAAATGGCCCTCGGGACAACTGCTGCGGCCGATATGGGAGCATGGGCGGCAGTCGAGCCCTTCGGTCTCGAAAAGCTCGTAAGGAGTGCGCCAGGGCAGGAAGCCGAACTCCCCGACAGAGGAGCCGAAAAGCAGGAAGATCTTTTTGCCGAATGCCGAGGCCATGTGCATGAGACCGGTGTCGTTGGTGAGCACAAGATCAGAGGCGGCAAGAAGTGCTGCGGACTGCATAAGGGTTGCGGCACCGGCCATCGACCGGACCTGCTCGCGGTCGCTTTCCGTAAGCCCCGCCATGATTTTCTCCCCCTCGGCAATATCCTCCTTTCCACCGAGCAGGATTATGCGCACAGGCATGCTGGCCAGGACGGCGGAGATGACTGCCGCAAAGCTTTCGGCCGGATATCGCTTGGTGAAATGGTTCGCGCCGAAACAGATTGCAAGGACCGGCTGCACTCCGCCGATTGCTGAAACCGCAAAATCGTGGTCGGCAGCGGAAGGAAAAATCCTGCATGGCGCTTCGACGGATGGGACGATGCCGTCGAGAGCACCCCGGTAACGGTCTACGACGGAGCGGTAGCCATCACCATAGAGGTTCATCTTGAGGCGCACCAGCAGGAGTTTCTTCCAGTTCTTCTTCCTGTAGCGCCTGACATCACCGGCATTGAGCCCCTGGACCAGGGCTCTTGAGCGTGTATTGTTCTGCAGGTCGACCACCAGGTCATAGTGCCTTGAGCCAATACTCTCAGGAGTGAAAACGGACGACAAGACAGGATTTGAGGCAAGCAGGGGCTCAAACGGTGCTTTGGTGCAGTAATCGATCCGTGCCTGGGGAAAAGCCTGTCGAAGCTCTTCGAGCAACGGAGTCGTCAGGACGATGTCCCCGATCGAACTCAGCCGGACGACAAGGATGCTCTGGATTTCACCTGTCTGTGTCAAGACCAGAACTCCCACCACGCCTTGTATCCGGCGGGCTTTCCGGACTTCGACGATTTGCCAAGCTGCTCGATGCGTTCAGCGGCTGTGGCCAGAAGAGCATCCTTTCCAGGCGTATCGCCCTTTCGTTCGGCAACCATTTCGGATGCCTTGCGGAACTCGGACAGCGCTTCCTCGCCGCGCCCGAGCCCGTCCAGTGCAAGAGCCCTGCTGAAAACAGATGCGATCCATAGCTTGCCCTCATCCTGGTTGAGCTCTCCGCGACGATTGAAATGGCGCAAGGCGATATCGGCCGAGCAAAGGGATTCATCAAAATTCCCGAGCCTGGCGAGGGCTTCCGACAGTCCTGCGTGGCAATAAGCATCGAACCCGATGTGGTCGAAGGCCTCTTCGGGGGGCATGGTGCGGGAGATCTCCATCGCTTTGCGGCAATTCAATACCGCCTCTTCGAAGGCCCCTTCGAGAATCTGGCGCTGAGCATCGGCGAGAGCCATGTAGGACCCGGCAACCTCTTTGAGTGGTTTCATATATCTGCGATAAATAGTAATGATTTCGGAACAGCCGCACACCTGAGAAGGGTAAGGCTGTACCTTATTAAATTGAATCAGAATGTGTTACATTATACATATCATAATTGCAGATACAATTATAGCATAATGTTTTAATTAATAGCGTTAGATGTATCAAAAACAGGTACAAATCCTATGTTCATAAAAGAGGTCATGACCTTCAAATCGGGCAAATTCCTTTTCTGTGGACGCTATGACCAGAGAATCCTTGAAAAGCTGTTGATAGAAGCCTCCTTGCTGACGGCAACGGTCAAGGATCTGCCATTGCTTCCAGCCTGGTCCGCGCAGATCGAACCCGAACTGCTCTACAGTTCCATCGCAGGAACAGCCGCCATCGAAGGAAACACCATAAACGAACATGAGGTCAAAGCAATTGCCGAGGGGAAAATATCCGATACAGGTCATTCGGCAAAGGATCGACTTGAAATCCGAAATTTGATCAGAACCTACCAGTCTCTTGACAGCCTGGAATCAGAACCAGGCCCATTCCTGCTCACTGAGGCGCACATTCGGGAACTGCACCATCAAATCACCAATGGCCTTCCATATGAAAATAACATTCCTGGTGCATACCGGAACGGAATGGTTCAAGTAGGAGACAAGGCTCATGGAGGCATCTACACTCCTCCGAAAATCATCGAAGATGTTCAGACACTCATGATGGAGTTCATTGTCTGGATCAACAGCGAAGAAATCATCGGTCAGGATGTATTCATAAGGGCCGCCCTTGCCCATTATCACCTTTCTCTTATCCACCCTTTCCGGGACGGAAACGGTCGTGTTGCCCGTCTGATCGAAGCGCTGTTGCTTCAAACTGCCGGCATTCGGTATGTACCCAAGATGCTTTCGAACTACTATTATCGGCATGTCGACGAGTACTACATGTCATTTTCAAAAAGTATCAGGGGGGACAAAGAGATCACCCCGTTCGTCGAGTTTACACTTAAAGGAGTGATCGATTCACTTCAAAATATGAAGGACCGTATTGCGCTCTTCATCAGAAAACTCGTATTAAGGGACTACATACATTTTCTCGGCCACAATAAAAGCCTCTCGAAACGGCAAATCGATCTCCTGACCCTGATGCTTGATAATTGGGGCGTATCCTTTACGCTTAACGAGCTTTCCGGGACGATGCCCTTCTCCATGCTCTACCGGCGCGTTTCGACACTCACTGCACGCAGGGACCTTAAAAAGCTCTCAGAGTTGAACCTTCTCGCTCTCGATGAAAGCAGAAGGTATGTCCTGAACAGTCATGCGCTGGAAGCACGTGGATCATAAAACCGTCACCTCTGCCTCTCCATCAACCGGTCAAGCTCCGGAGGCAGTTCCGGTCGGCCGCGTCCGTTGAGTGCTGTAGCGACGATCCTGGCCTTTACGACAGGCTTCATGTCCGGCAGGCGGAAAATATCCTGGTAAAAGACGAACTTCAGGGGGGATTCCCGCACCAGGTTCAGCCCTATTGAGAACCGGTCGCCGCTCTGCAGTGGTGATTTGTAGTCAAGTTCGGCCCGGATGACCACAAGATTGATTCCTTTTTCGGTAAAGGCTTTAAAATCGATACCAATCGTTTTGATGAATTCGTGACGGGCATGTTCCAGATAGTTCTGGTATACACTGTTGTTCACAATTCCCTGCATGTCGCACTCGTAGTCGCGAACATCCATCTCAATCGTATAAGCGTATTGCGCTTGCGTCATCTGTATACCCCTGTGGTTGATCCCTTAATTTATACCGATCAATAATAACATCCTGCACGCGAATCAGAAACCGCTCGCTTGCCACGCTTTGATCCTGGACGTCAGCGCGGGCAGAAACTGAACGATATCCGCCACGACAAGCAGATCCGCTACATCTCCTATAGGAGCATCGCGATCCGTGTTGACGGCAAGAACAAAGCCTGCGCCTCTCATACCTGCCACATGCTGGATGGCTCCCGAAATTCCGCACGCCACATAGAGTTCCGGGGAGACGGTCTGTCCGGTGGTTCCGACCTGAAGACTGCGCTGGAGCCATCCGGCATCGACGACCGGGCGGCTGGCACCGATTTCGCCACCGAGAACAGAGGCCAGGTCCCGTACGAGATCGAGATGCTCCTGCTTGCCGATACCCCGACCGGCGCTGACGATCACCGTTGCACGGGACAGGTCCACTCCCGCCTCGGGTTTCCTGGAACCGATATATTCGACTCTCGTGGCCTGATCAGCATCAATCGGGATAATTTCCGGAATCCCGGAAATCCTGAGTGCCGGAAAAGCTCCGGGCTGAAGCGTCAGGACAAAAGAAGAGGTCGATGGCTTGACCGTCCGTCGCATCTTACCGTTGCAGCTGTCGACCGTAAAACCCTCGCCATCGATACCGGTCACTGCGGAAACCTGTGCAACCTTCATGGCCGCGGCAACCCTTGGCGCCAGGTCCCACCCGTACGAAGAGTGGAGAAAGACTACTGCATCAGGCCGCTCCTGATCGATGGCCTTCAGCACCAGCCGCTTGTGAACCTCCGGATTATACTCCCCGTACAGCCGGATATCGGCCAGATAGAGCCGACCGCTGAACAAGGGCAGAACATCCGGAGAGCCAACGAGAACCATCGATGTCTCGGCGCCGAGCACATCGGCAAAGCCGAAAAGTTCGAGCACTTCGCCAGGAAGACGACCGTCACGGCTCTCCCCAACCAACAGAAGCTTCATCGCGCACCTCCCCTGCGAAGCACCTTGGTCTTTGCGTCAAGCATTGCGACAACCTGATCGGCAATTTGCCCAACCTCGCCCTCAAGAATACGCCCTGCGTTTTTACGTTCATGATGCCGGAATCCGGCGACCGACGAAAGAGATGCGTCAACCCCGACCTCTTCGGGCCTCAAGACAGATATCTCTTTTTTCTTCGATTTCATGATGTTGGGCAAGGTCGGGTAACGCGGAATATTTAGCCCCTGCTGACAGGTAAGGAGAGCCGGCGACTTCAGCCTTGCGATGCCCCGTATGCCTCCTTCGAGCTCACGCTCGACCGTCACGCTGTGGTCCGACCATTCAAACGCCATGATGCCGCTCACACATGAAACCCCCAACTTTTCGGCAACCAATACCCCCACCTGGGCCGAACCGCGATCCTCGGACTGCATACCGGTGAATATGAGGTCGTAAGTCCGGTTCATGGCGTGGCCGGCGATCATCGATGCGATCTGCCATGGATCACGCTCCGATGCCTCCGGATCATCGATATGCACGCCACGGTCGCACCCCATGGCCAGCGCCTTGCGAATCGTCTCGACCACCCGCATCGGCCCGACGGAAAGCACGGTCACTTCAGGAGTCCCGCCAAGCAGCTCCTTGAGCCTGAGCGCCTCTTCAACCGCATATTCATCGCAGTCGTTCATCCTGAAAACAAGGCCGGCATCATCGAACCAGGTAGCTGCGGCATTGGGCATAAAACGCCCGCCCGGGTCAGGCACCTGTTTTATGCAAACAAGAATATTCATCGATACTACGTTCAGTTAATGGCAATAACGCAGGTGCAGACGCATATGAAGCCCGCGCTCACGAGACAATCCATTCATGGGGCTGAGCCTCCATTATGGGGGACAACTCGGCCTTTAATCGGCTTTAGCAAGAAGTCGCATCTACGCAACTTATTCGCTATTTCGCTTGTTTATAACTAAATATGCAGAGAATTCGGCTCATTGATGATTCTATGCGGAACAAAATCGGATCATTTTTCATTCTTATTATTAATGGATGATTTTTATAAATTTAATTGTGAATAAGTACAATTTCGATGTAAAAAACTAAACGCTTACTACCATGAAAAAGATTGTCATGCCTTTGCTGGTTGCCGGGTTATTCGCCATTCCTTCCCTCAGTCAGGCAGCAACGACTCCTTATGTCAGCGCTTCCGGTGGATTGGGATTGCTGAACAATTCGACTGTTGACGGCGTAAATGATGCGATAACGTACAAGACAGGTTACCTGGCTAACGGTGCTGTCGGACTGAAAGCTGACAATACGCGCATTGAGGCCGAGATTGGATATCACAGCAACGATGTTGACACATCGGTATACTCCGGCCCACGTGGCGCACATGTTTCGATGTGGACGTTCATGGCCAATGGTTATGTTGATTTCACTACGAAAGACTCCAACCTTACCCCTTATGTCATGGGCGGACTTGGTGTTGCCGATGCATCGATAAGCGGTGGTAATTGGGGCGACTCCTCCGGTTCGACCGAGTTTGCATGGCAGGTTGGCGCAGGTGTCGGAATCAAGGCATCCAACAAGATGACCGTTGACGTAGGTTACCGTTATCTGTCACCCTCTGATGCTACCTTCAGTGGACGTCAGGTTTCACTGGCCAGCAGCAACATCCTTGTCGGCATCAGGTGTGCATTCTAAGCACTTCAGCTTACAACAAATCGTAAAAAAAGGCTCCGGTATACCGGGGCCTTTTTTTATGGTGTTGCCTCAAACAGCCACAATCAAGTCCGGCAGGTCGCTCAGCCTCTGCCCGCCCTGATCGGTAACCACAAAGGTGTTTTCGATACCGATAACCCCCTTGCCCGGCAAAACAAACTTGGGCTCCACGGCAATCACCTGGCCGGCCATCAACGGCATGGCGAATCCCTGGGCGAGCACCGGAAGTTCATCGAGTTCCAGGCCGACACCGTGCCCGACAAATCTTGACTGCTCACCTGGCATACCCATGAAGTTGCCACCGAACCCTGCACTTTCGGCCATCGTGGCCGCCAGTTTGTAGATCTCCTCGCAAATCGCCCCCGGCACCATCGCGCGGCGTACCGCCTCCTGGATATCGAGCGAAACATCGAACGCCCGCTGAAGTTCAGGGTCGATCGAGCCGATCACGAAAATGCGGGTCATATCGACGATGTAACCGTTGTATACACCGGCAAAATCGACCAGGACCGGCTCATTCGCCTTGATCTCGTCCAATGAGGCTCCTTGCGGGGAAGCGCTCGAAAGCCCTTTGCCTGTCACGGCTCCGTCGAAAAAACCATAGCTTGTCGCCCCGGACGAAACGGCAAGACCGCCGAACAACTCCTGGTTGAATGCCCTCATGCGCACATACCCTTCATGGCCGCTCCTGCGCAGGCGGTACTCGATCTCTGCGGCAAGGTCGAGCTCACGCATTCCCGCTTTGAGAAACCGGGGCACCTCTGCAAAGACAGCAGAAAGTTTAGCTGCGCTGAACCGGATCTGCTCGATCTCATATGGCGACTTGACCGATCGCAACTCTCGAACGATCATCGAAATATCGACGAAGCTCCGGCCAGGCAACACTTTTGAATAATAGGCCTGCTGCTGCACAGGCACGGCATCGAAAGTCATGCCAACCGTCAAATACGCTTCTCCGAGAGTTGTCGACAACTCCTTTCCCGATGGAAAAGGACGGATATCGACGATCGGGCTCTCCTGGCGGGCACGGGAAAGGCTTTTCCTGACCAGCAACATAGGCTGGCCGTCCGCCGGAATCCAGAGTGCCGAGTTCTGGCGCGTGCCTGTAAAATAGTAGATATCGACCGGCATCAACAGCAACGCAGCCTGTACCCCCTTGCCCGTCAGCATCTCCTGCATTCGGGAAACCCGCTGCTGTAATTCGTTTGCTGTCAACATAGTTTGATAATTCATTCGTTGAAATAGACGATTTCATGCGTAGCTCACCTGAGCAGCGACCTGTTTCCTGATCACCCGGGCCGAGTGATGTGAACCCGACCTTTGCCCCGTCAACTATATCATCCCTCCATCCTTGAGGCGACGATCTCAGCCAGATCAAGGGTTTTCATACCCATCTCAGGGCCACTGCTCCTGTTGGCATCCTCGAACATGGAAAGGCAGAAGGGACAGGCCGACACCAGCATGGGCGAACCGCTCTCTTTGGCCATGCGTACACGTTCGGCATTGATGCGTCGGCCCGGCTTCTCCTCGGCAAGGATGAGCCCGCCCCCTGCTCCGCAACAGAAGCTCTCGCGTCCCGAACTCTCCATCTCGACCAGTCGCCCACCGGCATACCTGATTACTTCGCGTGGTTCATCGACGATATCCTTGTACCTCGACAGATAACATGAGTCGTGATAGGTGCAACCAAAGGGCTCCGGCGTCAGTTTCAACCGTTTGTCTTCGATCAACCGGTGAATGAAGGTCGAGTGATGTTCGACGGGAACATCAAACCCAAGCTCCCGGTAATCCCTGCCGAGAGTATTGAAACAGTGGGGGCAGGCCGTCACGATGCGTTTGACCTTATAGGTTCGGAATGCCCCGATATTGAGTTCAGCCGTCATCCGGTAGAGATATTCGTTTCCGAGCTTCCTGACCGGCTCTCCACAACACCGCTCCTGGCTGCCGAGAATCCCGACCTTGATGCCTGCCGCGGCACATATCCGGATAAAGCTTGCGGCGACCTTGCGATTTCGGGAATCAAACGACGCGTAGCAACCAGTAAAATAGAGTATATCGACTTCGCTCCCTTCAGCCATGATGCTGACCGGAAGCCCCCTGGACCAGTCACCCCTCGATGCATAGGGAAGGCCGAACGGATTGCCGTTCACCTCGATACCGTCACAGGCCCTCCGGACCTCCTCTCCTGGAAAATCACCATCCATAAGCATGAGGCTTCGCCGCATCTCGAGAATCTTGACGATAGGTTCGATGCCAGTCGGGCATATCTGTTCGCATGACCCGCAGGTAGTGCACGACCAGATCGCATCTCGGGTCAGCGTATCAATCAGGCCTGGTTTCGTAGTCAATTCTGCCAGCATCCCTATCTGCCTGACTACCGTCATGGGCGAGAGTGGCTTGCCGGTGACATATGCCGGACAGCGATCCTGGCACCGTTTACACAATGTGCAGGCATCGGAGTCGAACAGGTCTTTCCAGGAAAGATCACTAATGACCGAAGCGCCGAAATGCTCAATGGTATCGT
>JAAXXK010000031.1 GCA_013334525.1 Chlorobiaceae bacterium
CCTCTCCGCAAACAACCCCGTGCGGGGTCATTGGTTGCTGGCAGATGTGTTGTTTGTGATTACGTTCACGATGTTTACTTTTATAATAAGAGTTAAAATACCTCGCCTGATCCTGTTCGTGCGTAAATAATACGTCATTATCAGGGAGGTAAACAATATCCAGCCAGGGACCTTGCGATGCTTGTTATTGAAGGAGTGGAATTGCTTGCCAATGTTGCTCATGAAGACAGCAGAGGCTCACTGGTGGCCCTGGAAGAACACAGTGGCATTCCGTTCGAGCCGCGACGGATATTTTACATAACGGTGACCGATTCCTCAAGCATAAGGGCCGGTCATGCCGGAACATCCGAACAATTGATGATAGCCCTGACCGGAGGGGTTTCTGTCGAGCTGGACAACGGAGCGGAGCAATCGTGTATCCGTCTTGCTGACAAACTGGAATCGCTTTGGGTTCGACCGGGAATATGGCTGCGATTGAAGGACTTTTCATCTGGAACAGTCCTACTGGTCATATCCTCACTGACGTATGCGGAGACAAAGCACTTCATGAAGCCGCAACCTCTTTTTCAGGCTGAATAGATGGCAATCATTCCACAGGCGGATCCCTCTCTTCGCATAGCCCGGTTCAGGCAGGAGATAGACAGGGCCATCGGTACGACACTCTCTTCGCGTCATTATATCCTCGGCCCCGCAGTTGAGAAATTCGAACATGATTTTGCCGCATACCTTGGTGTCAGGCATTGTGTGGGGGTTGCGTCGGGCACGGATGCCCTGGCGCTGTCACTGCGCAGCATGGGGGTCGGGAAGGGAGACGAGGTCATTACAACAGCGCTGACAGCCCCGGCGACTGCCCAGGCGATTTTGCAATGCGGCGCCATTCCCCGATTCGTGGATATTGATCCGGCAAGCCGTTGCCTGGACACCGGCGCCGTTGAAGCCGCGATCACGGAAAGAACGGCTGCAATCATACCCGTTCATCTGTTCGGGCATCCTGCAGACATGCCTCGATTGATGGGAATCGCCGGTCGTCATGACATCGCGGTGATCGAGGATTGCGCCCAGGCACACGGCGCGATGATTGATGGGAGGAGGCTGGGAAGCTTCGGTCATGCGGCGGCGTTTTCGTTCTATCCAACGAAGAACCTGGGTGGTGTCGGGGATTCCGGTGCGATCGTTACCAACGACGACGCGATTGATGCAAGGTTGCGAAGCCTGCGAAATTACGGGATCCCGTCCGGTCAGAAGGAAAGCTCAGCGATGGGGTTTAATTCCCGGATGGATGAATTGCAGGCGGCCATTTTGTCCGTGTTGTTGCCGTACCTCGATGCAGGGAATGCCGAACGTCGCGCATTGGCCGGAGAGTATCGGCGGGAGTTGACGGGTGTCGGGCTGTGCCTGCCGCCAGATGCTGACGGTGCGATCTATCACCAGTTCGCAATTGCGTGCAGGGATCGCGACCATATGGCAAGGTCATTGAGGGAGATGGATATACAGACGCTCGTCCATTATCATCCCCCCCTCCATTATCATCCTGCATTCAGGACAGGGGATGTCGTTCATTTGCCGGAATGCGAACGGCTTTCGTCGCAGTTGCTGAGTCTTCCCATCCAGCCCGAGGTTGCTTCCGGCAACACCGGGTATATTTCAAGGAGCATCATGAAGGTTATGGGCTTATGAAAAACGTCGTCATTTACGGAGTAGGTTCGCCGGTGCTCGCCGACATCGAAGAGACTCTTTTCCGTGTCGGGGCATTGATATCGGCGGGTGTCCAGAATTATGCAGGCAGGAGCTATCTTTCAGAAGGGATTCCTCTGGTTACACCCGACAATCTCGATGCGGAGATCACCGATTTGCCTTTCATCGTTCCCCTTTTCACACCGGGCAACCGTCATCAGGCTGCATTGGAGGCGCGACAAAAAGGGTTTTTCCTGCCGTTCACCCTTGTGGACCCGACATCTATCACTCCCCGTTCCCTGACAATCGAGCCCGGAGGTTATATCAACGCGGGGTGCAGCCTCGGCGCCCAAAGCACCTTTGGCTCATTTGTCTTTGTGAATCGTGGCGCAACCATAGGGCACCATGCGAAAATCGGTCATTTTGTTTCAATCGGCCCCGGCGCGGTCATCGCCGGTTCAGTCACTATCGGAACCGGGGCGATGATAGGGTCGGGCAGCGTGTTGTTGCCGGAGGTGAGCATCGGGGAAAATTCGGTTGTCGGGGCCGGTTCGGTCGTCACCCGCGATGTCCCTGCGCATTGCCTGGTACTGGGCAATCCGGCAAGGATCGTCAAAGAGAATATCGCCGGCTACAAGGATATCAATGTCAGTGTCCCAACGCAATAAATGAGCAGTTCCCATACATCGGAATTTATCGTGAACCTTGCCCCGACAGGAATGGTTCCGACCCGTGGAAGTTCACCTTCGGTGCCCCTGCAGCCCGATGAGATCGTGGCCGACGTGCTGGCCTGTGCTGAATCAGGCATTACTTCAGTACACCTTCATGCACGTGACGAAAATGGCATCCCGACACATCGCAAAGATATCTATGCGCGAATTATCGGAGGAATCCGCGAAAAAAGGCCGGATCTGGTTATCGGTGTCTCATGCTCCGGCCGTATGGGCGCGACACTGGAGCAACGCACCGAGGTGCTGGGCCTGGAGGGTGATTTGCGGCCTGACATGGCCTCCCTGACGTTGTCATCCCTCAATTTTCCCGGAGGAGCGAACATTAATTCACCTGAAACGGTAAGGCATCTCGCTTCTGAGATGCGGTCGCGTGGGATAAAACCCGAGTTCGAAATATTTGACCTGGGTATGGTGAACGTACTGAAGTATATGGTGGATCGTAACCTGGTCGATCCTCCGTTCCATGCGAATCTCATACTGGGCAACCTTGCTTCAGCCCAGGCTGGTTTCCTTGATATCGGTTGCATTACAGCCGCATTACCTCCGGACACCACCTACTGCCTTGGCGGTATCGGACGTTATCAGGTAAGTGTCGCCGGCATGGCTGTTGCAGCCGCCCCCGGCGTAAGGATCGGCCTTGAGGACAACATCTGGCTCGATCCTGCCCAGAGCGTTCCGGCGAGCAACATCGCCCTGATCCGGAAGGTGCACGCCCTTGCCGAGGTTCACGACAGAAAAATCATGACCCCGGACGAGCTTCGTCGCAGGCTTCACCTGCGGAGTTTCCAGTGACAATGGTTTGGCAGGACGCTGATGAATTGGCAACCTTTTCATGTGGAGCTGACTGGATAAAGCAATCAACAAGAACATGGCCATCCCTCCCAAAGTCTCCGTGGTCGTTAAGTCATATAACCACGCACCGTATGTTCGCCAGACGATCCAGAGTATCCTTGACCAGTCGTTTCAGGATTTTGAAATTGTCGTAACCGACGATCATTCCAGTGACGGAACCGCTGATGTTGTCCGGGAGTTTCAGGACAAGCGCATCAGGCTCGAAGTCTCATCCCGGAACAACGGCATTTCGATCACCATGAACTCGGTCATCGCAAGGGCGACAGGCGAATATATCGCCATTGTAAATTCAGATGATTTTGCGCTCCCCGGCAGGCTTGAAACACAGGTCAGCTTTATGGAGAAAAGGGCCGATGTCGCTGCTTTATTTGGATTACCCCTTCCTGTAGACGAACAGGGGAACCCGACCGCATCGTTCAACGATTTTGACCGGCCACTTTCGTTTCCCGACTTTGACCGGTCGACCTGGCTGAACAGTTTTTTTTTCAGGGGCAACTGTCTTTGTGCTCCGACAGCGATGGTAAGGCGTGACGTTTATGACAAGGTTGGCAAATATGACCCGAGGCTGACCAACCTTCAGGATCTCGACATGTGGGTAAGGATGCTGAAAGCCGGATATGACATTTATTTGTTGCCGGAGCAGTTTACAGCGTTTCGCATAAGGGACGGTAACAAGAACATGAGTGCGCCCCGCCCTGACAGCATTTTAAGGCATCATTTCGAACTTGTCCAGATCTTGCGGCACTATATCGGGATGGATCCGCAATTGATCAGTGATATTTTTGCGGCGGAAATGGTCGGGGCCGGAATTGAAGATCCTGTCGGGACTGACATGTTGCTTGTTGAAATGGGCTTGAGTGTCGGGTCTTCAGCCTATAACCTGTTTGCTTTGCAGTTGCTGTTTGATATCGCCGAAACGGTCGACGATTTCACCAGACTGAGCGCCATCGCGGGAAAGCTCGATATCTTCGGGATACTGGATTCGATCGTTGCTGAAAAATCGCATGGATTTTTCAGCAGGTTAAAATTTCATCGGTGAAAGGCCATTATACGGATTACCCGAAGCTTCCCGCCGCAGCCGTTTCCCCGCGAAAGCGGGTTTATGCCTCCCGCAAAGGGCCGGTGATTCTGTGGATTTGTTTGATTCGCCCGGCTCGATTTCGGAGCTCATGTACAGCATGATCGTTTTGACCGCTTCATCGGTCAGAGCCGCGGCCTCCTTTTTGCGGGATCATGCCGACCTTGCTGTCCAAACCTTCGATATCCTTTCCCTATGCCATAAGTTCATGTCGGAGCATCCTGACCCCGTTATTTGGCGCGCAACACGAGCCTCTGTCATGACAGGAGGTGCAACAGGATTCATCAAAAGTTTCAGGTAATCCTGATTACGCCGCCTCAACCGATGGTGGAGAGCAGATCAAGGAATGCCACGGCGAAACTTCCGGTCCCACGGTTTTCCTTTACCGCCTCTTCGCCGGCGAAGGCATAAACAGCCGAAGCTGCCGTCGCTGCCCTGAGCGGTGATGGGGTTACGGGCAGGAACGCGGCGATCAGCGCTCCCAATGTGCATCCGATGCCGGTGACCCTGGTCATGATCTCATGCCCGCCAGGGATGCTTATGATGCTGGTTCCGTCAGTGACATAATCGACCTCTCCGCTGAGGGCTACCACCGTCCCAATGGAGGATGCCAGCCCGACGGCTGCGTCCAGCGCCTCATTTGACGAAGCCGTGGAGTCAACTCCACGCGCATTTCCCGCCTCCCCGCTGACCGCGAGTATTTCAGAAGCATTGCCGCGGATGACCGTCGGCTGGAACCCGATGAGCTCCTTGACGATACCTGTCCGGAACTTCAGCGCCCCTGCTGCGACAGGATCGAGGACCCACGGGGTTCCGGTCTCATGGGCGACAGCCGCTGCCCTGAGCATCGCCTGGGCGGAAGACGTCGTGATCGTGCCGACGTTTATCAGCAGAGCCTGCGCGAAACGCACGAACTCCTCGACCTCCTCGATGGTGACGACCATTGCCGGAGAGGCTCCTGCGGCAAGCAGCACGTTGGCGGTGAAGTTGTTTACCACGTCATTGGTTAGGCAATGCACCAGCGGAACCTTCTGCCGCAAATTCGCAAGATCTTCGACAACCTCGCCATCAGGCCACGACCTGCTTTCAGTAACTGCGGATAATGTTTCCATGATCATTTCACTCTATTTGTTGAACGTCCTGTTTGCCTGTCATGGTGGGGGGAATTTATCCAAATATACGATTTGCCTTCCTGCAGTATAGAGTTTGAACCACTCCATTTTTCGTATACCATTCCATTTCTTCCTGACACCCAAGCCGGTTGTTTGATCGGGCATTATCGAAATGATTCGCCGTGAGTACATCAGGCAATATCTGCATACCGGACAAGAGGTATTTTTACGGTATCAGTAAGGTATAAATGTTGACAGTGAAGGGTATTCCAATATTTTTTATCACGAAAGCCAGATCTCTGACGACAGGATTTTCCATGGGTTAAACCTGATGGAGAAATATTCCTTCAGCCTCCAATCTTCACGCTGGTCATGCAGGACTTGCCGGGGCAGATTTCCGTCACGGCGACAGGCAAATCCTGAAAGAACAGCGGTTTTAAATGAACATAATCGGAATAATTGAATGAATAAGCATGACGTTCTGGCTGACGGGAAAGTTTCCGATCTGCGCCTGACCAATGTGATTGGCGTCGACATCGGCTCCCGTCAGGCAAAGGCGGTTCTTGTGTATGGCGAAGAGATTCAAACGGCAATTACTGCAAGCGGGGTCGATTCCCAGGAAACCGCAGCGCGACTGATCAGGAAACTCGGGAAGCAGACCGGCATAGAGCCCAGGGATATCGCATATCTGGTGGGCACAGGTTACGGGCGTATTGCGCTTGATTTTGATGCGTTTCCCTCGGAGGTTGTTACCGAGATTTCATGCCATGCGATGGGGGCGCATTTTCTCAATGCAGGCACCAGAACCATCATCGATATAGGCGGACAGGATTCAAAAGCCATCAAGGTCGATCCGGACAACGGTCGTGTCGTTGATTTTGTGATGAACGACAAATGTGCGGCAGGTACTGGCCGGTTTCTTGAAAAGGTTGCCGAACTGCTTGACTACACTCTTGAAGAGCTTGGAGAAAAGGCGAAGCTGTCGGAGAAAAAACTCGAAATCAGCAGTCAGTGCGTGGTGTTTGCCGAGTCCGAAGTCATTTCCCTCAAGGCCAGAGGTGAGCGACGGGAGGATATCGCAGCAGCGATTCATTTCGCTTCGGCCCGGCGTGTGCGAAACCTGGTTAACCGCGTGGGGCTTGAGCCGGAACTCGTCTTCTCTGGTGGTGTTTCAAACAATCCGGGGATGAGGTTCGCGCTTGAAGAGTTGATCGGCCACCCGATCAGGACCACGAAGCTCGACATGGTGTACGCGGGTGCTTTGGGCGCTGCGGTGTTTGCCCAGCGTTATTACGAGGGTATTCATGCTGCAGCAGAAAAGGGGGTCGCGTGAAACGTGTAGAGCTCCTTGATCAAAGAGTGGTCGACAGAATCGACAGCAGCAGCGTGATCGGTGTCGACATCGGCTCCCGCGGAGCCAAAGCTGTGCTGTTGCATGGCGACGAGCTATATGTGGCGCAGGTGCCGACCGGCGTCAACATACAGGAAACAGCCGACGAATTGCTCGATGAACTCCTCGATGAGGCCGGTCTTGATCGCGGACAGATACGTTACATCGTCGGCACGGGTTTTGGCCGGATCGCGTTGCAGTTCATCGGGATTCCTACAGAGGTCGTTACCGAAATTTCATGCCATGCGATGGGTGCGCATTACCTGAACGCGGATACTCGTACGATCATCGATATCGGTGGGCAGGATTCGAAAGCGATACAGGTCGATCCGAAAAACGGCAAGGTCGTCAGGTTCATCATGAACGACAAGTGCGCAGCAGGTACCGGCCGTTTTCTCGAAAAAGCAGCAAGCCTGCTGGAGTTCACGATTGCCGAACTTGGCCCGGCAGCCCTGCTCGCCAGGTCGCATCCCCAGATCAGCAGCCAGTGTGTCGTGTTTGCCGAATCTGAAATCATATCGCACCGTGCGCATGGTGAGACTCGCGAAGCCATTGCTGCCGGTCTGCACTATGCTTCTGCGCGGCGCGTCAAAAATCTGGTGAGCAAGATTCCGCTTGAAGGGGATTTGGTCTTTACCGGCGGTGTATCCAGCAACGTCGGCATGAAAACCGCTCTCGAAGATCTCATCGGATTGCCCATTACCACCCTCAAGCTTGATCCGGTCTATGCGGGCGCATTGGGGGCTGCAGTTTATGCCCAGAATTTTTATCTCAGGGATCGTAATGTTTCCGCTGAAAATTCAGCGATACATAAAGCGGATTTCAGTGAACTCATCGAGCGCACGACGCTGGCTGAAAAAGAGTTTATCGATCGATCGGATGTTAAGAAAGTAGGGTATCTGTGCAGTTACACCCCGATCGAGGTGCTTGCTGCTTCGGGCGTGGCTCATACGCGTCTTATGAAATGCGGAGACCAGGCGGTTGTTTCCAGCGGGGAGCAGTTCACCAAAAGCGTGTTCTGCGATTTTACAAAAAGTGTCCTGGGTCACTTTGCCGAAAAGAACGAGCTTCATACCGGCCTCGATCGAATCGTTTCGTTCTATACCTGCGCATCGATGAAGGCTACCGCCGAGACGATCGATAACTTTTTTGTGCCGACACTTGGCTATGTAGTGCCCCGCGACGGAAGCCGTGAAGCTGGACGCACGTTTTTCCGCCATGAAATCCTCAATTTCCGCAATGATCTTGCCAAGCTGGGCGGCAAACAGGTCAGCGACGACGAGTTGTCGGAACAGATACGGCTCTACAACCGGGCACGTGCTCTGATCCGTGAAATTTCTGCACTGCGCAAGCGCGACAATCCGCCTCTGACCGGGCGCGATTTCCTTGAAATCACCAGGGCCTTCTATAATCTGCAGCCTGAAGCGCAACTCGTATTGCTCGAGGATGTGTATACGCGGCTCGCGGGTATACCGGAATCCGGGTCGGCACCGTTGCGTCTCATGATGGCCGGCGGCATCGTAGCCGATGGAGATCGGCGAATTCTGGACCTTGTTGAAGACCAGATCGGCGCACGCATTGTCGTGGAAGACCACTGCTCAGGCCTGGGAGCGTTTTACCACGATACGGACGAGAAGATCGATCCCTGGCAGGCACTTGCCAACGCCTATCTCGACAAGGCGCCCTGCGCCCGGCAAACCCCACTCAGCAAACGTCTCGATTTCTCGGTTCAGCTTGCTTCAGAATATCGGGTTCAAGGGGTGATCTACCATTATCTCAAGTTCTGTCCATGCTACGGCATGGCCAAAAACAGCTTTGTCCATCGATTCCAGGACCTGGGCCTTCCGGTACTGGAATTGGCCAGTGATTATTCCCTGGGCGATACAGGCCAGATCAAAACCCGTCTGGAAGCCTTTGTAGAGGTGCTAAAAGAAACACAGGAGAAATGAAATGTCGCTGACTACTACTGATAAGAGGCTCGTTGAGCCCGTTAAATCGTTTGCTTCGGGTTCTGACATCAGGAATCTGCATAAACTTCATGGTCAGCTCACCTATATCGAACAGAGCAAAAAGGAGCATGCATACTCACCGGCGGTTGTCAAATTGTATGATCTGGCGTTGAGCTATGTCGCAGATGCCGAAACCCACGCCAGAAACGGCGGGCGCGTGGCCAGGGTCATGGGCCCATGGATGGCCCCGCTGATGTACGCCATGGACATCGTGCCGATTCCTTTGAATGAACTCGACCGGAGTGGTTCGGACGATACCATTACGATAGCCGAGGATCACTTTCAATTGCCAAAGGAAACCTGCTCGATGGTCTCCTCGATGCTGGGTGACCTGTATCTTCACCGGGATCGCCCGATAAAGGACCTTGTTGTTTTCAACGGCAGGTGCGAACCGCTCAATATCGCCTCGGACCTGGTCGCTGCCGAAGGCTACAGGGTTCATCGCATCGAGGCGGTCAATCGACCGCTCGACAACGATCCGGAGCGACTTGCCGTAACGGTGCGCTTCCTGGCAGACGAACTCGCGGATCTGGCTATCCGGCTTACCGGCAAGCCGGTAGACCTGGCGCGGGTTGAATTCGAGATCGCGCGTTCAAACCGCATTCTCGGCAAGGTTCGCCGGATCTTCGATCTGCGCAAGAGCAATCCCCTCTATATCAAGACTCTGGGAACCATGTTCATGGTAACGGGCAGCGCAAACTTTTTCGGCAAGCCGGAGCAGTATGAGGCAACCCTCGATCTGCTTATCGAGGAATTGATAACGGCTGATTATATCCGGTCGGCGCGCGGAAAGATTGTTCAGCTCGCCTGGGTGGGGGGACGCAGCCCTGCATTCGGTCTTTATAAAACCATCGATGATTGCGGTGGCGCAGTCACGGCCTGGGCCACGCCAAACTCCTGGTCACAGGATTGGCCCAGGGCCCGCAATCCCCTGGAATCGATCGCCCTGCAGATTCTTGGTAAAACCGGCGGCAATGGTCTGGGCTCACCGGTTCACCGCCTGAAGCCGATCGAACGGCTTGTCAACGAATTCGGGGCCAGCGGCATCATCTTCTACTCATTTCTCGGCTGCTTCAGGGGAGTTCACCAGGAGATTCAACGAGACCATTTCCAGAAACTGGCCATACCCTCAATCGGCCTGGAAGGCACTTTTCATGTCGGGCCGCCTTCAGGTCAGTTGCTGACAAGGATTCGCGCATTCATTGAGATGCTTTCCTAGAGGAGGGATCACCAGAGCGCCGGAATGTAGTCGAAGGGGATCTGATGATAAATATCTTCAGGCAAGAGTTTTAGGGGTTCAGAAGAAGATTGGCGCAACCCGGTTCAATGGCAGATGGCCTCCGGCATGATGCCGGCTTGACTGTGCCCGGGATTATTGCGTTCACCACCGCAATGCATTGTCGATTATCAAATACCGTAGAGCAGGATAAGACTGCCATAACCACGCCAAACAATTTTCATGACGATGAACAATAAGGTAAAGATTTTGATACCCGCTCTCCTGGCTATTCTGATTGGCGGATCATGGTGGTTCGCAGCAAGAAAGGAGGTGACGAAAACAGCGGATGTCGTTATCCGGGAGATCCAGACGACGGCTCCGACGAACTGGGAGCTTGCCAATAAACTGAGCGGTCACGATATCCTGGCCGAAGAGGGGGTCCGGATTGAACCGGTTACCGCTATTTCAGGAAGCGGGGGCACCATCGCGCTTCAGGCGCTCCTGGCCGGCAACATTGATGTCGGTGGTTCAGCATGGCCGGCATTTATCAACATCATTGCTCGTGGCGGCAAGATAAAGGCGGTTATTCCATGGCATGTTTCCACCAGGAACAACGAAGGGGGAACCCAGGGGCTGGTTGTCCTTGACAGCAGCAGCATTCACACCATCAAGGATCTTGCAGGCAAAAGGATCGGGGTTAATGTGCTTGGTGCGGAAGCGGATTATGTCATACGAAAGTATCTCAAAAAGAACGGTATTCCATATTCACAGGTTGAACTTGTCATCCTGCCGGTTGACAAACAGGAGCAGATGCTTCGCAAAGGGCAGATCGATGCCATGTCGTCAGGAGGTATCGGCGGACCCAATTATGAAATGGCGCTTGAGAACGGTGGCGTACGCCAGATTCCCGGTACCACGAACTATGATACCAAGGGTGAAGCGGTGTTGAGTGCCATCGGGTTCAGGAACGACTTTATTGAGAAACACCCTGATGCCGTCAGGCGGTATGTCCGTGCCTATGACAGGTCGAGGCGAATCATTTATGAGGCTTTTCAAAAAGATCCCGGGAGGGTGAGAAACGCTTATGCTGAAGTCAGTATCAAGAGAGGGGCCAATCCGGCTCTCGCAAAGTTTTTCAGGGCCACAAGCTGGACACCGGACTTTCCGTTGATTGTCGACAAGGATCTCCAGTGGTGGTTTGACCGGTTTGCGGAGGATGGGATCCTCGGAGCGGGGCAGCTGAAACCTTCGGATATTTATACGAACGAATTCAATCCATCGTATATAAAACAGTGACCATACAGGTTGGAAATATCAACAATGGGCAGATCAGGATCGGCTGTTTTACGCATCGGCGCTGACTGATTCATCAATGCAGCTGCTGCAGATCCAGCCGACGCAGTTTCGGGGCCAGCCTTGCCGTTGCGGCAACCACGGAGAGCGTCATTATCCCGCCGAAAATCACCGATGGAACCAATCCCATCAGACGGGCCGCAATACCGGACTCGAACGCCCCGAGTTCATTGGACGAGCCGATAAATATGCCATTTATTGCCGAAACACGCCCGCGCATGACATCGGGTGTCGAGAGCTGTATGATGGTTGTACGCATGACTACCGACACTCCATCGCATACCCCTGAGAGCAGAAGCAGGATGGCCGCGACCCATATGTTGGCCGACAGGGCGAAAGAGATCATGCAGATGCCGAATCCTGCCACAGCTCCCAAAAGCCAGCGGCCACCATGGAGATTGATGGGACGGCGCGCAAGCACAACACCGGTCAACAGCGCACCTATGGCAGGAGCTGCACGAAGGAAGCCAAGTGCCTCAGGCCCGTAATGAAAGACGTCGGAAATGAATGCAGGCAGCATGGAAACTGCGCCCCCGAACAGGACGGCGAACATGTCGAGTGTTTGTGCTCCAAGGATGAGCTGGTTGCCGAAGACGAATTGCAAACCCTCACCGATGCTCTTGAAGACGGACGGAGAGTTTTGTGCTGCACGAGGCTCCTTGACATGCATGGATAGCAGGGCAGCTGCAGCAAACAGGCTCAAAACCGATGCAGTTCCGTAAGTAATTGTTTTGCCAGCCCATGCGACCATGAGACCTCCCAATGCCGGACCCAGCACCAATCCCAACTGGAACACGGAAGTGCCGATTCCGGCAGCTCGGGCATAGGCACTTCTCGGAAGGATCAGGGCGAACAGGGAGCTGTAGGATGGGGCGATAAACGCCCTGGCGATCCCGCCGACGGCAACGGCGCTGTAGAGCCAGATGGTCGGTTTGCCGCTGACGATCCAGCCTCCCGACACTATTGTCAGCGTGAAGGCATTGCTGGCCAGCAACAGGCTGGCCAGTACACCGAACATGCGTCGGGAGTAGTGATCGATCGCATGACCTGCAAAAGGGGCGCACAGGAAGTAGGGAATGACCTCTGCCAGACCGATCAATCCAAGTGAAAGGGGGTCATGGGTCAGCTCGTATATGTGCCAGCCTACAACAACGGCTATGATCTGATATGCCAGAGTAATGCAGATACGAAATGATAACAGCTTGAGAAAAGGGCGATTTGCCGTAACTGAAAATTGCATGAATAATGGTTGCTTTAACCTGGAGGTCAATCAGGGGGTTTCGGTTTCCAATGTAAGCTTTTCGGTTCCCTGTCAGGCAGGGCAAAACCAGGGGGCTGCATTTGCCGGAATTGAACGAGTTTGAAAATCAATGCAGGGGTTGGCCTATGATGGCCCTCTGCCCTTCGCCGGGTCAATTTACGGTACATAATTTAACCAGGGCAATGGAGTTGTCGCAATCACCGCCCAGATTGCGACAACTCCATCCGGATATGGGTAAATGGCTCAATTGATGCGTGAAAGGTCGGTATCGGGATGGTTGCCGCAGCGCCTGTAATCGTTGAAATCGATGATCAGCCCATATTTTTTCCTGAGCTGGTTAAGTCCTCTTGCCACCCGCACACAATACTCCAATGAAGGACCTGTCTGATCTTCGAGGTCGGAACCCGGGCGAACAGACCACGGGCTGCTCCATGTGGTGACCCCTCGTTCGGCAAGGTATTCAGCCTCATCAAGGGTAGCATTAAGGGCGTCCTCCTCACTCGTGTAACCGAATGGCCTGGCAAGCTCAACGCCGGCGACAATGCCGGTTCCGACATAACCTCTCCCGAAAATGTCGACAGCTGCGACGAGGCGCCGTTTCCACTCTTTGTAACCGATCGCGTCCGCCTTGCCGGGGCATATCCAGTTGAATTTCTCTTCGTTGAGCACTTCGAGGTCGCTGGTATAGGCCATGACGCCAGTCTCCTCATTCAGGCGCCTCAACTGCCTTTCGTTGAATGCGGATGTGGTTACGTCTGCAGGAAACTTTTTCGTCGCGAAGTTCTCTCCGATCGCCTGCAGGGTCTCGATGTAGATATCCAGCTCTTTGTCGAATACCTCATCACCGGCAAGTACTGAACCGCCCGTAATGTGAATGAACGAAAAACGCCCCGGTTCCTTCAGTGCCTCCCGGATGGTTTCCGATATCTCCTGGGGCTTGTATCGGCTTTTTCCAACCCCCTCCTTTACCTGCTGTTTGTTGTGGCTGTTGATATTGCAGTAACGGCACAGGTTTCCTTTGGTCCCGAAGTGGCAGTAGCTCGATGCAGTAAGGTCGAGACGTTGCGGACGGGCCGTGACGATCTCTTTCATAGGGATGCCTGATGTGGTAACGAGATCATAGTATCGCGGCTTAAGGGTGAGCTCGAGAAACTCGAGAAATTCACCGTTGTCGAACAAAGCCAGTTGTCCGTCGACGAGATCGATGATGTATGGATTTTTTTCGATAGGGGTCGGATCAGGCAGAATAAGGGTGCCGTCCTTCAACAGGACCGACGAAGGCAACGGCTTGAGCTGACCGTCCCTGGTACCGAAAAGGGTTCTTCCCCGAACCTGGTGGATCGCCGGATCGACCGAACCCAGGGCGGCATCGGTGTAGTGGACGCCTCGCAGGCGCACGTCGGTTTTGATGATTACAAGGCGGGGAACATCCGGATATCTGGCTACCACCTCCTGCCTGGTCAATCTCCGTTCTGCTGTTTGTGTTATGGTGTTGGACATGAGATTATTTCATCTATTTGTTTAACTGCGGATACTTTTTTTATATCTGAACGAATAAATATGCTCCTGTTCCATATGTGCCGGTCGTTACATGAGAGATCTCTTCCAGTGCGATGCCACATCGATATGAAAAATATTTCGTTTGGATGTGCGAAGTGCAAAAATGAAAGAATGAAAAACCGGAAAGATATTGCGATTTGTCTTGTTGGAAACTTATGGGGTCCGCTTTTACGATTAATTGAGGCGAATTGATAATCAATATCAGGTGAGCGGACAAGTTTATACCATAAAAATCCCTTATTCATGGGATGCCTATACCGTCAGGATATTGGACGGACAATTACGATGCTGCGTTTTTGTGACAATCTGTATCATTTCTCCTGAAAACGGATTCATGGTGAAAATCAGGCCAAAGAGGCGTTTTCTCTCCATTATCAATGAATACAGGGGCTTCAGGGAGTCCTGACTGTTGTTGGCACAGCTGTCCATCCTTGTCATATCATTTCCCAATGCTATTCTGCAAATGTGAATATGTGATATCTATAATGATCTTCCTGATATAGGGAACAACAATATTTATGCCATGTATAAGGTATTTTTATGTGATAAGTGATGAGTTTTTCTTGTTTTTGATCTGCATGAATGATATTGGGTGCGGATGGGATGGCTGATTATTTATCGGAGAGTTGATTTGTGGCTTTGATATGATGGTATAGCTTACTGTGTTTATGGTATTTTTATGGTATTCGTAAACCTGATATGACAGTTTAATCTTTAAATATCATAACTATCATCATGCTTCGGCGTGGTTTGGATATCATTGCGGACTCTTCGAGGAATTATATCAGCCATAAACGGCATCGGTATTCTCCTTCCCGCGAATAAATATGGACTTTCGGCATATGAAAACGGTATCCCGCACTCCTTGCCGGTGATACCATACCTGACTCTCCTGGTCTCAGTATGAGGGATCTGTTCGCTGGGACCAGAAATCAGGTCTGGTTTGAAGAGGAAAGCAGGCGACGACGAAAAGATCTGATTCCTGTCTTTCATCTCTTTCTGTACGGAGTTGCCTGCAAAGGTCGATTTACTTGAACAAACAATCTCAATCAAGAACGGAGCGATATAACCCATGAGTACTCTTAAAGATAAGCTCTATCAAGAGCTCGCATTGAAGGTGGCTACTATTGCCGACGGCATCAATTTTGATCCGGCCATATTCAAAGACCTTGATCTCGGTGGCCGGTATCAGGAGGAGGTTCACTGTCTGTTCGAGCGTGCCTATGAAACCCATGTGGGTGTAAAGTTTCCTGTAGGCTTTTATTCGCCGCACGGGATTATCCATCCTTTGAGGTGGCATCGACGCTCCTCCTACTCCCTGATTCTTGAAAACGGGGTCTATTACCTGGCTCATCACGGAAAGATCATCTATCCCGTTGAGTTTCTCGAGAGGCCGAAATATTACGGACTGAAGACATCTGATGGTGTCGCCATGCAGACGCTGGGCGTGTATGCGCAATATGGCCTCGTATCGGTGGCTTACAGCAATGAGTGCTCGCTCAAGGACCAGGGTCAGGATTGCAAGTTCTGCAACATCAACGCGACGAAGGAGACCTATGGCGAGGCTGAAAATATCGGCTGGAAATATCCGCACCAGATCGGTGAAATGCTTGCTGCAGCATACAGGCTTGACGGCGCAGGACGTTTCAACCTTACCGGGGGGTTCGTCGCCGAGCGCCGGGAGGTCGAGTATTACCTTGATGTCGCCGATGCTGTCAGGGAGCATACGGGGCTGGATGATTTTAACGGCACGGTTGTCATCGGTGCTCCTCATGACCTGAGCATCATCGACAAATACAAGGAGGCTGGATATCGCACCATTGCTTCCAATATCGAGATATGGGACAAAGACATTTTCAAGGCTATCTGTCCGGGCAAGGAGCTCCAGTCAGGCGGCTGGGAGCATTGGGTCAAGACGCTGGAGTATGAGGCGAAAGTGTTCGGCAGGGGACGGGTGAGATCGAATATCGTGGCAGGAATTGAACCGAAGGACTCGACATTGGCGGGTGTTGAATATCTGGCATCGAAAGGGGTCGTTTGTATGGCGACGACCTGGTGCCCGAATCCGGGATCCGCCCTGGAAGGGCATCGTGCACCTGAACCGGAATGGTTCTATGATCTTTTCGAGAAAATAACGGGCATCTTCAGGCGTGAAGGTTTTAGCTATGAACAGATCTATGACTGCTCGGCGGGAATTGGTGTCGTCCATGATTTTTACCGGATCGAGGATGAACTGATGCCGGTATTCAAGGGTCAGGTAGCCTGAATGAAGGGAGATTGTGGGATCAGGTCGGGCAAAAGTTGCGCCCACAGGGTTCTGCTCCCTGTGGGCGCAACGTGTAAATGAACAAACAGGTATAAAGCATATGGAGCATTTTGATGAGTGAAAAGAGAGGCAAGCATATCGCCATATATGGAAAGGGCGGGATCGGCAAGTCCACCACCACCTCAAATATCAGCGCGGCCCTGGCCGAAGCTGGATACCGGGTCATACAGATCGGTTGCGACCCCAAGAGCGACTCGACGACCATACTGCGAGGCGGTAACGATCTGCCGACGGTACTCGATACCCTGCGTGAGCAGAGCAGGGTGCGTATCGAGGATATCTCGGCGATTGGCTTCGGTGGCGTGCTCTGCATCGAGGCGGGTGGACCTGTCCCGGGCGTCGGTTGCGCCGGTCGCGGCATCAACGCGGCGATCGAGTTGTTGCAGGAACTCAAGGTATTCGAAGAGTACAAGCCCGACTTCGTGCTTTACGACGTTCTCGGGGATGTTGTGTGCGGAGGCTTTGCCGTCCCGATCCGCGATGGCATTGCCGACCGTGCGTTTGTGGTGACATCATCGGACTTTATGGCGATTTTTGCAGCCAACAACCTGTTCAAGGCGATCAACAAATACGCGCCATCGGGCGGAGCGCGCCTGGGTGGCGTTATCGCAAACAGTATCCAGCATCCCTATTCACAGCCTTTGATCGATGATTTTGCAGTTCAGGCCGATGTGCCGGTGATCGGCTATGTGCCCCGATCGATTACCGTGGCCCAAAGCGAACTGTTCGGCAAAACCGTCATCGAGGCGCTCCCGGAGTCCGAACAGGCCGGCGTCTATCGAAACCTGGCAAGACATATCGACGAAAACCTCGATTCGGTTATTCCAAAGCCTCTCAACGGACCGGAACTCAAGAAATGGGCCAGGACATGGGGGGACCGGATTTTAGCGGTAGAGACGGGAGTGGTTCAGAAAATGGAATCAATCTGAGAGCTGATCATCATAAAAAGAGTACCCATGAGCCTCCTGAAAGCCAAATCACCCCGCATTCGCGAAAAGCGGCTCGATACGTTGAACGCCTGGCTTGGGCGGGCGGATGAAGCCATTGCGGAATTTTCCGGTGAGGATACGGTTCAACGGATCCGCACCTTTTCACAAAGCACACAGGACGATCTCCTGTACGCACTAAGACTTCTTGCCGGTATCCGTAACAGTGTCGTGGTAATCCATGCGCCCCGGGGATGCGCTGCCGCAGCCCTCTATCATCGGGTAAGCTCCGGAACTGGACGATGGATAGTCTCCAACCTTGACCAGAGGGATACGATCATGGGCGCCGACAGGAAACTTCGCAAGGCGGTGGTTGGAGCTTTCCGGCAATACAGCCCTGAGGTGATCTTTATCATTGCAAGCCCTGTTGCGGCAATCAATAACGATGATATCCAGGCGGTGGTCGAAGAACTGCACGAAGAACTTGAACTTCCGATCGTGCCTGTCTATGTGACCGGGTTTGCTTCCCGGAATGCGGTGACCGGATATGACATCGCCCTTCATGCCATTCTGAAGCATCTTGCAGGACCCCGGGGGGAACATCAACGGACAGCCGGGGTCAACCTGTTGTCAGTCGTTGAAAATGGTCGCGATCGCCTCGAGGCCGAGAGGCTTCTTCTGCGGCTTGGAGTCGAGCTGAATACCCTTCCGGACCAGGCTTCAGCGGCAAGCTTTCGTCTTGCGACCCAGGCCCGCCTCTCCCTGTCACTTGACCAGGATTCGGAAAATTACCTTGGACTCATCCTTCGTGACGAGTATGGTGTTCCCTATGTCGAACAACCCCGACCGATAGGGATAGGCGCGACAGGCCGATGGCTACTCGAGGCAGGCCGCGCCCTCGGTATCGAAGATGCGGCCCGTGAGCTTCATGAACAGGAGTCCGGACTGCTCAGGCGTGAGTTGGGGGATTTCAGCCTTCAAGGCGTTCGCGTCTATATTGCGCTCTCTGTCGCCACGGCATTCGCCCTGTCCGATCTCGTCGCGGAGTTTGGCGGCCAGGTCGCGGGCATTACCGTCGGCCACCTGGATCAGCTTCATAAAGCCCGCCTCAAGGAGCTCGTCCTCCAGCATCCTTCACTTCAACTCCATGTGGCTGACGGACAGCCTTTTGAGGAGTTGAACATCGTCAGGCGCCTTGCCCCGGATCTATACATCGGCGACGTGGCCCATATCAGTCAGGTCGGCAGGCTCGGCATTCCGGTTGTATCTCTTGAAAACACCCCCGTTCTTGGATACAACGGAGTGGCCGGCCTTGCCCGATCTGTTTCATTAGCCCTGAAGAACCGTTCTTTTGCTGCCGCTCTTGCAAAAACACCGACTCCCTACACAGAGGCCTGGTATCGGCGCAGCCCCAACTGGCACATAAAAAAGGAGGTCAGGTAGCATGTCAAATCATATCGATGGATCACGCAACTCCTGCGCCCTTCACGGAGCCCTTCTAGTCATAGAGGCCATTGACGGGGCAGTACCTGTCATTCACAGCAATGCCGGTTGCGGTTTTCATTATTTCCTTGGCCTCAACCGCCTGAATGCCGGCGGTGATGCATTCGGCGGGCCGCCGGTCTCCAGCAGCAACATCAGCGAGAAGCATGTGGTTTTCGGAGGCAGCTCCCGCTTGCGCGAACAGCTCAAGAACACGATCAAGGTGGTCGAAGCAGATCTCTACTTCATCGTATCGGGGTGCTCCACGGAAATGGTGGGAGACGATATCCCTGCCATGACCAAAGAGGGGCGCGAGCAGGATTTTCCGGTTATTTACGCCAATACCCCAGGCTTCCGGGGCGATGTTCACCAGGGTTATCAAATCGCTGCAAAGGCTCTGGTCGAACAGTTGCCGGAGCTGCTCAGGGAAAAACGGCCACGTGCACAAGGGGTGGTGAACCTCTGGGGAATCATTCCTCACCAGGACCCTTTCTGGGCCGGGAATCTTGAACAGATCGGCCGCCTGATGGAAGGCATCGGGCTCAAGCCGAACCTGCTGCTGGGTTACGGTCAGGATCTTGACGGATGGCATAGGGTTCCGGATGCTGAACTCAATATCGTCGTTTCAATATGGGGGGAAACGACAGCAGCGTTGCTTGAAGAGCGATACGGTACGCCGGCGATCACGCTCGGGGGATTACCGGTCGGAGCTGCCGCGGGCCGGATGCTGCGCGCCGTCAGCGATAAACTGGGCCTTGAGGCTGAACGCACCGAACGTTTCATCCAGGCCGAAGAGAGCCGCTTGAACCGGCATCTGGGCGCTTTTGCCGATACCTATTACCGGGCAGGCTTCCAGCGGGATTTTGCGCTGGTCGGGGAGAGTGCCCAGGTTGTCGGGTTGAGCGAGTTCCTGACCTATACACTGGGGATGGTTCCCCGTACCCTGGTCATCACCGACAATCCATCCGGGGAAGCAAAATCCACGCTGCACTCTTCGCTATCGGCTCTGGTGGAAGGCTGGGGTGCAGAGCTGTTCTTCGATGAGGACCATGCCGCGATTTCCGCACTGGTCAGATCGGGGGGTGCCGGCCTGGTGCTGGGAAGCGCACTGGAGGAGGCTGTCGCGGATGAACTTGGGGTGCCGTTCCTGCAGGTCTCATTCCCGCTTTCCGGCAGGGTGGTGCTCAATCGCGGATATGCCGGTTACCAGGGGGCAACGGCGCTTCTGGAAGATCTCGGGAGCCTCATTCTTTCTCACGCCCTGAACGTTGAGGTTTCGAGTCCGGCATCGCTGTGCCGCACGGAAACGGTTTATCATTCATGACCTTATACCAACATCAACTATTGAACTCAAGATGGGCAGTAAAGTATTTCTCATTACAGGAGCATCCAGCGGCATTGGTGAGGCGACGGCCAGGCGTGCCGCAGAGGCAGGGTTCAATGTCGTGCTCGCCGCACGCTCATCCGGCAAGCTGGAAAGCCTGTCGGATGAATTGGGCCGTGACCGTTCGCTTGCCGTCACCTGTGATGTTTCAAGCATCGAGTCGCAACAGAATCTTCTTCATCAGGTTTTTCAAAGATTCGGGAGGATCGACGTCGTATTTGCGAACGCCGGTTTTTCGGATGGATCCAGGTTTCACAAGGGGGAGGCCGATCTTGAACGGTGGCGCGAAATGGTGCTCGTCAACGTGTTCGGCGCTGCTGCGACGGCTCGCCTGACGTTGCCGGAGCTGGTGAAAAGCGGCGGTCACATTCTCCTGACAGGCTCCGTCGCCGGTCGTATCACCTCTTCGCCGGCATTGTATTCGGCAACGAAATGGGCACTCACCGGCATAGCGCAGGGTATTCGAAACGATGTGGCCGGTACGGGTGTTCGAGTAACGCTGCTCAATCCCGGCGCTGTCGAAACGCCATTCTGGGATTATCTGAAAAAGCCCGATCACGAGAAGTGGCTCTATCCTGATGACGTTGCGCGGGCAGTACTCTACGCAGTTAACGAACCGCCACACGTTGATGTCAACGAAATATTGATCAGGCCGACAGGTCAGACGAATTGACGGTAATGTTTCGGCAAATCCGAAGGATAGACGGGCCAAACAACAAAAGGGAGAATACATGAAGAGATCGATCGGGGCAAAGACGCTCCTTTTTCCAGCACCGGTACTTATGGTCGGGACATATGACGGCTCAGGCCGGCCGAACCTGATGAACGCCGCATGGGGCGGTATCTGCAGTTCAGAACCGCCAAGCGTTGCCGTTTCGGTGCGCAAAGCCAGATACACCTACGAAAACATCGTGCAGCGCAAAGCTTTTACCATAGGGATTCCATCTGAAAAATATGTCGCTGAAGCCGATTTTGTCGGCATTGTTTCAGGACGCAACATCGACAAGTTTGCCGCGGCCGGGCTCACCCCGGTGAAAAGCGCGCTGGTGGATGCCCCTTATGCGGCTGAATTCCCGGTGGTGCTTGAGTGTCGTCTGATCCAGGTCATCGAAATCGGCGTTCACACGCAGTTCATCGGAGAGATCATCGACGTCAAGGGGGATGAGGAGCTGTTCGACGATGATGGCCTGCTCGACATCCTGAAAATCAGGCCTCTTCTCTATGACACCTCCCACCGGGGGTATCATGGCGTCGGACCGCTGGTCGCGCAGGCTTTTTCAGTCGGCAAATCAATATCCTCGTGATCCTGTCAGGGGAGACTTCAATCATGTATCAGGAAACATAACAATACAGGCCATGTCACAATTAACTGTGATCGCAACAGTCGTTGCGGAAAAAGAGTCTGCTGAGCAGCTCAAAAGCGAACTATTGAAGCTCGTGGCTCCAACCAGGCAGGAGGAGGGATGCATCAGCTACACCCTGCACCAGGACAACGAAGACCCGGCCGTTTTCATTTTTCATGAAACATGGCAGAGCCCCGTACATCTGGAGAGGCACATAGCAAGCGAGCACTACAGGGCTTACGCCAGCGCGGCCGAAGGTTTGATTGCAGGGAAAGCCGTGAACAAATTGACGCTGATCGGATAACGGGTTCCGTGAGGCCTTCTCAAAATGCCGGTCAATAATTACATGGCAGGATCTGAAACGAGCGCATTGTCCTGTTGACAAGTCGCTATTCAACGAGGGCAGTCGCACAGGTAGCCGCAAGTCAGGCAAGTCACCTCAACCTGACTTGTCAGACGGCCTGCATTTGCGTTTAACAAAACGGTTTTTGTGCCTGTTGATCTATCGTCACGCTTTTTCGTTGTTGGAAATATTCGGGATCTCCGATCAGGTTGATGGCGGATGATAGAGTACCGTCATTCAGGTATTTTTACGGTATCTTATTGTATTTGCTTTAGATATTGATGTTTATTGATGACAGGGCAACTGAAAGGGTCGCGACCTGTACCCTGATTATGGAGTGATGCGGTCAGCGTTCTGCCTGTTATCCGCAAAGTGAAACCAACTGTAATGAAGAGGAGATAAAACAATGAGCCGAGAAGAGCGTCTGGCCGAAATCCAGCAATACATCCTGGATACGAAATATGCACTGCTCACCTATGTTCGCAGTGACCTGAGCCCGATAACGCGAACGATGGGCAGCTTTGCACCTGATGGCCTGAACATTTTCTTTTCAACAGGGAAGGCGACATCAAAGGTGAAGGAAATCGAGAAAAACAGGCGGGCTTCATTCTTTTTTGAGCATGATAACCAGTTGCCCGAGCAATGGAAGAGTCTCCTTCTGGTCGGTGAGGCAGAAGCTCTTTCGGCGGGGTCATCCGATTACGACAAGGCGGTCGAGCGCCTGGCTGCCAAAAGTCCCCGATTCAGGCAGCGAGTCGAAAATGGGGAACTGGACAGTGCCGCTATATACAGGATCAACACCAGCGAACTTGAATATGTGGACCGCAGCACGTCAAACTCCCCGACCCGAATAAACATAGCCCGATAACATGTCCGCCACCACATGTCGTCAGTAGCTCCATCATTCGGCAAACCTCCAAAAATCGTTTCCTCTGTTATCCGGAATGAGGGTGGCGGTTTGTTGCTTGTCTGTCATTCAGTGTTATAAAAAGAGGGGATATTCAACCCATATCGAGGGTATTTTTATGGTATATGCCTGATGGTTTGCAGGATATTTTCTTTTATTGGTCGTTGTTGATTGTCAATAACATGGAGCATGGTTTGCAAAGAGGATAGATCATCATTTATCCCTGGATATTCCTGCCCGATTATTTGTTTGCACATCTGTTTGGAAATATTTCTACAGCCGACAACTGAGTCTCATGAAAGAGATGTGTGATGCAAATTCCGATCATTTCCGTTTGCCTCAAAATCCTTTATTCTACTCTTTGCTAAAAGGGTGTTTACGGATGTTGACATATGGATAATCTCAATACAATTATTTCCAATAACCACAGGAGAGAGCTTTATGACTGCCACCCTGACAGCTACATCGGAACGTGTGCTGACTCTTAATGACGTTATCGCAAAATATTCCCATATTCCGCGTCTTCTCATCCTCAGGATCGACGCGCAAATCCGTGGAATCCACTATACGGATCAGGCGCTAAGCGCGGTGGATCCGGCTATTCACCAGATTTACAGCCGTGCCCGGCACGGAATAAAAGAGGATGAATCAAAACAGTATCCGGCCTCTCTTCTGCTTCGCGACGGCTCACTTATCATCGCCTCCCATACCCCGCTCGAAAAAAATCCATACCTTGTCGATCTTGTCGACGGTCGCCTGGCCCTGGTAGATAACGATGAAATCATTGAGTTCGTCGAGCTATGGGAAAAACCGGCCTACTACGAGCTTTATACCTCTTCTGGCATTCCGATGAAAGACGTTGTCAGTGCGCGTCCGCAAAGGCTCGACCTGAGTTCTTCAACCTATTGCCACTTCGGGGCCAAGCACAAGGGGTGCAAATTCTGCGCCATCTATCCCCCGGACAGGAAGACCGTTGCTGCCCGCATCAAGCCGCAGGACATCACTGAAACGATCCGTGCCGCAATCAGCGAACCGGGGCGTTTCTCATTCATCCACATTACCGGCGGCACCAAGCTTGGAGGAAAAGAGCTTCTGGACGCTGAGCTTGAGCACTACATCGAAACCCTTCAGGCGATCGGCGAGAACTTCTCGACTAAAAAATTCCCATGCGATGTGACCACCACCGCATTCAGTGAAAAGCAGTTGCACCGGCTCTACGATGAGACAGGCATCATGGCCTACACCACCGATATGGAGGTGCTTGACGAAGAGAAGTTCAACTGGATCTGCCCCGGCAAGTCGGAAACCATAGGCTACAGGGAGTGGAAGAAGCGCCTTATTACGGCGGTCGGCATTTTTGGCAGAGGTTACGTCGGAACTGGTATCGTTGCGGGAGTAGAGCTTGCAAAGCCGTTTGGGTTCACCAGTGAGGACGAAGCGCTGCGCTCCACCCTTGCGGAGGCGGAAGATCTTGCTGCAAATGGCGTCACAACTTGGGGAACAGTCTGGAAGGTGCTTCCCGGGGCGGAATTCCGTGACCAGAAAGGTCCATCGCTCGAGTATTGCGTGCGTCTTGCAGAAGGGCTCTACCAGTTAAGGGTCAAGTACGACCTGAAGGTCGATTTCAACGACTACAGGCGTTGCGGAAACCATCCGGACGCCGATCTGTCCAGGCTCCTGAAATGATGTTTCAAGCTGTTTTTCGAGTGGCTGAAAGGGGCGCTTATCAATGAACTTGACTGATAAGCGCACCGGGTCGCACTACAAGGCAGAGGAGTTGTTGAGGTGGGCGAGCCAGGTTCTTCAGGCTGCCGACATGCCGCTCCGGGATGCGTTCAATACCGCCCGATTACTCGTTCGCAGCGACCAGCGAGGTTATTACACCCACGGCCTGGTGCGACTGCCTTCATACGTCGATCGATTGAGGGAGGGGGCGGTTAATCCCAATCCGGTTATCACTATTGCCCGCAAATCATCATCATGGGTCGTCGACGCCGATGGTGCGCTTGGCCAGGTGCTGGCAATGCGTGTAATCGAGGCTGCGACGCCATACCTCCAGAGTGAACCGCTGCTCTGGGTAAACGTCCGGCGGACAGGTCATCTGGGTGCGTTGGGGATCATTGCGCTGGAAGCTGCCGAGGCCGGCTTTATCTGCATGATGGGGCAGCGTACTCCGCCCCTTCTGGGGTTGCCGGGATTTGGGCGTTGCGCTATCGGCAACAATCCCTTTGCTTTCGCCGCCCCTGCCGGTGACAACCGGCCGCCGTTCGTGTTCGACATGGCCTGCAGCGTTGCGGCGAGGGGTCATATTTTATTGGCTTCGCGGCAGGGTAACCCGATTCCTGATGATTGGGCGCTCGCTACGGACGGGACACCGACAACCGATGCCGGCAAAGCGGTCGGTGGTATCCTGCGCCCTGCAGGCGGCTACAAAGGCATGGGCTTGTCCATGATGATCGAGTGCATGGCCGCAGCGTTTTGCGCAGATGCGGGTTCAACGGAAGAGGTCGGCATGGAGGTGCATGCAAATGGAGCGGGGGGGCGACAGAGTGCATTTTTTCTCTTTTTGAACCCGGCTGTCGCCGGCGACCGGGAGGCGTTTACCTCATATATGCGCCATTGGATTGACTATTACGTAGAGAGCGGTGAGGAGGCCCGAATTCCTGGGCAACGAGGCGACTCAATGGAAGTGTATTCCTGCCATAGCGGTATTGCCTACTCATCGCAGATCGAATCGGAGTTGCACTGTTTTGGCCTAAGCTTTGGGATCAGGATGCCATTACCTTTGATATGCTGATCTCCTGTTACGGAAAATGATATAATTCCGGTGTAATTAAATCTGCAAAGTGGTGTGTTGATTTGTTGATCGAGTATGGTTTAATGTTGAAATATTCGATTGGTTTGGGCAACTCCATCATGGTTATGATATCTGGATAGGCATGGATAACTATTTCCGCCATGAAGGGGAAAACTTGTTCGCAGTTAGCTCGTTTCCGGTATGCAATATACCGCATGGAAGGGATTGATTGTCGATTAAATATTGCACATTTTAAGCGATAAAGTTTGTGGTGAAATAAATTGTAACCCGCATGTTGTTTATTTATTAAATATAGATCCGGATTGGAGAGAGAACTATAATGGAGCTGATTCCTGTTGATATGGGGTCAGCTTTTCATTTGTTATGGATTGTTGTTTAATGCGGGGATATGTTGCATCGAGGGTTTTTTTATCAAGAAATAAGTTAAGGTGATCGTGTCCGGAATAAGTCTAGTCAGCGCATACATCAAGCAGAACAAGGCGAGCTATTTTCTCGGTATGGGTCTGGTTGCGACCGGAAGCTTTTTTGCGGCGCAGATTCCGCGTCTGCTCGGGCGTGTCACCGACAGCTTGCGGAACGGGAGCCCCGGGTTGGCTGAAATGGCCGGTTATGCAGGGTTGATTGTTCTGATTGGCGGAGTTCGTGTGGTCGCGGGCTGGAGCGGCCGTGTTCTTGTGCATCACAAGGGACGGGTGTTGACCTATCGCCTGCGCAAGGAGCTGTTTGAAAAATGGGGTACCCTTTCGCCATCATATTACCATCGCAACAACGTCGGCGATATGATTTCCCATGCATTGAGCGATGTTGAGGTGGTACGTGAACTGGTCTCCCAGGGCTTTAACCAAGGCATAAGCGCGACGGCATTGTTCCTTGGTGCCCTTTTGCTCATGGTCCTGAATGTCGATTGGCGGCTGACGCTTGCAGGGATGGGGCCTCTTCTGGTGATTCCTCTCCTGGTCAAGTGGCTTGGTCCGGCAATCAGGCTTCAATCCCAACGCGCCCAGGAAGCAATTGGTGACATGGCCCAGACAACGGAAGAGGTAGTTGAAGGAATTCGTGCCATCAAGGCTTTTGGTACGGAGAAGGTCTTTATCGACCGCTTTGAGAAGAGGGTTGATGCGATAGCCGAAGAAAAGATGCGATTTGCACATCTCTCGGCACTGTTTACCGCCCTTGTGCCCCTGATGGTCAATCTTGGCTTCATTCTCGTTCTGGGATATGGCGGGATCCTCGTGACGAGCAGGGTGATCTCCCTTGGGGATTTCGTAGCCTTCACGTTGTATGTTGTGCTTTTGCGCCTGCCTCTGGAACAGTTGGGCAACGTCGTCAATATTGTTCAACGCGCTGTTCCCTCATTGAACAGGATTGATGAACTCTTCCATATCGTTCCCGATATACTCGACAAAAAGGATGTACTTGACCGGCCGATTCAGGGAGCCATAGAGGTCAGGGGCCTCACCTTCCGTTACCCCGGAAGCGACAGGAGTGTGCTGGAGGATATTTCGTTTTCCGTCAAACCGGGCCAGACTCTCGGTATCATCGGTTCAGTAGGAAGCGGCAAGTCCTCTCTGGCTGATCTTTTACTGCGCCTCTATGACCCACCTTCAGGAACGGTTTTTTTTGATGGCCAGGATATACTGACCTATCCATTGCGCCGGCTCAGGGAGGGCATAGCCTATGTCCCCCAGGACGGCTTTCTCTTTTCCTCCACGGTGCTAGAGAACATTGGCTTCTCTGATGAATTTCCCGATCGCGAAAGGGCTGAGAGTTGCGCAAGGGTTGCTGCCGTTCATGATAACATCGGCCGCTTTTCCGAAGGGTACGATACGGAAATCGGTGAGCGGGGAATACGTTTGTCCGGAGGGCAGAAGCAGCGCCTGGCCATTGCCCGAATGATCTATAAGGATGCTCCGATCCAGATCATGGATGATTCCCTGAGCGCAGTAGACGCTGCAACAGAGTGGAGGATCCTGGAAAATCTTGATCGATTGTCAACTTCTGAAACAGGAAAGCAGGAGGGCAAGGTCACGATAATCATCTCCCATAGGTTGAGCGCGGTCCGGCATGCAGATGAAATCCTGGTTTTTGAAGAGGGGCGGATTGTCGAGCGTGGGACTCATGCCTCACTGTTATCTATTGACGGGATATACGCCGCGCAGTGGTTCATCCAGACCGGCCAGTTCGGCAACAGTGAGACCGATGGCGCAGTTGTGAAGGACAAACGAGGACTTCAGGAGCCCGTCCTGGATGTAGAGAGAGACTCTCTGGAAGCCGGTCATCTGGAGGATGTTTCATGAACGGGAAATCTCCATCCCCTGGTGCACTGGTGCCCTTGATTCCTTACATGAAGACGCACCGCAATGGCCTTGCGCTTGTTTTCGTCCTGGTAGTGTCCGTTGTATTTATCGATCTTGCCCAGCCATGGCTGGTGAAAGAGGCTATCGACCGCTACGTCTCGGTTTCCCGACCGGACTCCATGGCGATTCTTCGCATGGCGGCAGCTTATTTGGGACTTGTTCTGCTGGCTTTCGGGCTCACCTATTACCAGGATACCCTGCTGCAGAGAATCGGGCTGTCGATTGTGCGATCCATACGTCTCGATCTTTTCAGGCATATCCAGAGCCTCTCCCTTCGTTACTTCGACCAGAACAGCGCCGGCCGGGTCATCACCAATGTGGTCAGCGATACCGAAGCGCTCAACAACTTTTTTACCCAGTTTCTCTCCAATACGCTCAGGGGTGGCTTCTCCCTGGTGCTGATTATGGTGTTTATGGCTCGTCTGGACCCGGTTATAGCTCTTTACTGTTTTCTCCTGGTTCCTGTTGTGACGGTGTCGGCATTCTTTTTCCAGAGGAAAATCCAGTCCATCAACGCTGAAGTCAGGCATCGGCTGGGTCTGCTCATTGGTTTCCTGGCCGAGAACCTGAGCGGTATGGCCATTGTGCAGATTTTCCATCAGGAGGCCAAACAGCAGAAGCGGTTTGACGATCGAAACAAGGTGTTGCTGGCGGCCACCATCAGGGAGAACCGTTGGTTCCTGCTTTTTTTCAATGTCACCGAAATGCTGGCAGACCTTACCGTGGCTGCCCTGGTATGGTTTGGGGGAAAAGGTGTGATTGAAGGGACGATATCTTTTGGTGTACTGTATGCTTTTGTAGGATACATCAGGCGCTTTTTCCAGCCGATCACCATCATATCGCAACAGATGAACATCCTGCAATCTTCGATCGTCGCTTCGATGCGCATCAGCAGTACCCTTGAGGAGGTGCCGGATATCAGGGAGGTTGATGGTGCAAAAGCGCCGGAGGTGGCCGGCGGCATAAAACTTGTCGGTGTTTGCCTGGCCTATCTTCCCGGCCAGGAGGTGCTCCATGATATCAACCTGACGATCCGGCCCGGCGAACGGGTAGGTTTCGTCGGGGCCACCGGCGCAGGCAAGAGCTCGATCATGAACCTGGTTACCAGGTTTTATGATGTTACCGAAGGTGCGGTGCTTGTCGACGGAAAGGACATTCGCCTGTGGCCGCAGGATATGCTGCGACGTACGGTCGGCATCGTGCAGCAGGATGTCACGCTGTTTGCCGGAACGGTTACCGACAACGTACGTTTTTTCCAGTCCGGAATTAACGGGGAGCGGGTCCGGGAGGCCTGTCGTCTTGTTGGCGCCGAACCGTTCATTTTACGCCTGCCTCAAGGCTACGATACCATTCTGTCGGAGAAAGCCAGCACCCTGTCGGCCGGTGAACGGCAGCTTCTCTCCTTTGCCCGCGTCCTGATATTCGACCCCCGGATACTTATCCTCGATGAAGCGACCTCATGCCTTGATTCAAGGGCCGAAGAGGTTTTGCAGCAGGCCATCCACAGGGTCTCTGCCGGTCGGACCCTGCTTGTCATCGCCCACCGGTTGTCGACGGTGCAGGAGTTGGACACGATCTGCGTACTTGAGCAGGGGCGGATCGTCGAGGCCGGTACGCATCTCGAACTGCTCGGCATGAAGGGTTATTACTGGAGACTGCACCAGTCACGGATGCTGCTCGACGAGGTGGCCTGAAAGGTGGTGGCAGCTTCCGGAACGGAGAATCTGCGGCGGCAGGGGCTGCTCTTTATGGCGAAAAAGCCAGGTACGGTTGCTCATTCCATCGTCTGATACCATCATGGCGATATCAGCAATGTTTAGGGAATCTATGTTCAGCATGGAATTTATGAGTAGTAAACGTATGGGAAACAATTGATTGTGCTTTTTTTATCAGGTTTGCGGGATGTTCGCCTACTCTTTATCAGGTATTTTTATGGTATAAACTTGTTGTTTGACCAAGGATTGTTTTTTTTGCTTCGTAGTTATTAATCAAAGGTGGATGATATGATTTCAACAGGCAGATATATTGCTCTCATTTTCAACAAATATCGGTTGTGTTGTAACGGGCACAATCGCTGTAAAATGTTCGGCTTGCATACATAATGATATTTCATTTTGGCAGGATTATGTAGAGGCCGATTCTCGAATGCAGAGGGTTGGCTTTTTTTGTTTTTATGATGTATGAAAGGAAAAAAATAATAAAAGATTACTGGAGGATATCTCATGACTGTGACATTACTCAATAAAGTCGAGCATAAGTTGACCGTAAATGAGGTCGTGGATAAATATCCTGACGTGCCCCGCCTTGTCATTCTCAAAACAGACGTGCACCTGCGCGGGGTCAATTACACAGATGCCGCACTTGGCGCGATCGATCCTGCGATCCATCAGGTGCGTGGACGAAGCATTTTCGGCTCAAGGGATGGACAGATCAAGCCTTTGCCGGCATCTATCTCCCTGAGGGACGGTACCCTGATTTTGCCTGACCCGACGCCGATTGAAAGGGATCCCTATATCATCGATCTCGTCGACGGTAAACTGGCCCTGATCGACAACGATGAACTGCTCGAGTTTGTGGAGCTGACGGTAAAGCCCCGCTACTACGATCTTTTTACCACTTCAGGTATCCCGATGAAAGATATCGTCACGGCTCGTCCCCAGCGGCTTGACCTTATTGTTTCAGGTTACTGTCATTTCGGGACAAAGGGGAACGGCTGCCGTTTTTGCGATATCAACAACCATAACAAGCAGCAGGTAAAGGAGGCCGGCGGTAAAAGCAGATTCAGGCCGGAGGATATATCTGAAACCATCAGGGAGGCCCTCAAGGAGCCCGGCCGTTTTTCATTCATTCACCTTACAGGGGGCTCGGTGCTTGCCGGCGATGAGGTTTTCGACAGGGAACTTGACCTCTACATCGAAACCCTGCAGGCTATCGGTGAGAACTTCTCGACCAAGAAGTTTCCTGTCGACGTGACTACTTCCGCCCTTAACGAACGGCAGCTGCGGCGCCTGAATGACGAGACCGGCATCATGGCCTACACCAGCGATCTCGAGGTGCTCAATGAGGAGAAATTCAATTGGATATGCCCCGGAAAGGCCGATTCGCTCGGATACAGGGAGTGGCGGAACCGCCTTGTCCGCGCTGTCGACATATTCGGCAGAGGCTACGTCGGAACAGGCATAGTAACCGGAGTCGAACTTGCAAAACCATTCGGATACACCAGCGAGGAGCAGGCCCTTCGCGCCAATCTTGAAGAGGCAGAATACCTTGCCGAGCGCGGAGTCACAACCTGGAGCAGTCCATGGGTTGTTCGTCCGAGTTCAGACTTTCATGACCAGAAAAGTCCCTCGCTCGAGTATTGCATCCGTTTCGCAAGAGGCCTTGACCAGTTGAGGGTGAAGTACGGGTTGATCATCGATTTCAACGACTACAGGCGATGCGGAAACCACCCCGATACCGATCTGTCGCGCATTCATTGATGTCACCGGCAAAAGCACTGCATTTGCAACAAGTATAGAAAAGTAATTAACCCAACAGTATAAAAGGAGATAAAGTATGAGCGCATTATTGTCACCGGAACTGGTATCCATCATTAACGATTCCCTGTCATTCAAGGCTTTGGCGACCGTCGATGATTCAGGAGTGCCGCATGTCGTGGTAGACCACTCCATTTACGTCGGAGAAAACGGCAATATCTACTACCTGGAACTTCTTGAATCTTCCCGGAGCAACCATAACCTTGTCGGTTCCATCTGGTTTGACCGTAAGGTCTCAATCGGGGTTAAAGGGGAGGAAGAGAAGAAATTCCAGATCCAGGCTTATCCGGTCAAGGTGCACATTTCCGGGCCTCTTTTCCAGAAGCATTATGTCGAACTCCGCCAGAAGCTCGGCGACGTCGACCTGACCGGCGTATGGGAATTCAAGGCCATCGAGGTGACTGACCAGAGCCTCAAGGCCCTCCAGCATGATGAAGAGACCAATCGTCCGATATTTCGCCATCTTGACAGGTTTGCGAAAATACAGAGCAACAACTGATACGGTCACTGCCAATGAGGTTGCTTCTCTGCAGCACAGCCGACGCAACGATGCAACCTCAACGACTGGTGTAAAAACAGAAACCTTACTTAG
>JAAXXK010000002.1:0-67955 GCA_013334525.1 Chlorobiaceae bacterium
TTGCACGTAGCCAAGACCAGCATAGGCTTTCTGCAGGTGCAGCGGAATACGGTAGTAGATCACTGAGGGAATACCCGCACGTTTCAAGGCCTCCATTATCTGCTCGCGTTCGGCAGTCGATGAGGCGAGCACCGAGTACTGGGCCCAGCATGATGTGTAGCCTTCAGGCACTTCTGGAACCTGGACGCGCCCTTTGAGGCGGCTGGAATAGGCATCGGCCACGCGCTGGCGCTCGACAAGCTCATCGTCGAAAATGGTCAGTTTCTCGATCAGCACGGCTGCCTGGATCGAGTCGAGGCGGCCGTTGATGCCTATGCGCACGTTCTGGTACTTGTCGTCCCCGTCTCCCTGTCCATGGACCCTGACCGAACGGAGCACCCTGTCGAGCTCGTCGTCGTCGGTAAACACAGCCCCGCCGTCGCCGTAGCATCCGAGCGGCTTGGCCGGGAAGAACGAGGTCGCCCCCACAAGGCCGAAACTGCCGGTGCGCTTGCCGTGGATGGTGCCGCCGAATCCCTGGGCGGCATCCTCGAGTATCCAGAGCCCATGCAAAGCCGCAACGCTTTCGAGGCGTTCGTAGTCGGCAGGAAGGCCGAAAAGGTCAACGGGAATGATGGCTTTCGGGTTCAACCCTTTGCTGCGGGCCTCCTCGACGGCCGGACCGACAAGGTCGGGGTCGATGTTGAAGGTGCCGGGAAGGACATCAACGAAAACCGGTGTAGCACCTGCGAGGCTGATCACCTCGGCCGTGGCCACAAAGGTGAACGGAGTGGTAAGCACGGCGTCGCCAGGGCCGATCCCCTTTGCCATGAGCGGCATCAGCAGCGCATCGGTCCCGGAAGAACACGAAACGCAGTGCTTCGTTCCGACATAGGCCGCAAGCTGCTTTTCGAGTTCGAGGACTTCGGGCCCCATGATGTACTGGCCGTGGTCGACGATGGCCTCAATCCGCTGCATGAGGCTCGTGCGGATGCGGTTCTTCTGGGTGATCAGGTCGATGAACTGCATAGGATCTACATGAATGGTGGTTGAAATATGTTGAGCGGTAAAATAAGGATTCCAACGCTCATTACCGCACTGCGCACAGTGCCGGAAATCTGTATACGCCCCCCGGCTCGCTCCGGGCCATTTTGCCCTGCTGCCGATTTTGCGTACTATTAACTGGCATATAGTAATAAAGGCGCGATGTTCTGCGCAACCATCTACAATTGGAAACGGCTTTCAATGAGTTCCATTTACTTCATAGGCATCGGCGGCACGGCCATGGCTTCGGTCGCCGTGGCTCTTTCCCATATGGGCCACGCAATCACCGGTTCGGACACGCAGCTCTACCCCCCGATGAGTACCTATCTCGAGAACCACAACATCAGGTACTTCAACGGCTTCTCGGAAAAAAACCTGGAAGGCACCACCCCGGACCTTGTCGTCGTGGGCAACGCGATCAGCCGGGGAAACCCGGACCTCGAGTATGCGCTCGACAACCGGATGAAGCTCATCTCGATGCCTGACCTCGTCAGCCGGGAACTGATCGGCAGCCACACATCGATCGTGGTTGCAGGCACACACGGCAAGACCACAACCACCTCGATCGCGGCATGGCTGCTCCAGTCAGGCGGCCTTGAGCCGGGATTCCTGATCGGCGGCATCCCTGAAAATTTCGGTGACGGCTGCAGGCCTTCCGGGCTCAGCGAGCCGGGATTCTTCGTTAGCGAGGGCGATGAATACGACTCGGCTTTTTTCGACAAACGAAGCAAGTTCCTGCTCTACCGCCCCGACATCGCCATAATCAACAACGTCGAGTTCGATCATGCCGACATCTTCAACTCGCTTGACGAAATAAAGCGAAGCTTCCGGTTGCTGGTCAACCTCGTGCCGCGAAACGGCCTTCTGCTGGTCAACGGGGACGATCCCGACTCGCTTGACGTAGCATCAAAGGCGCATTGCAAGATTGAACGCTTCGCCCTGAACAGCGATGCAGAGTGGAGTGCGACGGATATTACCTCCAGCTCATCGGGCACCTCGTTCACGATCGTCAGGGGCGGACAACCCGAAGGCCGTGTTTCCGTGCCCCTTTTCGGAAACTACAACGTCATGAACGTACTGGCCGCCACAGCAGCGGCGATGCATGCCGGTGTCAATTTCGAATCGATAGTGCGGGGCCTTGAGTCGTTCAGGCGCCCGAAACGCAGGATGGAACTTGTCGGCGAAATGCCGGACGGCATAACACTCATGGAGGATTTCGCGCACCATCCGACCGCGATCCGCCTGACCCTCGGCGCCATCGCGGAGCTTTATCCCGGCAGGCGCATCGTAGCCTGTTTCGAACCCCGGTCGAACACCACCAGCCGGAATATTTTCCAGCACGAACTCTCCGAATGTTTCAACGATGCATCGGTCGTCGTGTTCGGCAAGGTCAACCGCCCGGAAAGATACGCGCCTGAAGAACGACTCGATACCGCTCTGCTGTCGGGGCAGCTCGAATCGAAAGGAAAAACCGTCTTTACCGGCGGAACCGAAGGCCGTGAGTATCCACTGGACATCATTGATTTCCTGGGCGGCTCGATTCTGCCCGGAGACGTAGTCGTACTCCTGAGCAATGGAAGCTTCAGCAACCTGAAGGAGTTGCTCATAGAATTTTTTATAAAAAATTCATGATAATTTCATCAGCGATGTTCTATCTTGTCAAATTAATTCAGCTGTATTTGAATCGTGGAGACACGATTCGGCATTCATAAACTCATCCAGAAAGACGCATCATGGCGAAAGTAAAAGTAGGCATCAACGGTTTTGGCCGTATCGGCCGTCTGGTTTTCAGGCAGGCCGTAGATAACCCTAACGTGGAAATTGTCGGCATCAACGACCTGACCGACGTTAAAACCCTGGCTTATCTCCTGAAGTACGACTCAACCCACAAGAAGTTCAAGGGTGAAGTCAGCATTGAGGGCGACAACCTCGTCGTCAATGGCAAAACCATCGTTATCTGTGCACAGAAAGACCCGTCACAGCTCCCGTGGGCTGCTCTCGGCGTGGATATCGTCGTAGAATCGACCGGTATCTTCACCAGCCGTGAAGCTGCTTCCAAGCACATCGCCGCAGGCGCGAAAAAGGTGATCATCTCGGCTCCCGCCAAGGACAAGATCGACGCGACCATCGTCATGGGCGTCAACAGCAATACGATCACCGGCAAAGAGGAGATCGTCTCCAACGCCAGCTGCACCACCAACTGCCTCGCCCCGATGGTAAAGGTGCTCAACGATAATTTCGGCATCGTCAAAGGCTTCATGACCACGGTCCACGCCTACACGAACGACCAGAACATCCTCGACCTTCCGCACAAGGACCTGCGCAGGGCCCGCGCTGCTGCAGCATCGATCATCCCGACCTCGACCGGCGCCGCAAAGGCTATCGGCGAAGTGCTCCCTGAACTGGCCGGCAAGCTCGACGGTTTCGCCATGAGGGTTCCCGTAACGGACGGTTCCGTTACCGACCTCTCGGTCATCCTTGAGAAGGCTGCCACCAAAGAAGAGATCAACGCTGCCATGAAAGCCGCCGCTGAGGGCGAAATGAAAGGCATCCTTGAGTACAGCACCGATCCGATCGTCTCTTCGGACATCGTCGGCAACCCACACTCCTGCGTTTTCGACTCTCCGCTGACCATGAGCTCCGGCAACCTGGTCAAGGTAGTCGGCTGGTACGACAACGAGCTTGGCTACGCTTCGCGCGTCGTCGATCTCCTGAACGTCTACTCGAAGTTCGTCTGATTTTTCCCTTCGGAATAATTCCGGAAAAAGGGTGCCCCGAAAAGGCACCCTTTTTTTGTTTCGGGCACGCCGACCCATCAGCATGATATTGGGATTTTGCCGTGAACGTCTTATGTCTTATAATTGAAAGACACTGCCCTTCCGAAGCAACCAGATTATCCAGCTTATGACCAGTAATATCAACCTGCCCAAGAAGGCCATTATCCTTTATGACAGCCAGAGCGTCGGTGGATCGACCGACAGGCTGATCGACTCGATCGGCAGAAAGCTCGCTGAAAAAGGGGCGTATGTGGAAAAAGCCAGATGCAAGGCGTCCGCCGATTACAGTTTCGTCAAGGAGTTTGACCTCGTCGTACTCGGCGCCCCGATCTACTACCTGCTCGTCGCGTCACAACTCAGCGGAGCACTCTCACGGAGCAACCTGAAACAGGCCCTGAAGGGCAAAAAAGTGGCCCTGTTCGTCACATGCGGCAGCCCTGAACCCATGGCCCAGTTCCTTTACCTCCCGCAGATCAAAATGCATCTGGAAAATCCTGTGATCCTTGTTGAAAAAGTGTTCTCGCCGGACCAGGTGTCCGATCCGTCAGCTGCCGCTGATTTTGTCGGAGACATCACTGAAGCTTTCAGCAAATCCTGTTGATTCAACGAGACTTAAACCCATAAAGTATTACCTATGACCCGCGACAACGACAGGCAGATGAGAGTGATTATCCTCTACGACAGCCGGACGAGTGGCGGCTCCACCGACAAGCTGATCGACATGATCGGTGAGCAGCTGGCTGAAGCTGGTGCCTACGTCGAAAAAGCCAAGTGCAAGGCAACCGCCGACTACAGTTTCGTCAGGGATTTCGATGTCATTATCATGGGGGCTCCTGTATACTATCTGGTCGTATCGTCCCAGCTCATCGGCGCCCTGGTCCAGAGCAACCTGAAAAAGTGCCTGAAAAACAAGAACGTCGCCCTTTTCGTAGCTTGCGGCAGCCCGGAAGCCCTGGCGCTCGGTCTCTATCTTCCTCAATTGAAAATCCACCTGATCAGGAACAAAATCCTTTCCGAGAAGATTTTTGCACCCCATCAGATGACTGACCCCGACTCTGTCGGCGACTTTGTTGAAGAAATCGAAGAGGGATACAAGAAAACCTTAAGGCCACGATTCGGCGGCGACCTTGAATGGAGCGATGAAGCTGCAGAAATGCTCAACCAGATGCCCTCGATGTTCAGCAACAAGATCAGGTCTGCATTGACGACCTATGCAAAGCAGAACGGAATCAAGGTCATCACCCTCGAAGTGCTCGATCAGGCCAGATCCAGCCCAATGGGGTTCTGAACAGAGAAATTCCATGGAGATCCATACGAGGCTGTCTCAAACGGACAATAATGACTGAAAAATGGCTACCTGAAAAGGTGGCCTCTTTTCATTTACATGCTCATTCTACATTAAAATAAGCTTTGTATTCGTGCCTCCCTTGAGGGCAGGGTCGCTTTCTGTGCTCCGTCCACCTTACGATTAAGGTCGGTTCGCGAACCGCCCCTGCACAAAAATAAACAGAGTTGCTTTTAAGTGTTGTGCTTATGATTGGCAGATTATGAATCGAGCAGTTGCCCGGCGCCCCCTGCAAACGACAAAAGGCTGCCTCATTTCGACTTATGAGGCAGCCCCTTTTCTTTGAAACGCTCTTTTCAAAAGGCAGAATAACACAACAAGATCAGTTTGATCAACTGAAGATGTCCTTGGCCTTCTCAAAAATACTTTTCTCGTGCTCGCTATCGCTGGTGACCGGACAAATTCCTGACGATTTCTTCAACTCCTTGAGCAACTCCCTGTCTTTGCCGGAAACATCCTTCGGCACAAATACATTAACCCTGACATACTGATCTCCGAAGCCGCCGCCTTTCAGGTGGCCGATCCCCTTGCCCGAGATGCGAAGCATCGTGTTCGGCTGGGTGGCCGGCGGAATGGTCAGCTTGATATGGCCTTCAAGGGTCGGTACGTCAATCTTGGTGCCCATGACCAGATCAGGGAAGCCGACAGAGAGGTCATAGATGATGTCGTCACCGCTGCGATTGAACAGTTCATGCGGGATCTCCTCCAGCACCACGATCAGGTCTCCGCTGACCCCACCCCTCGGACCGGCATTGCCCTGTCCCCTGAGGGTCAGGTAGTTACCGTCCTGCACACCTGCGGGGACATTGATCTTGACGGTCACTTCACCCTGCTTGATCCCTTCGCCGTAACATGAGGTGCAGCGGTCCTTGACCACCTGGCCTTCGCCGCCGCAGGTCGGGCATGCCGCAATGTTGACGAACTGGCCGAACATGGTTTTGGACGCCTGGCGAACCTCACCGGTTCCATGGCAGGTCTGGCAGGTCTCGGCCTTGCCTGATTTCGAGCCGCTGCCGCCGCACTCCTGGCAAGCGATCTGTTTCTTGATCTTGAGTGTCTTCTCGACGCCTTTGGCAATCTCTTCGAGAGTAAGCTTGAGACGGATTTTAAGATCGGTGCCATGGATGCCTGCCGAAGCGCGACTCCTGCGGCCGCCTCCGGAAAATCCTCCGCCGAACATATCCTCAAATGGTGATCCACCACCCCTTCGACCGCCACCACCACCACCGAACATGTCGTTGAAAGCGCTGAATATGTCGTTGATATCGCCGTACCCTGCACCAGGCTGTCCTCCTGAAGAGGCCGCAGACGATCCAACGCCCGCATGACCGAACTGGTCGTAACGGCGTCGCTTGTCGTCGTTGCTCAAAACCTCGTATGCTTCGTTGACCTCCTTGAAATGCTCCTCCGCATCCTTGTTGTCGGGATTCTTGTCCGGATGGTATTTGAGGGCCAGTTTCCTGTAGGCCTTCTTTATTTCGTCCTTGTCGGCAGAACGTCCGACGCCAAGAACTTCGTAGTAATCTCTCTTCATCGTGTTTCTCTGAATCTATAGACGTTAATTCGTTACTGCTTACCTGGCGACGATGACTTTGGCATGCCTGATCACCCTGTCGCCAATCGTATATCCTGTCTGGTAATCCTCGATGATGGTATCGGGTTCGACTCCCGGTGCATCGATCTGGGTAATGGCCTCATGGAAATTGACGTCAAGGATCTTGCCTTTCGACTCGATCTCCCTGACCCCTTTGCCTTCAAGCCAGGTGCTGAAGTTTTTCCTGATAAGCTCCACCCCTTCGGTAAACGGCCTGGCTTCCGCCATGGCCTGCAGTTCAGCAGGGATGTGGTGCATAAGGCGCTTCAGGTCGTCGAGTATAGGCAAAAGATCCCGCACATTGTTTTCCAGCGTACGCGAGGAAGCAAGCGCGGCTTCCCTCTCCTTCTGTTTCCTGAAATTCTCGAACTCTGCCGCACGGCGGAGCAACTCCCCGCGCAGCTTGGCTACCTGCTCGTTGAGCGTTACTATTTCTGCTTCCATATCTGCCGACGTCGGGGAGGCAAGACCCGCATGTTCCCCTGAAACCTGCCCTTCATATGTTCCTTCAGCCTCTGTAGCCATCTTTTCCTGTATCTCTTCCTGGCGATGCGTTTCTTTTTTTGTCATGGTTTAAGGCAATCGTTGATATTTAGTTATTGTCCGACAGGGCCGCCGACAGGCAACCGGCCATGTAGTTCACCACACGTACAGCGTGTTCATAATCCATCCGCTTGGGTCCGAGAATCCCGATTTTTCCAACCATCTTCCCTGCATAGTATGGAGAGGAAACGATCGTCAGATCGGCCGCCGTTTCGGCCCTGTTTTCCGTTCCTATGCTGATGACGACCTCGCGGTCACGCCTCGAAAGGATCGGGAAATTACCGACATCGTCGACGAGCTTGGCCATGCCGAACTTGTCTTCGATCATGGTGATGATATCGCGGACTTTCTGCGGTTGCTTGAACTCAGGCTGGTCGACGATATACTCGGTACCCGATATATAGAGATGCTCCAGAATCGACGATTCATCGAAAAGCGTATCAGCCGCCCCAACGATGCTGTTCATGAGGCCCCGTTCACCCTTGCAATCAGAGAGGCGCCGTGCGATGGTATTGCGTATTTCGTCGAGCGTAAGGCCTGAAAGGCGTTCATTCAGGATATCGACCACGGCATCGATCTTCTGCCGGGAAATTTCAGCAGTCAGCTCCATGACAATGGTTTTGACAAACAGCGACTGGATGGCTATGACCACCATGATCCTTGTCGAGCTCAGCAGCACCATGTCAAGCCGCTCGAACACTGCATTGGAAAGCCTTGGGGGAAGCACTACGCCGAGCTGCCTCGAAATGCTCCCAAGCACCCTTGCGGCCGTACCTAGTACATCGGCAGATGTGCCTTTCAGTTCGCTTCCACGCTGTCCGAAATTGTCGTCGATCATCTTCTTGTCGCCCTCGTCGATCCTGCTGACATTCATGATCAGGTCGACGTAATACCGGTATCCCTTGTCGGTCGGCACTCTTCCCGCAGAGGTATGGGGCTGGCTGATGAAGCCGTCAGCCTCAAGATCGGCCATCACATTGCGAATGGTGGCATCCGACAGGCCAAGGTTGTAGTTGCGTGCTATGGTGCGTGAGCCTACCGGCGTCGCAGAGACGACATAAGATTGTATGATGATGCCGAGAACCTGCCGCTCGCGCAGGGACAAATCACGATAAATCATCGGGTAAATAACCTGTACTTGAACTGAAACCGCCTGTCCGAAAAACCGTTGGAAAATCAACGGTTCAAAATCCCGCCCGCCCCTGCCGTTGCTCATGTCTCAACAACGCAGAAAGCCCGATAGTTGCCAAGGCAAGGCACCGCCATCAATCCCTCGGGGGAAGGATCTGGCCGCACATCATACCGGCGGCAGATAATATACATAAAAGTGAATGAACCGCAGAAATCCGCTTCCGCATCGTTAACCGACGATGCAGGACAACGCCCGGTCAAGTCCTCCGTAATCCTGAACAACCCGAATCTGCCCAAAGCCTGACAGCAGCAGGTTTCTGACCCCCTCGGCACCATCGGCATGCAGTTCGAAACAAAGCACGCCCCCCTTCCGGACAAGTTTCGATGCCATGGAGGCAATGCTCCGGTAGTACTCGAACCCCTCGGGCGCGACAAGCGCAAGGCGCGGTTCGTAAAGCCTGACCTCATCCTGGAGTGTCGCCCATTCAGGCTCCGGAATATAGGGCGGATTGGATATGACCATGTCGAAAGGGACGCCAACCGCTTCGACGAAAGAGGGATCGAGTGCGTCGGCCTGGACAAATCGAATGCGATCGGCCACCCCATGGGCTTGTGCATTGCGCTGGGCGACGCCCAGTGCATCAGTCGAAATGTCGACAGCCGTGAGGTGCGACCCCGGAATCCGGAGGGCGAGGGTCACGGCGATGCAGCCGCTGCCGGTGCCGATGTCCAGGATACTGGGCCCCTGTCCGACAGGAAGCGTGATTGCTGAAAGACGCTCCATGCCGTCTTCAAGTACCAGTTCGGTTTCCGGCCGTGGAATCAGCACCCGCCCGTCGACTTCAAACCGGTAACCGTAAAAAAAAGACTCACCTACGATATACTGAACCGGGCGCCCCTGAAGCCTTTGGCGGGTGCTCTCACGAAACCTTTCCAACTCTTTTGGCGAAACCGGGCGATCATGGTTGAGGTAGAGTTGCAGACGTTCCAGGCCGAGCACATTGCCCAGCAGCAGCTCAGCCGACAGGCGCGGCTCATCGACTTTCCGCTCCGTAAAAAACGCTATCGTGGTCTTCAGGAGATCAACGACATTCCACTCTTTTTCAGCCATAGGTACACATTTCGTTCGTTATCCTTTATCCCGTCATTTAAGGTACGACCTTTTCCTCCATCGCCTCGCCTGCCCAGAGAGGAAAAAAGGTCACATTCGGGCAGATTCTTTTTCGATATTTCCTTAGTTTGAAAAGAGGGTTCGCCATGAACCCGGCATAATCGACAAAACTCGACTGAAACCCATGAAAAACCTGTACCTCTTTACGATAGCCCTGCTGCTCATGATGCTGACAACTGCCCAAAACGCTCCGGCAGCGTTCACGGGGCAGATGGACATGAGGCTTACCATGCCAAACGGAACGGCCGATATCACCTACCTGTTCGGTCAAAGGAACCAGCGCATGGATATGACCATGAAGCTCGACAAGATTCCTGAACCGCTCAAAACGACCGTCATCACCAGGAGCGCCAAACCCGACGAAGCCACCATCGTCAACCACCGTAACCGGACATGGAGCATCGTGAACCTGAGGACGGCCGCCGAAGCCGCCACGCTGATCGATTTCGACAACAACTATCGCTTCAGCCGGGTCGGGACCGAAACCATCAAGGGATACCAGTGCGAACATGTCCAGCTCTTCAGCAGCACCGAAAAACTTGACCTCTGGATATCCAGGGGCCTTGCCGACTTTTCGACGTTCAGGCTCCTGCAGTCCCAGAACCCGAGGCTCTCAAACACTGCCCTGTCCAGGACACTTGAAAAAAACGGAATCGAAGGATTCCCTGTCCGCATAATCCAGAAAAACGACAACGGGCTTTATGTCATGGAGCTCACCGGCATTTCGACGAAGTCGGTTCCCGAATTCAAGTTCGTCGTACCGGCACGCTATACCAAAACCCAACCGGAGCAGCCTGCCGTCGACGGCAACCAGAAAAAACACCTCCGGTCACTCATGGAAAAAATGAAGGATTTTGAGAAGTGAGTCACTATATTTTCCGGACTTTTCCCATCAATATTTAACTCAAGAGCGTAACCGTGGCTGATAAAATCACTTCGAGGCAGGAAGACTATTCACAATGGTATATCGATCTGGTCAGGTCGGCAAAACTGGCCGATTATTCGGATGTCAGGGGCTGCATGGTCATCCGCCCCAACGGCTATGCCATCTGGGAAAAAATGCAGGCCGCGCTCGACGGCATGTTCAAAGCCACCGGACACGTCAACGCCTATTTCCCCCTCTTCATTCCTGAAAGCTTCATAGCCAAAGAGGCTGAACACATCGAAGGCTTTGCCCCCGAATGCGCCGTGGTCACCCATGGCGGCGGAGAGGAGCTGGCCGAAAAGCTCTATGTCAGGCCGACTTCAGAGACCATCATCTGGTCTTCATACAAAAAATGGATACAGTCCTACCGCGACCTTCCCATCCTGATCAACCAGTGGGCCAACGTCGTCCGCTGGGAGATGCGCACCAGGCTTTTCCTGCGCACCACCGAGTTCCTCTGGCAGGAAGGGCACACCGCACACGCCACTCCCGAGGAGAGCCAGGAGGAGGTGATCCGGATGATCAACGTCTACCGTACCTTCGCTGAAGAGTACATGGCCATGCCGGTGATCGTCGGCAGGAAAACCGACAGCGAGAAATTTGCCGGAGCGGAAGCCACCTACTGCATCGAAGCGATGATGCAGGACGGCAAGGCCCTGCAGGCCGGCACTTCGCACAACCTCGGCCAGAACTTCGCAAAAGCCTTCGATTGCCAGTTCCAGAGCAAAGAGGGGGTGCTTGAATACGTCTGGGCGACCAGTTGGGGTGTTTCGACCCGCCTGATCGGCGCACTGATCATGGCGCACTCAGACGACAAGGGGCTTGTGCTTCCCCCAAAACTTGCCACACGACAGGTGGTCATCATCCCGATCCTCAGGGGTGACAAGGCAAACGTCATCGCGCACGCAAACTTCATCTCCAGGGCCCTGAACAAACACGGCATCCCGACCTTCGTCGACGACAGCGAGCAGAACTCCCCCGGCTGGAAGTTCGCCGAGTACGAACTTCAGGGCATTCCGATCAGGATTGAGCTTGGGCCTCGTGACATCGAGAACGGCAAATGCATCACCGCACGCCGCGACACGCTCGAAAAAACCGAACTTTCGCTCGACGAAACGCTGCCGGTCAGGATTGCGGAGATCCTGAACAGCATTCAGCAGAACCTTTATGACCGCGCACTTCGATTAAGGCAGGAAAACACCGTCGAAGCAACGACCTGGGATGAGTTCAGGGAGTTCGTTGAGAAAGGGTTCGTGATCGCACACTGGGACGGCACGGCAGAAACGGAAGCCACCATCAAGGAAGAGACAAAAGCCACCATCAGGGTGCTGCCGATCGATGCCGACTATCGTGAGCGCTACAACATGGACGAACCAGGCAGCTGCATCCGTTCAGGCAAGCCGTCGACACAGAAGGTAGTGTTCGCAAAAGCGTATTGAAAAGCGTGACTCGGGACGGCGTGACGCGGGACTCGGGACGCGTGACGCGTGACCCGTAACTCGCTAAAAGAGGTGAATCAGGTATTCGTTCCTTCTTGGTCCATGACGTCCATGCCGTCTATAACGTCCATTTCGTCCATGATTTTCGTCACGCGTCACGCGTCACGCGTTACGAGTTACGAGTTACGAGTTACGAGTTACGAGTTACCTCCCCACAAAAAAAAGCTTCCCCGCGATACAACCTTGCAGGGAAGCTCTTAATGTTTCAACTATTCAGAATACGTGACACGTGACTCGTAACGGCGTGACTCGTGATATCGCGAAACGCCAACAGGGGTGTTTCTGCTATTCTTTCCGCCATTCCATCCATGATTTTCCTAACGCGTTACGTGTTACGTGTCACGGGTTACGAGTTTCGCGTCACGCGTCACGTGTTACGTCTCAATCCTTGAAATACTCTTTCAGGCCTTCACCGGTCGGCTTCATGGACTTGTCACCCTTGTTCCAGTTGGCCGGGCATACCTCGCCGAACTCCTCGGTGAACTGGAGGGCATCGACCATCCTCAGCACCTCGTCAATGTTCCTGCCAAGTCCGAGGTCGTTGACAACCTGATACTTCACGACGCCTTCACGATCGATCAGGAACAAACCACGGTAGGCAATGCCGGCATTTTCCACCTCAACGTCGTATGCCCTGGTTACTTCCTTGTTGATATCGGACAGCAGCGTGTAGGTAACGCCTTCGATTCCGCCCCTGTTGCGGGGTGTCTGAAGCCATGCAAGATGGGAGAACTTGGAGTCAACCGAACAACCGATCACCTCGACGTTCCTTTTTTTGAACTCTTCGAGCTTCTCCTGGAAGGCGTGCAACTCGGTCGGGCAGACGAAAGTGAAATCGAGAGGATAGAAAAACAGGACGACATACTTGCCGCGATAAAAGGAAAGCGAACAGGAATCGACGAAGGTCGTTCCATTGACGACTGCTGCTACGTCGAATTCAGGTGCTTTACGGCCTACGAGTACGCTCATTGATTATCTCCGGTTGTTTTTTTTGGACAATTAATAGGACTAATTAAGTCCAATATAAGCATCAACCAAATCATTAACAAGAAAAAAATAGTACCCCTTGACATCATCGGTACAGAACCAATTAATTGTCAATACGCCTTGTTCCCAATTCGGGATCTCGCTATATTAACAAGGTTGATAACGCAACAATGACCGAATGACGCTTTGAGAGTGATTTCAAGAAAACCGCTTGTGGAGTTCTGGACGAAACACGAAGATGCCGGAGAGCCCCTGAGAGCATGGTTCCGTGAGGCACAACAAGCCGACTGGAATAGTCCCGATGATTTGAAAAAGCGATACCCAAGCGCCAGCATCATAAGCCGCAACAGGGTTGTATTCAATATCAAGGGCAACAAGTACCGTTTGATCGTCATGATCAACTATGACTACAAACAGCTATTCATAAGGTTTATCGGAAACCATGCCGAGTATGACAGGATCGATGCTACGATAATTTAGGAGAACACAATGGAGATCAAGCCATTAAAAACCGAGCAACACTACCACGAAGCATTGCTACGTCTGGAACAGATTTTTGACGCTGCTCCCGGGACCGATCTGGGCGATGAACTCGAAATTCTCGGTATTCTGATAGAACAGTACGAAGAGAAGTACTTCCCGATCGATTTACCGGATCCCGTCGAAGCGATCAAGTTCCGTATGGATCAGATGGGACTCGATCAAAAGGATTTGACTAAAATGATCGGATCAAAAAGTCGAACGAGCGATATTTTGAACCGTAAACGTCCATTATCGATAGGGCAGATTCGTATTTTACATAATCAATTGAACATACCTGCTGATGTTCTTTTGAAACAGCCCATTTGACCGGCTCCTGGTTTGAGCGTTTATTCCGGCAAGGCAATCTGTATCGAGAAAACATTCAGGCAGATTTCTGTCATCCCTTTTCGCCCATGCGAACCTACTTCGAATTCGAGAGGCTCAAAACAAACTACCGCCAGGAGTTCATCGCGGGTTTGACCACGTTTTTCACCCTGTCCTACATCATTGTGGTCAATCCGGCCATCCTCGAAGCCGCCGGCATGCCGCGGGGTGCCTCGATGACCGCCACGATCATGACCTCAATCTTCGGCACCCTTCTGATGGGCGTATACGCAAAACGCCCGTTCGCCGTGGCACCATACATGGGTGAGAACGCGTTCATCGCGTACACCGTCGTCAAAACGCTCGGGTACTCCTGGCAAACGGCCCTCGGGGCGATTCTGGTCAGCGGCGTACTGTTCACCCTGATAACGGTCACCGGACTTCGCAAATGGCTGGCCGAAGCCATTCCACTGAACCTCAAGTACAGCTTCTCGGCGGGCATAGGCCTCTTTCTTGCGTTCCTCGGCCTGATCGATATGGGCATGATCGCGCTCGGCGTGCCGGAGGCGCCTGTAAAGCTGGCCAACCTGACTTCTGTTCCGGTGCTCTGCGCGATGATCGGTCTCGTGCTGACCTGCGTGCTGCTCGTCCGCAGGATCGCGGGAGCCCTGTTCATCGGCATGGTTTCGACCACAGCCCTCATGTTCACGCTCGGCCTGGTCAAAGTGCCTGCGGCCATCTTCAGCCTGCCTCCTTCGATCGGACCGCTATTCATGCACGTCGACATCACTGGAGCCATGACCTGGGGGTTCGTCGGCGTCATCACCAGCGTGCTGATCATGGATTTCGTCGATACGATGGGAACCCTTATCGGACTTTCGGCCCGCGCCGGCCTGCTCGACAAAGAGGGACACCTGCCTGAAATCGAGAAGCCGATGCTGGTCGATGCCCTTTCGACATGCGCTGCGGCACTGTTGGGCACGACCACCGCAGGAGTGTTCATCGAATCGGCGGCAGGTATGGAGCAGGGCGGCAAGAGCGGGTTTACGGCGATCGTGGTGGCCGGATTTTTCGCGCTCGCCCTTTTCTTCTCACCCATCCTGACCATCGTACCGCCGCAGGCCTATGGCCCGGTGCTCGTGCTGGTCGGCATGTTCATGCTTGAGTCGGCGGGAAGGCTCGATTTTTCCGATTACACAGAACTCATGCCGGCTTTCCTGACCATCGTCATGATGCTCTTCACCTTCAATATCGGCGTGGGCATCACCATAGGCTTCATCAGCTGGACGCTTATCAAGACGCTCACCGGCCGGGCTCGTGAGGTCACTTCCGGAATGTTCGCACTGACGGCGCTCTCTGTGACCTTTTATCTCTTTTATCCATACCATTAAGAACCGATGCTGAAGTCAAAAATCAGAATAGTACAGTCCGACTGCACCCTTGCGAACTTCGATGAGAATCTCGCCAGGCATGTTTCGGCAATCGAGCTGGCCATCAGGGACGGGATGGAAGCTATAGCCTTTCCGGAGCTTTCGCTGACCGGATACAATGTGCAGGACGCCGCGCAGGACATGGCCATGCATATCGACGACAGAAGGCTCGAGCCACTCCGGGAGCTGAGCCGTAATATCTGCATCATCTGTGGAGGAATCGAACTGAGTGACGATTACGGCGTCTACAACTCTGCGTTCATGTTCGAAGACGGTACCGGCAGGAGCGTACACCGGAAAATCTACCTGCCGACCTACGGCATGTTTGAGGAGCTGCGCTACTTTACTGCCGGTCGAAAAATAGAACCGGTTACCTCCCGACGGCTTGGCAGGATCGGTGTGGCTATCTGCGAGGATTTCTGGCACGTGTCGGTACCTTACCTGCTGGCCCATCAGGGGGCGAAACTCCTGCTGGTGCTGATGTCAAGCCCGCTGAGGCTTTCGCCCGGCCAGGGCACGCCAGCCATCGTGTCTCAGTGGCAGACCATCGCGGGTACCTATGCGTTCCTGTTCAGCTGCTATGTCGCCTGCATCAACCGCGTCGGCAACGAAGACAGCTTCACCTACTGGGGAAATTCATCGGTCACCGGTCCTGATGGATCGGTGGTGGCAAGCGCACCCATGTTCAGCGAGCACAGCCTTGATGCCACGATCGATTTTTCGACGGTCAAGAGGGTAAGGCTCCAGTCCTCCCATTTTCTCGACGAAGACCTCAAGCTTTTCTCAGCCGAGCTCGACGCAGTGCTGGGGACGAAACGAAAGGGATGAGCCTGTCACTCCATCCGGAATCCTGACGGGGTTACGTTGACCCGGAACCGGTCGCGCATCGTATCTGCTGCACAGGCGGCAACTTTGGCGTCGTCGAACAGCGCGTAAACTGCCGAACCGCTCCCTGAAAGCGAAGAGAACAGTGCACCTGCGTCGAGCAGGCCGTCGCGAACCGTTCGCACTACCGGATAATGATCGAATACCACCGGTGCAAAATCGTTGTCGAAAACATCGAGCACGCTTGTATCGCCTTCGATGCAAAGGCGCGTCGTGAGCGTTTTCAGGTCAGGGACAGGCCGGTCGAAGCGGGCATAGAAATTCCTGTATGCCCATGCTGTCGGAACCTGCACTTCCGGGAAAACGGTCACCACATGGTACGGCAGGCTCAATGACAGATCTTCGAGCTCCTCACCGATGCCTGCCGCGTAGGCGAGGCCCTTCATTTCGAGGAAATAGGGTACGTCCGCCCCCAGCCTGACGGCAAGGCGATGCAGGTCGGCCGAAGGGAGATCAAGCTTCCAGAGCCGATTGAGCGCATTGAGGGTAGCGGCCGCATCGCTGCTGCCACCGCCCAGGCCTGCACCGAAAGGAACCTGCTTGACCAGCCTCATCGAAACCCCAGCACTGGAGCCGGAATACTCCTTCAAAGCCCTGGCTGCGCGGATACAAAGGTTGGTGTCGTCTACCGGAAGATCCAGGTTGGTACACTCCATGCCGATCTGCTCCGAAATGGTGAAATCGAGCGTATCGAACCAGTCGATAGGTGCGAAGACCGTTTCAAGCGTGTGGTATCCGTCAGGACGGCGACCGGTGATCAGCAGGCCGAGATTGATTTTGGCGCAGGCTTTGAGCGACAGGTGCTGCATAGAAAGCAATTGATTTTATCGTAAAATATTTCCCATATTCACTTAAAGGCCGATCAGCAGAACTCCCTCACCGGGCTGCACTTATAAAACTATTGCCACACAGAAAACATGCAACAGGCGCGCCGTACTCTGCTCATCATCACATTGCTCATAACAGGCCTGTTCTATTCCGCCCAACGGCTTACGGCAGCAGCAGCCGAACCTTCGCACGCATCTGAAATTCTGCAGTACGTGAGGGAAGATAAGGTTTATTTACTGGAAAAAATCCGACGCCAGATAACAAAACCGTCCGAAAAAATGGTTGTGGACGGGCTTTTGTCGGAAGATGGCCCCAGGGCAGCAAGCCTTTACAGGAAACAGCTGACCGAATATCCTGATCCGCTGATGGACCCGATAAGCCGCTCCAGGCTGGCCGCTTACGTGAAAGCCGTATCGACACCGGCCGCCCCCCCTGCCATACCTGCGAAGTATTCCACGGCTGCCAGGCAGGCTCCTGTGGCCGCACCTGCGATCACTGCCCCGGTCGCCAGCAGGCCCGACTCTTCAGCCCGGAAGCTGACCACGCCACCGGCGGCAAAACCAGCAACCGTCACAAAAACCGTGGCACCTACGGGTAAAGCTGAGCCCACAACTCGCACGACGGCCCAGGCTGCTGCCAAAGCACAGCCGTCAGAAAAGCCGACAACCACGCCAAAGACTGAATCACCGGCTCCCGCCAAAGCTGCGCTCACTTCAGGTTTTACCCTGCAGTTCGGAAGTTTCGACAGCGTCGCAAATGCCAACCATCTTGCCGCTCAGCTCTCAGCGAGCGCACCTGCATCGGTACAGAAGATAAACGGCATCTACAAGGTCAGGCTGAAGAACATCTTCGCCACCAGGGAAGAGGCGGTTGCCTTCGGACGAACGTTGCCGATTGAGTCGTTTGTGGTAACGATCCAGCCATGACCAGAACGTCCGATCCCTTCGAGACCATCGACACATGAACCGAAGCATCGACATCCTCGGCCACTCGGCCGCAATCCTTCAGCTCAGGGAACTTGCGCAAAAGGTCGCCGTAACCGATGTGACGGTGCTTATCACCGGCGAAACCGGTTCAGGCAAGGAGGTGCTTGCCCGCTTTATCCACGAGCACAGCCGCAGGGCAGGCAAAAGCTTCATTCCGGTCAACTGCGGAGCCATCCCCTCCGGCATCATCGAGTCCGAGCTGTTCGGCCATGAGAAGGGCTCCTTCACCGGTGCCGTCCAGGCCAGGAAAGGCTATTTCGAAAGCGCTGAAAAGGGGTCGATATTCCTTGACGAAATCGGGGAGATGCCCCTCGAAACCCAGGTCAAGTTCCTGCGGGTCATCGAAACCGGCCAGTTCCAGCGGGTCGGAGCTTCGGAAACGATCTCCACCGACGTCAGGATCATCGCGGCGACGAACAGAAACCTGCATCAGGCGGTCGCTGAAAAGAACTTCCGCGAAGACCTTTACTACCGGCTCAGAAGCGTCGAACTTCAGATTCCGCCACTCAGGGAGCGCGGAGGTGACATCCTGATCCTGGCGGAACATTTCGTCCACGAATTCGAACGGAAACACACCATAGCTTTTGAAGGATTCAGCCCGGAATCCGGAGAGTTCATGCTTCGTTATCCCTGGCCTGGAAACGTACGTGAACTGAGAAACCTTATCGAGTCGCTGCTGATCCTGGAGCGGGGCAAGAAAATCACCCCCGACATCCTTGAAAGGCACCTCTTGCAGAGAAACAGGCACAAAAGCCTGGTACACGACCCGACAAGAACTGAAAAAAACGAATTGAACCTCATATACAGCAGCCTTATCCAGCTCCGGCAGGAGATCGGCGAAATCCGCCAGATGCTGCAGCAGGTGCTCCCTGCTTGCCAGGCCTCCTCGCCGCTGCTCCTTCCACCCTACCCGGCCGAAGCCTCCGTTTCGGAAACCGCCCCATCCGAAGAGCCCACGGTTCCGCTTGAAGAGACGGAAAAGAGAAGCATTGCCGCCGCTCTCAGGAAATTCGGAGGCAACAAACGCAAAACCGCCCAGATGCTTGGCATCAACGAGCGGACGCTCTACCGCAAGATCAAGGATTACAATCTCTGAGGTAACTCGATCAATTGGCTGGTGGCCCGGCAATGGGCTTTTAGAGAATAAAAAGGACAAAAGGGACTTAAAGGACCAGAAGGACTTAAGGGTTCAGAAGGAAAGGATACTGAGGGATGCTGCCGCCTCGGACGCATCAATCCCCTTTTTTCCCTAGAACAGCAACCAACGCCAGCAGGCCGGCGATGCCCAGGCAGATTTTCGGCAGGAGGTCAGGATGTGCTGTATAAAAGGTCAGACGATCTTCCAGCGGGACTGCCGCAGTTAAAACCGATATTTGCCACCACGGTATTTCCGCATAGCTCCGTCCGCAGGAGTCGTAAAACAGAGTCACCCCCGTGTTGGCGCAGCGAGCCATCGCCCTGCGGTTCTCGATGCACCGAAGCCTGCCTATTGCCGCATGTTGCCAGGGGCCGTAAGAGGTACCGTACCATCCGTCGTTGGTCACCAGCGTCAGGAACTGCGCCCCTCCCCTGACAAACTCAGATACCAGACCCGGAAAAATCGATTCATAGCAGATGATATTGGCCATCCTTATTGAACTCCCTTTCGAATTCCTGAAGGTCATGACGGTCGCCTCGCGCCCCTTCTGCCAACTGGTTATCCCGGATAGGGAAAAGTTGAGCCGTTCCAGCAAAGGAAAATATTCGGTGTAGGGAACCCTCTCACCGAAAGGAACCAGCCGCATCTTCCGGTATATCTGGAGCGGAACCTCGCCCGGCTGGAGCAGCATCGAGGCGTTATAAGCCGCGTAGGGACGTCCCTGGGAGCCATCATTGCCCGCCTGCCCCGCAGAGAGCGGCTCCGCATCCGGGAATCCGGTCAACAGAGGGGTATTCCACCGTGCGACCATACGCCTGACTGATTCCAGATAGGGCTTATAGCCGGGATCGCGGATATAGAACGGAATGGCGGTCTCCGGCCAGATTACCAGCTCGGAACGATCGTTTGCAAGCGCCTGCCCGGTAAGGCTGTAGAGAAGGGATATCGTTCGTTCGGGGCCGATCCCGCCCCATTTTTCATGAGGATCTATATCGGGCTGTACGACCGATACCCTGATAGTTGGAGGGGCGCTGCGCAGGCGTGCCTCATCGAATACCTGACGCGCATACAAAAGAGGTGCGACCGTCATGACGGCCATCAGCGTCATGACGGCAATCCGCCCCTGCGGACTCTCCTTCCCCCTGACCAGCAGCAGCACGAGCACATTGAAGACGAGCAGCCAGAAACTTACACCCCATACTCCGGTTATATCGGCATACTGAACCATCCAGAGAAGGTTTGACTGGGAGTTGCCAAGGGTCAGCCAGCCGAGCGAAAGGTCCTGCTGCATGTATGCCCACTCCCAGCCAGTCCAGATGAATGGCAGCGAGAAGAGCGCAAAACGGTATCCGGCCCGTTTCCGTAAATGGTAGAACACAATCAGGGGCACCGTCGAAAAGAGGGACTGGACGAAAATGGTGAGAACGCCGCCGACGAAGGTCGCAAGGCAGACCCACCAGAGGCTTATCAGGCAGAACAGAAGCATTGAGATCCAGCTCTTCCTGAAAAAATGTCCGAACCGCTCTTCATGTTCCAGGGAGAGCAGAAGCGGCACAATTGCGACCCATGCCAGAGGCTCAAGATGAAGCGACGGCCATGTAGGAAAGGAGATTCCGAGAAGAATACCGCTCAGCAACGGCAAAAAAAAACGTTTGAAAAAATTGGGCTCGGCAGCCTTAAGTGTTCTATTCATGATGCAAATGATCGTCCGGATGACTGGAAACGTTTGCGGGCTGGTATTCCAGGACTTTTTCGGCCTGCCATGCGACCAAAAGGCAATGAATAGTGACTCAGGACTGCAAGAGGCATATTTTCCTTTATTTATTAATATTTATTCTTTAATTTTCTTTCAAGCTGTTATTTAACAGGAGTAACCGTGTGTTTTTCCTGAAAATACCATTTTAAACGCCACAAGAAAAAAGGAGAATAATTATGGCTCTTTTCGGCTCAACTGACACGACAACCGCCCATTCCGATTACGAAATCGTTCTCGAAGGCGGATCCAGCTCCTGGGGAAAGGTAAAAGCCCGGGCTAAGGTTAATGTCCCACCTGCCAGCCCATTGCTTCCTGCCGACTGCAATGTCAAGCTCACTGTAAAACCTCTCGACCCGGCAAAAGGTTTCGTCAGAATTTCAGCCGTGATCGAGTCGATCGTCGACAGCACCAAGAACAAACTGACCATCGAAGCCGACATCGCCAACGAGACCAAGGAAAGAAGGATCTCCGTTGGTGAAGGCACCGTTTCCGTAGGCGATTTCAGCCATTCATTCTCCTTTGAAGGCTCTGTCGTCAACATGTTCTACTACCGCTCTGACGCTGTTCGCCGCAATGTTCCAAACCCGATCTACATGCAGGGTCGTCAGTTCCATGACATCCTCATGAAAGTACCACTCGACAACAACGACCTCATCGACACCTGGGAAGGCACCGTGAAAGCTGCACAGAGCACCGGCGCATTCAACGACTGGATCCGTGACTTCTGGTTCATCGGCCCCGCTTTCACCGCGCTGAACGAAGGTGGACAGAGGATTTCGAGGATCGAGGTCAACAGCATCGGCACCCAGAGCGGCGAAAAAGGCCCGGTTGGTGTTTCAAGATGGCGTTTCTCCCACGGCGGTTCGGGTATGGTTGATTCCATCTCCCGCTGGGCAGAACTGTTCCCGGCAGACAAGCTTACCAGACCGGCATCGGTCGAAGCTGGCTTCCGTTCAGACTCACAGGGTATCGAAGTCAAGGTTGACGGTGAATTCCCTGGCGTTTCTGTCGATGCAGGCGGCGGTCTCCGCAGAATCCTCAACCACCCGCTCATTCCGCTGGTTCACCACGGCATGGTCGGCAAGTTCAACGATTTCCGTGTTGACGCACAGCTCAAGGTCGTGCTTCCCAAAGGCTACAAGGTTCGTTATGCAGCTCCCCAGTTCCGTTCGCAGAACCTGGAAGAGTACCGCTGGAGCGGTGGCGCCTACTCCCGTTGGGTCGAGCACGTCTGCAAAGGCGGCGTTGGACAGTTCGAGATTCTGTACGCACAGTAATCGATTTCGTAGTAACAAAAAGACCGGCCCAGCGCCGGTCTTTTTGTTTTAGTGAAGAAGCAAGAAAAAGGACCAAAAGGACTCAAGGGACTTAAAGGACATAAGGGGAAAAAGAGGAGGTGCCACTGGTACAAAACTCTTAAACATTTATGTCCCTTTGGTCCTTTAAGTCCTTTTGGTCCCTTTCCGTGTTTTATTGGTCCCTTTCTTTTTTTCCTACCCTATCAGCTGCAGGATATCCTCGATCTCGTCCTTGATCTCGCGCAGAAGCATTCTCCTTCGTTCGTCGGTAATTTCGTACTCCTTCTGCTCCCTGCCTATCTGCTTCTGCAACTTGAGAATCTCGCTGGTTTTATGGTCAGCCTCATCGTCTTTGGCTGCGCCACTCTTGACCATCTGGCTCGCCTTGTTGAGCTTGTAGCCCTTTTCGTAGACCAGCTCCTTGATGTTGAGCACCATGGCGATATCGCGGTTCGTGTAGCGCCGGTTGCTCCTGGTATCCCTTGCCGGGGAAAGTTCACTGAAGAACTCCTCCCAGTAACGGAGCAGATAGGCGGGAATCCCGGAAATCCGGCTGACCTCACCGATCGAATAGTAACTTTTGGTTGACTCGAAAGCCATCGTAGTTGTTCGTTTTGTTTTCTCTCTACTTATTATACATTAAGAACGTCACTTCAAAAAAGGACGGATGAAAAATCTGCTTGCCTTACGGCCATATCTTCTCCGCTACAGGAAATCCCTTGCCGCAGGAATCGTCTGCGTCATAGCCACCAATTTCTTTGGCGTGGCCGCGCCGCGTTTTCTCGGGGAGGCCATCGACCTGATGGGAAGGCATTTCGAAATCAAGGATGTAATCGTCAAAGTCGCCCTTTACATCCTGCTTGCGGCAGTAAGCGGTGTAACGCTCTACCTCGTCCGCCAGCTTATCATCGTCACATCGAGGCATATCGAATTTGACCTCAAAAACGATTATTACGCGCATCTCCAGACACTCTCCTCCTCCTTTTACGACAGTACCGGTTCGGGCGAGCTGATTTCAAGGGGCACCAACGACCTGAACGCCGTCCGTGATTTTCTCGGCCCCGGCATCATGTATTCGATCAACACGCTTTTCAGGCTGATTTTCGCCATTGGGGCCATGGTCGCCATATCGCCGACGCTGACCCTACTGGCCCTGCTCCCCGCACCGCTGCTCAGCTATTCGGTCTACAGGACCGGTGTCTCGATCCAGAAGCGTTCCAGGCAGATCCAGGAGAACTATGCGGCCATCACCAATCTCGTCCAGGAAAACATATCGGGCATCAGGGTGGTAAGGAACTACAACCGGGAAGCCTACGAAACCGGGCGGTTCGAAAAGCTGAACAACGCTTATTACGACAAAAACCTGCGGCTCGGAAAAATCCAGGCCTGGTTCATGGCACTCCTGACCGGCCTGACAGCGCTCTCGCTCATCCCGGTGATATGGGTCGGTGGACTGAACGTCATGAAAGGCACCATGAGCATAGGCGGCATCGCCCAGTTCGTCATCTACGTATCGATGCTGAGCTGGCCCATGATTTCGATCGGCTGGGTGACCAACATCGTCCAGAAAGCAGCCGCGGCACAGACCCGTTTGCGTGAAATCTTTGACACCAAGCCTGATATCACCGATTCGGGCACCGACAGGAAAAGTCATGGTTCCGATCCGCTTAACGGGAGCCTGACCTTCGAGCATGTCTGGTTCTACTACCCGTCTCAACCCGAAAAGGCCGTGCTCAGGGACATTTCGTTCACTGTTGAGCCCGGAACGAAAGTGGCTATCGTAGGAGCGACCGGTTCAGGAAAATCGACCGTGGTCAACCTCATTCCCCGCATGTATGATCCGGCAAGGGGACGCATCATGATCGACGGCAGGGATATCAGAAGCCTTCCTCTCTCCGTCATCAGGCGCACGATTGGATTTGTTCCCCAGTCGAACTTCCTTTTTTCGGACACGATCCGCCACAACATCGACTTCGGCAGCAGCAACAACGGACTCGACGTCATCGAAGCAAGCCGGATCGCCATGCTGTATGACGACGTGGTCGATTTTCCGGACGGCTTCGACACGATGCTGGGCGAAAAAGGGATCAACCTGTCAGGCGGCCAGAAACAGCGTGCGTGCATTGCCAGGGCGCTCAGCTGGAACCCGTCGATACTCGTGCTCGACGATGCCCTTTCGGCGGTCGATACGGCAACCGAAGCCAGTATTTTCGATGGCCTGCTCGAAAAGCTCCCCGAAACCACCATTGTGCTCATCAGCCACCGCATCTCAACGGTCAGGAACTGCGACCGCATCATCGTACTGCATGAGGGAACAATCGCCGAAAGCGGAACCCACGAAGAGTTGCTGGCAAACGGCCAGTACTACGCCGACCTCTACACAAGGCAGCTGCTCGAAGAGGAGATCAGCTCGCTGAGCTGAGGAAGAGGAAGAAAAAGGACGAATTGAAGAAAGGGACCAAAGGGACTTAAAGGACATAAAGGACGAACAGTAAGAATGTTTTTTCGGAGAATCGATCTTTAGTCCCTTTGGTCATTTTGGTCCTTTAAGTCCTTTTCTTCAATTCGTCCTTTTCCCCCACTCTCCCCATCCCCCCCAGCTGTTTCCGCAGATCCTTTCTCGACAGGCCGTACATGTGCACATAGAGCATGTTGAACATCAGTACTGCGGAAGGAAGCGTGGGGGCGCGCATCGCCCGTTCGATGGCGTGGCGCAGGGTGAAGACCCTTGAGGTCAGCGCGGTATAGCTTGGGATGAACTCTTCGAGCGACATCTGCTTGGGCAGGTAGAGCATCTCCTGGCCCCATGAAAACCTGAACGCATCATGGTCATCGCTGCTGTGCAGGAGGCGTCCTTCCGTGGCCAGGCGGCTGAAAACGCTGGTTCCCGGAATCGGGCGGAGAAGGTTGATGCCCGGCACGTCGATGCCGGTCTCTTCGATGAAGGCTTCGATGATCTCCGGCATGGCAAGCGTGTCGCCGTCGAGCCCGAATATGAAGCTGCCGTAGACGCAGATTCCGGCCTCCCTGATGGCCTTGATGCAGCGTGACTGGCGGCTGGCCGGATTGTGGAATTTGTGGTGCAACTGGTTGCTCTCGTCGGCAAGGCTCTCGATCCCGACCAACAGGGCGCCGCAACCCGAACGTGCCAGTATTTCAAGCAGCCGCGGGTTTTCACCCAGCAAGGTCGTCGCCTGTCCGACCCATCTGATCTTGAAGGGAACCAGCCGCGAAAAGAGTTCTGCGGCGTAGGCTTCATCGGCATTTACCGTGTCGTCGAGAAAAAAGAAGATACGGCGATCCTCTTCCTGAAAGCGCTCAACCTCCCTGACCACCTCATCCACGGGACGATGCCGGAGCTTGTGTCCGTTCATGATGTGGACATTGCAGAAATCGCAACTGTAGGGACAACCCCTGGTTGTCTGCACGACGTTGGTGGTAAAGTACCTTCCGATATCGAGGGCCGATTTATCGACAGGCCTGCAGGTTGAGAGATCGGGAAACACCCCCTGCCGGTACTCCGGCTTCAGGCTCCCGGCCTTCAGGTCTTCGAGCACCTCTTTCCAGAGATCGTCAGCCTCGCCGATGACCAGCACGTCGGCCTGATCCCGGCACCGCTCAGGAAAGATCGAGACATAGGGGCCGCCGAGCACCACGGGAGTACCTTTCGAACGGAAGAGCGACGCTATTTCGAACGCCGGGCGAACCGCGCCGGTCTGGACGCTGATACCGACCAGGTCCCAATGCCTTTCAAGGGGCAGGCGGTCGAACCTGAGGTCGCAGATCTCCTGGCTGACACCCTCCACCTTAACCGAACTGAGGATCATCAGCGACAACGGTGGAATGGCGAACTGTGCCCGTTTGATGACGCTGCTCATGGCACGGTCCTTGAGAAGTGACAGGAGTCCCTTGCCGGCTCCGTCGAGCAGGGCCGCACCGTCCACTCCACTGGAAGCCTGTACGAAAATGAGCAGTACCGAACGGGGTTTTAACGAGTCTGTCATGGGCTTAGCGTACCGACTTTCCGAGCGCAATGTCCTGCAGGCGCTTCAGCTCCACAAGCGCATCGAGCGGCGTGAGGCTGTTGATGTCGATTCCGGAGAGATCCTTGCGCAGCAGGCTCTCCTGTTCCTCGAACAGTGAAATCTGCCTGGTCTGGAGAAGGGACGGGGCAGAACGTTGCAAGGGTATTTCGATCTCACGCTTTTCCATGCCGGCCAGGAGCTCCCTGGCCCGGACGATAACCTCCGAAGGCATGCCGGCCATCTTGGCGACCTCGATACCGTAACTGTTGTCCGAAGCTCCCCGCACGATCTTGCGCAGGAAGATCACCGTGTCGGCGGTTTCGACCACGGTGGCGTTGAAGTTGACCACTCTTTCGAGGCGCGTTTCCAGCTCGGCAAGTTCATGATAATGGGTGGCAAAAAGGGTCCGGGCCTGGAGCCTGTCATGGATGTACTCGCTCATCGACCAGGCGATCGACATGCCGTCGAAGGTGCTGGTGCCCCGGCCAATCTCGTCGAGAAGCAGCAGGCTCCTTGATGTTGCGTTGTTCAGGATGCTGGCCGCTTCGTTCATCTCCACAAGGAAGGTGCTCTCGCCTGATGTGATGTTGTCCGAAGCGCCGACCCTCGTGAAAATCCTGTCAACCAGGCCGATTTCGGCTTCGTCGGCAGGCACGAAGCTCCCGACCTGCGCAAGCAGTACGATGAGCCCTGCCTGCCTGAGGAAGGAGCTTTTACCGGCCATGTTCGGGCCGGTGATGATCAGCAGCTGCTGGCGCAGCCCGATCCTGCAGTCGTTGGCCACAAAAGGCTCATCCGCACCCAGGATGCGTTCGAGCACGGGATGTCGCCCACCGGTGACCGAAAGCTCAGTGCTCTCGTTCATCACCGGCCGGCAGTAACGGTACTCGTTTGCACACCATGCGAAAGAGGCCAGGCAATCGAGTTCCGCAAGCGCCGCGGAGCTACCCTGGATCGATGCGGCGCTGTCCGCCGCCATGGCGCATAGCTCGTGGAACAGACGGTGTTCGAGCAGCAGGCTCTTCTCCTCAGCCGTCAGGATCTTCTCCTCGTACTCCTTGAGGGCTGGAATCGTGTAGCGTTCGGCGTTGACCAGCGTCTGCTTCTTCTCATAATAGTCCGGAACCTTGTCGCTGTTGGCCCTGCTGACCTCGATATAGTAGCCGAACACCTTGTTGTACTGAACCTTCAGGGTCGAGATCGAGGTCTTGCGGCGCTCCTCCTGCTGGATGTCGAGCAGGCGGTCACGTGCGCCTGACGAGATCGCCCTCAATTCGTCGAGCTCCTGATGGTAGCCCGCCCTGATGTAGCCTCCATCGCGCACCGCGCCTGTGGCTTCCGGATCCAGCGCCAGCTCGATCGCGCCGGCAAGCTCCGGCAGCTCTTCGAGCCCGTCGGCGAGCCTGCGAAGCCTTGGTGAACTGCTCTCGACAAGAAGAGCCCTGATCTGCGGGATGATCGCCAGTGAGGTGCCGAGCATACGGACCTCCCTCGGCATGGCCCTGAAGGTCGCAATGCGCGACAGGGCTCGTTCAAGGTCGATGACGCCACCGATCAACCGGCGAATCTCTTCCCTGTTCTGCGGACTTTCGAGCAGCTCTTCGACGGCGTCGTGCCGAAGGGTGACAGGTTCGAGTTTAGTGAGCGGATGAAGCAGCCAGCGCCGCAGCAGGCGCGCACCCATGGGATTCCTGGTCTTGTCGATCACTTCAAGCAGGCTGCCGTTCAGGGTGCCGTCCTGCATCGACGAGATGATTTCGAGGTTCCTGCGCGTCTGGATATCGAGGCTCATGCTGTCGCCGCTTTCGACCATGCTGATGCGCGCCAGATACTTCAGGCTTCCCTGCCGGGCCTCTTCGAGGTACTGGAGGATCACCCCCGCCGCGATCCGCCCGGCTTCGGCACCGTCGATGCCGAAACCTTTCAGCGAATGGGTTTTGAAATGGCTGGTCAGCACCCTTGTCGCCTGCTCCTCACTGAACATCCACTCTTCGAGTTCGGAAAACAGTGCTTCGGCATGAAGGCTTTTCTTGAGGGACTCCCTGAGCTCCTTTTCCCGCGAAGAGATCAAAATTTCAGCCGGATGCAGGGACTGCAGAAAATCCTTCAACTCGTGCTGCACCATCTCGGTCATCCTGAACTCGCCGGTGGTGACATCGACATAGGCAACGCCTGCGACATATTGCCTTCCACGCCTGAGCATGGCAACCGCGCAGAGGTAGTTATTGTGGCGATCATCAAGGATCTTGTCGCTGTAAGTGATCCCGGGGGTGACGATATCGGTGATCTCGCGGCGCACGATCCCCTTGGCTTCAGCAGGATCCTCCACCTGGTCGCAGACGGCAACCTTGAACCCTTTCCTGACAAGCTTTGCAATGTACCCCTCGCTCGCGTGGTGCGGAAAACCGGCCATCGGCACTTCGCTTGAGCGTTTGGTAAGCACGATGTTCAGGGCGGTGGAGACCGAAATGGCGTCGTCGTAGAAGGTTTCGTAGAAGTCGCCGACGCGGAACAGCAGAAGGTAATCGGGATAGCGATCCTTGACCTCAAGATACTGGCGCATCATTGGTGTCGCCTCTTGTTTGCGAGCTTCGGCGTCAGTGGCCATATCTTGCTGGTCGGGTTACGGTTACGGCGATATCGATTTCAAGCTGAACAGTCAAGCTATATCAGCAGGCATAAAAAAACAAGCATTGTGGAAAGCTATGGGTCAGGACTTGACAACCGGCCGTCCAGAGGATATCTTGTCTCCTTCAATCTGCCTGCTGCCGACCGTTTCAACCAACGCTCCACACCCATGGAATTTCACGCGATACTGCGACTTGTGCACATCACCGGCTTCGCCGCGTGGTTCGGTACCATATTCGCCTCTTTTTTCCTGCTCAAGACCCTTGAACCCGGCCTGACCGGTGACGGATCGCAGGCCCAGGAGTACCGGGTGCTGCTGATGCGCTTCATCAAGCTCGAAACGAAGGTTGCCGACGTGGCCGTCATCTCGGTCATCCTCTCCGGGCTTCTCCTCGCCCACTTCTACCAGGGATGGAGCCCGTGGGTCTTCACGAAAATAGTCCTGCTCGTCCTGCAGATCGCCCTGACCATGGGCTATATCGTCAAGGTGATACAACGGATCACCTACCCTTGCGACGCATTGCAGTACCGATCCTGGTACCGGCTGTTCACCATCTCCTTCAGCATGTTCGCCGTTGTGCTCGCCGTAACCTTTTTCCTGCGGTAACTTGCCGGCAGCATCTTTTTCAAAGTAAAAAGGTAAGGGTTTGAAAATCAGAGAATATCAATTATATTCAAGCTCTTTATCACTAAAATATTGACTATGATGCAGGCGCTGATCGAGATATCCGACAAACAGTTTCTGGTAAAGCAGGGCGACAAATTATTCGTACCCAGGCAGGATGCCGCGGCAGGCGAAGTTATCGAGCTGAAGCCGCTCATGAGTGTCGATGGAGCACAGTCCTCCATGCAGCCGACCGGAACCGTCAAGGTGAAGGTGCTTGAGCACGTAAGGGACGAGACGATCGTCGTGTTCAGGAAAAAACGCCGCAAACGTTTCCAGAGAAGGAACGGGCACCGTCAGCACATGACCCAGGTCGAAGTGCTGTCTATCTAAATACAGGGATTCATAAAACAAATTCTTATTTCTTATGGCTCATAAAAAAGGCGGCGGATCTACCAAAAACGGCCGCGACAGCAATCCAAAATACCTCGGCGTCAAAGCTGCCGGAGGTTCTACGGTTAATGCCGGAACCATCATCCTTCGTCAGAGGGGCACGGTCATCAAGCCGGGCGACAACGCCGGAATCGGCAGGGACCATACGATTTTTGCACTTGTTGAAGGCACCGTGAGGTTCAGGAACGGCCGGAACAACAAAAAGCAGGTCGATATCATCCCCTCCTGAGCTTTGGCCAGAAATGCATTACGTTTATATTAAAGCAAGCCGACCCCGATTAAAGGACGGCTTGCTTTTTTTTCGCACTTTTTGATATTCAAGAAACACTAAAACCCATAAGTGCATTATGAAAATCACCGTTATTGGCGCAGGCAACGTCGGAGCCACCGCAGCTTTCCGTCTTGCAGAGAAACAGTTTGCCAGGGATCTTGTGCTGCTCGATGTCGTCGAAGGCATTCCCCAGGGGAAAGGGCTTGACATGTTCGAGACCGGTCCTGTCGGACTGTTCGACACGCAGGTTGTCGGCACCAACGACTACCGTGACACTGCCGATTCAGACATCGTGTTGATCACGGCCGGTCTGCCGAGAAAGCCCGGCATGACGCGTGAGGATCTGCTCATGAAGAACGCCTCCATCGTCAAGGATGTGACCGACCAGATCATGACCTACTCGAAAAATCCGATCATCATCGTCGTTTCCAACCCGCTCGATATCATGACCCATGTGGCATGTGTCAGAAGCCGTCTTCCCAAAGAGAGGGTTATCGGCATGGCCGGTGTGCTCGATTCTGCAAGGTTCCGCTCGTTCATCGCCATGGAACTCAACGTTTCGATGCAGGATATCAACGCCTGTGTACTCGGCGGCCACGGCGACGCCATGGTGCCTGTCGTCAAATACACCACGGTTGCCGGCATCCCGATCTCACAGCTCATGTCTGCCGAAGCTATCGAACGCCTCGTCGAGCGCACCAGGAACGGCGGCGCTGAAATAGTCAACTTCCTCAAGCAGGGCTCTGCGTTCTACGCTCCCGCCTCTTCTGCCGTCGAGATGATCGAGTCGATCGTCCTTGACCGCAAAAGGGTGCTCCCCTGCGCCGTCGGCCTCAGTGGCCAGTATGGCATCAACGGCACGTTCGTGGGTGTACCGGTCAAGCTCGGCAAAAACGGCGTCGAACAGATTTACGAAATCGACCTCGAAGCTTCAGAACTCGAAGCCCTCCAGAAATCTGCAGCCATCGTTGACGAAAACTGCAAGATGCTCGAATCGCTTCTCGCCTGAACGACATAGAGAAAAAATAGCCCGGTTCACTCACCCGGCGCACATAAAAAAGCGGCAGCAAATGCCGCTTTTTTATTGGTATTCGCTCAGCATATCCGACCACGGCCCATATGGTAAGCGCGCCCCGTTCACCGGGCAACCAGCTTCTTCAATCACCAACCAGGCATCACTCAGCGACCGGTCATCTTCATCAGCTCTTCCGGGTAACGGTCGCCAAGCACCTCGATCTTCGATGCTGCTATGTCAATATCCCGCAGGTCGGCTGCCGTAAGTTCGATATCGACGGCCCCTGAATTCTCCTCAAGACGAGACAATTTGGTTGTGCCCGGGATCGGCACAATCCATGGCTTCTGTGCAAGCAGCCACGCGAGGGCTATCTGTGCCGGAGTTGCATACCTGCGTTCCGCGATCCGTCCAAGCAGGTCGACCATGGCCTGGTTTGCATGCCTGGCCTCAGGGGTAAACCGGGGCAGGAGATTGCGAAAATCGGTACTGTCGAAAGACGTGGTTTCGTCGATTTTTCCCGTCAGGAAACCCTTGCCCAGCGGGCTGTAGGGTACGAAACCAATGCCGAGCTCCTCAAGGGCAGGCAGCAGCTCCTGTTCAGGTGTTCTCCACCACAGCGAGTATTCGCTCTGGACGGCAGTGACCGGCTGCACGGCGTGTGCGCGCCGAATCGTCTGCACGCCTGCCTCTGAAAGCCCGAAGTGCCTGACCTTCCCTTCCTGTATCAGCTCCCTGACCGCTCCCGCCACCTCTTCGATCGGCACCTCCGGATCGACACGGTGCTGGTAGAACAGATCGATCACATCGATCTTCAGCCGTTTGAGCGAGGCTTCGGCGACTTGCCTGATCCGCTCGGGCCTACTGTCCAGCCCCAACCAGCCGGGAGCCCCGTCGGGTTTGAGTCTGAAGCCGAACTTTGTTGCGATCACCACCTGGTCACGAATGGGTGACAGCGCTTCACCCACGAGCTCCTCATTGGTGAACGGGCCATACACCTCTGCGGTATCGAAAAAGGTGATGCCGCGTTCGACGGCTGCCCGCAGCACTGAGATCATCTCGTTCCTGTCCGGTGGCGGACCGTAGGAAAAGCTCATGCCCATACAGCCCAATCCGAGGGCCGAAACTTCCAGTCCGCTGTTTCCAAGTTTTCGTTTCTGCATGGTTCTCCTTCGAGGTTCATCGATGGACTCGCCTCATTATGTTCTTTTTCAATTATCAGCGAAATCGTTCAGGCCCCGACATGGCGGCTCAGCTCCTCAACGACTCCAGGTCGATCACAAAACGATATTTCACATCACTCTTCAGCATCCGTTCATAGGCAGCATTGATCTCCTGGATCCTGATGACCTCGATATCTGAAACGATGCCATGCTCGCCGCAGAAATCGAGCATCTCCTGGGTTTCGGCAATTCCGCCGATTACGGAACCGGCCACCGATTTGCGACCCATGATCAATGGAGCAGAGTTCAGCATCGGCTCAAGGTCACCCAGGTACCCGACAAGTACGAGAGTCCCGTCAATTGCCAGCGTCGGAAGATAGGGATTGAGATCATGGACATTGGGCACCGTATCGATAATAAGCTCGAACCGGCCTTTTACGGCTTTCATCTGCCTGTCGTCGGTGGAGACCACAACGTTATCGGCACCGAGACGACGCGCGTCCTGCGCCTTGCCGGGTGAACGGGTGAACAGGGTAACCTCGGCTCCCATGGCTTTGGCGAGTTTCAGCCCCATATGGCCGAGTCCGCCAAGGCCGATAACGGCGACCCTGCTTCCCTTGCCGACTCTCCAGTGACGCAACGGAGACCAGGTGGTAATCCCGGCGCACAGCAGTGGCGCAGCTCCCTTCAGGTCGAGCCCTTTCGGGATTTTCAGGACAAATTTTTCCGACACGACGATTTTTTCGCTATACCCGCCGAAGGTCGGCATATGATCGTGTCGATCAACGGAGTTATAGGTGTATGTCGGTAGATCCTCACAATACTGCTCCAATCCGTTTTCGCAGGGGCCACAGTGCCGGCAGGAGTCGACCATGCAACCGACGCCGACATGATCACCCTGCTTGAAACGGGTCACCTCCTGGCCGACGCTGATGACGCGACCGACGATTTCATGACCAGGCACCATCGGATAACTGCTTCCGCCCCAGTCATTGCGGACCTGGTGCAGATCGGAGTGGCATACCCCGCAGTATAGGATCTCGATAACCACATCGTCAATGCGAGGTTCGCGACGTAAAAATCGATAAGGAGCCAAAGCGTCCTTGGAAAAGTGTGCCGCATAACCAAGTACATTCATAATCATCTGCTTTCTCCACAAGTTCTTGTTGTTTGTTCGCGGTAACATAAACATCAGGAGACCGCCTGAAGTTTATGTTACCGTACAACTGGTTACAATGAATATATCCGGCTGAAGACCGTTCCCGGTATACTATTCCTGCCTGATTCTTGCCTGATCGTCCAGATTTATCGACATTTATTTTTTAACAAGGCCCGGCAAAGGTATGTTTAAAGAAGAAAAGACAGGAATAAAGTAAATGCATGAATGGAGATAGATGAGATGCAGAAAAACATTCGAACAGGCATTATCCACCATGCATTGGCAAATAAGATTGCCCGTTGGACAGAACAGGACAATCAATCATCCTCCGCAATCCCGACACTTTCACTATTCAGGAGGGATGCCCCTTCCGAGCCCATAAGCTATATTCACGAACCGAGCATTTGCCTGATCGCCCAGGGTGCAAAGCGGGTTCTCCTCGGGGAAGAGGTCTACGTTTATGACGCTAACCATTTCCTGGTAACCTCCGTTGGCCTGCCGGTCGTGGCTCAGGTTATCGAAGCCAGCACAGAACGGCCATACCTTGGCCTGAAGTTGAGCCTCAACCACCAGGCTATTGCAGAACTGATGATGGATGACAGCCTTCCTTCACCCGGGAGCAGGCAAGCTCACCGGGGAATGGCGGTCGGAGAGGTTTCAGCGCCGTTGCTCAACGCTTTCCTGCGGTTGATGGATCTTCTTGACGAGCCCGATGACATCCCGATCCTTGCACCACTCATCGAGAGGGAAATCTTTTACCGCCTGCTCGTAGGCGATCAGGGATTACGTCTGAGACAGATCGTGGAAGCGGGCAGCCAAAGCCACCAGATTGCACGGGCAATAGAGTGGCTGAAGAACAATTTCACCCAACCTCTGCGGGTTAATGACCTTGCGTCATACGCCAGCATGAGCACCTCAAGCCTGCATCACCACTTTCGTTCGTTGACTGCCATGAGTCCACTGCAGTTCCAGAAGTGGCTGCGCCTGCAGGAAGCAAGAAGGTTGATGCTCACCGAGCACGAAGATGCAGCCACAGCCGCGCTTCGTGTAGGCTACGAAAGCCCGTCACAATTCAGCCGTGAATACAGCCGCCAGTTCGGTGCCCCGCCGTTGAGAGACATCAGGAGTTTGCATAAAATCGCATCCGTTTGAAGCGAATCCTGTTCAGGACGATTCAGGAAACGACATCCGCAGTCTTATCGAAAAAAAAACTTAAACTGGTTGCAGCGAATCAGCAGGTTTGAATCATATAAAACACAAGGGGGATAGAGAGATGATTCCGGAAAAAATGAGGGAAGTATTGACGCACGACGGAGTGGTTGCCATAGCAACATTGGGGCAGGATGGACCGCACATGGTCAATACCTGGAACAGTTATGTACGAATTTCCGATGACGGACGGATACTGATTCCTGTCGGCTATATGCATCGGACAGAAGCGAACATCGCATTCAACAACCAGGTATTGATTACGTTGGGAAGCCGCAAAGTCACCGGAAACATGGGACCCGGCACAGGCTTCCTGATTAAAGGCACGGCCGGCATCGAAAACTCCGGTCCCGATTTTGACCTGACCAAAGCAAAATTCGCCTGGGCTCGCGCAGTAATGGCAGTAACAGCAGATTCCATCGAACAGACATTGTAACTAACCCTGCCCTCAAACCGGATAATACAGCGCAGGAAAAGATCGGTCAACGATTTCTGCAATTCATTTTCTGTCGCTATCCCTTATCCGATAGGCGTATCGTTCAACGGAAACAGCCCGGCCGACTTTCATCTGCCGGGCTGTTTCCGTTTCTCCAATTCCCTGAATAACTGACCCAGACAAGGCAGTACGGTTTTCAGGATTCAGGGGGCCGGCTCTTCGTGGGTGACGCAGTGAATGGCGCCGAGGCCCCAGATAAGGTCACCGCAATCGATTCCGATCACCTCCCTGCCGTCAAAGCACTCCTGCAGTATGGCGATGGCCTGACTGTCGCGCGGGCATCGGTAGGTGGGCACAAGCACCACGGAATTTGCGATATAGAAGTTGGCGTAGCTCGCCGGAAGGCGCTCTCCGTCGTAATAGACCGGTTCGGGCATGGGCAGCTTGACCACATTGAGCGGCTTGCCTTCCAGGTCGGTAAAGCCCTGGAGCAGGCGGTAGTTCTCCTGGAGCAGATGGTAGTTCTCGTCCTCCGGGTCCTCTTCGACGGTGATGACGACGGTCGTTTCGTTGACGAAGCGCGCCATATCGTCGACATGCCCGTCGGTATCGTCGCCGACGATGCCGTCGCCGAGCCAAAGCACCTTTTCGATGCCCAGGTACCGGGCGAGCTGGGCTTCGATCTCCTGCCGGCTCATGGATGGGTTCCTGTTGGGGTTGAGCAGGCACGCTTCGGTGGTCAGCAGCAGCCCCTTTCCGTTCACGTCGATCGCCCCGCCTTCGAGCACCATGCCTGTCGAGATCATCGGAAGGCCCTGTATGGCGGCGACCCTTGCCGGCACGGCATCGTCGTCGTCATAAGGCTCGTATTTGCCGCCCCATGCGTTGTAATCCCAGTCGATGATCACCTTGTCGCGACGCCCATCCTGCTCCCTATAGACATAATTCGGGCCGTGGTCACGGCACCAGGCATCGTTGGTGACGATGCGGTGGAACACGATCCGGCTTGAGAACCGGCCTTCGGGATCCTTCTGTTCCAGGAGCCTGCGCGCCTGCTGCTCCATGGCATCGTCAATCACGTTGATGTTGACCGTCTCGGATCGGCTCAGCTGGTAAGCCAGTTCTGCGAACACTGCCGGAACGGGTTCGAATTTACCCGGCCACGATTCGAGCTTGTGCGGCCATGAAAGCCAGGTGGAGCTGTGGGGTGCCCATTCGGGCGGCATGACATATCTTGGGTCGGTCATCGCTAAATCCTTCCTTGGTCGGAGTCTGGGGGAAATGGGGTTATTTACCAGCCGCATCCTCGATCCGCCTGACGCGTTGCAGCACCGGGGGATGGGAGTAGTTAAGGAACACGTTGAAGGGGTGCGGAGTCAGGTTCGAAAGGTTCTGCCTCGAAAGCTTCTTCAATGCCGCAGAGAGCATCCTGCCGTGACTGTATGTGGTTACGGCGAACCTGTCCGCCTCGTACTCGTTCTTTCTCGATAGCATCTGCATGAGTATGGAGAGGATGAACTCCGCCGGAGTGTAAAGCAGCATGAAAAAGACCAGGCTGGCATAGACCGAGGTCTGTTGCATGTAAAACGCATCGAACAGCATCCGGTTGTTCATGAACTGCGAAAGCAGGTACAAGACCAGGCCAAGGTTCATCATGCTCAGCGCCATGGACATGAGGATATGCTTTTTCTTGAAATGGCCGATCTCGTGGGCAAGCACCGCGACCAGTTCTTCAGTCGAGTGGTTGCGGATAAGGGTATCGAACAGCGCGATGCGCTTGTTCTTTCCAAAACCGGTAAAGAATGCGTTGGCCTTCGCCGAGCGTTTCGAGCCGTCCATGACATAGATGCCGGAAAGGGGAAACCGGACATCGGCAGCATACTGAATAATGGCTCGCCTGAGCTGCCCATCTTCGAGGGGTACAAACTTGTTGAACAGCGGCATGATCCAGGTGGGAGCCACGTATTGCAGAATCAGGCTGAAGGAGACCATCCCACCCCATGCCCATAGCCATGCTTTCGGGCCGGTGTACTCGAAAAACCAGAACACCAGGGCCGCGACCGGACCACCTATCGCTACAAGGAGCAGGAGTGTTTTGACAAGGTCAGCGATAAAGGTCTTTGGCGTGGTTTTATTGAATCCGAAACGCTCTTCCTGGACAAAGGTCCTGTAAATGCTGAAGGGTAGTCCGATAACCCCCTGAAGCAGCAGCAGCGCTCCGGTGAACAGCACGCCCGTGGCTACCGGGCCAAAACCCAATCCCCTGACGAACTGGTCAAGGCTGTTGAAGCTGCCTGTGAACCAGAACACAAGAAGCAGCAAAAGGTCGATCGAAGAGCTGGCCTGCGAAAAATGGGTATTGGCTTTCAGGTACTCCTGCGACTGTCGATAGGCATCAACTTCATAAACATCGCGAAAGCTCTCGGGAATGACCGGTGATGCGGCGCGAAGATTGAGGATATCTGCCACAAGGCGCACGAGGAAAGTCGCCAGCAGGGTCAGCAGGATTACGCATCCAAACAGGTTCATGGTCATTGGTTCCTCGTCGTTATATCCTCACCCGTCTATCCAGCGCCGGGTAATATCGCCGTATGAATCTATCCTGCGATCACGCATGAACGGCCAGTGCGACCGGTAAAACGCAATTCGCGACAGATCGCAGTCGGCATAAAGTATCTGTTCACCGGTATGGGCTGCTTCAGCGACCACCTGGCCGAAGGGATCGGAAACGAAGCTGTTGCCCCAGAACTCAAGCTCGCCTTCGGTGCCGGCACGGTTGGCCGCAGCAACATAGACCCCGTTGGCAACGGCGTGGCTGAGCTGGATCGTTTTCCATGCCTGCCTCTGGCTCGACCGAACCGTTTCTGAACCTTCGGAGGCGGCCCAGCCGATAGCCGTAGGATAGAAAAGGATGTCTGCTCCCTGCAGGGCGGTCAACCTGGCCGCTTCAGGGTACCACTGGTCCCAGCAGATGAGGACGCCGATGGTCGCATAGCGGGTTTTGAACACCTTGTAACCGAGATCGCCCGGCGTGAAATAGAACTTTTCGTAGAAACCGGGATCGTCCGGTATATGCATCTTGCGGTACTTGCCGAGGTAACTGCCATCCGCATCGATCACGGCCGCCGTGTTGTGGTAGAGCCCTTTTGCCCTTACCTCGAAAAGCGATGCGACAATGACCACGCCAAGTTCAGCGGCAAGCTCCTGGAGCGTTGCCGTAGTCGGGCCGGGAATCGGTTCGGCATAACTGAACGGGCCATACTCCTCTGCCTGGCAGAAGTAGAGGGTATTGAAAAGCTCCTGAAGGCAGATGATACGCGCTCCACCAGCGGCGGCTTCCCTGATGCGCAGCATCGCCGCGTCAAGGTTTTCAGCCGGGTTCTGCCGGCAGGTCGTCTGCACAAGCGCTATACGGAGTTGTTCCGGGGTCATGGAGGCTAAAAGATGTGTTGGATGGTAAGTCCTGCAGAAAAAAGGGCTCCGTGAACGGTGAGCACTTTTCCTGTGCCGGCAAGCACCTTGTTGAGCTCCCGGCCCTCGGATCGGTAAAGATCCTGCACCATCCCGATAGCGAGCGGAATGCTGAGCAGGCAGAGGAGGCACCAGAGGGAGTAACCGATGCCAACCATGTACAACGGCACGAGATAGGCAAGAACGGTCAGGAAAACATAGATCCTGCGGGCGGCAGGCGCGCCGATACGGGCAGGAAGCGTCATCTTGCCGACTTTCCTGTCAGTCTCGATGTCGCGGATGTTGTTGACCAGAAGGATATTGACCGACAGGGCCCCGGGAGCTGCCGCTGCAACGAGCACCGTCAACGGAAGCGTGAGGGACTGCACGAAATAGGTGCCGCCCACGGCGACCAGGCCGAAAAAGATGAAAACGAACACGTCACCCAGACCCGAATAGGCAATGGGAAACGGCCCGCCGGTATAGGCCCATGCGAAAAGCAGGGAGAGCATCCCGACGAGCAGGATCGGCCACCCGCCTATGGCGACCAGGAACAGGCCCAGCAGGAAAACGGAGGCCGCAAGGGAGGCCGAAACCCTGATCATGGTCTTCTCGCTGATGATGCCGGCTGCAACGGTCCTTGTCGGTCCGAGACGGTCAGAGGTATCGGCACCTTTCCGGAAGTCGTAAATCTCGTTGATGAAATTGGTGGCGATCTGGATGCCGAGCGCGCAAACCAGGGCAATCAATGCCGGCAGAGGCTTGAACACTCCGTCGGCGAATGCAAGAGCAGAAGCCAGCACGACAGGAACCGCCCCGGCAGGCAGGGTTTTGGGCCGGATGGCCAGCATCCAGGCCTGGACGGCGGATGGTTTTGGGGTGAGCGTTGAGGACATAGGTTGTTATGTAGCCTTGTTCTCTTTGCCCATCTTGACGCTGCTGAACACGTTGCGCACCTTCTCGCCCGGCTTGATGTAGGAGAGGCTGTGGCGGACGGCCATGGTGGCTTCGCTCAGGCCGGTCTGGATGATCTTCAGCTTTCCGGGGTAATGGGCGATATCGCCGGCGGCGTAGAGGCCGTCGACCGATGTCTTCATATGGGTGTCGACCACAAGCGCGTTGTCGCAAAGTTCGAGATCCCAACCGGCCAGGGGGCCAAGGTTCGATTTGAACCCGATCAGGATAAGGAGCCGCTCGGCATCGACCGAGGTCTCTTTGCCGCTGCGGGCACGCAGATGCAGGCGCGTCAGCTCGCCTTCCACAACATCGATCCTCCTGACCTCGGTATCGAGATGGACAGCAATCCTGCCTGCCTCCTTTGCCTCGAACACCTCATGGGCAGTCTTGCCGTGACCCTGGAACTCATGGCCCCGATGCACCAGCGTCACCGACGCCGCCGTCTTCAGGAGCCCGACCGTCCAGTCGAGCGCAGAATCGCCGCCGCCGACGATCACGACGTTCCTGTCCTTGAAATCGTTGATCGACCTGACGGCATAGAACACCGACCCGCCTACAAGATGGCTGATGTCGCCGAGCTGGGGAAGGGTGCGGGGTTCGAATGCGCCGAGGCCGGCCGCGATGAGCAGTGCACGGGAGCGGTAAACGGTGCCGGTGTTCGTTTCGGTTTCAAAGGTGCCGTCCTCAAGCTTGGTGTACCTGGTTACGGTTTCACCAAGCACGACATCAGGATTGTAACGCTCGGCCTGTTTCCAGAGGCTCTCGACAAGGCTGATTGCCGGAACTTCCGGAAATCCGGCCACATCGTAGATATGCTTTTCCGGGTAAAGGGCCGCAAGCTGCCCGCCGAGCTGTGACATGCTCTCGATGATACGGCAGGTAATATTGTTCATGCCGCACTGGAACGCCGCAAATATGCCTGTAGGACCCCCGCCGATGATGGTCAGGTCCCTCATGTCCCGGTGATCGGTCATGCTGTTGTGGATATCGAACATCGTATGATTGCCTTGGTGGATGTTGGGCCTGTCGGCAACGGCTCAGTTGCCGCTATCCGACTTTTTCAGGTAGATCATGCCTTCGGGATCAACCATGCCGTAAAGAATTGCGACAAGGTGGCCGAGTTCATCAAGTTCATGAATTTCGACATGTACAGCTTCACGCTTGAACACCTGCACGCCGTCGTCGTTCTTGAAATAAAAAATCGCCTTCACGCCGCCATGCGGAGTATGGCCGGTAAAGTGATAAGTACCATCCTCAAGCTCTTCCAGGGCACACCCTGGATTCCTGGCCTCTATGGGACAGCTGGCACACTGCGAATAGAAACCTTCTTCCGATTCCGCATAATCGCAAACAGGAAATTTCATAATATATCCTCCATTTCTCGTAGCTGCTTTGAATGTGGCTTAATATAATAGTTTAAATATATTGATGCAGACTCTAAGTTCAGAGATCTCAAAAGATCGGAACCGCTCCCTTCGATAAAGGGTTCCGTCTATCAAACACCGTAACAAGATGTTAGCCAAAAGAATCATACCATGCCTTGACGTCCGCGATGGACGGGTTGTCAAAGGAATCAATTTCGAAGGCCTGAGGGATGCCGGCTCGATTCTCGAGCAGGCTAAGTTCTACAACGGTGAGATGGCTGACGAGCTCGTCTTCCTCGACATATCGGCATCAATCGAATCTCGAAGGACAACGCTTGAAGAGGTGCTGAAAGTTTCAGGCGAAGTTTTTATTCCGCTCACGGTAGGAGGCGGCATCAGTTCGGTCGAACGGGCACGGGATGCGTTCCTTCACGGCGCAGACAAGGTCTCGGTCAACACCGCAGCCGTCAGCGAGCCTGAGCTGATCTCCCGGATTGCAGAAAAATTCGGGTCACAGGCGGTCGTCGTGGCAATCGACGTGAAAAAGGTCGACGGCCAGTACATCGTCCATACCCATTCAGGAAAAAAGCCGACAGGCATCGATGCGCTTGAGTGGGCATTGCGGGTGCAGGAGCTTGGGGCCGGGGAGATCCTGTTGACCAGCATGGACCGCGACGGAACCAAAGAGGGGTACGACAACGAAATCCTCAGCACGATTTCGACTTCGGTACATATCCCGGTCATTGCGTCCGGCGGTGCCGGAAACCTCGAACACCTTTACAAAGGGTTCACCGAAGGCCATGCCGACGCCGCCCTTGCAGCCTCGATCTTCCATTTCCGCCAACACTCCATCCGCGAGGCCAAGGAGTACCTGCGCGAACGCGGCATCGCCGTCAGGCTCTGAAAAAGGAGCGGGATCTCACCCCATGGCCTTGATCCAATCGATCTGAAGGCAGAACGGCCCCTCCTGCTTCGAGGAGATCAGCACTCCGATCTGGGCCACGTTTCCGGGGTCCATCGGAGGCGCCCCGGCCACGACCAGCCCCCTGAACAGCGGGCTGAAACCTGAAAAAGGGAGTTTGATCTCCATCCACTGCCCCTCGATGGTACCGAACTCCGAACTGTAGACCAGGCCATCGAAACGCTCATCGTTCCTGACCCTTAAGCTGTATCTCCGGCCGTCGCCACAGACCCGGAGAGTGAAGCAGTTGCAATCCGCATAATCGTGATGATCAGGGACAGAGCGCACCGATGCGAACCCCCCGTTCCGCTCAAGCGAAACCACGCCGGAAAAGATTGCCCTGCCGGATTGGTCCACCCGCATATCGCTTCTGGAGAGACCGCCCATGACGATGTCGTCCACACTTCGCCAGGAGAGACAACTCTTTGTGAAATCGCATACAACACGTTCGATACCCATGATGAACCATCGTCAGATGTTAGCCGCCAACTGCGTTCACTCAACCCATCGTTCCCGAATCAAGGGAATTTTATGAAAAATCGGCATAAGAAACCTGTATGCCGCAATACCAAAGCAGTCAGCAAGGAAATCCAGGAAATCGGCGCTGCGCCAGGGCAGGAAGGATTGAACAACTTCAATGAAAACCCCGAAAAGCATCAGTAAAAACAGATCGCGGGTTACATGCCCCCTGGCGGGAAAGGCGAAATCCGAGAGAAATGCAAGCGCAAAGAACGCAAGGGCATGAAGCAGTTTGTCGCCATGGTTGACCGACACCTCAACAGGATGCGTGATCGTTGCTTCGTAAATCATGAAGATGGTCGCAGCAAAGAGCAATAACCTGGCTGCAAAGGCCATGCGGGCGCGTGTTGCTTCGGTCGACATGCAATGAAATTAAAATCTGGTTGGCACAAGGGTGGGCCACAAGCTCTCAATACCACTTCCTCGACCTGTAGAACAACACCATTCCGCCGAAAATAAGAAACATTACGCCAAGAACAGCATAATAACCCCATCGCCACCCAAGTTCCGGCATGTAGTGGAAATTCATGCCGTACAATCCCGCGATGAAGGACAGAGGCATGAAGATCGTGGCTATCATGGTCAGGAATTTCATCACTTCGTTCATCCGGTTGTTGACCGACGCCAGGTAGGTCTCCTGCATTCCGGTCACAATGTCACGGAACACCTCGACCGTGTCGATGACGAGGATGATGTGGTCGTATATGTCGCGGTAGTAGGGATCAACACTGTCGCCAATGACCTGAATATCGTCACGGGTAACGCATCCGATAGCTTCACGGAGAGGCCAGACCGATTTGCGCAGGATAATCAGTTCACGCTTGAGTGAGTAGATTGACTCGAAGGTCTCACGGCTGTAGTTCTCAAGCAGGGCTGATTCCAGCTGGTCGATGGTGTTTTCAACCTCTTCGAGAATCGTCAGGTAGTGGTCGACAACGGCGTCGATAAGCGTATAGGCAAGGTAATCCGCCCCAAGCTTCCTGACCTTTGAGCCAGCGTTGGCGATCCGCTGCCGGACGTAGCCGAACATGTCCCCCGGCTTTTCCTGGAAGGTCACGACATAGTCCTTGCCGATTACGATGCTTAGCTGCTCCCTCGATATACCCCCTTCAGCCTGAGAGTATTCGAGCATCTGCAGGACGATGTAGAGGTATTGCTCGAAATCCTCAACCTTCGCCCGCTGGCCGGTGTGCAGGACATCCTCGAGCGTCAGGGTGTCGATCCCGAAAACCTGACCGACCTGCTCGATGAGCAAGGGGTCGTGAAGGCCGCAGATATCGACCCAAACAACCCGGTATTTCTCCTTAAACGAGAGGTATTCATCCAGGTCGTCGAACTGCCTGGTAACCACCTGCGATTCATCGAAGGCGATCAACGTTATTTGCGTCCGCTCGATCTGCTGCCTGCCGATAGGTATCAGCGATCCGGGCGGCTGGCCTATGGTTTTGATGCGGCTGTCCAGCAGCTTTGCGGTTTTCAACCTGACCGGGCGCGCAAGTGGCTTGCCCTGCCTGCCTCTGTTACGGTTTTTTTTCATGAAAGAGTGTCGTGGGATACAACAAGCCGACCCGGTTGGGGGCCACCGATAAATTATGAATGATGAATGCTGAATGATGAGCCGAATGATGAATGCTGAGTGATGAATTATGGGGGAAAAGGAGAGGCTTCCGGTCACTCGGCACCTTCGCCCAGCAGGACTTTGCCCGACAGCTCCTCCCCGTCATGATCGAAATCGACCACCATGATGAAATAAAATTTAGCAAGTTCGCTCAATATGTCATTCTGTGTCCGGGCGGGAAGCGCTCCGCTCGTGCCCGATCTGTCCCGCTCGGTCTCAACTATCAGATTCTCTGCGATATCGTCGTAATAGCGCTCCAAAGCATCCTCATAGCTGTTGAACGGTTCCTGGTAGCGCCCGTTGACCACATCGCCGACGAAATATAATTTCCCTGCGTTTTCCATATCCACGATCCCTTATGATTCTATCAAACAGAATTATTATCAACATCATACTCTTGTCCGAAACATTTTGCACCTTATGGTTTGACGTCCTGCACAGCCGTTTTCTTGCGGAAACCTGTTGGATAAGGGAGCCCGTCCGCATGAATTTACCCTCTTTGACGTCAAAATATCACAGGAGATGAATACGGAACAGAATATTGGGCAATGGCAGCGAATCAAACTCCGGGAGACAAGAATCATGCGAATCAGATCATGGCTATTTTCAATGGTCACACTGCTGATGCTTGCAGGGTGTTCGACCTATTCGGTAGTCAGCGACTACGACAACACCATTCCTTTCGGCAGCTACAAGAGCTACCGCTGGTCGACAGAGGGTGGGGCAAAGATCAGCGACGACCTGCTGGCGAAAAACCCGTTGATCTACAAGCACATCCGGAAAGCCGTGGATCGTGAACTTGCGGCAAAAGGGTTTGTCCTGAAAGAGAACGGCCCTGTCGATTTTACCATGTCCATCCATGCCGGCATCAGGGAGAGGGTAATGGCTGCTCCTCCGACAGTCGGATTCGCCTATCATAGCGGCTATTACCGTGGAAGGCATGGCAGAGCCTACAGCGCGTTTTATTACGACCCATACGGTCCCTACCCGCGCCTGACCTATTATGAAGAGGGCACCCTGATCATCGACGTCATCGACACAAAAATTGACGACCTGGCCTGGCGCGGCGTAGGCAGGGGAATCGTCAGGGATTACAATTCAACTGCCGACATGCACAGGGAGATCGACGAAATCGTCAACAAGATCCTCGTCCAGTTCCCGCCCCTGACCAGATGAAGCATCCTTATCTTTAGCCCGTAAGAGCCAGGTTGAACCCTGGCTCTTACGGCATTTCACCATCACTTCCCGCCAGCTGAATTCGAAGGCGTCCAGCGCCAATCGCGGATCTCCGGCATATCCTCACCATTCTGCCTGATATACTCCCGGTGTTCGATCAACCGGTCGCGCACGTACTGTTTCACGTAGGCCGCCTTGTGACGCAACCGGGGTACGCGGTTGACCACGTCGGCCACCAGGTGGAACCGGTCGAGGTCGTTCATCACCACCATGTCGAACGGTGTGGTCGTGGTGCCCTCCTCCTTGTATCCGCGAACATGGAGGTTGCCGTGGTTGGTACGCCTGTAGGTCAGGCGGTGGATCAGCCACGGATAACCGTGATAGGCGAAGATGATCGGCCTGTCGGTCGTGAACATGTCGTCGAAATCACGATCGCTGAGGCCATGGGGATGCTCCTCCTGCGGTTGCAGGGTCATGAGATCCACCACGTTGATGACCCTGACTTTCAGGTCCGGCACCTGGGTTCGCAAAATGTCTACGGCGGCAAGCGTTTCAAGCGTCGGCACGTCCCCTGCGCAGGCCATGACCACATCGGGGTCACCGTCCCCGGCATCGCTCGAAGCCCACTCCCATATGCCGATGCCGCTGGTGCAGTGCCGTACCGCGGACTCCATGTCGAGCCACTGCCACTCAGGCTGCTTGCCGGCCACGATCACGTTGACGTAGTTGCGCGACCGCAGGCAGTGGTCCGTGACCGAGAGCAGCGTGTTGGCGTCCGGCGGCAGGTAAACGCGAATCACATCCGCCTTCTTGTTCACCACATGATCGATAAAACCGGGGTCCTGGTGCGAAAATCCGTTGTGGTCCTGCCTCCAGACATGCGATGTCAGAAAGTAGTTCAGGGAGGCAATCGGGCGCCGCCAGGGTATTTCGCTGTCGGTCAGCTTCAACCACTTGGCGTGCTGGTTGAACATCGAATCGATGATATGGATAAATGCTTCATAGCAGGAGAAGAAGCCGTGGCGACCGGTCAGGAGGTACCCTTCAAGCCACCCCTGGCAGGTGTGTTCCGACAGGATCTCCATCACCCGGCCATCGACAGAGAGGTGGTCATCACCCGGCAAACGATCAGCCATCCATGTCCGTTCGGTCTCCTCGAAAAGCTCCCCGAGCCGGTTCGAAGCGGTCTCGTCCGGGCCGAACACCCGGAAATTGGCCGATTGTTCATTAAGCTTCATCACATCGCGAAGAAACCTGGCCATCGGCTTTGGAGCTTCTGCCTTTATCGAACCGGGCGACGGCACCTCAAGGGCATAGTCTCTAAAATCGGGCAGATGAAGCTCTTTCAGGAGCAGGCCTCCGTTTGCGTGCGGATTGTCGCCCATGCGCTTCCTGCCCTTTGGAGCCAGCGCCTGCAGTTCAGGCAGAAGGATGCCCTCCGGGGTGAACAGCTCCTCGGCACGGTAGCTTTGCATCCATGATTCGAGCAGTTTGAGGTGCTCCGGGTTCTCCCGAACTTCGCTGAACGGAACCTGGTGGGAGCGCCAACTCCCTTCGGCCGCTTTGCCGTCCACCATCTTCGGGCCGGTCCACCCTTTGGGGGAACGCAGAATGATCATCGGCCACCGTGGCCGTTCGGTCACCCCCTCCTGCCTCGCCCGTCGCTGGATCTCTGCGATCTCGTCGAAACAGCAATCGAAGGTTGCAGCCATCGCCTGGTGCATTGTTTCCGGATCATCGCCCTCCACGAAAAAGGGTTTATATCCATATCCGATCATGAGGCTTTCGAGCTCATTATGCGAAATACGGGCCAGAATGGCCGGGTTGGCGATCTTGTATCCGTTGAGATGCAATATCGGCAACACCGCACCGTCACGCCTCGGGTTCAGGAACTTGTTGCTGTGCCATGCCGTGGCCAGCGGTCCCGTCTCAGCCTCGCCGTCCCCGATAACGCAGGCCGTGATCAAATCCGGGTTGTCGAACACCGCTCCGAAAGCGTGAGAGATGGAGTAACCGAGTTCCCCCCCCTCGTGTATCGAGCCGGGAGTCTCGGGAGCGACGTGGCTCGGAATGCCTCCGGGAAACGAAAACTGCCGGAACAACCGCTTCATGCCTGCTTCGTCGAACGATATCTCCGGATAATATTCGCTGTAGGTTCCCTCAAGCCATACATTGGCCACGAGCGCCGGGCCGCCGTGGCCGGGTCCGGCAATGTAGACGATGTTCAGGTCGCGTGCCTTGATGATGCGGTTCAGGTGGGCATAAATGAAATTAAGGCCCGGCGTCGTGCCCCAGTGGCCGAGCAGTCGCGGCTTGACCTGCTCTTTCGACAGCGGTTGCTTCAGGAGCGGGTTGTCCATCAGGTAGATCTGGCCAACAGACAAATAATTGGCAGCCCGCCAGTATGCGTTGATCCGTTCAAGTTCGGTCGGAGATAGCGGTGTCCTGTTCATCGGTTCCTTATGTTGATCTGTTTGTTTCAATCGGTTCGTATTCACACTGCCCGCAAGCAATCAAATGGCAGGATCAGTAACATCAATCCGCCTCTACAACCCTCCTTGTCTGACGTATGATCATCAACTCTTCGTTGGTTTTCATGACCCTGACGCTCACCGGGGCTGAATCAGGGGAAATAACCTCAAGGTTTCCGCTGTTTTTCAGGGAATCGATCCTTATGCCGAGAAACTCCAGCCCCGAGCAGATGCGACTGCGTATTTCGGAGGCCTGCTCTCCGATTCCCCCAGTGAAAACCAGCATGTCGAGCCCGCCAAGCACCGCCGACAGGGCACCTATCTGCTTGCGCGCATGGTAGCAGAACAGCTCGATGGCAGCATGGGCCGCCTCATTTCGCTTTTCGGCATCCAGCAGGTCCCGCATGTCGTCGCTCAAACCGGAAACTGCAAGCAGGCCGGACTGCCTGTTGACCATATCCCTCAACTCGCCGGGCGAAAGCTTGCCCTGCTGCAGGAGAAAAAGGATGACCCCCGGATCGAGATCTCCCGTCCGGGTGCCCATCACCAGGCCGCCTGCCGGGGAGAAGCCCATGGTTGTCTCTACACTTTTTCCGTCCCGCAGCGCAGCCATGCTCGCCCCGTGGCCGAGATGGGCAAATATGAGCCTGCCTTTCCGGGCAACGTTTTCCCGCCGGGCGACCAGTTCACCGAGAATGTACTCATAGGAAAGACCGTGAAAACCGTAGCGCTGCACCCCGTCATTCCTGTAGGATGCGGGAATCGGATAGATCTTTGCGACGGGCGGCATGGTGCTGTGGAAAGCCGTATCGAAGCAGGCAACCTGCAGCACGCCGGGAAACTTGACAGCCGCATGGCGGATGGCCTTCAGGGCCTGGGGAAGATGTTCGGGGGCATAAGGGGTCAGCTCCTCTATTGAGGCAAGCAGCTCAGGGGTAACTTTTTCAGGAGAGGTGTGCCTCGGACCTCCATGTACGATCCGGTGCCCGATCGCATCAGGTATGCCGTGGCCGTGGGCCTGGACCCAGGAGAAAACATGACTGCAGGCCGCCTGATGGTCGGCTGCCTGCACCTTCTCGCAATCGATGAAGTTCCCTTCATGGTCCGTAACCGAAAACCTGCCGGTCTTCATGCCGATCCGGGTAAGCGAACCGGAAAAAACAAGTTCTTCGGCATCTCCGCTTTCATAAAGCGAAAACTTTATGCTCGACGAGCCCGTGTTGACTGCAAGTATTGAAATTACAGGCCTCATTGGTCACCCTCCACCCGGGAAATGCAAGGTCACATGGCATAAACAACAACCGGAGCCCTCTTGTTCAATCGAAATGTACACTACATATAACTCTAACCCTGCTTGCCTGCCGTTAGGTTCCGGAAATATCCACAATCAGCTTCATTGATGGCTACGCACCCGAATAGTCGATGAATCCCTTGTTCACTTCGACGATTTTGCGTTTGAGACGGTAGACCCCTCCACCTTCGCGCGTCTTGCTGGCGTCGGTATTGCCTTCGATGGTGGTGATCAGCCCGCCTTCGACCCGCTCGACGAGCCCCGTATGCCCCTTGCCCGCGCCATGGTCCATGATGAACACCATGCCCGGCAGTACGAGGTCGGGGCTGTTCACGGCCTCTTTGCTCCCGACAAGGCCGATGCCTGCTGACTTTGCGCGGTTCCAGTGGTCGAGGCACCCGGCGGTTTTAACCATCGGATTGCTGCGTCCGTTCGACTTTGCAGCCTCGTCGAAACACCAGTAAACGAAGGCGCAGCACCATGAGTTGCCCGGAGGAACGTCGACCCGGTGAAGGTATGCCTCGACTTCAGGGCCACGGTTTGAATTGACGGGAACCTCCCGAACCTGCTTGCGCTCCTCTTCGGAAGCGGTAGAGAGCACAGCTGCCAGATACCCGTCAGCGGTGCTGTTGCTGACGACCACCGAACCGGTGCCGAACAGCGCCGCCCAGGTGAGCGAGCCTACCTGGCCGTCCTGCTTGAGCGGCCTGCCTTCGCTGTCCACATGGCGGGCCTGGAACAATTTGATGGTAAGGGCCATCCTGTCGCCAAATGCCGGGTTGTCGGGATCAAGCCTCAACGCTATATCTCCTGCGCTGCAGAGCATGATGTTGAGCTGGGCCTTGATCGCCCTGACCACCTGGACGTCCTGATCTCCTTTCTTTATGATCCTGCCTGGATAGTTCATATTTGCCTCCGGGTTCGATTGAGTGTCGATAACCACTGCATTGAAAGATAAGAATCGTACCGATCAAGCCCATCATCGCCCCGATAACGATGCCGGAGAGCTTCCTCATGCCCTTTAAAATCGATACCTTGAGTAAACGAAACACTCACTCACGGCCTACTGACAGGATAATGCGATATGGCAACCGGGCTACCTTCGGAATACATCTCCGCTGAACAGATTACTGCCCGCGTGAAAGAGATGGGGCAAGCTGTTTCCGACGACCATGCCGACGCGACCGAACTGACGGTGGTCTGCGTACTGAACGGGGCGTTCATCTTCACTGCCGATCTTGTCCGGCAGATCACCGTTCCCTGCCGCCTCGAATTCATCCGTGCTTCGAGCTACGGCCTCCTTCGAAGCTCATCCGGCATGGTAACGCTCAATCACGACCTCGACCTTGAAGCACGGCGCGTGCTGCTGGTCGAAGATATTATCGACACCGGCCTTACCCTTTCCCGCATCCTCGATGAACTGCAGCGGCTGAGGCCGGCATCATTGAAAATCTGCACCCTGCTCGACAAACCTTCGGCAAGAAAGATTCCTGTCGAAGCGGACTACACAGGGTTCACGATCCCCGACCTCTTTGTCGTCGGCTACGGCCTCGATTCTGCCGGGCTTTACCGGGAGTTGCCATTCATCGCCATTCCCGATCCATAAAGCGCGCCTGCATCATCACCTGTTGCGATTTCCACCCGATAGGACACCCCTGCCCCGGCAGCTCCAGCTAAAGATATGCTACAATTATGTCTAATATTTTATCATTACTACCAATTTGTCCCTAATTATTTTAGGAATTGTCTTATATTTACCTTAATAATAAGATAGACACGACAGAGTGACCAAGATAATCAAGACGAATGCCTGAAACGACCAACGCCAAACCTGAAGCGACACCCAGGCCGTGGATCATCGATACGACCCTGAGAGACGGGGAGCAGGCCCCCGGCGTGGTATTCAGCCCTTCGGAAAAAAAAAGGATCGCCCGGCTCCTGGCCGAAACGGGGGTAGATGAGATCGAGGTAGGTTATCCCGCCATCAGCATGGCGGAGCGGGAGGTTATCAGGGAAATTTCGGCTACGCGGTTGCCGGTAAGGCTCACCTCCTGGGCACGAGCCAACATGGGCGACATCGAACATGCCGCATCGTGCGGTACCGAGGCCCTGCACATCAGCTTCCCGATCTCAAGCCTCTATCTCGAACTGATGAATAAAGAGTACGCATGGGTCCAGGAGCAGCTGCATACGCTTGTTGCAAAGGCCCGGGAGATGTTCGGATTCGTCAGCGTCGGAGGCCAGGATGCTACCCGGGCAGACATGAAAATGCTGCAGCGCTTTATCGTCGACGCTACTGAAGCCGGAGCAGACAGGGTCAGGGTAGCCGATACGGTCGGCATCGCCACCCCTGGTTCTGTAATGGAGATGGCACGCCTGTTGCGCTCAAGTTCTGCCCTGCCGATCGAATTCCATGCCCACAACGACCTCGGCATGGCAACGGCCAACGCCTTTACGGCCCTCGACGCCGGGTTCGATGCTGTCAGCGTCTCGGTGACCGGCCTCGGCGAACGGGCCGGAAATGCGGCCCTTGAGGAGCTGGCCGTCGCCCTTGAACTCTCGGGCCGTTTCAGGACAGGCCTCGATATTTCTACCCTTGCGCACCTGTGCGATGTAGTAGCCAAAGCCTCAGGCCGGGCTATCCAGGAGCAGAAACCTGTTGTGGGTCTTTCGGCGTTCCAGCACGAATCCGGCATCCATTGCGCCGCACTGCTGAAAAACCCGCTCTCCTACCAGCCGTTCCTGCCTGCCCGGGTCGGCAGAAGGGAGTTCGAAATGGTCATCGGCAAGCACTCCGGCACTGCAGCCATCCGGGAACATTTCCTTAAAAGAGGAATCCCGGTTTCAAGGGAGGAGGCCTTCGAACTGCTTGAAGTCATCAGGCGGCAGGCCGACAGTGGCAAACGGGCACTTCGGGCTGAGGAGATCGACACCATTTACGAACAGCATCATAAAAATCGCTTAATCATCCACTAGCTTCATGCTCATATCACACGAACAGGAACAGAGCAGCATCAGCCTTCTTGCAGAAGTAAGCCGGACGGTCAATAACGAAGAGGACATCAGCAAGGTCCTTCGGCTGGTGCTTTTCATCTTGTCGGAGCACATGAACATGCTCCGGGGCATGGTCACCATCCTGAACCGGGGAACCGACGAGATCGTCATCAACGAATCGTTCGGCCTGACCGATGAGCAGAGCCAGCGTGGCCGCTACAAGGTTGGTGAAGGCATCATCGGACAGGTGGTCGAAACGGGAAAGCCTGCGGTCGTACCCCGCATCAACGAAGAACCGCTGTTCCTCGACCGCACCAAATCGAGGTCAAGGGAGAAAAAAGAGGAGCTCTGCTTCATCTGCGTGCCCATCAAGGCCGGTTCCGAAATCATCGGCACCCTGAGCGCCGACAGGCGTATCTCGGCGCCCTCCGTCGACGGAACCGCAAAAAAGGCCAAGGCTGAAGAGGCCCGCAAGGATATTCTCCAGTACTATGTCGACCTGCTCTCGATCATCGCGGCCATGATCTCGCAGGCTGTCCGCCTGAAGCAGCTGGACGCCGAGGAAGAGTCAGAACCTGCGCGCCAGCATCACGGTGTGTCACCGTCGAAGTCATTCCCCCACCTGGATGAGGAGTACGATGTTGAGTTCATGGAGATCGAACGACCGGCGAACATCATAGGCAACTCAAAGCCGATGATGTCGCTTTTCAGGATGATCGACAAGATCTCCAAAACGAGCGCCACCGCCCTGATACTCGGCGAAAGCGGCGTCGGCAAGGAGCTTGTGGCCAATGCCATCCACTTCAAGAGCCTGAGGGCCGGCAAGCCGTTCATCAAGTTCAACTGCGCAGCCCTGCCGGAAAGCATCGTCGAGAGCGAACTGTTCGGCCACGAGAAAGGAGCCTTCACCGGCGCTGCCGCACTGCGTCAGGGCCGTTTCGAACTCGCCAATACGGGCACGATCTTCCTGGACGAGGTCGGCGAACTCAGCCTCTCAATACAGGCGAAGCTGCTGAGAATTATCCAGGAGAAGGAGTTCGAACGTCTTGGAGGCACAAAAACCATCAAGACCGATGTCAGAATCATTGCGGCCACGAACAGGAACCTCGAAGAGCAGATCAGGGAAGGAAGCTTCCGTGAAGATCTTTTCTACCGCCTCAACATCTTCCCGATCACCGTGCCCCCGCTTCGGGAGAGGAAAACCGACATCCTTCTGCTGGCGGACTACTTCGTCGAGAAGTTCAACCCCCTCAACCACAAGGGGATCAGGAGGATTTCGACCACCTCCATCGACATGCTGATGCGCTACCACTGGCCAGGCAACGTAAGGGAGCTGCAGAACTGCATCGAGCGGGCCGTGATTTTGAGCGAAGACAACGTCATCCACGGTTACCACCTGCCGCCGTCGCTCCAGACGGCAGAATCGAGCGGCACGCCCTACACCGGCGACCTGCAGCAGAAGCTCGACGCGATCGAAAACGAGATGATCATCGAGGCCCTGAAAAGGACCAAGGGAAACATGTCGAAAGCCGCCGCACAGCTCGGCCTGTCCGACAGGATCATGGGGTTGAGGATGAAGAAATTCGATATCGACTACCGGAAGTTCAGGACCTGACACTTCTGCGCGGGATGGCTTTCGCCCCCAGGCACATGCAGGAACAAATACAAATGAAAAGCCCGGGCTATGTATGTGATGGCCCGGGCTCTGCTATTCATTGAAAAAGTATCCCCCTTGCTCAGAATCCTACCGCATAGGTCAACGCCCCGGTAAAGGCGTTGGTGGTGTTGAACGCCTGGCGGTTATAGGCCAGCGAAACGCTCAACCTTTGTGTTTTCGCAATCAGGTAATCCGCTCCGACCGATGCGAACAACCTGCTTTTGTCCGGCGATGGAGGGGAAAGCGCGAATGCTCCCAGGGTAGCAATCGATCCGCTATAGTCGTCAATGTGGTTGCTGAAGTCCTGCTCAAAGCCTGCGCTTGCCCTGATGGCGACCGTCGGCAGTACCTTGCCGTAAGTACGCACACCCGCATAGCCCGTTGTAGCGGTCTGAACCAGCTCGTTGTAGGTGATCGGGAAATCCACGTTCGTTTCGGCATAACCGCTCCGGGAGATCCTTGTTGCGCGAACACCCGCAAATGGCTGGCAACTCCAGGCTTCGTTGAGCCTGGCCCCCCAGGCACCCTCTACCTGAATACCCCGGGTCTCAAGGTGGGCTCGCCCCGAGCCGGCTTCCGTGTTGGGCAGCGTCAGGCGCGTGATTCCCGTGTTCAGGGAGTTACTGGCCGCAGAGGCCTTAAGCTCCGGCCCTACGCCATCTTCATTCTGCGACCATGCACCGAACACCCCAACCATGGGCGCGGAGTTATGCAGGTTGAAGTTGCCGGGAACAGAGTTCGCAAAGGTCTGGTCCACCAGGACTCCCGCCCTGAAATTCGGGGTGAAACGATAAGCCAGCCTGGCGAAGGCTACACCTGCCGATGCCGCAGGATCACCGATGTTCGCATATCGGCCACCGACGGCCACGCCGATGTTATTCTTGCCGAATACGAGGCAATCCTCGTTGAGGGCGGCGGTCAGCAGCGTATTCTGAAGGTTGAACAGCGAGTTGAGCTGCACACCGTTCAATCTAAGGGCGCTGTAGGTGTTATCCACATCAACCATGATGTTCCGGTACAGGAACACATGCCAGACAGCATCGCCCGCAATCATCGACTCGCCTGCGATCACCGACCCATCCGCTGACACTCCCATAGCCGCCGAATTGGAACCCCCCAGGGTGCCAAGGTCGGTCATTGTTCCTCCGGCATATTTATATGCGTGATAGTGAGCATCTCCAGCAAGATCCGAAAAACCGACGATCACTGAACCATTAGCTGATACTGCATTGGCATTCGAATTGGAACCTCCAAGGGTGCCCAGGTCGCTAATCGTGCTGCCGACATATTTAAACGCGTGATAGGCACTACCTCCATTAAGATAAGACCAGCCGACGATCACCGACCCATCATCCGAAACAGCCTTGGCAGAGGAGGTTGAACCGCCAAGGGTGCCAAGGTCGCTAATCGTGCTGCCGACATATTTAAACGCATGATAGTCAGTACCTCCAGGAACAAGGCCCGAATAACCGACAATGACTGACCCATTCGCTGAAACCGCATTCGCCTGCGAATTGGTACCACCCAGGGTGCCCAGGTCGGTCATCGTGCTGCCGACATATTTAAATGCGTGAGAACCACCAGTTACACCCGAGGTACCGACAATCACCGACCCATTCGCTGAAACCGCCACAGCCTCCGAATAGGAACCACCCGCCAGGGTGCCAAGGTCGGTCATCGTGCTGCCTACATATTTAAAGGCACGAGAGCCAGCAGTTGCATCCGAGGTACCGACAATCACCGACCCATCCGCTGAAACCGCCACAGCCTGCGAATTGGAACCACCCACAAGGGTACCAAGGTCGGTCATCGTGCCACCTACATATTTAAAGGCATGAGAGCCACCAGTTACATCCGAGTTACCGACAATCACCGACCCATCCGCTGAAACCGCCACAGCCTGCGAACTGGAACCACCCACAAGGGTACCAAGGTCGGTCATTATACCACCGGAATATCTAAATGCGTGATCGGCTGCATCTGCAGTAGTTTGTGCATAACCGACAATCACCATTCCATCTGCCGACAAAGCATAAAAAGAGGAACCGGTACCACCAAGGGTTCCAACGTCAATAAGGCCGCCCGAAGAAGAGCCGGAGCCGGCGAAGGAAGCATCGGGAAATCCGGCGACAGAGACCAGTCCTATCGCAATAAACGCTCGTAATGCGCGCAGTATTTGTTTGATGATGTGTTTCATGACAAGGCATTGGGAGGGTTTATTATCCAGCGCCAACAACGGGAAAAAGGAGATCAACGCAACATTGATACTCGGCAGTAATAAATGCCTTGCTTTAAACTTATGAATCTTTTTAATAAAAAGGAAAACCATCCTTTTTATGACGCCTGAAACAGCGCAGGGAAACATATCGAAAGCCGCCAAACAGTTTAACTATTATGAAAGAATCATTTCGTTAAGAATGATAAATTCGATATGAGTATTATTCTGATTTACGACTCCCCGGAAGTTAACCTTGATATCGTGAGCATTGCTTGATTAACATACCGCCGATGGCTGAAATATATGATTGGAAAGATGCATCGACATGACCTTCTATTTTACAAACCCAGTGTCGACATATCATTTTTCGTCAGAAAGTTCGAATATGAACATCACACGTTTAGCCGGAATTATGTATGCGGCCATCTCAGCCGGAGTTGTTGCATTCCAGATAGCAATGGCGCTTGGTGCCCCTTGGGGATCCTATGCGATGGGCGGAGTTTTTCCCGGCCGGTTTCCGATGGAAATGCGCGTCTTGGCACTCTTACAGGTTGCGATACTTTTATTCTGGGTAGCCATCATACTTGCACGGGCAGGAATCGCTTTTCCCCGCTGGTCGCACAGTTCCCGATGGCTTGCCTGGGTGGCCGTCGCGTTCGCGGCAATCGGCCTGTTGCTTAACCTGATAACCCCGAGTGCCGGAGAACGCATTATCTGGGCGCCGGTGGCTTTAATCCTTCTCGGATGCAGCCTGCTGGTAGCCAGCTCCCCCGCCGATCAGATCAGGTAGACACATCCAGGAGACGGTTATATGGCGATGCCATTATGATGCAGGCGGTCGGTCGGCTTCGTTGAGTTTCAGAGGCTCGGCCACTTCGAGTGATCCGATTTTCAGGCTGCCGATATCGAGTGAGTCGATCCTCGCTTTTCGGGCAAAAAGGCGGCCTATGACCAGTCGACCGACGGCAACAGCTCCGATTGCAAGCGCTCCGATGCTGAGCGCTCCGATCGCCAATGCTCCGATCGACATCGCCCGGGAAGCAGTAAGCCCACCACATTTGCATACCGGACACCCGTCAGCAACCTCAATGCCAACCTGCTCATGCGGCTGATGCACCTGGCTGCCGATCGACGGCCGACGGTGAATAAAGGTTTTCATAAGTTCAACAGGTTTGTAGGTTCAATTAACCTTTTACATTTTCTTCTATTGCCACAGGCTTCAGTCTAACAAATCATCAGGCTTTAGCCAATTGTCATTACCAGAAATCAATCAACGACATAATCAGCAGAGCTTTATCGAAGATATTGGACTAAAGTCCGGATCGTTTTTTTTGCCGGTTAACCCCGGGCTGAAGCCCGGGGCAACTTGATAAAGAATACGAGAGTTGATCAAACGATAACCCCGGACTTCAATCTGCAATTTTCAGGATCGACATAACCCAATAGACATTTAAACTTTTTCATTTTTTATAGTTGTCCCAGTTTTTTTACCCCCCATATTCAGGAGTCCCGACTCGTCGGGAATCCGGACATTCAGTTCTTCTCCCTCTTCAGTTGCCCCGGGCTTCAGCCCGGGGGAAAAGAATCAAAAAAAATATCCAGGACTTCAGTCCAACATCTTCATCAACTTTAATCGCGGCTGTTATTGGTGACACAATAGGCTTCTTCAAACCGGCATGGCCGAAACGAAAGCTTCGATTTCAGCGATCTCACCTTCATTGAGCCTTAACGCGCCGGCGCCGACGACGCCTTCGACCTGTGCCGCGCTCCTGCCGCCGATGATCGCCCCGGAAACACCCGGATGGCGAAGAGTCCAGGCGACTGCGACCTCACCCGGAGAACGCCCGTGACGGGCACCGATGCTCCTGAGCAGTTCGACAAGCTCAAGGTTCCGCGAAAGACGGGGCTCCTGGAACTCCTTGTTGTTGCGGCGCCAGTCGTCAGGCGGAAGGTTTTCTGCCCGCTCTTTGGTCATTGCGCCGGTCAGCATACCGGAAAGCATCGGGGAGTAGACGATCACCCCGACCCCATGCGCAATGCACCATGGAAGCGTTTCGGCCTCTATCGCCCGGCGCAGCATCGAGTAGGGCGGCTGGAGGGTCTCGACAGGCGCAATGGCTTCCGCCCTCCCCATCTGCGCGACCGTGAAGTTCGAGACGCCGATGTGCTTTACCAATCCCTCCTCCTTCAGCCTCTTCATCTCCGTCCACCCCTCCTCGATATCCTCATCCGGGTTCGGCCAGTGTATCTGGTAGAGGTCGATCGACTCAACGCCGAGCCGCTTCAGGCTCCGGATGCACTCCTGCCTGATCGAACCGGCCTTCAGGCTGTTGCCGACCTTGCGCTGATCGTCCCAGACCAGCGAACATTTGGTAAAGATGAGCGGCTTTTCACTCATTCCGCCGATAGCCCGGCCGACCATCTCTTCGGAATGGCCGAGGCCATAGACCGCTGCCGTATCGATCCAGTTGACCCCCAGCTCAATCGCACGATGTACTGCAGCCACGGAATCACGATCGTCCTGCGCTCCCCAGGCGTATGCCCACTCCCCCCCACCGATCGCCCACGTGCCGAGGCCGATGGGTGTTATCTGCATGCCGGTCCGGCCCAATGCCCTTGTCTGCATAGCCTTCTCCCCTTTATTGGTGTATGTCAAAAAAACCTGTTCCGCAATTCGATCGTCAACGTTGCCCCCGCCTAGTCCCGGCAACCCTGAATCGCTCTCCGCAGCAATAAACAGAACCTTTACTCATTAACGCCACAACGCCGTTTCCGGTTCCTACCATAAACTACCTGGCCGGGCAGCTTCCTACATATTTGTAGATTCACCGCCACAAATAACGAGATCATGGCTGAATCGTCGCTCCTCAAAGGTAACGAAGCCGCCTTCTCCAAAAAAGTGCTGAATCCAACCCGATGAGTACGGGCGATAATCGTCGTTTTTGTGGCGCATTTCCTACAAATCCGTAGCATCAGCGCAGTTCCTACAGAAATGTATCGCACGATCGCCCTTGTTTTGACCCGGGCAGAAATAATTCATGCACTCCGCCACACACAGCATCAAAATAAATAATAAGTCAAGGTATTGATTTTAAACGCCTTACAGTGAGATGCCCAATTAAACTCAAAATATCTTCAAACAAAACGGCACTCTGGCACGGCAATTGCACCATAATCTTTAATTATTCAGGTCAATAATCGACAAATGCCTGAATATTTTCAACACAAGAAGCGATTAACCTAAATAAGCACAACCATGAGAAAAGTCGCGATTTACGGAAAAGGTGGTATCGGCAAATCAACGACCACACAGAATACCGTTGCTGGCCTGGCCGAAATGGGCATGAAAGTGATGGTCGTCGGATGCGACCCCAAAGCTGACTCCACCCGCCTCCTGCTCGGCGGTCTGCAGCAGAAAACCGTTCTCGACACCCTGCGCGAAGAGGGCGAAGAGGTCGAACTCGAAGATATCATCAAAGAGGGTTACAAACTGACCCGCTGTACCGAGTCCGGCGGACCGGAACCCGGTGTCGGCTGCGCAGGCCGCGGCATCATCACCTCGGTCAACCTGCTCGAACAGCTCGGTGCCTACGATGATGAGTGGGAACTGGACTATGTGTTCTACGACGTTCTCGGTGACGTTGTCTGTGGTGGATTCGCCATGCCGATCCGTGACGGTAAAGCCGAAGAGATCTACATCGTCTGCTCGGGTGAAATGATGGCCATGTACGCTGCAAACAACATCTGCAAGGGCATCCTGAAGTATGCCGATGCAGGCGGTGTGCGCCTCGGTGGCCTGATCTGCAACAGCAGGAATGTCGACAACGAGCGTCAGATGATCGAAGAGCTGGCTCGCAGGATCGGAACCCAGATGATCCACTTCGTGCCCCGCAACAACTTCGTCCAGCGCGCCGAGATCAACAGGAAAACCGTTATCGAATACGATCCGACGCATCCTCAGGCCGACGAGTACAGGGCACTGGCCAACAAGATCAATGACAACAAGATGTTCGTCATCCCCAAGCCGCTTGAGATCGAAGAACTCGAATCGCTGCTCATCGACTTCGGCATCGCCAACTAATTAAACCAAACGGAGAACTCAAACATGTTAATGATCAGAACAATCGTCAGGCCGGAGAAAGTCCATGAGGTCATGCAGGGCCTGCTCGACGCAGGATACCCGGCCGTCACCAAGATCTCGGTCGTCGGACGCGGTAAGCAGCGCGGCCTTCGCGTCGGTGATGTTGTGTATGACGAACTGCCGAAGGAGATGCTCTTCGTCGTGGTGCCCGATATCGACAAGGATTTCGTGGTGAGGGCGATCCTCGAGACTGCAAAATCAGGTCCCGATGGCAAGTTCGGTGACGGCAAGATCTTCATCTCGGCGGTCGAAGAGGTCTACACCATCAGCTCGGGAACCAAGGAAAGCGAACAGCTGCTGGCAGCGAAGGAGGCCTGATGAAAGAGATTATTTCAGTCATCCGGATCAACAAGGTGAACGAAACCAAGAAAGCGCTCATCGATGCAGGCATCCCGGCCTTCACGGCAACGGGAAGGGTCATGGGTCGCGGCAAGGGCCAGGTTCACTTCGACATCCTCCATGGTGCGGAAGCAGGCCATCCCGAGGCTATCGCACAGCTCGGCAATGCCCCGAGGCTCGTAGCCAAGAGGATACTGACCGTGGTCGTTCCCGATGAGCTCTGCCAGATGGCCATCGACACGATCATCAAGACAAACCAGACGGGCAATCCAGGCGACGGCAAGATCTTTGTAACGCCGATCCTCGACACCATCAGGGTCAGGACGGGCGAAGAGGGCGACGAAGCGCTGAACTGAGGACAACATTATCAAGGTGTAAACGGAGAACGTTACCATGGCTGCGAACTATAATTTTCCAGATCCTTCTGTCATAAAGGAGGAGCTGATCAACAAATATCCGGCGAAGGTTGCCAAGAAGCGCAGCAAATCGATCGTGATCAATGACCCGGAGACGATCCCTGAAGTTCAGGCGAACGTTCGTACGGTGCCGGGCATTATCTCGCAGCGCGGCTGTTCCTACGCAGGATGTAAGGGTGTGGTCCTTGGACCTACCCGCGATATCGTCAATATCACACACGGCCCGATCGGCTGCAGCTTCTACAGCTGGCTGACGCGCCGTAACCAGACCAGGCCCGAAAGCCCGACCGACGAAAACTTCATCACCTACTGCTTCTCTACGGATATGCAGGAGGAGAACATCGTGTTCGGCGGCGAGAAAAAGCTCAAGGTCGCCATCCAGGAGGCCTATGATCTCTTCCACCCGAAGGCTATCGCGATCTTCTCGACCTGCCCGGTCGGCCTGATCGGCGATGACGTCCATGCCGCTGCAAGGGAAATGAAGGAGAAGCTCGGCGATTGCAACGTATTCGGCTTCAGCTGCGAAGGCTACCGCGGCGTCAGCCAGTCGGCAGGTCACCACATCGCCAATAACGGTGTGTTCAAGCACATGGTCGGACGCAACAACGCGCCTGTGGAAGGCAAATTCAAGCTCAACCTGCTCGGCGAGTACAACATCGGCGGCGACGCGTTCGAAATCGAGCGCATCTTCGAGAAATGCGGCATCACGCTCGTGGCTTCATTCAGCGGCAACTCGACGGTCGGAGCGATCGAAAACGCGCATATGGCCGACCTGAACGTCATCCTGTGCCACCGCTCGATCAACTACATGGGCGACATGATGGAAACCCGGTATGGTATCCCATGGATGAAGGTCAACTTCGTTGGCGCAGAATCGAGTGCAAAATCGCTGCGCAAGATCGCCGAATATTTCGGCGACGCGGAACTCACTGCACGCATCGAAGCGGTGATCGCCGAGGAAACTCCGAAGGTCAAGGCCATCATCGACGAAATCCGTCCGAGAACCGAAGGCAAGACCGCCATGCTGTTCGTCGGTGGCTCAAGGGCCCACCACTACCAGGATCTCTTCAGCGAGCTTGGCATGACGACGATCGCCGCCGGTTACGAGTTCGCCCACAGGGATGACTATGAAGGTCGCCACGTGCTTCCGAGCATCAAGATCGACGCCGACAGCAAGAACATCGAGGAGCTGAAGGTGACGGCCGATCCCGAACTGTTCAACCCCAGGAAGAGCGAAGCGGAACTTGATGCGCTCAAGGAGAAAGGGCTCGAAATCAACGGTTACGAAGGCATGATGAAGCAGATGGAGAGCAAGTCGCTGATCATCGACGATGTCAGCCACTACGAATCGGAAAGGCTGATCGAGCTCTACAAGCCCGACATCTTCTGCGCCGGCATCAAGGAGAAATATGTGGTCCAGAAGATGGGCATACCGCTCAAGCAGCTTCACAGCTATGACTACGGAGGTCCCTACACCGGTTTCGAAGGCGCGGTGAACTTCTACAAGGATATCGACAGGATGGTCAACAATCCGGTCTGGAAGCTGATCAAGGCCCCATGGGAAAAAGCCGGAACAGACTCCCTGGAAGCCACCTACGGCATATCATAATCAGGAAAACGGAGATTATTGCAACATGTTATTACGACACACAACATCAGAGGTCAAGGAGCGCGAGGGGCTGACGATCAATCCGGCAAAAACCTGCCAGCCGATCGGCGCCATGTACGCAGCGCTCGGCATTCATGGCTGCCTGCCTCACAGCCATGGTTCGCAGGGATGCTGCTCTTACCACCGCAGCACCCTGACCAGACACTACAAGGAGCCGGTCATGGCTGGAACCAGCTCGTTCACCGAAGGTGCTTCGGTGTTCGGCGGCCAGGCCAACCTGCTCCAGGCGATCGAGACCATTTTCTCGGTCTACGATCCCGACATCATCGCCGTGCACTCGACCTGTCTTTCAGAGACGATCGGCGACGATTTACAGCAGATCACGAAGAAAGCGAAAGATGACGGCAAGATCCCTGAAGGCAAATACGTGATCTACGCCAGCACACCGAGCTTCATCGGATCGCACATCACCGGTTATGCCAATATGGTTGCCGGCATGGCTGAGCAGTTCACCGTCTCGACCGGGGAAAAGAAAGACCAGGTCAACATCGTCGCCGGCTGGATGGAGCCCTCCGACATGCGTGAAATCAAGCGTGTGGCCAAAGAGCTGGGCGTTAAAATTGTGCTCTTCCCGGACACCTCCGATGTGCTCGACGCACCGCAGACCGGCAAGCACGAGTTCTACCCGAAAGGCGGCGTCACCATCGACGAGCTGAAGAGCACCGGCGACAGCAAAAGCACGCTCGCCCTCGGCTATGTAAGCGCTGAACCTGCGGCCATCGCACTGGACAAGAAGTGCAAGGTGCCGTTCGAAACGATCGAAATGCCGATCGGCCTGTCGGCAACTGACCGCTTCATCGTGGCACTCAGCAAGGCAGGCCAGGTTTCAGTGCCGGCAGAGATCACTGCCGAGCGCGGACGCCTTGTGGACGTGATGGCCGATATGGAGCAGTACCTCTACGGCAAGAAGGTGGCGCTGTTCGGAGATCCCGACCACCTGGTACCGCTCACCGAGTTCCTGCTCGACCTGAACATGAAGCCGGTGCATATCATCAGCGGCACACCGGGCATGAAGTTCGAAAAGCGCATGCAGGAGATCCTCGAAAGGGCGCCTTACGCGAATTTCAAGAACGGCCTGAACGCCGACATGTTCCTGCTCCACCAGTGGATCAAGAACGAGCCGGTCGACCTGCTCATCGGCAACACCTACGGCAAGTACATTGCCCGCGATGAGGACATCCCGTTCGTCAGGTACGGATTCCCTATCCTCGACCGTGTCGGCCACAGCTACTTCCCGAGCGTTGGCTACACCGGCGGCCTGAGGCTGCTTGAAAAGATCCTCACCGCACTGCTGGACCGTCAGGACCGCGATGCGCTGGAGGAGAAGTTTGAACTCGTGATGTAACAGTAGTACACTATTTATCAACCATTTGCCTCTGGAAACCCTCTGGAGGCAAATGAAAATGGGGGCCTCTCAAAATCGTCGTGAGCGGTTCGAGGGCAAGGCGGACGGAGCGCAGAAACCGGAATCCCGACAAGTCGGGATGAGGATTTCGAGCACCGAGAACGCAGCAATCGAATCGCGGAACAGATTTTGAGAGGTGACCAAAGGCGAAAGTTATGGATACCGAACACATCAGCCTTCTCAAGGGAAGAGAGAAGCAGGTCTACGAAAAGAAGCAGGGTGGCGCCGAAATAGACATCGCGTGCGACACGAAAAGCCTTTCGGGATCGGTCAGCCAGCGAGCCTGCGTATTCTGCGGCTCCAGAGTGGTGCTTTATCCTGTCGCCGACGCCATTCATATCGTCCATGGTCCCATTGGATGCGCCGCCTACACCTGGGACATCCGCGGAGCCGTCTCTTCAGGTCCGGAGCTGCACAGGCTCAGTTTTTCGACAGACCTCCAGGAGATGGACGTGATTTACGGCGGGGAAAAGAAACTCTACCAATCGCTCATCGAGCTGATCGACCAGTACCAGCCGAACGCAGCATTTATCTACTCGACCTGCATCGTCGGCCTGATCGGCGACGATATCGATGCGGTCTGCAAAAAAGTTGAACAGGAAAAGGGAATCCCGGTCCTGCCGGTGCATTCCGAAGGATTCAAGGGCACCAAGAAGGACGGCTACAGGGCCGCATGCTCTGCCCTCATGACACTGATCGGTACCGGTTCGACCGAGGGGATCAGCAAATACAGCATCAACATCCTCGGCGAGTTCAACCTTGCCGGTGAAGCCTGGATTATCCGGGAATATTATGAAAAAATGGGCATCCAGGTAGTAGCGACCATGACCGGCGACGGCAGGATCGATGCCATCAGGCGCTCACATGGAGTGAGCCTGAACGTGGTTCAGTGCTCCGGTTCGATGACCTCGCTGGCCAAGGATATGGAGGAGACGTACGGCATTCCGTTCATCCGCGTCTCCTACTTTGGTTTCGAAGATATGTCCAAATCGCTTTACGACGTGGCTGCCCTTTTCCCCGACAGACCCGAGATCATGGAAAAGGCCAAGGAGATCGTTCGTGACGAGATCCGGAAATACTACCCCGAGATGCAGAAGTTCAAGAGTGCATTGACGGGAAAAAAGGCCGCCATCTACGTAGGTGGAGCATTCAAGACATTCTCGCTCATCAAGGCGCTTCGCACGATCGGCATGTCGGTGGTACTCGCCGGTTCGCAGACAGGCAACAAGGACGACTACCGCCGCCTGAAGGAGATGTGCGACGAAGGCACGGTGATCGTCGACGACTCGAACCCTGTCGAGCTCTCGAAGTTCATCCTCGAAAAGGAGGCTGACCTGCTCATCGGTGGCGTCAAGGAGCGCCCAATAGCCTTCAAGCTTGGTGTCGGGTTCTGCGACCACAACCATGAGCGCAAGATTCCGCTGGCTGGATTCGTCGGCATGTACAATTTCGCTAAAGAAGTTTATGAATCAGTGATGAGCCCCGTGTGGCAGTTCGCTCCAAGAAAAGGAGGTCTTCTATGACCAGCATGAACACAACAGCCAAGACCGCGACGCAGAACGCCTGCAAGCTCTGCAATCCTCTGGGCGCATGCCTTGCCTTCAGGGGCATCGAAAATTCAGTACCGTTCCTGCACGGATCCCAGGGATGCGCGACCTACATCCGGCGCTACCTGATCAGCCACTACAAGGAGCCGATCGATATCGCCTCGTCGAACTTCAACGAAGAGACCGCCGTGTTCGGCGGGAGCCACAACCTGAAGCTCGGCCTGAAGAATGTTACGCAGCAGTACACCCCGGCCGTGATCGGTATCGCCACGACCTGCCTCTCCGAGACCATCGGCGACGACGTACCGATGATCCTGAGGGAGTACAAGGCAATCATGGGCGATGTGCCCCAGCCGATCATGATCTTCGCTTCAACGCCCAGCTACATGGGCAGCCATATCGACGGGTTCCACTCCGCCGTGCGGGCAACCGTGAAAACGCTTGCCGAAGCCGGCCCGAAAAGCGATGTCGTGAACCTCTTCCCCGGCATGATCTCGCCTGCCGACATCCGGTACATGAAGGAGATCATGGAAGACTTCGCCATTCCGTACGTACTGCTTCCTGACTACTCCCAGACGCTCGATGGCGGTCCCTGGGGCGAGTACCACACGATTCCTCCCGGCGGCACCACGACCAGGGCCATCGCTTCAAGCGGCAGCGCCTCGGCCAGCATCGAGTTCGGCTCAACGCTTGAGGCCGCCAAGTCGGCAGGTGGATACCTGGAAGAGAGCTTCGGAGTGCCGCGCCACTGCATGGCCCTGCCAATCGGCATCAAGGCAAGCGACAGGTTTTTTGCAATGCTTGAGAAGCTCAGCGGAAAGCCGATGCCGGAAAAGCACATGGACGAACGCCGCCGCCTGGTCGACGCCTATTCCGACGGCCACAAGTATGTCTTCGGCCGGAAGGTGATCATTTACGGCGAAGAGGACCTGGTGATCTCCATGGCTTCGTTCCTGCACGAAATCGGCGTCGTGCCTGTGCTTTGTGCATCCGGAGGCAAGAGCGGGCAGATGAAGAAGCGCCTGCTCGAAATCATCCCTGATATGGATGAACTGGGCATCACGGCTCGCGAAGGGGTCGATTTCGTGGACATCGAAAACGAGACCGAAACGCTGAAACCCGACTTCCTGATCGGCAACAGCAAGGGCTTCACCATGTCGAAAAAGAGTGAACTGCCGCTCATCAGGATAGGCTTCCCTATCCACGACCGCTTCGGCGGCCAGCGCCTGCACCATCTCGGCTATCGCGGAACCCAGGAACTTTTCGACCGGATCGTCAACACGGTCATCGAACAACGCCAGAACTCATCGGACATCGGCTACACCTATATGTAAAGGGAGAAAAATCATGACTTTGAACATCCAGAACCATCCCTGTTTCAACGACTCGTCAAGGCACAAGTTCGGACGAATCCATCTACCGGTGGCACCGAAATGCAACATCCAGTGCAACTACTGCAACCGCAAGTTCGATTGCATGAACGAGAACCGTCCCGGCGTAACCAGCAAGGTGCTGTCACCGAAACAGGCGCTCTACTATCTTGACAGTGCCCTGAAGCTCTCCCCGAACATCTCGGTCGTGGGTATCGCCGGTCCCGGCGACCCCTTCGCCAATCCCGATGAGACCATGGAAACGCTTCGCCTCGTCAGGAAAAAGTATCCCGAAATGCTGCTCTGCGTTGCCACCAACGGCCTCGACGTGCTGCCCTACATCGAGGAGCTGGCCGAGCTACAGGTGAGCCATGTGACCCTGACGATCAACGCCATCGATCCCGAGATCGGTGCAGAGATCTACGCATGGGTCCGCTACCAGAAACGCATGTACCGCGACCTCCAGGGAGCCCAGCTGCTGCTCGAAAACCAGCTTGCCGCCCTGCAGAAGCTCAAGAGGCTCGGCGTAACGGCCAAGGTCAACTCGATCATCATTCCGGGCGTCAACGACACCCACGTGGTCGAAGTCGCACGGCGGGTCGCCGCGATGGGCGCCGACATCCTGAACGCCATGCCCTACTACAACACGACCGAAACCGTGTTCGAGAACATACCCGAGCCGGACCCGGTCATGGTTCTGGAAATCCAGGAGGAGGCGGGCAAGCTGCTGCCCCAGATGAAGCATTGCGCCCGTTGCCGCGCAGACGCGGTCGGCATCATAGGAGAGATCAACACAGACGAGATCAATGCAAAGATGGCCGAAGCGGCACTCATGCCGAAAAATCCTGAAGATCACCGCCCCTTCATCGCGGTAGGAAGCATCGAGGGCGTGCTCATCAACCAGCATCTCGGCGAAGCCGACCGGTTCCTGGTCTACGCACTCGATGAGGCAAACAAAAGCTGCAAGCTGGTCGGCACCCGTCAGGCACCACCTCCCGGCGGAGGCAAGGATCGCTGGGAGGCCCTCGCAGAAAGGCTCTGCGACTGCCGCGCCCTGCTGGTCAACAGCGCCGGCGATTCACCGGTATCGGTCCTGACTGCCCACGGAATCGAAGTCCTGTCGATCGAAGGGGTGATCGAAGAGGCAGTTTATGGGCTCTTCACCGGCCAGAACCTGAAGCACCTGATCAAGAGCAGCCAGATCCACGCCTGCAAGTCGGGGTGCTCGGGGACAGGGAATGGGTGTGGGTAGTTGACAGTTGACAGTTGA
>JAAXXK010000002.1:68055-125693 GCA_013334525.1 Chlorobiaceae bacterium
GATAACTAATAACCGAAATAATAGTAGTCATGGACAAACCGAAGCATCACATTTTTGTTTGCGCCAGCTTCAGGGCTCAGGGCGCTCCGCAGGGAATCTGCCACAAGAAAGAGTCGCTTGGACTCATTCCCTACCTCGAAAGCGAGCTGTCTGATCGCGGCATGAGCGATGTTGCCGTGTCGGCAACGGCCTGCCTGAACCTCTGCGAGAAAGGGCCGATCGTGGTCGTCTACCCTGAAAACTTCTGGTACGGCGAAATCGACAGCGAAGAAAAGGTCGACGAGATTCTTGATGCCCTTGAAGAGGGCGCGGCCTGTGAAGATCACCTGATCAACTGACCCGCCTCTTTATTGTGCTGTCCGGCGTAACTGGAGACGACGGGCAGCATTTTTTTACCATGCGCTATATCATTCAATATATAGCGCATGGTAATAGATAAATCCCCCGGTCTTTTTTCTGGCCCATGTTCTTTCTTTGTTTACACCTTCCCGACGGTTCTCCGCCGTCGGGATATTATCGTTTGAGGCCCTATATTGCAGGTTGACGGCAACCTCACCAAAACCGGACCCTCAGCGTGAACAGAACAAAAGACCCCATCGGACTCGAAGGCTCCATCTGGTTCCAGAAATCACAGAACAGGTTCCTCGGCGGCGACCGGATCGCCCTGCTCGAAAAGATCGACGAACTGGGCTCGATCAACAGCGCAGCCAAGGCCGCAGGTATCAGCTACAAAACCGCCTGGCACCTCGTGAACATGATGAACAACCTTTCAGAAAAACCGCTGGTCGACCGGGTAACCGGAGGGAAAGGGGGCGGCGGCACCGTGTTGACCCGTGAGGGCAAACAGGTGATCGAACAGTTCCGGGTCGTCCAGGAGGAGCACCGCAAGTTCCTCGAAAACCTTGAGGAGAGAATAGGCGATACCGGGAACCTCTACCAGTTCCTCAGGAGGATCTCCATGAGGATCAGCGCACGCAATGTCTTTGCCGGCATGATTGAAGAGGTGACAAAGGGAGCGGTCAACGCAGAAGTGATCCTGACCCTGACAGGCGGCCAGCAGATCGCCTCGATCATAACCAACGGCGCGGTGGACAACCTCGGCCTGAAAAAGGGGATGAGCGCCTACGCCATCGTCAAATCAAATTCGGTCATCGTGGCAAGGGAGCTGCACGAAGCAAAGCTGAGTGCCCGGAACATCATGCCCGGAAAGGTGCAAAGGGTTATCGATGGCCCCGTCAGCAGCGAAATCGACATCGAGATCGGCGGCGGCAACATCATCTCAGCCATCATCACCCACACCAGCTGCGAAAAGCTCGAACTGAAAGAGGGCGAACCCGCCTGCGCCCTCTTCAAGGCGTCGAGTGTGATTATCGGAGTTAATTGATAGTTGACAGTTGATAGTTGATAGTTGATAGTTGACAGTTGATAGTTGACAGTTGATAATAGAAATACCGGGTTAGGAAGCCTGAGCTTGCCAATTGATTTTCCGGCTTAAGAGCATCACAGGTCAACCATCTCTTCAACTATCAACTATCAACTATCAACTGTCAACTGTTTCAGCAGATTCTCGGCAACTGCTCCCCCAGCGGCATTTCGACGATGCGGCGGCTGCCGAACGGGGTTCGCATGACCACCATGCCGGGGTGTTCCTCCACTACCCTGCCGATGCAGACCGCCTCGCGTCCGTGCTCGTGCGCGCGCATGACCGTGAGCACCGCTTCGGTGTCGGCCTGCGGCACCACGAGCAGCATTTTGCCTTCGTTGGCTACGGTGAGCGGGTCGATGCCAAGGAGTTCCGAGGCTCCCCTGACCTCCTCGCGAACGGGAATGGCGGTCTCGTCGAGTTCGATGCCAACCGACGATGATGAGGCCAGCTCGTTGAGGGTGGCTGCGACGCCGCCCCTGGTCGGGTCGCGCATGGCGTGCACGCTCGGCACGACGTCAAGCACTTCACGGATCATGCCGTTGAGGGCTGCCGTGTCGCTCTTGATCCTGCTCTGGAACGAAAGACCCTCCCGGGTGGTCATGACGGCCATGCCGTGATCTCCGATAGTGCCGGAGAGGATGACCGCATCGCCGGGTTTCAGGTTGCGGCACGAAACGTTGATCCCTTCAGGTATGAAGCCGACTCCGGATGTGTTGATGAAGATCTTGTCGCACTGCCCTTTCTGCACCACCTTGGTGTCGCCGCACACAATCAGTACCCCTGCCTTGCGCGCCGATTCGGCCATGCTTTTTACGATCATCTCCAGCTCTACCAGCGGCAAGCCCTCTTCGAGCACGAACCCTGCGCTGAGGTAGCGCGGCACCGCGCCGCCTACGGCCAGATCGTTGACCGTTCCGTTGATAGCCAGTTCGCCGATGTTGCCGCCGGGAAAAAATATCGGTGAGACGACGTAGGTGTCGGTGGAGAAGGCTATCTGCCCCGGTTCCGCGTCGAACCTGGCCTGGTCGTCGAGCTGGTCGAGAAAGGCGTTCTGCAGGTGCGGCATGAACACCCTTCCGGTAAGCTCCTGCGACAGTCGCCCTCCGGCACCGTGGGCCATCTGGACGGTTTCATGCTGAAGAATGGGGGCTGGACAGCTGAGTTGCATGAGCTAAAGGGTTGTATTGCGATGATACTTGTAATAGGCAGCACATGCGCCTTCGGACGAGACCATGGTCGCACCGAGCGGACTCAGCGGTGTGCACTCGCGACCGAACGCTTCGCACCCGCTTGGCTTGAGATGACCCTGCAGCACCTCGCCGCTTCGGCAAAGGGGGGACTCTTTCGGTGTGATATGGCCGACATCGAACCGTTTTTCTGCATCGAAGCGAGCGTAGGAGTCGCGAAGCACGAGGCCGCTGGCGGGAATGATGCCGATGCCGCGCCACGGACGGTCGGCCACTTCGTAGACCTCGTTCATGATCTTCCTGGCCTGGGGATTGCCTTCGCGGCTGACCACACGGCCATAGGCATTAACGACGCCGGTGATGCCATCTTCGAGCATCTCCACGACCTGCAGGATTCCGGCGAGAAGGTCGACCGGTTCGAACCCGGCGGGCACGATGGGCACATGGAACCTCTCTGCCACGGGCTCGTACTCCTCCCACCCCATGATGGCGCAGACATGGCCGGCGGCAAGGAACCCCTGCACCAGGTTGCCCGGCGAGGAGAGAATGGCGCTCATGGCTGGAGGAACCATCACCTGGCTGACCAACTCGCTGAAGTTGCCGATACCCTCACGTGCCGCTTGCCAGACCGCCATGGCGTTGGCCGGGGCAGTGGTTTCGAACCCGACGGCGAGAAAGACCACCTCTTTCTGCGGGTTGTCGCGTGCGATCTGGAGCGCTTCGAGTGGAGAGAAAACGATGCGCACGTCGGCCCCCTCGCTCCTTGCCATGAACAGGTCCTTCGAGCTGCCCGGCACCCGGAGCATGTCGCCGAAGCTCGCCAGGATCACCCCAGGTCTGGCTGCAATGGCAAGCGCCCGTTCGATGGTCTCCAGCGGCGTGACGCAGACCGGGCAACCGGGGCCGTGCACGAGTCGCACAGTCGACGGCAGAAGCTGATCGATGCCGTTGCGGATAATCGAGTGGGTCTGGCCGCCACAGATCTCCATGATGGTCCACTCATGCAAGGCCTTCCTGCGGATACGATCGAGCAATGCCTTTGCTCGCTGCGGGTCACGGTATTCGTCAATGAACTTCATGGTCGGCTCCTTAACGGGAGGATGGGGGCAGGTCATGGTCGGTATCGAATGCTCCGCTCTTGATCAGTTCGTCCCAGAGCTTGAGGCTTTCCGAGGCCTCCTCCTCGTCGATGATCTTGAGGGCGAACCCGGCGTGGACAATGGTGTACTGGCCAAGTGCGATTTCAGGCACATATTCAAGGCAGGCTTTGGTCAGCGTGCCGCTGATGTCGACCGTGCCCATTTTCAGGCCGTTTTCATCACGGATTTCAACAACTTTTCCCGGTATGGCGAGACACATAATACAGTTGATAGTTGACAGTTGATAGTGGATAGTTAAGAGGAGATAGTTAACAGTTGACAGAAGGGGGTCTAAAGTGATTTCTTACATTTTTCAACTATCAACTATCCACTGTCAACTGTCAACTATCTTCTCTCTTCTTTGATGATTTGACGATGCTGGTCAGCATTTTCAGTATTTCGACAATATCAGGTTTGATTGAATCAAAACCATTCTTTTCAAGAATTTCAGAGTGGTAAAGTAGATCAATCCAATACTCCGTCTCGTTAGCCTCCTTGAGGGCTACTGACATTTTGTGAATGAAATCAGCCCGGCTTTCGGCGTGCTCGGCCTCACGAACAAGAGCGCCAATAGCAGTTCCGGATCTCAGAAGCTGTTTGCTCAGGACATACTCCTTTTTCTCCTCCTCCAGAAACCGGCAGAGCTTTACTATCCGAAGCGCAAACATAAATGTGCGCTCCTTAACCCTGGTCCCATCCACCTTCACTCTCTTTATAACATTTTAACTATCCACTACCCACTATCCACTGTCAACTGTCAACTGTCAACTCCCCTGTACCTGCCTTTTAAAAATTCTCTGCCGATGGCGGCCTGGCCGAGGGAGAGGCCTCCGTCGTTGGAGGGGACCTGCTCTTGGAGCAAAACTCGGTAGCCCTCCATTTCGAGTACGTGGGCCAGGGTTTCGAGCAGCAGGGGATTCTGGAATACACCGCCGCTGAGGGCTACCGTTTTCAAGCCTGTTTCAAGATAGGCCATCCGGACCACTTCTGAAAACATGCCCACGAGAGTGCGGTGGAAACGGCGAGAGATGCTTCCTGCATCAGCTCCAGAGCGGATTGCGGCGGCAATCTCGCGTACCATGGGGGAAACCAGCATAATCCACCTGCCGTGACGGTGTTCGAAGCCGTAATTGAAGCCCGCATCGGCAACGCGACCGCCTGCGGCCTGCATCAGCTCGATGGCGGCCTGGCCTTCGTAGCTTACCTCGTGTTTCAGCCCGCATATTGAAGCAACAGCGTCGAACAGCCTTCCGCAGCTGGAGGTTTCAGCGAGGCCACTGTTCTTTTCGAGGAGTTCGACCACCATCTCCGCCTGTGGCTGCGACCTGCAGGAGAGTCCATCGGACGACGCGATGCTACGGTGAAGGTAACCGAGGGCTGTCCTCCAGATGTGGCGGACTGCTGCGTCGCCGCCCGGCAGGGGCATCGACTCCAGCGACGCGAACCTGAAGGCTTCGGCCACATCGCCGACCAGGAGCTCACCGCCCCAGACGGTGCCGTCGGTGCCGTAACCCGATCCGTCGAGCATGATCCCGATGGCCGGGCCTTCATGGCGGTTTTCGGCGAGGCATGAGGCGAGGTGGGCGTGATGGTGCTGCACGCCGAGCATCGGAACCTTCCGGCCCATGGCCCACTGGGTGGTCAGGTAGGATGGGTGCAGGTCGTGCACCACCAACTGTGCCTCCGTCCTGAAAATAGTTTGCAGGTGTGCGGCGACCGCATCGAAATGGCGGTAGGCCTCATAGTTCTTCATGTCGCCGATATGCTGGCTCATGATCGCCTCCGGGCCTTTCATGAGACAGAGGGTGTTCTTCAGCTCACCGCCCGTGCCAATCACCGGCTCACCTCCCTCTTTGAGGAAAATCGGGGCCGGCACGTACCCCCGGCTTCGCCTCACCATGCGCATCCGCCCGGCCAGGTGCACAACCACCGAATCGTCGCAGCGCAGGGCGATGGGTCGGTCGTGCATCAGGAAATGGTCGGCGATCCCGCCAAGCCGTTCGAGCGCCTCGGCGTTCTCGCACGCCAGCGGCTCCTCGCTCAGGTTTGCGCTGGTCATGACGAGCACCTCCGGACCTTCATGAAGCAGCAACCAGTGAAGGGGCGAATAGGGCAGCATCACCCCGAGCCGGTCGTTTCCGGGGGCAATGGAGGGGGCCAACGCAAGCTCCTCTTTTTTACGCAGCAGCACGATGGGCGCTTCGGGTGAAGCCAGCGCTGCCGCTTCGTCCTCGCCGATGACGCAGAGCAGGCGGGCAATGTCGATATCGCGCACCATCACCGCAAAGGGCTTCTCCTCCCGCCCCTTGCGCTGCCGCAAACGCCTGACAGCATCTTCGTTCGATGCGTCAACGGCGAGATGGAAGCCACCGATGCCCTTGAGTGCAAGGATATTGCCACCGGCAAGCTGGGCGCAGGCCGCAACGATTGGATCGGGAGCCTCCGAACCACGACCGGCGACGTCGCAAAGCGTGAGCCCTGGCCCACAGGCCGGGCATGCGTTCGGTTGCGCATGGAACCTTCGGTCACCTGGATCCTCATACTCGCGCCTGCAATCGGGGCAGAGTTCGAACCCCTTCATGGTGGTCAGTGGCCGGTCGTAGGGGATTCGCTCGACGATGGTGTAGCGCGGACCGCAATTGGTACAGTTGGTGAAGGGGTAACGGTAGCGGCGACCACCCGGTTCAGAGAGATCCCGAAGGCAGTCGTCGCAGATGGCAATGTCCGGCGGAATAAGGGTCTCCATCGCGTCGCCGTCGACAGAACCAGATATCGCAAAACCTGATTCGTCACCAACGGGTTCGATGGTTTCCGTGTCGAAGCGCGTAATGCGGGCGAGGGGCGGTCGTTCTGAAAACATGGCCTCGCCGAACGCGTCAAGGCTATCCGGCAACCCCTCGACTTCTATGAGCACGCCGGAAGCGGTGTTCCGGATGAAGCCGGCAAGCCTGTAGCGACCGGCAAGCCGCCAGACGAACGGCCTGAACCCGACCCCCTGGACTATCCCACCGACCAGGATCCGTCGGCGCTGAAGCCCTTCGGAGCCGTTCAGAGTCCCGCCTGTCGCGATATCAGCCATGCCTTCCAGCGGTCGAGCCCCTCTCCGGTCCTGGCCGACACCTCGATCCACTCGAGATGGTGGTTGACCTGCGTTGCATACTCCCTGCACTTCGCGACGTCGAAATCGACATAGGGAAGAAGGTCGGTCTTGTTGAGAAGGCAAAGGTCGGCACTATGGAACATGGTCGGGTACTTCAGGGGCTTGTCCTCCCCCTCGGTCACGCTGATGACGACCACCCTTGCGGCTTCGCCGAGATCGAACATGGCCGGACAGACCAGGTTGCCGACGTTCTCGATGCAGAGCAGGGAGCGTTCCGGAGGATCGAGTTCCCTGACGGCCCGCTGCACCATAAGGGCATCGAGATGGCATCCCGTGCCGGTGTTGACCTGGATGACCGGCACGCCGAGGGCGTGGATGCGGTCGGCGTCGTTGGTCGTCTGCTGGTCGCCTTCGATGACCGTGACCGGGAAATGCTCCAGAAGCATCGGCACCGTCTTTTCGAGAATGGTGGTCTTGCCCGATCCAGGTGAGCTCAGGAAGTTTATCGCCAGAATTCGCCGGGCCTCAAACCAGCCCCGGTTGCGTTCGGCAAGCAGGTTGTTTTTCGACAGCACATCCAGCTCCACCTCCACCTTGCGCGACTCGCCGTGGTGGTGATCGTGGCTGTGACCATGGTCGTGATCGTGATCGTGATCATGTTCATGATCGTGGTGGTGATCACCCTCGACGACATGGACATGATAGTCCGTCATACCGGGTTTGCGGAGCACCGCTCCCCCTTCAGGCGAACAACCGCAGGTATCGCACATGATTAATTACTCCTGAATGGTTCTGTGAATTTCTATTTCTCCTTATTGATCAGACCTATCCGACAGATCGGCCTGATCCGTCCCCCATGATCTATTCTATCGTGATGGTTCGCACCGACAACTCCTCTCCCGTCTCGATCCGAACCCTGTAAAGCCCGCATGAGGGGCACTTCACGTGGTAACTTTCGACAGGGAAGGTGGCGCCGCAATCCTCGCACCGACCACTTGCCTCCCTCTCCTCAATGATAAGTTCAGCACCTTCGGCCGGCGTATTGCGTGTTGCAGCCGTAAAGCAGAATCTCAGCGACTCGACCTGTACTCCAGCCAGGCGGCCGACGACCAGCTCTATTCCGGTCACCGCCGAGCATCCTTCCTGACGCGCCTTTTCGGTTACCGCATCGATGACCGACAGGGCGATGGACATTTCATGCATACTGTAACTCCCGATGCCTTTCTTTTCCGTAAAACGAAATAAAGCAAATAAGCGCCGAATCTCACCGGAACTGTATTAAAATAGTTCACCTTTCAACGCTTCACCGCGGAACGCTTCATGTGGTAAATGATCGACAAAATTTTGTTAATTTCAGAAAACCTAACACTACCACACGTAATTAATGATGCTGTCTTGAAACATCTTACGGGATTATACGGGCTACCGACAAGTTCGCTCAACGAACTTCTCGACCTTGCCGCCCGTTACCGGGCAGGCCTTACCAGTGAAACCGGCACATTTGAACCGGTTCTCAACAACAGGCGCATCGCTCTCGTTTTTTTTGAAAACTCGACACGGACCCGTTTTTCGTTCGAACTGGCAGCAAGGAACCTCGGAGCCAGCACCCTCAGCTTCACGGCGGCGGCAAGCAGCGTAACCAAAGGTGAAACCCTCTCGGACACCATCAGGAACCTTGAAGCCATGAAGGTCGACGCCTTCGTGCTTCGCCATCCATCCTCCGGTGCGGCCGATTTCGTCACCTCGATCACCGGAAAGCCAGTGATCAACGCGGGCGACGGTACCCACGAACACCCCACCCAGGCGCTTCTCGACATCCTGACCCTCAGGGAGTACTTCGGACGGATCGCAGGCCTTAAAATCATGATTCTCGGGGATATCCTGCACAGCAGGGTAGCTCGCTCGAACATCTTCGGACTCAGGAGCCTCGGCGCAGAAGTCGCGGTGTGCGCACCGGCAACCCTTCTTCCCGGAGCGATCGAAGGGCTCGGAGTCCAGGTATTTACAGGCATCGACGAAGCGATCTCATGGGCAGATGCGGCCATCGTACTCAGGCTTCAGCTAGAACGCGCAACCGGCGGGTACATCCCCTCACTCCAGGAGTACTCAGCCTCGTACGGCCTGACCGACGAAAAACTGGAACGGCTCTGCAAACACCTTCCGGTGCTGCACCCCGGGCCTATCAACCGGGAAATCGAAATATCAAACCATGTTGCCGACCGCATCCAGCCGCCGGGATACTCGAGCAGCATGTTGATGGAACAGGTGACCAACGGCGTGGCTGTCCGCATGGCGGTGCTGCATCGTCTTGTCTCAGGCAGGTAAACTCCTGTATCAACCATATTTCAATACGCTTTACAACAATCAAAGAGGAACCGACAATCATGAAAAAACGCAACCTCCTCCTCAAATCAACCATGCTGGCCGCCCTTTGCGTCGCAGGCCCGATGAACGCGGCCAGGGCAGATTCGCCGGTGCACCTGACCTTCGACACGCTTTTTGAACCGCTGCTCGCCGATCCGATGGAACCCCGCATCGCCGTCATGCCCAAACTCGACAAGAAGCAGCTCCAGCTCGACATAGGCCAGTCAGCTGACCTTTACCAGAACAAGGAGCGCACCTTTGCCGTCGGAATCGACTTCGGCACCTGGTCGATGCTCAATCGAACCAACGACTTCAAGTTCCCCGTAGACTGCATCGACTACCAGTTCGGCCTCAACACCTCCTTCAGGCACCAGCTCAAGGAGAGCCTCCTGCCCTTCGACGAAGCCAACGTGCGGGTTCGCCTGAGCCATATATCGGCACACTTCGAGGACGGCCATTACGACAGCGCTGCTCATCAATGGATCAACCCCGGCGAATCCCCGTTCGGCATACCGTTCACCTACAGCCGTGAATTCGTCAATATCACCGGAGCGCTCAGCTCACCCGGCAAACGAGTCTATCTCGGCTATCAGTACATGTACCATACCATTCCGAGCCGGATCAGTCCGAGCTCCTTCCAGGCGGGTGCCGAAATCGGCCTTCCTGCCAATATCTATCTGGCCGCAGACTGCAAACTGCTGCCCGTGTGGAAAAATTCAACCGGAAAAACCGATACCTACAGGGGCACCTGGAACCTGCAGGCAGGCATGCGCCTGAAATCGATCGGACTGGAAAGCGTAAGGGTCGCCGCCAACTATTATTCAGGCATGAGCCGCCAGGGAGTCTATTTCTACAAACCCGAGAGTTTCACGACTCTGGGTGTGATTGTCGACCTTTAAGAAAAGGAGATAAATGGTTGTTTCGGGAGCATCTGGCGACAGATGCTCTCGAAGTTTCATGCCGCAGACTTACAACCGGGAGTCGTAAAACATCGGGGAGAGGTTGTCGAAGCCCCTGTTGGAGCCCGTCGTGATAAAATCAGGCAGGAATGGCGGATAGAGATCGTACTCGACCAGCCTGTCGACAGGAAGCCAGCTGCTTTGCAGGATCACCTGTCGGTCGTCCGGGAACTCAGGGTCACGGCCGGTAACGAGCGTGCCTCCTGTCACCTCGCAGTGAAACCCGAGAGATACCGAGTGATGACGACCGCCCTGGCCGTCGCGACCGGGATGGGGATAGAGAAGCTCCTTGACGAAGATCATCCCGCCGACGGTGCACTCAAGTCCGGTCTCCTCCAGCATCTCACGCCTGACGGCCTCTTCGAGGGTCTCCCCCCGCTCGACCACCCCGCCCGGCAATATCCAGTAGCTTTTCGGCAAACCGGGATCCTCCGGCGCGAAACTCTTGTGTTCGACAAGCAAAACATGGCCCTCCTGCACACACAGGGCGCTCACCCGCAAATCGACCTGCACTCTCGAAAGATGGTTCATACGTCTCGGGAATTACGGGTTATAATGGGTTCAGCCTCAATCAATCCCTTAATGAACGAAATAATTCGGTAACGTTAAGAACACACGCGATGCATTGCGTGCCTGAGAGCTCTTGCCTATCTTTGTATTAACAATAAGATCTCATACCTACAGCATGAAAATACCCTCGAAAATCGCCAATCCCCGATACGATGAACCTCTGTGCAGCCGATGCGGCCTGTGTATGGGCAATGCTTGGCCGGAGAAGGAGAGCCTACAGAGTTGCGTCTTCAATACCGGCTGGCTCGGAATGCACGAAGAGAGGCTGTTCGGTCGAAGAAGAGATCCAGCCGATCCCAATGAACTCGCCTTTGGAATAACCCGGAGCCGATTCAACGCGCGCATTAAACAGCCGGTAGAGGGCGCCCAGTGGGGAGGGATCATTACGAGAATCGCACTCAGGGCTCTCGAAACAGGACTCGTTGACGGCGTACTCACCCTTCACGGTACCCATCTCAATCCTAAAGCCTTCCTGGCGACATCCCCCTTCGAGGTTCTCGAAGGAAGAGGCAACAAACCGGTACTTGCACCCACCCTGGTGGCCCTGCACACCGCATGGAGCAAAGGAATCAGGAAACTGCTCGTCATCGGCGCATCCTGCCATGTGCACGCATTAAGGGATTTTCAGTCAAGGCATCTCTACCTGAGGGATACGGAGATCCACATCGTAGGTATCCCATGCACGGACAACCTTGAACCGGCAAACATGCGTTATGTGTTCAACCACATAAGCAGGCATCCCGAAAGCATCGTCAGCCTGGAGTTCATGCAGGATTACCGGGTACACATCAAGCACAGCTCCGGCCCGACCGAAAAAATCCCCTATTTCTGCCTGCCGCCGGCAGTACTGAAACCCGGGGTATTCTCGAACAGCTGCATGAGCTGTTTCGACTACCTCAACAGCCTTGCCGATATTACCGTGGGCTATTTCGGAGCTCCGTTCAGCAAAGACTGGAAACTCCAGTGGCTGCTCGTGCGAACCGAAAAAGGGGAAAAGTTGTTCGACCTGATCAGAAACGAAGTCGATATCTCTCCCGAAATGGGACGCGGTGACGCGATTCCGTCGGTCAGGGCATCCATCCCGATGACCGCCGCTCCGATCCTCGATCCCTTGTCGGTCGAAAAACGTAAACCGATGCCCAGGCTGCTCGGCGAGCTCATGTGCCTGGTTCAATCCATCAAAGGTCCTCGCGGCATCGAATTCGCCCGGTACTCGATCCATATCCATGCGATCAGAAACTACCTTTTCGTAAAGCATCGAATGCCTGAGCGGTTAAACGGCCTCGTTCCCGAACATATTCATGCCCTGGTAAAAAGCTATGGACTCGGGATGCCCGATGCCCCGAAACCCCTTGAAATGCTGTAAATTCACCATAAAATACGGCACCGCACCGAGTGCATAACCATATGCCCGAATCAGCATAAAGTGCGGATTTCATCTTTTTTTTGGACTAATCAATACTATTTCCTTAATTTAACGTTACCATAACCACACTTGTTCTTTTTCGCATATTCGAGTTGCCTGGTTTTAATGAGGCAACAGACCGCCTGAGGTGGTCGAATTTTGTCTTGACAACACGCATCACACAACCTAACGGAGAACACACGATGAAAAAAATGCTGTCACTTGCTGCGATGTTCGCAGTACTGTCGTATGCATCCCCAGCATCTGCTGAACTGAAATTCGGTGGCGACGCCGCCGTCAGAGTAAGGGACGTATCCTACAGCGGCAATACCGCAAACACCAAAAGCGATGACCTGCTCTGGCAGTATCGCGTCCGCCTGAATGCCGCCGCCGACCTCGGCGATGGATACTTCTTCAAAGCAATGATCACGGATGAAGCTCCTGATTCTGATCTTGCACATTCACCTGGCATCCTTGCTGCCGGTGGCTGGAGATCAGTCGGCTACGGCAACACCGAAAGCTTCAAGCTCGGTATTTCCAACTTCTACTTCGGCCGCATGCAGAAGGACTGCCATTACATGGTTGGTCGCCTTCCGCTCGGCTCTTTCAACAACGCCATTTTCGACCTGACCCTCTACCCGACTCAGCCTCTGGAAAATCCTGTTGCAAACATCAACTTCGACCGCGTCTACGGTGCCAACTATGGTACGAAAGTCGGCGACGGCATGTTGAACGCAACAGTAGTCGTACTTGACAACGTTGCCAAGAACGACACGGTTTTGAAGGGCGATGGCCTGTTCAACGACGGCTATGCACTGCACCTCGATTACAAAGTCAACATTGGAAACGTCACATTTGAGCCTCAGTTCATCACTGTCCTGACCAACTCCGATGTGTGGAACTCCAACGCGACATCCCTTGCCAACGCAGTTACGCACTCAGGCATCACGCCGTACACCTTCGGTGCCAACCTTGCTGTTCCTGCCGGTGATGCGAAGCTCTCTTTCGGCGGCTTCTACACCCAGGCCAACGACACGACCCCGAACAGCTCGACACTCAAGGTCAACTACAGCGGCTACCTGCTGCGCGTGAAAGCTGAGATCGGCAACTTCATGGCATGGTACGACTACAACCGTACAACAGACAAGTCTTACGCTATCGGTGCCACGGTTCTTACCGCAGATGAGAAGTTCACCAACAACTTCGTATGGGCTCAGTACAAAATCCCTGTGCACTCATCAGCAGCCGGCACATTCACGCTTCAGCCGACCCTTCGCTATCTGACCCAGAAAGCTGAAGGCAACGCTGCACTGAACGCTGATACGCAGCGCCTGCGTACAGAACTCTGGGCTACCGTTACCTTCTAAGGTTGTCCCGCAGCAATGAAAAAGCCGCAGGCAACTGCGGCTTTTTTTTCATCCCTCCCCTAGGGGATTTTGAAAAAAATATTGACGTAACAATTGTTACGAAAGGGTTATATAGTTATATTTCTTTTTCTGGCAATTGCATGACTCGCTCTGATTTATTTACCTGACACGATGTTCCCATTGGGATCTGATCCCCTGCTCCTCGCTTAAGTAGGAATTACGTACCGTCTGTATAAGAAGTACCGTATCCAAAAGAATTCCTGTTCTTTTCGCCATATCACTCATATAGGCGAGATTTTTCAAGGCCAATACCGTATAACGCCCTTTTTCCGGACTGATGCGTCCTATGGGGAATTACCCCCTGCGCTACATGCAGGACAATGGGATTTTTTTATGGTTTTTGGCATAGTTTTCTGCAGTTCAATCAACCTAAACCATTTGACTGGCTATGATTAAAATCAAGAAAATCATCTGCCCGGTTGACTTTTCCGGCTTGTCACGCAAGGCATTGCAGTACGCAAACGAATTTGCCAAGCTGTCTGACGCAAAAGTCTTCCTTGTCGGCGTCGTCGAAAACGACCCGACAATCAACTACTCTCACGGCCTTGAAAAGGAGCGGGCCGACGAGGAGCAGAAACTGGCCTCGCTCATTGATGAAGAGCAGATGGCAGGCATCGTCGCCGATTACGCCATTTACGAGGGATTCGCTGAAGAGTGCATTCTCGACTATGCAAAGCGTCAGGATGCCGACATCATCATCATGGGTTCACATGGCCGCCGCGGCCTGAAACGCATGATCCTCGGCAGCGTTGCCGAACATGTCATCAGGCGTGCTCCCTGCCCGGTGCTTGTAGTCAAGGAAAACGAACACGAGTTCATCCAGTAACCCCCCGCTGCATCTGCAGCAGGAACTCTTTCATCAACTGACTTTTTGTCTATTATTCAATAATCAAGGAGAACTTTATGGCACATAATGCATCGGCCGTCTCCCAAAACGAAGAGGTTACCAGCACGCGGAGGGTCATTGCGGCCTCATCCGTGGGTACTCTCATCGAGTGGTATGACTTTTATATTTTCGGATCGCTCGCGAAAATCATTTCCGAGCAGTTCTTCCCGAAAGACAACCCGACAGCAGCCTTGCTGGCCACACTGGCCACATTCGCAGCAGGTTTCGTCGTTCGTCCTTTCGGCGCACTCTTCTTCGGTCGCCTCGGCGACATCATCGGTCGTAAGTATACCTTCCTCGTGACACTGATCATCATGGGCGGTTCGACCTTCGTTATCGGCCTTGTTCCCGGATATGCCCAGATAGGGTTCGTTGCCCCGGCCGTTGTATTCGTACTCAGGCTGCTTCAGGGCCTTGCTCTTGGAGGTGAGTACGGAGGTGCGGCAACCTATGTGGCAGAGCACTCGCCTGCCGACAAGCGCGGATTCTGGACCAGCTGGATCCAGACGACGGCTACCTTCGGTCTCTTCATTTCGCTGGGTGTGATCCTGATCGTGCGTCAGTCGCTCGGTCTCGAGAAGTTCAACGACTGGGGCTGGCGCGTACCGTTCCTGCTCTCGGTTTTCCTCGTCGCCATTTCGGTCTACATCCGTATGAAGATGTCCGAATCCCCGCTTTTCGCCAAGCTGAAAAAAGAGGGCAAAACCTCCGCCAACCCGCTGGCAGAAAGCTTCCAGAAAAAAGATAACCTGAAAATGGTCCTGATCGCCCTTCTTGGCGCCACAGCCGGTCAGGGTGTCGTCTGGTACACCGGTCAGTTCTATGCACTCTCCTTCCTTCAGAACGCCTGTAACATCGAGTTCGTCCAGAGCAACATCATCATCTCTGTCGCGCTGATCGTAGGCACTCCGTTCTTCATCCTCTTCGGTTCACTCTCCGACAAGATCGGCAGGAAATGGATCATGATGGCCGGTATGATCATCGCGGTTGTCGCCTATCGTCCCATTTACACGATGATGTACGACATGGGCAGCGTCAAAAAGAAGATTGAAGTCAAGGACAAGACGGTCGTCGAACACAAGGCTGAACTCAAAGGTGCAGACTCGCTGAAGACCACCATCACCAAGAAAACCTTCGAAGACGGCACCACCTACAAGGAAGTCAAAAAGGAAAAATTCCCTGTTGATCCGGTAAAGAAAGCTGAACTGGCTGCTGCGAAAAAGCTGAAACCGGATGTAAAGAAGGAAACGACTCTTCCCCAGGACATCTTCTACAAGATGATCGGACTGGTATTCATCCAGGTGATCTTCGTGACCATGGTGTACGGCCCGATCGCTGCGTTCCTTGTCGAGCTCTTCCCGACCAGGATCCGCTACACCTCGATGTCACTACCCTACCATATCGGTAACGGTGTATTCGGTGGCCTTGTACCGCTGATCTCGACCAGGCTCGTTGAAGCGACCAGGCTTACCCCTGACACTCCTCCGACTGACCCGCTTGCCGGTCTCTGGTACCCGATTGTCATCGCCGCAGTCTGCTTCGTGATCGGTTCTCTCTACATCACGAACAAACCAACCGACGTGGATGTCGAATAAAAAACAGGTAACCATTAAAAACCTTATACTATGTCAGTCATAAAAAAATTATTCGGTATCGTTTGGGCTGCGATGGGCCTGGGAATCATCCCGCTTGTCGTCATGCGCGCGATGCAGGAGATCGGCGCGAAGCCGACCGAAGAGAACTGGATCTTCTGGTCTATCGTGATTGTGGTGCTCATGCCCATTATCTCGTTCAGCCTGATCACTTTCGGTGTATTCGCCCTCAAAGGTGAATACGATAGTTGATTAGTCCAACCGGATCGAAATGAACCATCAGGCGGGACACCTTGTTTCAGAGGTGTCCCGCCTTTTTTTGTTTATGGATTACCTACATTGGCTTATACCCATTGGGAAAAAAACACTTTAAGTATCATGGCCCCTGAAGCCGGCAATCCTCTTCGTTACGAAACCATCCTGAACGAAAAGCTGGGTTCACTGCCCACCTCTCCGGGAGTCTATCGCTTCATCAACGCGAAAGGGGTGGTAATCTACGTCGGCAAGGCCAAGAACCTGCGAAACCGCGTCCGTTCTTATTTCCGCGATCCGACCCAGCTTTCAGGCAAGACCGGCGTCCTGGTCGGCCATATAACCGATCTCGAAGTGATCATCACCTCTTCGGAGGTCGAGGCGTTGATCCTCGAGAACAACCTGATCAAGGAGCTTCGCCCCCGATACAACATCAACCTGAAAGACGACAAAAGTTATCCCTATCTGGTCATTACCAGCGAACGGTTCCCCAGGATCTTCCTGACGCGTCAGGTGCGGCGTGACGGTTCCCGCTATTTCGGCCCCTACACCGAAGCACATCAGCTTCGCCTTATCCTTGACCTTATCGGTTCGATCTTTCCGGTCAGAAGCTGCAAATACCGGCTGACTGAAGCGGCTGTCGAATCCGGGAAATACAAGGTCTGCCTCGATTACCACATCCACAAATGCAAGGGTCCCTGCCAGGGGCTGCAGAGTGAAGATGATTACCAGGCAATGATCAGGGAGATTATCACTTTGCTCAAAGGAAAAAGTGCCGGCCTCATTCGCGACCTCACGACCCAGATGCAGCAAAAGGCGGTTGCGCTGAAATTTGAGGAGGCGGCGGCGCTGAAAGCCCAGATCGACGGACTGAAGCGCTATACCGAACGGCAGAAGGTGGTAAGCGCCGATCCGATAGACCGGGACGTTTTCGCCGTGGCAGCCGGGGAGAACGATGCCTGCGGCGTAGTATTCAAGATTCGCGAAGGGAAGCTGATCGGCTCCCAGCATGTATATCTCTCCAATACCGGAAACACTGAGATCGCCGGGCTTGTGTCGTCGTTCATGGAACACTACTACATTGAAACCCCAGACCTCATACCCCAGGAGATCATGTTGCAGGTCCAGCTGCCGGATGATGAAACCGAAGCGCTTCGCCAACTCCTGGTATCGAAACAAACAGAGAACCGGCAAGTGCGGTTCTTTGTGCCCCGTATCGGTGAAAAGGCTGAACTGCTGGCGATGTGCCTGAAAAACGCAGGACACCACCTGCATGAGTTTATGGTCCAGAAGCAGAAACGAGGCGAGATCGCCCGCATCCCTCCATCACTTGAGGCGTTGAAAAAGGTGCTGCGCCTGGAAAGGTTGCCCGAACGGATCGAATGTTTCGACAACTCCCATATCCAGGGAACGGACTATGTGAGCGCGATGGTCACTTTTGTGGCTGGAAAACCGAAAAAATCGGATTACCGGAAATTCAAGCTGAGAAGTTTTGAGGGATCGGATGACTACGCCGCGATGCACGAAGCTATAACAAGAAGATATGGCGGATCGCTGACCGAGTCGCTGCCCATGCCGGACCTGCTGATTGTAGACGGCGGAAAGGGTCAGGCAAACATCGCATGGAAAGCCCTTTGCGAACTGGGTCTCGACATACCGGTTGCCGGACTTGCCAAACGGCTCGAAGAGATCTGGACGCCTCACGAGCGTGACCCGTTCAACCTCCCAAAAACTTCACCGGCCCTTAAATTGCTGCAACAGATGCGGGATGAAGCGCACCGGTTTGCGATAACCTACCACAGGAAGCTCAGGACGGACCGAACCATCCGCACGGAACTGACCGAGGTAAGCGGAGTCGGCGACAAAACTGCAGAACGGCTCCTGTCCCGTTTCGGCTCTGTCGAAGCGATAGTGAATTCATCAATCGAAGAACTGTCCGCCGTGGCCGGCAGTAAAACTGCAGAAAGCATTTACCGATATTTCCACGAACAGAAGCCCGGAGAAAGCTGAACGCTTTTATACGAAAAACTGCTATTTTTTAAGACTGTGCCATCAGGGCTTTCAGGCTATTTCAATAGCGACACCAATAAACCAGAAATCCGCGCCATGAAACACTACGTCATTGGAATAATGGCCCTGAGCCTGAGCCTTGCTCCCATCCAGGCATTTTGCGACCCGGCCTCGCAACAGCAAATATCAGAGTGGCGCAGGGAGGCTTCGCAGGGAAAGGCTTATGCACAGATCAACCTTGGCGAAGTCTATGAAAGCGGCAAGGGTGAGGCCGTAAAGCAGGACTATGCAGAGGCCATGAAATGGTATCAACTGGCGGCAGCCCAGAGTGACCCAGATGCACAATACAGGATCGGACAGTTGTACGAAAACGGCTATGGCGTGCGCCAGAACTATTTCCTTGCACTTAATTGGTATAAGAAAGCCGCACTGAAGGGAAACCCGAAAGCACAGCTCAATATTGGACAGATGTATGACAACGGTATTGGTGTGCTGATGAGCAAGACCGAGGCGATGAAATGGTACCTGCTGGCGGCACGCCAGGGCGATGCCCAGGCCCAGTACAATCTCGGGCTGATGTATGAATTCGGCCAGGGAATGCAGAACTATGCCGAATCGGTGAAGTGGTATCGGATGGCCGCCCAGCAAGGTTACACAAAGGCATACTATAATATAGCGTTAATGTACCGGGCCGGATGGGGGGTTCCGCAGGACTATACAGAATCGGCAAAGTGGTTTTTGCTGGCGGCGCAGCAGGGTTATGTCGAGGCGCAATTCAATCTCGGGGTAATGTACACCGACGGGCAGGGGGTTGTTCAGGACTATGCCGAATCGATGAAATGGTATCAGATGGCTGCCGCAAAGGGTATGGCGAAGGCTCAGTTCAATATCGGGCTGATGTACAGCGCCGGCCGGGGAGTTCCACAGGACTATGTCGAAGCCATGAAATGGTATGAGTTGGCTGCTGCAAAGGGAATTTTAAAGGCTCAATTCAATATCGGGCAGTTGTATGAGAACGGCCAGGGAGTAACAGAGGACAAACAAAAAGCGAAGGAGTGGTACGGCAAATCATGCGTTCATGGATACAAGCCTGGTTGCGACGCATATCGCAGGCTGACTACGGCCGGATATTGAAAAACGGGCAAATAGATGGTGTAAAGAACAGGGGAAATCACCCTCTGCATAACATCACCCCGCTGAACAGGGCCTGATCGCATCACCCGCTTTCTCTTTTGCCGGTCAGCCTCACCTGACCGGCAAAACGCTTTCTGGTTCACCTTTATTGCAACAATGCTGTTTTCCTGTTTTTCGCAGGCACTATCCTTTTATGAAAAAATGGGTTAGTAAAGGGTGTGCGAATGTTAAGGGAAAACTGCTATATTTTGTTGATGATCGCCAGTATGATCGTGTAATTTGCCATGAAGAAGAGTGTATGAGTCTGCTTGATTTTTTCGACGATGAACAACCCGGTTCGGCCGGATCCTTGCAGGATCGGCCGGAAGGCATGGCTGACCCCGAATCGATCACCGATCCTGAAGAACTGATCGACATGATCAGCCAGCTCAATGAAGACGGCCTGCACGAGAAATCACTGCGTGCGGCGCGCCGTCTTGAAGAGATAGCCCCATTCAATGCCGAGACCTGGTTTCACCTAGGCAACAGCCTGACCCTGAACGGACTGTTCGAGGAGGCGCTTGATTCGTTCCGCCATGCCGTTGTGCTCAGCCCGGCAGACAGCGAAATGACCCTGAACCTTGCCCTCGCATATTTCAACACGGGCAACCTCGATGAGGCGCTAGAAGAGATCGAACGGGTAATTACCGATTCATCTACCGAACGGGAGACATTTTTCTACCGTGGCCTTATCCTGCAAAGACTCGAACGCTTCGATGAGGCGGAAGAGAACTTCCTGCGATGCCTCGAACTCGACCCCGAGTTTCCCGAAGCATGGTACGAACTGGCTTACTCGCAGGATATCCTGGGCAGGCTTGAAGAGAGCCTTGAGTCATACCGCAAGGCGATCGACCTCGACCCATACAATATCAATGCCTGGTACAACAACGGGCTGGTACTCAGCAAGCTCAAGCGCTACAAGGAGGCGCTCGAGTCCTACGACATGTCGCTGGCCATCTCCGAAGAGTTCAGTTCGGCATGGTACAACCGGGCGAACGTGCTGGCCATTACGGGCCGCATCGAGGAGGCTGCCGAGAGCTACATGAAGACCCTTGAGATAGAGCCGGACGACATCAACGCGCTCTACAACCTCGGCATTGCCAGGGAGGAGCTTGAGGAGTATGACCATGCCATATCCTGTTACAGCCGCTGCATCGAATTGAACCCGGAATTTGCGGATGCCTGGTTTGCGCTCTCCTGCTGCCATGAAGCCCTTGAAGATTACACCGCCTCTCTTGATGCCATCGACCATGCCATCGAGGAGATGCCGGAGTGTGTCGAATTTCTCCTGCTCAAGGCGGAAATCGAGTACAACCTCGGCCTGCTCGAAGAGTCACTCCTGACCTACAAGACCGTGATCGGCCTGGAACCGGAAAGCCCGCAGATATGGCTCGATTATGCCATGGTGCTGCGTGAGGCCGGCGCCATTGATGAATCCATCCTGGCGCTTGAGGAGTCGATCGTGCTTCAACCGCTTTCGGCCGATGCCCATTTCGAGATTGCCGCCGCCTATTTCGCAATGGGTGACAACCAGAGCACACTGAAAGCGCTCAGCAAGGCTTTCAAGATTGACCCCGACAAGAAACAGCTCTTCCAGAGCACATTTCCCGAACTCTACCAGCAGGATGCCGTGCGCAGGCTGCTCGGTATCTCCTGAACCGCAGGGGTAACCGGCCGTGTCGAAGCGTCAGGCAAAAAAAATCTTTGGGCTGCTCGGCAGGAATGTCGATTACTCCTGGTCTCCCCTTATTCACAATACCGGTTTTGAGACCCTCGGACTTCCATTTTTCTATACGATTTTCAACATCGCGACGCCTGAACTGGTAAGCGATGCCCTCACGGGTTCCAGGGCACTGGGCATCGCGGGCTTGAATGTGACTATCCCCTATAAAAAAACCGTTGTACCGCTGCTCGACGAACTTTCTCCGGAAGCCCGGGCCATCCTGGCGGTCAACACCATCGTCAACGAGAACGGGCGACTGATCGGGCACAACACCGACATTGCCGGTTTTGCCGCCCCCCTCATGCCCTGGGCAGACAAAATCCACGGCAAACGGGTCTGCATCTTCGGCAATGGCGGCGCCGCACTGGCCGCAGTCGAAGCTTTCAGGATCCATTTCCGCCCCTCTTCGATACTTCTGTTCGTCAGGGATTTGCATAAAGCCGATACTATGCTTGAAGGATACGAGCACCGCGGCCTGGTCATCCCTTGCCTGACGGGCGACCTTGAGCTGCCGCTCGGCGGCCGGCAACTCCATGAGTGCAGCGTGATCGTAAACGCCACCCCGATAGGCACAGCAGGCCGCAGCGATGCAGGCAGAAGTATCGTGCCTGCCGGACGCGACCTGCTCCATAATGGTCAGATCGTCTATGATATGGTCTACAATCCACTCGAAACTCCCCTGCTCGCAGAGGCCCGCTCGGCAGGTGCAGCCACCGTATCCGGTATCGAAATGCTCATCGCCCAGGCAGCCCGCTCCTTTTTCATATGGACCGGCCATGAACTGCCTGTCGCCATCGTCAGAAGTGCGGTGCTGAACGAAATAGCGCAAGCCACGGTACCCGGCGCCTGACAAGTTGGGCTCCCTGATTTGAAATAAACCTTAACGGTGATACATTCCTGTTCGGAATCAGCGAACAATCAACCAGAACACTCCAACAGGCCCATGGCTCTTTTTTACCTGCTTGCCATCCTTTTCGTCATACTCGACAGGCTGACCAAAATCCTGGCCATCACCTACCTGCGCGACCTGAACCACAGCTTCGTCATTGTGCCGGACTGGCTCAAGCTGACCTACGCCGAAAACCTCGGGATCGCCTTCGGCGTCAAGTTCCTGCCGCCGGGTGGCCTGCTGTTGCTCACCTTCGCAATCTCGGCCGGCGTGGTCTGGTTCGTCTGGAAATCGGAAAACAGGAGCCCGCTCTTCATCACCGCCTTCGCACTCATCCTGGGCGGCGGAGCAGGCAACCTGATCGACCGGGTCATGCTTGGCCACGTGGTCGACTTCATCCATTTCGATCTCTACCAGGGCATGCTTTTCGGAAAGTACCTTTCGCTCTGGCCGATCTTCAACGTAGCTGACTCATGCATTTCCATAGGAGCATGCATGCTGATCCTGTTCCACGAACGGATATTTGGCGTAAAATGAACGAGACAGCAGAGATTTACGCCGACATCCACAGCCATCTCTCGTTTCCTGAATTCGATGCTGACCGTGATGAAACAATTGTACGACTCAGGGAGACCGGAGTTGGAATCGTGATCGATCCCGGCACCGACGCCGCTTCCAGCCGTCGCTCAATCGAGCTTGCCGGTAGTTACGAATTCATCTACGCAAACGTCGGCCTGCACCCGAACGAGGTGCGGACTCCATTCAGCCATGAGCTCTTTGACGAACTCGCAACGCTTGCCCGTTCGGCGAAGGTGGTCGGAATCGGTGAAATCGGGCTGGACTACCACTGGCCTGAACATGACCACAGCTTCCAGCCGGATGCATTCCGTGAAATGCTGAGAATGGCGCGATCGCTCGACCTGCCGGTGGTCATCCACTGCCGTGATGCCTGGCCGAATATGCTCCGGATACTGTCGGAAGAGCGATCATCGAGCCTGAGAGGTGCGATGCACTGCTTTTCAGGAGACCTGGAGATTGCCCGCCAGTGCATCGGATACGGCCTGAAGATCTCGATACCCGGCACCGTAACCTATAAAAAGTCGCTGCTTCCCCAGGTCGTCTCAGCCCTTGACCTCGAGGATCTCCTCTCCGAAACCGATGCCCCATACCTCTCGCCGGTGCCCATGCGCGGCAAAAGGAACGAACCGGCATACGTCGCCCATACCGTAAGGGCCATGGCGGACCTTCGCCGCGAGCCGTTCGATGAGGTTGCCAGGAGGCTGGTCGACAACGCACGAAAGCTGTTCAGGTTGCCGTGACCGGAACCAGGAGATGAAACACAGGCAGCCCCGCGTGAGCGCCCTCTTGAGGATTTTGACTCCCAGAGCCCTTTGCCGGGGAAATGATGGAATACAGGAACAGATTCATAGCGCTCCTCTCTATTTTGAAATTCTCCTTAACTTCATTAGGTTAAATGCCATTGCAGTCCGTCGAAAGCTGTTGGAAACAGATAACTGACGAAGGGGCAAGGCGAAGATGCATAACGAACATTCAAGACAACGACACCACTGAACGACATGAATACAGACCAGAGCCCGAAAGCGCTTACCGAATTGAGCCTGACAGACAAAATGCTCGCATTTGCCATAAAACAGCAAAAACTGATCATCGGATTGGTCGTTTTGATCTGTGTGGCAGGAGGCAGTTATTTCCTGTGGATGCAAAAAACAACGGCCGACGAGAATAATGCATCCCTCGCGCTTGCCAAGGTCACCGCATGGATCCAGACCGGAGATCTTGCCCGGTCGGTTGACGGAGAGGGATCGACCAAGGGTCTCAAAGGTATCGTCAGCAGTTACTCCGGCACCCCGAGTGGCAACATGGCACGGCTTTACCTGGCCACCATCTATTTTACATCGAACAAGCCCGATGAGGCGCTGGTAATGTACAACGCATTCACCAGCCCCAACAAGGATCTCCAGGCATCCGCCCAGGCCGGTGCCGCCTCATGCCACGTCCAGAAGAAAGCGTTCGCAGAGGCTGCCGCCGGATACGAAAAAGCCTCGGCCACAGCAGAAAACGAAGCCCTCAAGGCGATGTACCTCAACAAGGCTGCCGAAAGCCTTGTCGCAGCAGGTTCACCGGACAAGGCGGCAAAACTCTTCGACGAGATTGTCAATAAATGGCCGGGCACATCGTTCGCCGGAGTCGCCCAGCGCTCGCTATGGCGCCTGTCAGGCGAGGGTGTCCAGGGCACGAAACCTTAATTTCAATCCATTACGTTTAAACCATCATGCCAGCAAAGTTCATTATCAAGACCAGCATGGGCGATATCGCCATCGCACTTTACGACGACACTCCTCAGCACCGCGACAACTTTGCCAAGCTCGTTGGTGAGGGATACTATGACGGCATCCGTTTCCATAGGGTAATCGAAGGGTTCATGGTCCAGACCGGCGACCCGCTCTCACGCCATGACGACAAGCGCCCGCTGCACGGCACCGGTGGACCGGATTACCAGGTACCGGCAGAGATCAAGCACCCGAACAAGAAGGGCACCCTTGCCGCCGCAAGAAACAACAATCCCCAGAAGGCCTCTTCAGGCAGCCAGTTCTACATCAACCAGGCGGACAACGCATTCCTTGACGGCGAGTACACCGTGTTCGGTATTGTGGAATCGGGCATTGAGGTTGTCGATGCAATCGCTGTGGTCGATACCGATTTCAACGACAATCCGATCTCGCCGGTGACCATCGTAACCATCGCACCTGTAACCGCCTGATTTCAAACCGATGGAAAGCATCGCCTCGAACCTGGCTGAAATCAGGGAACAGATCGCGTCTGCCTGCCGCAAGGCCGGCAGGCGTGAAGATGAGGTTAAGCTCATCGCCGTATCCAAGACCAAAAGCGCCGCAGCCATTCGCGAAGCATGGGACGCCGGCCAGCAGGAGTTCGGTGAAAGCTACGTGCAGGAGTTCCTCGACAAACAGCAGGATCCCCTGCTTTCGTCCTTTCCCCTTGAATGGCATTTTATTGGCCACCTGCAGTCAAACAAGGTAAGGCAGGTCGCAGGAAAGGTGGCGATGATCCATGGCATCGACAAGGTATCGACCGCCGAAGAACTCTCGAAGCGAGCGGTTCAGCATGGGCTGACGATCGACTACCTTCTCGAGGTGAACATCTCCCGAGAAAGCTCCAAGTACGGCCTCGATCCATCCTCGCTTCTCCAGGCCGCCCAGGAGTGTTTTGCCCTGCCGAATATCAGCCTGCGTGGCCTTATGACCATAGCATCCCCAGATCCCGACCAGGCGCGCAGGGAGTTCTCGGAGCTGCGCGAAGCGCTCGACAGGCTCAGGACGGACGCGCCGGAACCGGCCAGGCTCACCGAGCTTTCCATGGGCATGAGCCAGGATTTCGAAGAGGCCATCCTTGAAGGCGCCACCATCATCCGTGTCGGCTCGGCTATCTTCGGCTGGCGCTGATCTCCTCCCCCCATAACCGGTTTCTGTCCGTCGGCCTGTTTCATCTCTTGATAAAACAGGTTATATTGGGTGTTTTTCCGTATGAAGGGCCGCTACCGGGCGAAACGACCGCGAAAAGCTCCCTTGCCGGCGGAAACATTACGTTACCATCAACAATTAATCATTGAGTACATCATGACTGATCAAAGGGAAAAAATCCGGGTAGCCGTAGAGTACATCAGGAAAAAAACCACTGCGGAGTATCCGGTGGGCATTGTTCTCGGCACCGGGCTTGGCGGGCTCGTCAAGGAGATCGACATCGATTTCGCACTTGACTATGCCGACATTCCCTATTTCCCGATCTCGACGGTCGAAACCCATCACGGCAAACTGATCTTCGGAACGCTTGCCGGCAAGAAAGTGGTGGCCATGCAGGGCCGGTTCCATTTCTACGAAGGCTATTCGATGACGCAGATCGTATTCCCGATCAGGGTCATGAAACAACTCGGTGTCCAGACGCTCGGCATCACCAACGCCTGCGGGGGGCTGAATCCCGGCTTCAAAAAGGGCGACATCATGCTGATCGACGATCATATCAACATGCTCGGCGGCAACCCGCTCATCGGGCCGAACGACCCGGAGATCGGCCACCGCTTCCCTGACATGTGCGCCCCGTATTCAATGAGGGTTCTCGACATCGCCGAAAAGGTTGCCCTCGAAAACGGCATCAAGGTCCAGCGCGGCGTCTACGTTGCCCTTCCCGGCCCATGCCTCGAAACGCGTGCCGAGTACCGCATGCTCCGGGCAATCGGCGCCGATGTGGTCGGCATGTCGACCGTACCGGAAGTGATCGCGGCCGTTCACCAGGGCACCGAAGTCTTCGGCATGTCCATCATCACCGACGAGTGCTTCCCTGACTGCCTGAAATCGGTCAGCATTGCCGAGATCATCGAGGTTTCCAACCAGGCGGAACCGAATATGACCAAAATTTTCAGGAACGTCGTAGCAAACCTTTAATTCAAACCTGATCAACAGAGTACCGCACATGATTGACGCCATTTCCTTTTCCAACGGAAAGTTCCGCTACCTCGACCAGCGTTACCTCCCCCTGCAGGAGAAATACGTTGAAACCAGGGACCATCAGGAAGCCATTGAAGCCATCAAGACGCTCGCAGTAAGGGGTGCGCCTCTGATCGGCGCTTCGGCAGGCTACACGGTCATCCTGGGCATCAACAGCTACAATGGCGACAAGGAGGGCTTTCCTGCATTCTTCAGCCACCTCATCGCCGATGTCGAAGCCTCACGTCCGACAGCCGTCAACCTCTTCTTCGCGACGAAAAAACTGAAGGCGGTCTACGATGCCAACTTCCCGGCTGACTCCCTCGAAACGCTTTTCGCGAAAATGACCGCCGAGGCCATCAAGATCCACAACGACGAGATCGACAACTGCGACCGCATATCGCGAAACGGCGTCGAGCTCATCAAACGCGATTTCGCCGATGTGCTTAAAACCCGCAAGCTCAACGTACTGACCCACTGCAATACCGGCACGCTGGCCTGCTGCGGCACCGGCACGGCGCTCGGCGTCATCAGGCTCGCGTGGCAGGAGGGACTGATCGAAAGGGTTATCTCTTCCGAAAGCCGTCCGCTCCTTCAGGGTCTTCGCCTGACCGCCTGGGAGCTTGAGCATGACGGCATCCCGTTCATCTCCATCTCCGACTCCTCTTCAGCCTTCATCATGCACCAGGGGAAAATCGATTTCGGCGTGGTCGGGGCGGACCGCATCACAGCAAACGGCGATACGGCCAACAAGATCGGCACCTATGCCCATGCCGTAAGCGCACGCCACCACGGCATTCCGTTCTACATCGCCGCACCGGTATCGACCATCGACATCACGATGGGCAACGGCTCGCTGATACCGATCGAAGAGAGAAACGGGGACGAACTGCGCACCATCTTCGGCACCCAGGTCGCCACGCCGACCACCCCGGTGCTGAACTATGCGTTCGACGTCACCCCCGGCACGCTCATCCGCGGCATCATCACCGAGAAAGAGGCCGTCGTCGGCAATTACATCGATTCGCTGGCGCGTATCTGCAAAGAGTGATCCCGCCTGCAACAAGCATCGCTTTAAATGACAACCCCGGCATCCCCGGGGTTGTTTTGTTTATGGCCATCCACTGAAGAGGCGAAACATATTGACCTGAATATTTTCATTCTTGAAATGGTTTAGTAACTTTAAAGTAGATGAAACTGTAACTCCACGAGGAGATGTCCTTTGCCATAACTGCCTCCAGGCAACTATTTTCAGGACACCTCCTAGCTTACGCCCTTCCCGTCAGGACCACACTCCTTTCGCCACTCATTTCGGAATCGCTCTGTTCAGAGGTATCCTTCGTTCCATCTTTCCAACCAGATCTCAGGAGAAAGGCATGAAAGACAGTGGTTATGAGTATTCTGTCGTTCGGGGTTTCGCATTTTCGGCGCTTTTCTGGCTTGTCGTCGGTTTGATCATCGGCCTCTGGATCGCGTTCGAGATGTTCAACCCGGCGCTGAACATCACTCCGTGGCTCAGCTTCGGGCGACTTCGCGTCGTGCACACCAACGGCCTCGGGCTCGGTTTCGGCCTGGCCGGAATCTTCGCTACAGCCTATTACATGCTGCAGCGCCTGACGCGCACCCCCCTGCCCTTCCCACGCCTTGCCAGGGCTCACCTCTGGCTGTTCAACACGGCCATCGCCCTTGCTGCCGTCAGCCTGATGGCAGGCATGAACACCACCAAGGAGTATGCCGAACTCGAATGGCCGCTGGACATCGGAGTGGTGATCCTCTGGGTGATGTTCGCCGTCAACGTCTTCGCCATCCTGATCAAGCGCCGCGAAAAGCAGATGTACATCTCGCTCTGGTACCTGATCGCGATGACCGTGACCATCGCCGTGCTCTACATCGTCAACAACCTTGAAATTCCGGTCACGCCATTCAAGTCCTACAGCATTTACGTTGGAGCCAACGACGCCAACGTTGAATGGTGGTACGCGCACAACATCGTGGGCTTTATTTTTACGGTGCCCGTGCTGGCCATGTTCTACTACTTCCTGCCCAAGGCCACGGGACTTCCGATCTACAGCCACCGGCTCTCCATCGTCTCTTTCTGGTCACTCATCTTCGCCTACCTCTGGACCGGGGCCCATCACCTCATGCTGACACCGCTGCCGGAGTGGATCCAGACGGTGGCCATCGCATTCAGCATCTTCCTGATCGCCCCCTCCTGGGGATCGGTGATGAACGGGTACTACACGCTCCATGGCAACTGGGAGCAGATGCGCTCCAACTACCTGGCCAAGTTCTTCATCCTCGGCATCACCTTCTACGGCCTCCAGACACTCCAGGGGCCGCTGCAGGGGCTCAGGACGCTCAACGCCTTCTTCCACTACACCGATTGGGTGGTCGGCCACGTACACATGGGCACCATGGGTTGGGTGACGATGATCATCTCCGCCTCCTTCTACTACATGATCCCCAAAATCACCGGCAGGGAGATCTACAGCATCAAACTGGCCAACGTGCACTTCTGGTTCATCCTCACCGGTCAGCTCGTATGGACCATCACGATGTGGATCGGCGGCATCCAGCAAGGCGCCATGTGGAAGGCGACCAACCCCGACGGTTCGCTGATGTACAGCTTCCTCGACGGGCTCACCTCGCTTTATCCCTATTACCGCATCCGTTTCGCAGGCGGGGTCGTATACTTCATCGGCATCCTGATCTTCGGCTGGAACCTTATCCAGACCGTAAGGCAGAAGCCGGCAACAGCCGAAGCATAACCAACCAACCCACAAACTGGAGCATCAATCATGGGTATCAATTCCAAACCGGTTGTTTTTGCGATCCTGTCGGCGGTGGTGATCCTTATCGGAACAGTGGTCACCGTATTCGTGCCGCTTTTCATGCCATCGACCCAGCCGGTCAGCAGCTACGTCAAGCCCTATACCGCAATAGAGCTCGAAGGGCGTGACATCTATATAAGAGAGGGGTGCAACAACTGCCATACACAGACGGTAAGGCCTCTCAGGACCGAAGTCCTCAGGTATGGCGAATACTCCAAAGCAGAAGAGTTTGCATACGACCGCCCGTTCCTCTGGGGATCGCGCCGCACCGGTCCTGACCTGAACCGCCTTGGCGGCAAGTACCCCGACTCCTGGCACTACAAGCATATGCAAAGCCCCCAGAGCATGTTCGAGCTTTCCAACATGCCGGCCTACGGCTGGCTTGCGTCGAACAGGCTCGACACATCCAATTCGTTCAGGAAAACCTCGATCCAGGGCTTCGGTTACAGTGCCGAACAGGTAAAACAGCAGATCGCCGATTACGCAGGAAAGGTCACATCAGCAGGCTATGACTCGAAAACGACGCGCGACCTTGTCACCCCGGCCAGCCTGAGGGGCGAACTGACTGAAATGGACGCCATCGTCGCCTACATGCAGAAACTGGGAAGGGACGTCAAATCGATGGAGGCAAAGCGATGAATTTCCAGGCGATCGCCTATACCGTGTTCACTCTGGCCCTGGCCGCCGTGATGGCTGGCATCGTCTTATACTATTACAACCCGCGGCGTAAGGACGAGGTTGAGGAACCGAAACACCGGATGCTTCGCAACGACGATTGACCAGGCATCCCGAAGGATTGTAAACATCGAAATCAAGGAGGTTCATATGAGCGATTCCGGAATTCCGCAGGAAGGCGGCAATAAAATCCCCAAAGGATGGCTGGTGTTCTTTTTCGCAATGATCGCCTTCGTGGTCTGGTATATCGTCTCTTTCACTCCGGCCATTTCAGGCTGGTCATTCTACAAGGTGTACGAAGAGGAGATGAAAGCCGGCGACAAACTTGCGAAATCCGCCGTATCGAACCCTGGCAAATACATCGGCGACAGCAAAGCGATAGCCGAAGGAAAGGCGGAATTTGCAACCTCATGCGCGGCCTGCCATATGGCGGACGCCAGTGGCGGCATCGGACCGAACCTGAAAGGCACGCTCAAATACGGTTCAACACCTGACAACATCCAGGAGTCCATCTCGAAAGGCAGGCCGAACGGCATGCCTCCTTTCGACCAGCAGCTCGGCAAAGAGCGCACGAGTAAGATCGTCGCTTTCCTTGCCAGCCTGAGACCATAAATGATACCGCAGCCCCGGGAAACTTTACCGGGGCTGCGGTGTCTCAAGCAAGTACAAGCAGTATGAAGCAGATTGTATGGAAAAAATACAGAAGGGCGGTCGAGATCCTGCAGGCCATTCTCCTGACCGGATTGCCCTTCCTCAGGATCAACGGCCAAAGCGCCTTCCGGTTTGATATCCCCGAACTGAACCTTTACTTCTTCGGCACCGTCATCAGGATCGACGAATTCTATCTCATTCTCGCCGCCATACTCTTCCTCCTGCTCCTGATAACGCTGGTCACCATGATCCTCGGCCGCGTCTGGTGCGGCTGGCTATGCCCGCAAACCGTGCTGCTAGACCTGAGTGAAGATCTCTCCGGGCTGTTCGGGCCAAAATATCGCAGCACCATACAGAAACTCATCCTGCTGCCTCTCTCCGCGCTGATTTCAATGACCATGATCTGGTACTTCGTACCACCGTTCGACGCATTGAAGTCGCTCGTTGTCTCCCCTGTCGTCACAGGTTTTTTCATGGTGCTCTGGGTTCTGGTCTACCTTGAACTCGCCTTCCTCGGCAGGCATTTCTGCACCTCCGTCTGCCCATACTCCATGATGCAGAACTCCCTGTTCGACAAGGATACGCTGGTGATCGAATACGACCGGAGTCGTGACGGGACCTGCATGAAATGCGACGATTGCGTAAGGGCGTGCCCCGTAGGCATCGACATCAAGAAAGGGCTGAGCACCAGTTGCATCGCCTGCGCCGAGTGCATCGACGCCTGCTATGTGAAAAGCAGCAGGCGAAACCTACCCCCTTTCCCGAACTACAAGGGCACCATCCTGCGCGCCAAAACGTTCTGGATGGGCTGCATCACGGCAGCGACCGCAATGGTGCTGCTACTGCTCCTGTCGATGCGCCCGCCGGTATATTTTGTCCTGAACCGGGTCCAGGAGCCCCTGCCGTCAGGCTTGAACCGTTACGGCTACACCATCGCCAACAACACCGGAAAAACACTCGACCTGACGCTTACCGCCCCGGAGGGTGTGACCATCATCGGCGAACGCTCCATAAAAATACCCCCTTACGCCATCGTCAGGAACAAAGTGCTTGTCAAGTCCCCGGCTGCCCGCGACAGGATGAGGCTGACCATTGAAGGAAATGGTATTTCCATAATCAAAGAGGCCGGATATCTATGAAAATGAAGTTCCTGATCGGCGGCCTCTACCTCCTGTTCTTCTTTGCCATGGTCAGCGGTATCGCTGTCGCCATACGGCAATCCGAAGGGCTTGTCGAGACCAACTACTATGAAAAAGGAAACGGCTGGTTCCAGGCCAAATCACTCGAGCGCCAGATCGAACTGGAGGTCACTCCGCCGCAAACGATTTCACAGGGAAACAACGACATCAGCATCCGCCTCACATCGCACGGAAAACCTCTCGAGGGGGCGAAGGTGAAACTGTTCATAGGCAACGTGTCCAGCAGCAGCCAGGATTTCTCCTCCCGGATGAGCGAACCTGCTCCCGGCGTTTATGAGACAAGGGCACTCATCCCTTACAAGGGAAAATGGATGGTGAGAATGGATCTGGCAGGCAACCAAATTAAAACAAGCAGATCATGGTTCTACGACGTCAGGTGAAGAAGATCTCCTCCCTGCTTACCCTTTGCAGCATTGCGTTCGCGCTGTGTTCAGCGACTGCATACGCCGGAACGACGACCAGCTCCAACACCCCGCGCAACGCCTCCTGGACCAGGCAGACCGCCGGGCGAACCGTCACCCTTGAAATCAGCCCGCAACCGGTCAGGCACATGGCCGACCTGACTTTCACGGTTACCATAACCCCTGGCGCCGCCATTCCTTCGACCCTGCTGCTCGACCTTGCAATGCCTGAGATGCAGATGGGAAAAAACCAGGTTGTGCTGATAAGAAAAAGCGTGTTCACCTGGGAAGGCAAAGGGGTGATCGTCCGTTGCATGAGCGGCCGGAAACTCTGGCAGGCAACGATACTGTCGACCGAGCTCGGCAATCCAGCATTCTATTTCGAAACACGTGATTGACGACCCGAAAACCGTTACGGTGCGCTGCCAGCACTGCCTGCAGGAGGTAACCGGGAATTCAGCGTTCACAACCATCATAGAGGGACAAACACGCAGTTTCTGCTGTCATGGCTGCCTCGGCGTCTATGAACTTGTCCATAGCCAGTCACTCGAAGCCTTCTATAACAAGCGAAGCGACTGGAAACCGGGTCGTCCGGCGTTTGTGAAGGTCGATCCTGCCGATTTTACCGGCCAGGTTTCAACCGATGGCAGGACCAGCCGGATCGATGTCGTATTGTCGGGTATCCGCTGCGCTTCCTGCGTATGGCTGGTCGAAAAGGTGATCGGAAGGCTTGAGGGAGTGAACTCTGCGCAGGTAAACCCTGCCACCCGGCGAGCCCTGATCGAATGGAGGCCTGAAGCCGTCGGGCTCGACCAGATCCTCCAGACCCTCTCAGACATAGGCTACAGCCCGCGCCCCGGAAATCATTCGGAATCAATTGAAATATCGAAAGAAGAAAAAAGGGATCTGCTGCTGCGGTTCGGCACGGCGGGATTCTTTTCGATGCAGCTGATGCTCTTCACCACCGCCCTGTATGCCGGTTTTTTCCAGGGGATGGAGTCACGCTACCGCCTGGCCTTCCAGCTCATCTCATGGGCGCTGGCAACGCCGGTACTCTTTTACGGCGGTTTTCCGTTCATGGCGAGCGCCTTGCGCTCCCTCAGGTCGAGAGCCCTGAACATGGATGTGCTCGTTTCCCTGGGGGCCCTGTCTGCCTATGGATACAGCGTCGCCACGATCTTCACCGGCGGGGAAGTATTCTTCGACACTTCGGCCATGATAGTCACCTTCATCCTTCTCGGACGACTGATCGAAGCGGGATCAAGGCTCAAGGCAGGAAGCGCCCTGACGGCACTGGCCGAACTGCAGCCAGGCGAGGCAATGCTCGTCGGACAAACAGGTGAAACAATCCTTGTTCCCATTGAACGGATCCGGAGCGGTGAGGTGATCGAGGTGATTCCGGGCGACCGGCTGCCGCTCGACGGCAAGGTCATAGAGGGGTCGGCTGAAGTTGACGAATCGATGCTGACCGGCGAATCCGCGCCAGTTCTGAAAACGCCCGGCTGCGAGGTCTTTGCGGGCACATCTTCGCTGACCGGCCGACTGCTGATAAGGGTCGAAGGCGATGCAAAAAACACGATGCTCGCACAGATCGTCCGGACTGTTGAAGATGCCCAGGCCCGCAAGGCGCCAATACAGGGCGTCGCCGACAAGACGGCGGCCTTTTTCGTCCCGGCGACGCTTCTGCTCGCCCTCGCCACCTTCACCTGGTGGATGGTCGCCAAGGCCGCCCCGGTCACCGCCATCATGAACGCCGTGTCGGTGCTCGTCATCGCCTGCCCTTGCGCGCTTGGCCTGGCAACGCCGCTGGCGATCCTCGTCGGCACCACTGCCGTCGGCAAAAAAGGGGTCCTCGTCAAGGGTGGAGACATCTTCGAATCGATCTCGAAAACGACTACGGTGGTATTGGACAAGACCGGCACCCTTACCAGGGGAAAACCATCGATCACAGACTGTATCGAATATGGACTTTCCGACCGCTTCATCCAGCACTGCGCCTCGCTCGAAGCATGGTCTGAACATCCTGTAGGAAAGGCTGTCGCCGCTTCATGGAAAGGAGTTCGACTCGATGTGGAAGCGTTCAGGTCAATACCGGGCCTGGGCGTATCCGGCCTGATCGGAGGCGAAGCTTGGTACGCAGGAAGCTCAGCCCTCCTCGAACGGGAGGGAATTACGATCGATCCGGATTGTCTCCGTCAGGCCGAACGGCTACAAAAAGAGGGTAAAACCACCGTCTTTGTCTCCTGCAGTGGCCGGGTCGCCGGGCTGATCGGCCTGATCGACGACCTCCGGGACGAAGCACTCGAGATGATCGCTTCGCTCAGGGCTTCAGGGCTGCGCCTCATGATGCTGACCGGCGACAACGAGGGGGTTGCACGGTATATAGCGGCAAAATGCGGCATCAATGAGGTTCAGGCAGGCCTGAGCCCGATCGGAAAGGCCAATGCGGTCAGGAAGTTAAAAGTTGCCGGTGATACGGTCATGATGGTCGGCGACGGCATCAATGACGCCCCTGCGCTTACCGGCGCCGATATCGGCATAACCCTCGGCTCAGCGACCGGCATCGCTCTTGAAAGTGCCGGTGTTGCCATACTCAACGATGACCTCAGGCTTATCGGTACGCTTTTCGGCCACTCCAGAAAATGTTTTTCCATCATCCGCCAGAACCTCGCCTGGGCCTTCGGCTACAACATGGTAGCCATCCCGCTGGCCGTTTCCGGACTGTTGCACCCGATCGTATCGGCACTGCTCATGGCCTCAAGTTCATTGGTGGTCGTCGGCAACTCGCTCCGTCTGCGAACCTACTGAAACACCCTATGGAAAGCACCTTCTACCTGATCGGCATCGGCTTTGTCTTCGGCATCGCAGCCTGGTTCCTTTTCCAGTGGGCGGTCCGGAGCGGTCAGTTCGACGATCCCGAAGCTCCAAAGTACAGGATGCTCGACGACGACGACGAAACTCCCCCAAGGAAAAGTCCGAAACCATGAACAGTGAAGCCGTCGCCCTCTTCCTGGCAGGGCTGGCCGGAGGTTTCGGCCACTGCATCGGCATGTGCGGACCGATTGTCGCCTCCTACTCCCTCGGCGACGGCAGGCAGGGGGTGCTCCACCATCTGCTCTACAATCTCGGAAGAGTCGTCACCTATACGATCCTGGGGGCGGTCGTCGGCCTGACTGGCTCGTTCCTTGGACTCGCCTCCTCAATCGGAGCTGCCCAGAAAGGCGTCATGGCGCTTGCCGGCCTTGCGATCGTACTGATGGGCATGGCAACAGCCGACTGGAGCCCGCTGCGAAAAAAAGGCAGCGGCTGCTCGCCGCTCATGCCGGCCATCAGTAAAGCCATGGCGCTTTTCAGGGGTTCCCGGTCGATAGGCGCCCATTTCCCCATGGGCATCGTGCTCGGCTTCCTGCCATGCGGCCTTACCTATACAGCCCTTCTGGCTGCGGCCCGTTCGTCCATGGAGGCACACGACCACTTCGCCGGAATGGTGCAGGGAGGCCTCATGATGCTGCTCTTTGGCATCGGCACAACCCCGTCGCTCATGCTGGTCGGAAGCCTGGCCGGACGCATCGGCCAAAAGAGCCGCGCCCGCTATTACCGGATAGCAAGTCTTATCATGATCGGAACGGGCATCTGGTTCATATACGGCGCTTTCAGGCCCTGAAAAACAGACTTTTCCGCAAGGCTTGCCAGCCAGAATCCTTTCGGTGAATTTTTTAGTATTATTTCCTATTATTACAACAGTTGACCGCATTACCACCACAGCCCCAAGTGACCGACAAATCCAGCACATGAACCTTGACAGGAACCTCATCAGGCTTCTCAAAGAAGAGAAACAGCCATTTATCCTCTCGGGCCTCTTCGGCTCGCTTGGGACGCTGCTGCTCATCTGTCAGGCATGGACTCTGGGTGGAATCATTGAGCTGGTCTTCAAATCGCCAGGAAACGACAACAGAATTATCCCGCTGGCGGGCCTCTTCGCACTTTTCAGCATCCTCCGCATGCTCATGGGCTGGTCCGGAAGCCAGGCAGCAAAACGCGGTACGCTCCAGATCAGAAAAAAACTCTCCCTCCGGCTGTCCTGCGCGGTCGCCGACCTCGGCCCCGCCTTCACGCGTTCCGAACAGAGCGGGCGACTCGTGACCACCATGCTCAAGGGGGTCGAATCGATCGACGCATATTTCAGCCAGTTCATCCCGCAGCTTTTCCTTGCCCTGTTGACCCCGTTGATAATCCTTGCCGCAGTATTCCCATCGGACTGGATCACAGGCACCATATTGGTCCTGACCGCCCCGCTTATTCCGTTCTTCATGATCGTCATCGGCAAGTCGGCAAGCGTGGCGACCCAAAAGCAGTGGACGACCATGAGCAGAATGAGCGGTTACTTCCTCGACATGCTTGAAGGGCTTACGACATTGAAGCTCTTCGCCCAGGCAAAAGCCCGGCGGGACGGCATTGAAGAGGCAAGTGAAACATTCCGCCTCTCAACGATGAAGGTGCTCAAGATCGCATTTCTCTCATCGCTGACGCTGGAACTTGTCAGTACCATCGGCATCGCTGTCGCCGCCGTCAGCATCGGCATGCGACTCACCTCAGGGGTCATGCCGTTCCGGCCGGCCGTTTTCATCCTGCTGCTGATACCCGACTTCTACCTGACCCTGCGTCAGCTCGGCACGAAGTTCCACGCAGGCATGGAGGGGGGCTCCGCTTCGAAGGAGATCCACGAGATACTCGACAAAGCCTCCTCCCTGAATAGATTGCCGGGAAGCCTCGAACTGACGGCTGAAAAAGCCGCCGAGCTTCCAATCGTCATCGAAAACCTCAGCTACGCCTTCCCCGGAAGCTCCACCCGGGCCCTGGACGGCGTCAGCTGCACACTCCGCCCCGGAACGGTAACGGCCCTGACAGGACCCAGCGGTGCGGGCAAAAGCACCTTCATGAACCTGCTGCTCCGGTTCATCGAACCGGACGAAGGATCACTCTCCCTGAACACCGTTCCTGTCGGAAAGTACGAGCAAAAGGCATGGTACCGCAACATCGCCTGGGTGCCCCAGCACCCGTTCCTGTTCAACGCAACCATCAGCGAGAACCTCCTGATGGCTCGACCCGGCGCGAGCCCTGAGCAGGTCGAAACCGCGCTTCGACAGGCTGGCCTTCTCGAAATGATCCAGTCGCTCCCCGATGGCCTGGAGACCATGATCGGCGAACAGGGCGCCCGCCTGAGCGGCGGAGAGGCCCAGCGTCTTTCCCTGGCACGCGCCTTTCTTAAGGATGCTCCGATCCTGTTGCTCGACGAACCGACTTCGCACACCGACCCGCTCCTCGAAACCCGCCTGCGCGTATCCATGGCTGAACTGATGCGGGGCCGGACCGTGGTAATGATCGCCCACCGGCTGGAAAGCATCAGGAACGCAGACCTCATCATCGTGCTTGACCATGGGCGGATTGTGCAGTCCGGCACCCATGAAGAGCTCTCCTCATACGAAGGGTTCTACCATCGCGCGATCCTCTCTTCGATGGAGGCGGCATGAAAACTTTTCTCCGACTCGCCGGCCTGACCAGGCCGTTCGCATGGTGGATGCTGCTTGCCGCACTCATCGGGTTCGCCACCATCGGCAGCGGCATAGGCCTGCTGATGACCTCCGCATGGTTAATTTCGAGAGCCTCCCTGTTGCCTCCCATCTCGGCGCTTCAGTTCGGCATTGTCGGTGTTCGGGTCTTCGGCGCCTCTCGCGGTGTGCTGCGCTATGCAGAACGGCTCATTTCGCACGACACCACATTTAAGATACTGACCAGGCTGCGCCTCTGGTTCTATGATGCCATCGAGCCCCTTGCCCCGGCACGCCTGGCTTCGTTCAAAAGCGCAGATCTGCTCAAACGTATCACCGACGACATCCAGAGCCTCGAAAACATCTATTCAAGGGTGCTTGCCCCCCCTCTGACGGCGATGCTGGTGACGGCGCTGATGTTGTATCTGGTCGGCGTCTGGTCGCCCCTGGCGGCACTGGGAGTGCTGGCCTGCCAGCTCCTGGCAGGCATAGGAGTGCCGCTTATCACCGTTCGGGCCGCAAAAGGAACCGCCCGAGGCATCATGGCTTTACAGGCCGAACAGCAGCTCCTGGCGGTCGATATGGTACAGGGTCTTGGAGAACTTCATGTTTTCGGCATGCTCGGCACCCACCTGGACCGAATGCATGAGGCTGAGGAGAAAAAACTTGACCTTCAGAAAAAGAGTGCATTTTTCGAAGGGCTCCAGGAGTCGCTCTGCGGACTGGCAATGAATGCCGCCGTCATATGGATACTCTGGTCTATGCTCCCCATGGTCAAGATCGGCACTGTCAGCGGCATCACGCTGACCGCCGTCATCTTCGGTGTAATAGCCTCGTTCGAAGCCTTCCTGCCGCTTACAGGATCAATGCAGCACCTTGAGGCCGACATCCGGGCTGGTGAGCGCCTTTTCGAAATCATCGATGCAGAAGCAGAGGTAAAAGCTCCTGATCATCCCGCACCGCTTCCGGCTGGTCATGACATTGAGGTAAATGATTTAAGCTTCACCTATCCAGGCAGCACTCGCCCGGCAATAGAAGGACTCTCCTTCATTGTGCCGCAAGGCGGCAGGACGGCCATCGTCGGCCCGAGCGGTGCAGGCAAATCGACCATAACCTCCCTGCTTGTGCGCTTCTGGAACCCTACGGGTGGAAGCATCTGTGTTGGCGGCAGCAATATCACGGCACTCGATCCTGAAGGAGTTCGCCGCAGGATCGCGGTCGTTTCACAGCGCACCTACCTCTTCGGGCAGAGCATCCGCGACAACCTGCTGCTCGCCGCTCCGGGAGCCGGAGACCAGGAGCTGAAAGCCGCCCTTTCGGCGGCTGGAATCGCCAACCTGCACGATCGACTGGACGACTGGGCGGGCCAGCACGGCATGAACCTCAGCGGAGGCGAAAGGCAACGGCTCGCCATCGCCCGCATGATCCTTCAGGACGCACCAATTATCGTGCTTGACGAAGCCACGGCCAACCTCGATGCCGTCACTGAACAAGCAGTCCTTGAGACCATCGACAAGGTATCTGCCGGCAAGACGCTGCTGGCCATCACCCACCGGCTGCAACATATGGAAAGGTTTGACCGCATCGTCGTGCTGAACGAAGGCAAAGCAGTGGAAGAGGGCTGCCACAAAGAGTTGCTCACGCTCAACGGCTTCTATGCAGGCATGTGGCGCCTCCAGCACGAAACCATGCTTTAAACGACAGGCCGGATTTTACAGGGAAATGGGGGATTTTCAGGGGAAAACGACAGAGAGGCTCTTCAGCAGCAGGGCAAAGCCATTGGAGAGAGAATATGGCCGATCAATTTTTGTTCAACCGTTTCAGGGCTTCCTGTGCTTTCGGTTCCCCCTGCCCTGCAGCAAGACGATAAAACTTCAACGCCTCAGTTTCGTTCTGTGGAACACCTTTGCCATGCTCATACATTGAGGCAAGGATAAACTGCGCCTCTACATGTCCCTGATCGGCAGCTTTCTGGTACCACATCTTCGCCTCTTCAAAGTTCTGCTTGACGCCTTTACCCTTGTCGTTCATAACGCCACAGGCAAACTGGGCCTGAACCAGCCCTTGCTCGGCAGCCCGACGATACAGTTTCAGCGCCTCAACGTCACTTTTCGGCACGCCTCTGCCGTCAAGACACATACAGGCAAGATTATGGGATGCCTTTGCATTTCCTTTTTCCGAGGCTTTGAGGTACCACTTCGCGGCTTCTTCAAAGTTTTTTTCGACGCCGTCTCCCTTTTCGTACATCACTCCCAGATTGAACTGCGCTTTAGCCTTGCCCTGCTCAGCCGCCTTGATGTACCATTTTGCCGCCTCATGATAACTCTGTGAAACCCCTTTGCCATATTGAAACATCAGGGCAAGATTGAATTGTGCCGTTGAGTCCCCCATGGTCGCGGCCTTGTGGTACCACCTGGCGGCCTCAGTGTAATCCGGCGACACCCCATGACCCTGTTCATAGATCACCCCCAGGTTGAACTGGGCATCGGCATTGCCTCGTTCGGCCGCAATCTGCAATGCCTTGATCTGATCAGGTGTAGCTGCACTTACCAACCCGAACATCAGCGTCGAGATGAAAACGAACAGAGTGACTTTTTTCAGCATGACTGTCCCGCGAAGTTGAACCTCGTACAGGAGAACTGATTCTGAATTATTCGACACATCACGATTTCAAAAATAGATGCTGTAAAACGTTAACCCTCTCCGGTTCAACTGTTCCGCAATTTTATAAACACATCACCACAGGAATACCATTTCCAATAAATCCGAATATCAGTACATAGTAAAGATTTATCCATGAAAAAATAGCAGACCATACTGTTTACGTCTAATGTATCGTTATTCCGATGTATAAAAAATATATATTCGCAATCTTTTCAGCGCCCTCCTGGCATGTTCATCTCCCTGATCTGCCGACTTACGGTACCAGTTTGCCGCCATGTTCTCATCCTTTGGAACCCCTTTTCCACGTTCATACATGGAACCGAGATCGAACTGGGCAATCGGATCTCCCTGCAGGGCGGCCTTGCGAAACCACTTCACCGCTTCGACATGATTCTCGCTCACGCCTTTGCCTTCGTAATACATATAACCGAGGTTGGTTTGTGCATGTGCATCTCCCTGAAGCGCCGCCTTGAATAACCATTTCACCGCTTCAGAGCAGTCACGTTGCACACCTTTGCCCTTTTCATACATCATCGCGATATTGAACTGCGCTATCGCCTCTCCCTGCTGCCCGGCCCTGCCATACCATTTCAACGCCTCGGCATAGCTCTGTGAAACACCCTTGCCTTCGTAATACATATAACCGAGAATGCACTGTGCCATTGCATCCCCCTGCTCCGCGGCCATCCGGAACCACTTCGCGGCTTCTTCATAACTCTGGGGAACACCGTTGCCTTTTGCATACCTGAAACCGAGAATACACTGCCCCCTCTCATCTCCCTGTTCGGCAGACTTCTGCAGCCACTTCATGGCCTCAATGTCGTTGCGGCCAACACCGTTGCCTGATGAATATTTAAGCCCGAGCGCCCCCTGGGCTCGCGCATCACCGCTTTCTGCGGCTTTGGAATACCATATGAAAGCTTCGAGATCACTCTGTGGAACACCCCTGCCGAGCTGATATAACGAACCAAGATAGAACTGGGCTTTTGGAATACCCTGCAGGGCAGCTTTTCGGATCCACTTCGCAGCTTCGATGTCGCTTTGGACCACCCCGATGCCCTTCAGGTACAGGTAACCAAGCTCGCATTGCGCCAGGGGCTGGCCCTGTTCGGCAGCTTTGACAATCCACCTTGCGGCATCAGGATAATTGGTCCTGAAATCCCGCCCCCATTCAGGGCTGAAGCCGAATTTAAACTGATTCTGGGCGCGTCCCTGCTTGAGGACAGCATCCAGGGCATTGATCTGTCCGGAAATTTCAGCGCTCGCCGGCAAGCTGACCGGGAGGGCGCACAGGACGCAAAACAATAATTTTTTCAGCATGGGTCTCAATAGGGGTTGAGCCAGGATTGAAGGTAAATGTCGGGAGAAATGCATCCTTCTTTACGAAAACAAGGGGATCGGACCCGGAGGATGATGCAGGATGGTGATGGCTGCGGCAACCGTCCAATCGACAGGCCGCACCCTCCTGGAGGCTACTCGACAGTCGAAGAAGCCGCTTGACGGTTGCGTTATTATAAAACTGACCGCTGCGCGGGTTTAGGGGAACCTGTTGCAACATGCCTGCAGATGTTGAAGAAAAAAAAACCTTAACCGAACAACGTAAATATACAACATACCATACCATTAATATACGCTGTTCGGTAAATATGATCGATAATCGCATCAACTGCCCGGAGCGAGTTGCCTGGTGCGGATTACCCTGAGGGTGTCGAATCCTTTGGAATGGGCCTCGGCGAGAAGGCGTTCGAGGAGCACCTTGTCCATGACCGGCGTTCTTGACAGGATCCAGAGATATGAGAGATTATGTCCGGAAACCATCGCCCAGGAGTAGTTTTCACGGTCGAGGTCGAAGACGGTGTAACCTCCGTAAAAAGGGCCGAAAAATGAGACTTCGAGGGCGCCGAGTTTCGGGTCTCCAGCGAACTTCGCCTTGCCCTCAACGGTTTTCCACTCCCTCTTCACTGGATCGTACCCCTTGTTGAACACCCGAACCTTGCCGTCTTCACGCAGGGAGTATTCGGCCGATACCTGCTCGGTGCCCCGCTCGAAAGAGTTGTCTGTCCTGACGATTTCATACCAGGTCCCGAGATAGCGGTTGAGCTCGAACCTGTCGACCGCGACTATGCCTTCAGGAGCACCGGTGCAACCGGCCATGGCCACAAAAAGCAAAACAAGCATTAACCTTCTCATTATCATCTCCTTCAGATCGTTATTGAAGCCTGCAGAACGAATTGCAGGAAATTTCACTCAGTGCCGGGAAGGCCCGTTGCGACACACCTCCCCGGGAAACTCAATTTCCACTGTCGAGTGGAAAAGCCCGTGCCTGTTGACGATGATGCGGATCTCCTCCTTTATGGCTGCGTAATGGCCGGCATCAAGCTCCCTGTCGACATCGAGATGGGCCGTGAAAATGTTATGCTCTCCATCAAGCGTCCAGATGTGCGCCTGATGCACCGAACGGACATGATCGAGCTTTTCGATCTCCATGACGACCGTCTCGAGGTTGACGTTGTCCGGCACGGCCTGAAGAAATATCGGAAGCATCGTTTTCAGGTTTTTCACGACGTTAGACATGATGTAGAGGGTAATCACCACTGCGAGGATCGGATCAAGCACCGGTATATCGACAAACAGCAACACGACGGAAACCACAAGTACAGCCATCCATCCGAGTACATCTTCGAGAAGGTGCAGCGCAACGACTTTCGTGTTCATCCCCTTTTCGCGCGACAGGCGCAGCATCGCCAGTCCGTTGACGCCGACGCCGGCAATGGCAAGCAAAACCATGCCCCGGGCATCGGGATGGCTGGGAGCGAGAATCCTTGGGATCGCCTGTGAAAGAATGAATATCGAGCTGACAAGAAGCAGTACCGTGCTTAACAGGGCGCCAAACGTCGAGAAGCGCCGGTAACCGTAGGAGTATCGGGCATTGCCTTTTTCACCGGACAACCGTTCAAAATACCAGGCCTGACCGAGCGCAAAACAGTCGCCGAGATCATGAGCGGCATCGGCAAGGATGGCCGTGCTGTTGGTCAGGAAACCACCGACGATTTCAACGACAGTAAACCCGAGGTTCAGGAAAAATGCGGTCCGGATGCTCCCTTCGGCATGATGGTGAGCGTGATGATCGTGATCGTTCATAACCGGCCGGACTCATGTTTAAATATCAAGGTGACTCTTCCATAAACAGCAAAAACAGCACAGGCAATTCCCGGGTCCCTCCCCTGGTTCAGTCGAAAATGACGGTTTTTCGCCCGTTGACCAGGATGCGGTGCTCGCTGTGCAGGCGCAGGGCCCGCACCAGCACAAGCCTTTCGAGGTCCCGCCCCTTGCGCACAAGGTCTTCAAGGGTATCCCTGTGGGATATCCGGATGATATCCTGCTCGATGATCGGCCCTTCGTCAAGTTCGTCGGTGACGTAGTGGCTGGTGGCGCCGATGATCTTCACTCCACGCTGGTAGGCCTGGCGATATGGATTTCCGCCGATAAAGGCCGGAAGGAAAGAGTGGTGGATGTTGATGATCCGTCCGGCATAGCGTTCGCTGAACTGCGGAGAGAGAATCTGCATGTAACGGGCAAGCACGATCGTGTCGATGGCATTGGCCTGGCAGAGTTCTATCTGCTGCCGCTCCGCCTCCTGCTTTGCATCAGCCGTTACCGGGACGACATGGAACGGAATGCCGTTATGTTCAGCCATCGGGGCTAGGTCAGGGTGGTTCGATATGATAAGTGGAATTTCAATACCGAACTCTCCAAGGCTGTGCCGCCAGAGAATCTCCCTGAGGCAGTGATCGTACTTTGAAACAAAGATAGCCGTCCTGCATTTCCTGCCCGAAAGGCGGATCTTCCAGGAAGCGCCGAACTCGCGGGCGAGCGGGGCAAATGCCTCATCAAGGTCGGATGCGGGAATGGTAAACCGCTCCAGGCTCCAGGAGACCCGGAGAAAGAAATGGTGCTCTTCGACATCGACGTGCTCGTCAAGGTCAAGGATATTTCCGCCCCGTTCGTAGATGAAATGGGCAATCCGCGCGACAAGGCCGACGCGATCGGGGCAGGAGAGAAGAAGTACGGCAGTGGGGCCGGACCCGGAGGAGGTCGATGACATAGGGCACAACGATAAAATGGTTGATATTCCGAAAATAGTCAATCCGTGCGAAACGAACTATTATGTCCGCCCGTACAAATCGGTACCCCGGACTTCTGCTGTATGTATAAACATCAAAGCGAAGAGGAACTCAATGTCTCCCCTTCGCTTCGATAAGCCAGCTCACAAGAATCTTAAAGGAGCCCTCAGACGATGAACACCTCGGCGTCCATGGGAAACGCCGTCGCCAATCCGGTAAGGACGATCGGTTGCATCTCATGGCCGGCATCGGTCACGCTATCCGGCGAGGCCACGGTTGTCGAATCATATTCCCATTCTGAAAGGGCGTGAGCCGCCAGGGCCTGACTCGTCGATCCGCTCCCTGAGCTCGAAATAAGCCCGGTAGCCCCTACCGCCTGGGCCGTTGTCGTCAGGATATTTTCCAGCTGCCCGAGGGACCATGCCGACGAGAAATCGGCTTTTGCCGACAGGAGCAACGCGGCCGCCCCGGCGACATAAGGCGTAGCCATCGACGTTCCGCTCATGATCGCATACCCCCCGCCTTTATAGGTACTGAAAACGAACACCCCGGGAGCATCGACAAAGTCGAATGGAACTGTCGTGCCGGCATCGTTGCTGAACGACGCCACGATATTGGTGCTGTCGACTGCCCCGACAGCGATGCCTCCGGTGGTTTTTGCCAGCACGGCCGGGTAGGTAGGCGACGCCTGGTAGTCGTTGCCTGAAGCCATGCAAACGATGACACCATGGTTGATGGCGTAGGCGATGGCGCCGGAAAGATCGGCGGATGCGGCGCCGAATGCTCCCAGGGACATATTGATGACGTTAGCGCCGTTATTGACGGCATACATGACACCGGCGGCCACACCTGCGAACGAGCCACTGCCGGAAGCGCTCAACACCTTGACCGGCATGATGGTTGCGTCATAGGCAACACCAGTCACTCCGTAGCCGTTGTTCAGGCCTGCTATGATTCCTGAGACGTGCGTACCATGACCGTGGTCATCGAACGCGTAACCGTCGTTATTGACAAAATCATAGCCGTATATGTCATCGACATAACCGTTTTTATCGTCATCAATGCCGTTGCCCGCAACCTCAAGCTTGTTTATCCAGATGTTCCGGCCAAGCTCACTGTGCGTGTAATCGACTCCGGTATCGATGACAGCCACGACGACCCCCTTGCCGGTATAGCCGGCCTGCCAGGCATCCGGCGCCTGGACATCGTTGAGGCCCCAATCCCAGTTTCCATAACCGTCGCCAAAGAGCGGAGCATCGCTGATGACCTTGCCGGTCGCCTTTTCCAGCATTGCATCAACATTGAGCAGTCCGTACCCTGATGTCGTATTCCATGAGACACTCGAAGCGATTGTCTTGAAATCGTAGGTGGAGGTGCCTGCAAAACTGTTGCCGGCAAGGTCGACGACTGTTCCCTGGGCAAAGGTCACAAAATACTGGGTGTTGTTGGCCAGGCTGTTGACCGGATCGATCACGAGCTTGCTGCCGGAGAAGGCGAGCCTGCTGCTGGATGCGACGTTGAAGCTTTCCAGGACCGAGCCGGTTGTCGATCCGCTGTGGATTTCAATCAATCCGGCCCCGGCTTTGACAGCCTCGCTGAAAGTCAGGGTGATGTTGGTTCCAACCGCAACACCTGTAGTTCCATCGACAGGAGTGAAGCTGGTGACCGTCGGAGCAGTGGTGTCGGCGGCAACCGTCTTGAAGTCGTATGTTGAGGTACCTGCATAACTGTTGCCGGCAAGGTCTGCGACCGCTCCTGTGCCCAGGGTCACATAGTACTGTGTATTGTTGGCAAGGTTGTTGACCGGATCGATCGTCAGGGTAGTTCCCGAGAAGGCGAGCCTGCCGCTCGTTGCGACATTGAAGCTCTCGACCACGCTCCCGGTCGCCGATCCGCTGTGGATTTCGATCAGCCCGGTACCGGCCTTGACCGACTCGCTGAAGGTCAGGGAGATATTGGTGCCTACAGCGATGCCGGTGCTTCCGTCTGCTGGAGTAAAGCTCGTAACGGTCGGGGCGACGATGTCGCCGACAATAGTCTTGAAGTCGTATGTGGAAGTACCTGCGTAACTGTTGCCTGCGATGTCGAGAACCGTTCCCTTCGACAGGGTTACAAAGTACTGGGTGTTATTGGAAAGGTTGTTGACCGGATCAATCGTCAGGGTTGTTCCCGAGAAGGCTATCCTGCTGCTCGTTGCGACGTTGAAGCTTTCAAAAACGGCTCCCGTCGCCGATCCGCTGTGGATTTCGATCACCCCCGATCCGGCTTTGACCGATTCGCTGAAGGTAAGGATGATGTTGGTTGCCAACGCCACATTTGTGCTTCCATCGGAAGGAGTGAAGCTTCTGACCGTCGGAGCGACGATATCGCCGGCAAAGGTCCTGAAGTCATAGGTGGATGTGCCCGCATAGCTGTTGCCGACAAGGTCGACGACCGTCCCCTTTGACAGGGTTACAAAGTACTGGGTGTTATTGGAAAGGTTTTTGACCGGATCGATCGTCAGGGTGCTGCCCGAGAAGGAGATCCTGCTGCTCGTTGCGACGTTGAAGCTTTCAAAAACGGCTCCCGTCGCCGATCCGCTGTGGATTTCGATCTTCCCTGCCCCGGCCTTGACCGGTTCGCTGAAGGTCAGGACTATGTTGGTTGCCAATGCGACATTCGAGCTTCCATCGGAGGGGCTGAAGCTTCTGACGGTCGGTGCAAAAACGTCGGATATGATTCTGGCTGCGGAGGTCGACAATTCACCCTCACCCATCGGAGGAACAATGGCCTGAATATCCTTGAAAAATGGGTTGAAGTTAAATCCGGGGAAAAAACCTGAAGAAGCAGGAGCACCATTGTTTGAAGCTCCGTAGATCAGCTCTCGGGGTATGGAAGAGTAATAACTGAAAGAGTGCAGGGAGTTCGTAAAGGGATCGCTGTTGTCTGAAAAACCGATGCTTCTGAAATGCGAAGCCCCAATCTCCTTCATCTCTGCATTCATGAGGTTTTCACCTCTACCGGCAGCGTCGTTATCCGTTTCTGGAGCCCTGACGCGCTCTGGTCCCGTCAACATGACATTCTTAAGCATAATCAAGGGAGTCTTAATTTGATTCATATGAATCGGTAAAGAACCCTCACTTATATAAAAATACATAAAGGCATCTATAAGTTCCAACACCGATATGATCAAATGCAATTCCCCCGGCTCCTGACTTACCGCATTACCTCCTCCAGCCCGACAGAAAATCCTTTTGATATTTTCCGGGACAGGATTTGTCACACGGGAAGTAAAGCACCTATAAACACTTATATTTTTTTAACTTATAAACTGACCCTCGACACTTTTTCAAAATTGGTTATTTTAGCCTCCGTTATAATCCGGCCGCAGGACAGCTGATGGCAGGAGGAACTGCATAATTGAGCCACTGAAGAAAATTTTGGGCATCGCAATGAACGAGCGACAACAAGAACAACTCCTGCTGCTGACAGCCACCCTGTTCTGCATCGCCTCCTTTTTTCTCTTCGATGCGCCCGTTGCCCGGTTTTTCAGCCAGTTCAGCGACCCGATCTGGCGTAAATCATGGAAAGCAGTTACCAACGCCGGAGAGTCGCAGTGGTATCTTGTCGGAGGGCTCGCCCTCTTTGCCGTGTACCGGAACAGAAACCGGCGAGCCGCAATGTCAGGACTGTTCCTGTTCAACACGGTCGCCCTGTCCGGACTTACCGCTGATCTCCTGAAATTCATCTTCGGAAGGGCCCGGCCCAAAATGCTGCTGGAACACGGTATCTACGGCTTCGGTTTTTTCCATGCCGATCACCCGTGGACTTCGTTTCCTTCCGGCCATTCGGCCACAGCCCTGAGCGTAGCCCTGACACTGTCTCTGATACTGCCTCGCTTCAGGCTGGCGTTCATGGCCGGCGGAATACTCGTCGCCGCCAGCCGGGTAGTGCTCTGCCAGCACTACCCGAGCGATGTCGTGGCGGGCTCCATGCTCGGCGTCGTGACGGTCACTTTGCTTTACCAACGATATTTCCGGACGGCACTCGATGAAGCCCGAACCATATAACCTGAACCGGAACACCCTGCTCTGGGGCCTCGGCATCCTCATCTTCCTGAGTTTTTTTGCCGGGCTTGGTTCAGGCCCGCTGTTCGATGTCGACGAAGGTGCCTTCAGCGAAGCCACCCGGGAAATGCTCGTCTCGAAAAACTACCTGACCACCTACCTGAACGGCCTGCCCCGTTTCGACAAGCCGATCCTGATATACTGGCTGCAGTTGCTTTCTCTCAAAACGTTCGGCATCAACGAGCTCGCTTTCCGCCTGCCATCGGCCATCGCTGCGGCCGTCTGGACGGTGACCACATATCTCTTTGTCCGCAGGGAACGTAACGAAAACGAGGCGTTGCTGTCCACAGCCCTTCTGGCACTTTCGCTGCAAGTCTCGATCATCGCCAAGGCGGCCATCGCCGACGCACTGCTCAACGCCTGCCTTGCCGTGAGCCTGCTGGCCATCTTCCGTTACTGGCGCGACAAGAGGAGATCGTCGATCTACATCGCCTTCACGGCCATAGGGCTGGGAGTGCTTGCCAAGGGCCCCATCGCCATCCTTATCCCTGTCGCGGTATCTTTGCCCTTCTTCGTGATTCAGGGAGAGGCGAAAGCCTGGTTCAGGGCCGTGCTCAACCCGACGGCCATCGCCCTGTTCCTGGTGATCGTGCTGCCCTGGTACACGCTCGAATACATGGACCAGGGACAGGCGTTCATCGACGGATTCTTCATGAAGCACAACGTGGGTCGCTTCAGCGGATCGATGGAGGGACACTCGGGTTCACTCTACTACTACCTGCCGGTCGTGCTTGTGGGCATCATGCCTTCGACAGGCCTTTTCCTGGCCGCCATCCCAAAGGTCCGGTCACGGCTTGCCGATCCGCTTTACCGGTTCTGCCTGATCTGGTTCTGCTTCGTGTTTCTCTTTTTCTCGCTCTCCGGGACCAAACTTCCCCACTACATGATATACGGCTACACGCCGCTGTTCATTATCCTGGGCTACGAGCTGTCGAAGTCGCCGCGCCCATGGCTTCACGCCCTGTGGCCGGCAGGAATGCTGCTGATCCTTGCCGCTGTGCCGGTGATCGTGGAAAAGGTGATGCCGACGATGACGAGCCTGTTCGTCCGGACGCAGCTTCAGGGGCTCCTTGACCAAATGGCTGTCAGCCGGTTTTCGCTGCTCATGGTTGCCGCGGCGATACTCTGCATGCTTTTCCAGGCACTGCCGTTCATTGCGCCCTCGCTGCGCTTTGTCCTGGGAGGGGCGCTCCTGACCTTTTCGTTCAATTTCCTTGCCATGCCGATGGCCGCCAGGGTGATGCAGGAACCCGTCAGGGAAGCTGCGTCCGTGGCCAGGAAGGGAGGGCTCAAAATCGTGATGTGGAAAGTCTATTACCCCTCTTTTTTAGTATATTCGGGATCATTTGCCGAACGACGACGCCCTGAACCGGGAGAGGTCATGCTGACAAACATCGACCACGTCGACGATTTCGGGCGGAGCGAACGCCTGTACGGGAAGTATGGAATAATTCTGGCAAGAGTGCCAGGCCAAAAATCACCCCGATGAAACTGTCTGTCGTCATACCGGTCATGAACGAGGCCGAAAGCATCAAACCACTGTTCGATGCCCTTGCCTCTTCACTCTCCGGCATCGATCACGAAATCGTACTGGTCGACGACGGCTCTACGGACTCCACGGTTGCCGATATTGAAAAGTATGCGCCATCGAACGCCAGGCTGGTCGTACTCAACAAGAACTACGGCCAGACCCTTGCCCTGTCAGCCGGCATCGACCAGGCCCAGGGAGATCTGATCGCCACCATGGACGGTGACCTGCAGAACGACCCCTCCGACATCCCGATGATGATCCGCCTGCTTGAAGAGCGCGGACTTGACGTCGTTGCCGGCCGGCGGGCAGGCAGGCAGGATGGAATGCTGCTGCGAAAAATCCCCAGCAAGATCGCCAATGCCCTGATCAGGAACATGACCAACGTGCATATCCGGGACTACGGCTGCACACTGAAGGTATTCAAAAAGGATGTCGCCAAGAACCTTGGCCTGTATGGGGAGCTGCACCGGTTTATCCCTGTGCTCGTGCAGCTGTACGGAGGGAAAATGGAAGAGGTCGACGTCAAACACCACGCGAGGAAGTTCGGCAACTCCAAATACGGTATCGACAGGACCCTGAAGGTGATGAGCGACCTGCTTTTCATGGTGTTCTTCCAGAAATATGGCCAGAAACCCATGCATCTGTTCGGCTCGCTCGGCTTCTTCACCCTGTTCGCCGGCCTGGGCATCGATCTCTACCTGCTGGCGGTGAAGATTCTCGGCCATGATATCGGCGGGCGCCCGCTGCTGAGCCTCGGGGTCATATTGACCTTCATCGGAATCCAGTTGATCACCACCGGCTTCATCGCCGAGTTCATCATGCGCACCTACTACGAATCGCAGAACAAGAAACCCTATATCATCCGACAGATCGTTGACAAAGAGCAGTAGTTTCAAGGGCAAATTCCTCAAGGTAGCGTTCCAGGTCCTGCTTACCGTGGCCGCCCTGTCGATCGTGCTGAGCAAGACCGATCTGCCCCGGCTGACGGCGATCATCCGCAATGCCAATCCATGGTATCTCGTTGCGGCGCTCCTGTTTTTCAACCTCTCCAAGCTCGCGAACGCCCTGAGGCTCAACCGGTTTTTCGGCTCGATCGGCCTGAATCTTTCGACCTGGTACAACCTGAAGCTCTACTATCTGGGCATGTTCTACAACCTCTTCCTGCCAGGCGGCATCGGGGGTGACGGCTACAAGATCTACGTCCTGAACAAAAATCACGACGTAACGGCGATGAACATCTTCAATGCGGTGTTCTGGGACAGGGTCAGCGGAATTTTCGCCCTCGTGTTCCTGTCAGCGGTGCTGCTCGTGCCCAGCTCCTTCGCCATTCTCTATCCCGCCCAGGTTCACTGGGTATGGATGATTGCCATCGCAGCATATCCGTTGTCGCTGCTCCTGACCAGGCTCTTCTACCGGCAGTTCATGCCGGTCTTTATGATGACTGCCCTGGAATCGATCATCGTTCAGGGCGCCCAGGTGATCTCGGCATGGTTCATTCTCATGGCCCTTTCTGCTACGTCGCATCAGATCGACTTTCTGGCCATCTTCCTGGTTTCGACCATCGCGACCATCCTTCCGCTCACCATCGGGGGGGCAGGCGCAAGGGAAGCCACATTCTTTTATGCGCTCAGCCACCTCGGGCTCGACGCCAACATCGGTGTTGCCCTTTCGTTGATATTCTTCGCCATTTCGGCCCTCTCCTCCCTGGCAGGAATCCTCTCCAGACTCAGGCACGAAAACAGCACGACCAACGCAGAACAGCAAAGCACCGCATGAAAGGGTGGCTGTGATATCAGCTGACGGCAGGTTGTGTATGGAAGGGGAAAAAGCAGGCGTTGCGGGAGACAACTGATGGAAAGCTCTTCAGACGATCGACATATCTTTGAGACGCAGCTGAACGTACTCCCTTCCGTTCCAGTTCTTCTTTTCCGGAATGCATACCAGCAAAACGCGCGGGCTGCCTTCGTAACGATCAAAATCAGCGAAGATATCCGGCCGATCGAATCCGATGACCTCAAACGAGGGGCTCCGCCCTGACTGAACCATGAATTTGACATGCCGCTCCTTAAGCAGTTTCGGCTTGCCGACAAGACGGCAGGGGGTAGTGACAAAGAGCGGTTCACGGTTTCCGAAACCGAACGGGGAAAACTGTTCGAGAACCTTCATGAATTTCGGCGTGATATCTTCCAGCGCCAGCTCAGCATCGATAAGAAGCTCCTTCTGACGCGCTTCGACGGAAAGCTGCTCACTGCATACCTCGTCGAACCGTTTCCTGAAGGCCGAGAGTTGTTCCGGCCTCAGGGTCAGTCCGGCGGCCTGGTGGTGACCTCCGAACTGATCGAGATGCTCGCTGCACTCCTGAAGGACGTCATAGATGTTCAGGTTCTCGACACTCCTTACCGAGCCCTTGATCAGGCCGTTCATCCGTCCCATGATCACGGTGGGCAGACCGTACTTGTCGAGAATTTTGGAGGCAACGATCCCCAGCACGCCCAGATGCCACTCCTCGTCGTAGAGCACGATAGACGAACAGAAACTTGCGCAATGCCCCGCGACCATCGATTCGGCTTTAGCCGTAATGCCCGCGTCGATCTCGCGTCGGCGGGTGTTCATCTCTTCAAGTTCTGCCGCATAACGGCGAGCCTCTTCCTGGCCTGACGAAAGCATCCACTTTATGGCGGTATGGGCAGATTCCATCCGGCCTGCGGCATTGATCCGGGGAGCTATGCCGAACGTGATGTTCATCATGACGAAATCGGCAGGAACGACCTTGATGAATGAAGCCATTTCGCTGAGGCTCGCCCTCGGCGAGGAACGTATCAGTTTAATCCCTTCGCTGAGATAGGCACGGTTCTCCTGCTGCAGCGAAACCAGGTCGGCGGCAGTGGCGATAGCGACAAAGTCAAGATAGCGTGACCAGCACTCCCGGTCTCCCCCTTCAGTTTCAACGATAGCCTGGATAAGCTTGAGGGCTACGCCGCAGCCGCAAAGTTCCCTGAAAGGATAGCCGTTTCCCTTGACTTTGGGATTGAGGATGGCATAGGCATCGGGAAGCCCGTCGGCTTCGTGGTGGTCACATACGATGACCTCGATCCCCTTCGCCTTGCACTGGCTGACCTCCTCTATGGCACGAACGCCACAGTCAACCGTAACGATGAGGCTCACCTTGCGCTCCACGGCGAATGCGATTCCTGCCTCCGACAGGCCATAGCCTTCCGTGAACCGGTCATTGATGTAATGGCAGACATCGGCGCCCCTTTCAAGCAGGAACAGCGAAAGCACGGCCGTACCCGTAGTACCGTCAACGTCGTAATCCCCATAGATCATGATCCGTTCACCATCGGCGACCGCCCTGAGTATGCGCTCAACCGCCCGTTCCATGTGCAGGAACAGAAATGGTGAAGGAACATCGTCAAGGGATGGGCGGAAAAACAGACGGGCCTCCTCAAAGCTCGAAATACCGCGATTGCAGAGCGAAGCCGCAATGGGATTGCTGACGTTGATCGCCTCTGAAAGAGTTTGAACCAGAGACGGGTCAGGCTCAAGACGGGTCCAACGGTATCGTTTCATGAAAGAGTCCTTGAGTCGTGAATACAGGTCGATGAATGTACAGATTATTTCGCGTTTCTGTACGAAAAACTGATTCCGGCACATGAAAGCCCTGTGTCGTTTGAAATACGGTAGGAAATACTATAAATTTGATGTTATCTCAAGATCACCTCATCGATATTCAACCACTCTGAACGACGTTACGATGACCAAGCTAATCACTATCGAAAGCCACTTTCTCAACCAGCAGAAACTCTACCCTGAAGTCAACTCGGAGGTAACCGACCTTCTGAACGATGTTGCCTTTGCCGCCAAACTGGTACGGCGGGAGGTCGTAAGGGCGGGCCTTGGGGACATCCTCGGACTTGCCGGCACAACCAACGTCCAGGGAGAAGAGGTAAAGAAACTCGATCTGTTCGCCAACGATCAGATAATCAGCGCCATCGGTCAGCACGGCAGGTTCGCCATCATGGGTTCCGAGGAGAACGACAGCATCATCATCCCGCCGCAGAACGAAACCGGCCATTACGCATTGCTGTTCGATCCGCTCGACGGCTCCTCCAACATCGATGTGAACGTCAGCGTAGGGACCATCTTTTCCATCTACCACCTCAAAGGCAGCGATCCCGGCAAGGCAAGTCTCGCTGACTGCCTGCAGAACGGCGCCGAGCAGGTTGCGGCCGGCTACGTCATCTACGGATCTTCGGTTGTACTTGTCTATACAACCGGCCACGGGGTGCACGGATTCACCTACGACCCGACCGTCGGCGAGTTTCTTCTCTCCCACGGGAACATCGTAACCCCTGAACGCGGCAAATACTACTCGATCAACGAAGGCTCCTGGGCCCAGTTCAACGACAGCACCAAGCGCTACCTCGACTACCTCAAGGAAGAGGATGAGGAAACGGGTCGTCCCTACAGCACGCGCTACATCGGCTCCCTGGTCGCCGACTTCCACAGGAACCTGCTGACCGGCGGAATCTTCGTCTACCCGTCCACGAACAAGCACAAGAACGGCAAGCTCAGGCTCATGTACGAAGCCAACCCGCTGGCCTTCATCTGCGAACAGGCCGGAGGACGCGCCACCGACGGCGAACGCAGGATACTCGACATAAAGCCTGAAGAGCTGCATCAGCGCACACCGCTTTACATCGGAAGCCTCAATGACGTCATCACCGCAGAGGAGTTCGAGAAAGGGCTACGTTAAATCGCAGGAAAATCGACACAAAAAAAGGCGCTCACCTGGGCGCCTTTTTTTGTCTGCTCTCCGGATTCAGGCCGGCGAGCCGGAGTTGTATGGAGGATCGAATATGCGCTGCATCGAGAGCGTTTTACCGCTTGAAACATCGAGGGTCAATAGCACGGCCGAAAGGTGGACGTCATCCGTTGCGCACTCGTATTTATGGGGGGTCTGGTAAAGCATCCGGTCCACGGCAGATTTTACCTGCATGCCTATCACCGACTTGTGGGGACCGGTCATGCCGACATCGGTCAGATAACCGGTACCCATTGGAAAAATGCGTTCGTCGGCCGTCTGCACATGGGTATGGGTCCCGATGATTGCCGATACTTTCCCGTCGAGATACCATCCAAGGGCGATCTTCTCGGCTGTCGCCTCGGCATGGAAATCGACTACGATAACCTGGGACTGCTCCTTTACCTGCTTGATCACCCAGTCCGCCGTCCGGAAAGGACAATCGATCGGTGACATGTAGGTCCGGCCCTGCAGGTTGAGAACGGTAATATTCCCAAGCCCTCTCGGGAGTTTGTATATGCCGAATCCTTTGCCGTAGGTCCCCTTCGGGTAGTTCTGGGGCCTCAGTACCCGCTCATGGGTTTTGAGGGTATCGAAAAAATTGAAATTGTTCCAGGTGTGGTTGCCACCAGTAACGACATCGACGCCGGCTTCAATCATCTGGTTAAGGGCTTCAAGGCTCATCCCCTTGCCGTTATGGGCATTCTCCCCGTTGCAGATCACAAAATCGACCTCGTAGTTCGATATGATTCCTTTGAGATCCCGACTGACGATCTGCAGGCCGGGATTGCCGACGACGTCACCGATAAAAAGGATGTTCGCTGTTTTTGTAGTCATGGTAAAATCTAAAACGTTTACGGTCAGCATATCTTCGACAGAGCTAAGGTACGCAATGAAGGGCTCATTCTGAAGGAAGATTCCTCCGGCGTATATTCAATAGTAGGCATCATGCCCCGAAGAAAACGGGACAACAGGAACCACACCATATCGTCAATGCGAACAGGCACCCTGACCATACTGCGCATCCTCTCCGTTGCGCTTCTCCTGCTTCTGCCGCTCGTCGTCACAGCGTTGCTTCGCGATGCGGGCCATGTTCCCAACGAGGCCGTCGCCGAAGCAAAGGCAGCCCTGGAACAGTATAAGGTGCTGCATCCGGAGGATTCGGCCCGAACCCTTGCGGTCGTTGACTTCTCAAGGCCCTCATTCCTGAAAAGGATGGTCCTCATCGACCTGAAGACCGGCAGACGCTCAACCTACCGCGTGGCGCATGGAAAGAACAGCGGAACGATCCTGGCCAGGAGCTTCTCGAATGTACCTGAGTCGAACATGAGCAGCCTCGGACTCTACCGGGTCTGCATACCATATCAAGGCGATCACGGCCTTGCCTTGAGGCTGGACGGGCTCGATTCGCTGCAGAACAGCAATGCCGGCATGAGGGACATCGTGCTCCATTCGGCGGACTACGTCTCGATTCCCTACATCCTCATGAACCTCTTCACCCTGTCGGGGCCAAGGATAGGCCGCAGCAACGGCTGCTTCGTCGTCTCGCGCGAGGATGTCGACCCGGTCGTCCGAAAGCTGGCCGGAGGCGGCTTCATCTACGCCTGGGGCGGCGAAGCCGAATAAAAATTTCCAAAGCGCCAATCCCGGGAACGCCGAGCTCCAGCTCGGCATCTTCTGTTCTCTCGCGCTCATGCCCGAAGATGCAGTCATGATGATTCAGCGATGATTTCTCAGCTTTGATTTATGCCAAGCTGGAGCTTGGCGTTCCCAGGCTTGCTCATGAAAAATCATGAGATTCACCAACATAGGCGCTGGACCCTCTCCACTGTTCAGGTATATCACAGAGACCTGCCTTTACAGGATTGTCATGGATATATCTTATCGTTTGTTGAAAATGCTTTTCATTTCGGATAAACCGATCCCAATAATCCCGCATCCAGAATCGCTCCATCCCCGATCCGGAAACATCGACACAGGGAACAAGGATATCCAACTCGGTAGCTATCTTCCTCCCCTCACGACCGGTATATGACTTCCAGGACTGCACAATCGATGACAGCGGAATCATTGGCACAATGAGAACATGAACATGATTCGGCATAATGCACCAGGCTATCAACCGGTAACGCTCGCCATCAAATCGCAAAAGTGCATTCTGTACAAGATATGAGATGGACGGATGAGCAAGAGCACAGGAGCCCATTCCAGCATCGAGCCACTGTTCTATCGCTTTTCGCCGTTTCTTTTCAGCTTCAAATATCGGAATACGGGCAAGCTCCCGTTCCAGAGTCCTCAACTTGTCCTGCGGAAGAGAGTCTGCAAGGCGGAAAGTAACGAACTGTATGGTATCGCCGGAATCGCAATGCGGCAAATATCCCCGCGAACACCACCCTTTGAAAGCACCGGCAGAGCCCATATTCATATCAAGACGGAAGTGTGATTGAAGAATAGCAACTATCTGGTGCGTCCCCGGGAACG
>JAAXXK010000032.1 GCA_013334525.1 Chlorobiaceae bacterium
TCAATGGCTTTGAGAATTTTGGGACCATTTACAGCACCAAAGAAATTCAAACGAAAAAGTTAGACGATGTATATGATATTCCACAAATTGATATGTTGAAAATGGATATTCAAGGTTCCGAACTTAGTGTACTTGAAAACGGAATTGAAAAGCTAAAAGACTGTTTGTCCATTCAACTTGAAGTCTCATACGTTTGTCTTTATGAAAATCAGCCGACATATGGCGAAATTGATTTATGGATGAGAAAACACGGATACCTACCCCATTGCTTTGTAGATATAAAAAGATGGTCTATTTCACCAACCATTATTAACAATGATTTCAGAATAGCCGGAAATCAACTACTCGAATCTGACATTATTTATATTAAAGACCCTCTTAATGCAAAGAATTTAACAATCAGTCAGCTCAAAAAACTATGTCTTATTTCTCATTACTGCTTTTCAAGCTTTGACTTATGCGTATACTTATTGCTTGAATTATGCTCAAGAAATTGTCTTGACAACAACACACACATGAAATATCTGGAGATAATAAATTCAAAATCCCATTAAGTTATTTACAGTTTAATGTCTTGAAATCAGGATCCGGAACCATAGAGTATCCGCAGTTTTTTCAACCTGTAATCCGGAATGGTAATTGGCGATTGTCCCTATAGTTGCATACACTTTCAATGAAACCTGATGGGATCTCATTCGACAACCGCATCACCGGTTCAGGTGACCTCCATACAGGATTGATCAGAGTTGCCCTTTGCTGTCACGTTTTGGATCTTCCCCGAATCATCGTATATTTGCGATGAACTAAACCAAAAAGCAGATGCAAAGATCTTTATCGGCTATAGAGTACAGCATGGATGAAGCCGCTGTTGCAACGTTCGCCAAGGCGCTCGGCCATCCTGTGAGAATCAGGATCCTCAAGCTGCTTGCCGGAGAGAGCTGCTGTTTTACCGGTGAGCTCACGGAAATCATCCCCATGGCGCAATCAACCATTTCGCAGCACCTGAAAGCGCTTCTGAAAGCGGGCCTCATTCAGGGAGAGATCAACCCTCCCAAGGTGAAGTACTGCATCAATCGGGAAAACTGGCAACGAGCGCAGTTGCTGTTCGGGGCATTCTTTGTGCATGAAAGCACCAGCAAGAGCAAATGCTGAGATACGAACCATCAAAGATGCCTGTCTTTCACATGACCCTGGTGTCATTCATTTACGATTAACAAATAACTGACGAGGCAACAAGATGAAACAGGTGAAAATTCTAGGATCGGGATGTGCCAGGTGCAACCAGCTTGCCGATGCGGTCAAGGCCGTTGTAGCCGCCGAAAACATTGAGGTATCGATCGAAAAGATTACGGACATCCAGCAGATCATGGCCTACAACGTTCTTTCCCTCCCTGCGCTGGTAGTGGACGGAGAGGTGCGCTGCAAGGGACGTATACCGGAACGGGACGAGCTGAAGGAATTGTTGACCCGATAAAGCCCTCTTCCGACCTCTTGCCTATTTCGAATACCACACAACGCAGGCCGGATCGCTGATCAAATACAGAATGCTGCCAATAACCATATCCCGGCCTGAACATGCCTTCCAATCAACCATCATCCGGACTGGCGACATCAGCAAAAGCAAACGCCGCGCTCATGGCGGCTTCCCTGCTCTGGCTGCTGCTTTACATCAACCTTGAACCTCTTGCCCTCCTCCTGCTCGGCTTTACAGGAATCAGCCGGGCAACCGGTGCAGGCCAGGCGTTGCACTTCTTCATCTTTGAGGTGCCAAAGGTGCTGTTGCTGCTCACTGCCGTGGTGTTCGTCATGGGTGTGGTACATACATACGTCTCCCCGGAAAAAACAAGGGCGATACTTTCTGGCAGGCGTACCGGGGCAGGCAACATCCTGGCCGCTTCGCTCGGCATCGTAACGCCGTTCTGCTCCTGTTCGGCAGTACCGCTCTTCATCGGATTCCTGCAGGCAGGAGTGCCGCTCGGAGTTACCTTCTCATTTCTCATTTCGGCGCCGATGATCAACGAAGTCGCCCTTGCACTGCTGTTCGGCATGTTCGGGTGGAACGTCGCCCTGCTCTATATGGCAATGGGATTGTTTGTCGCCATCGTTGCCGGAGTGGTTATCGGAAAGCTCGGCATGGAGCGCTACCTGGAAGAGTGGGTTCAACAACTCCAGAACAGCGCTGTTTCGGCAGACTTCGATGGTGAAACGATAAGCTGGCCCCGGCGCCTGAACGAGGGGTTGACGCATGTCAGGGAGATTGTAGGGAAAGTGTGGTTCTATATCGTGCTCGGTGTCGGCCTGGGAGCCGGCATTCACGGCTATGTGCCCGAAAACCTCATAGCTTCGCTGATGGGAAAAGGGGCATGGTGGTCGGTGCCCGCCGCAGTGCTCATCGGCGTGCCCATGTACTCGAACGCCGCAGGCATACTTCCCGTCGTGCAGGCGCAGCTCGGCAAGGGAGCGGCGCTCGGCACCGTACTGGCGTTCATGATGAGCGTCATCGCACTCTCGGCACCAGAAATGATCATTCTGCGCAAGGTGCTCAAACCACAGCTCATTGCACTTTTTGCCGGTGTCGTGGCCATCGGCATCATGCTGGTGGGCTTCGTATTCAATGCAGTGTTCTGATTCAACTCCGGGAAGGAGAGTAGCGCCGCTCATCGGCCCTCTCTGTCGAACTCCCTGGGCTGTTCGGCACCGATTCCATGGTTAACGATGGTTCAGGCGCGAGACGAAGAGGAAATCGTTGAGGAATACAAGAGAGATATGGACCCTGCCCATGGCCGGTTTCGATCCGGCCATGGGCAGGGTGTCACCTCACTCCCTCAGTGCTTTATCGCTGCCGGGCCATAGGTGCCTGAACCGATAAACCAGCCGTCGTCAACTTTGGCAACATAACCGAGTTTCGGCTCCTGTCTGGCAGCATGTTCGGGGTTTGGCCAGGTGTAGTAGAGCCAGCCGTCGCCCTGATTGGCAAGTTTCACCAGCTCCTTGATCACCTCTAATCCATTGGGGTCTTTCATCCCGATCAGGTTCTTGCCGATCAATGATGCGTCACCGCCATGCGCTATGACATTTCCCGAAAAATCATAGGCAAAAATATAAAGCCCCCCCTGCTGAAATACTCCATCCTTTGCCGAAAACACCTTCAACGCCTCGTCCTTGTTGTGGGTCCGTGCATATTCGAGCGCCCTGTCAACAAACGATTTCACATCATCGGTCGTCCAATCCCCCCTGTTTTCAGCCCTGGCTTCGAAAGAGCCGACAGCAAAAATCATGGCAAGGAACAGCAAAACCGATGACAACAACCTGTTTACGACATTTTTTTTCACTCTCATCTCCGGTTATGGTTTGAAAACAAATACACAACAACAGAAAAACAAGCCTGTCAGGACGCCATTGCCTTGCGCAGTTCCGTTGCGTCAAAAACGAGTCGAATTTCAGAAATCCTGTTGCCCGACACCGTAAAAAACTCGGCCGTACGAATATCTCCGGCAGGGGTGACGGTATGGCAATCGTACAACAGAACCCCGCCTTTTTCATCGAAGAAGCTCCTCAACATCGTAACCCCTTTCAATATCTGGGTGAAATGGGTCAGCACGGCGACAAAATCGTCCGCATTGGTAAAGGTGTTGACACTCCCCCTGAAATCGAGATCGTCGGCGAGCAAATTGCGGGCGGTTGCAAAATCCCCGTTTGTCCATGCCTGGTGATACGACTCAATCAGCGCTCTGGTATCCATATTCGCATCTCCAATTGATTAAAAAAAATGGAACATTCCGGTCTATCCGATGCTTTTGCTTTAGAGTGCAGACAAAAGAATTAAAATGAAAATATAAATAAATTACTATTGCCCGCAGAGGCTCGCCTCTTCGGCATCAGGGAAACCGCGGACGCAATAATCAATTTTCTCAAGTTACAATACAATGGGCAACATTGAGGATTACAGAAGCGGAGCCATTCTTGACGGCATCAGAAAAGCATTGTCAGTGTTTGACAGCGGAAACGCCCTGCCTATAGACGACGAACGGATAGGCCACCTCATTGAGAAGATCCGGGCATTCGAACCCATGTGCATCACGATCGCTGAAGCCTCGATATTCATCCGCAACGCAAAGGCCATCGCACACGGAGAACGCGTATGCCGCCCACTCCATCCTGGTTCAGAACTGACTCAATCGGTTTTTCTCGATGAACTTGCCGAAGCGATGATCCTGTCAGGATCTGCTGAACAGGCAACAGCAGAAGAGGCCGAACAGCTCCTTCAACAGAGTTCCGGAAACCCGCTCATAATCTCGATGATTTCCGGTCGATACCAGGAGATATGCGCGTCACATACCATGAGTTGCGTGTACTGGAGAGCTGAAAAACGGGGGGTGCATTGCCTTAAACGCAGAGAAACCGACCGGGATTAACTCACCTTGCGACAATCCGGGGTAGCCATCAAAGGCATTGAAAGGATAAGAAGGATGTTGAGGTAGCAATAAAAAAGCAGACAGAAACTTACGACGCTTCTGTCTGCTTATAAGGCGCATTGCCCTCTTTGGGCCGGCCGTGGAATATACCCGCGGGAGCGACCAATCGGAATCAGCCCTGCTCCGCCCAGGCAGCTTGTCGTTACAGAATCAACCCTTGAGCTTGTCGGCAATATCGCTGACACCGGTACTTATTGAACGCAAACCGCTCTCAAGGCTATCCTTGAGATGCTCCCATGCATCTTCACCAGCCGCGCCGAGCTCTTTGATTTTAATCTGCGTTGCATTAACGCCATGTTCAAGGTTTTCAACCTGCTCGGCATATTTGAGTCGGGTTTCGGCCGTAAAACTCTTCGTCTTGGCCTTGAATTCAACCAATCTTGCCTGCGCCAGTTCCAGCTCCGCCTCTGCTTTCTTTTTGTATGCTTCTTTCAAACTCATGACCTATCTCCGTTTAAGTTGGATCGATATTTGTAAACCCCATTCCGTACACTACGACATGAATCATTAATCGCACTCGCCAATAAAAAAAGGCAAAGGGTACACTGTTAATCGAAAGCTCCCTTTGCCTTTATCATGATCATCGAATCACTCGGTTTCAATCCTCGGCAATAATTCTGTAAGCATCGTTATCACCTGCGGTTGTCGTCGCTGCGCTTCTGGTCGAGGGCTCTCTTGTCGTTTTCATCGCTGCGTTTCTGGTCCAGCTCACGCTTGTTGTTTTCATCGCTGCGCTTCTGGTCCAGCTCACGTTTGTTGTTCTCGTCGCTGCGTTTCTGGTCCAGTTCACGCTTGTTGTTTTCATCGCTGCGTTTCTGGTCCAGTTCACGCTTGTTGTTTTCGTCACTGCGACGCTGCTCAAGTCGGGTACCGCGATCATGTCTGCTATACTCGTCATCGCGGAATCTTCTGATATCTTCCACCGGATGTTTCTTGATCCTGGAGGGAAGATCGTTCTGGCGAATGAACTCCCATGGCCCGCGGTAGTTCTTGGCACGGTACCATGTCCCGTTACGGTTTATGAAGTAACGGTTTTCGTAGAATACGATGTCATAAGGGCTTCCCACGGCAACTGAAAATCCCAGTTCCGGCAGCATGATAAAATTCGGCCTCGATTCAATCACGAAGGATTGTCCTTCCCTTGTGTGAATATAGCGGCGAACGGCTGCATCGGCATCAGTAGTAACATTACCGAGAAGCATTCCTGCGACACCTGCTGCAAGCCAGATGGATTTTTTCATCATTGTCTCTCCTGTTATCATTATGTTCAACGCGATGAAAACTTTCGTCTGCTGCTGAATACCAGCAACAGTCCATGCTTACACCGCTTTCCGGATTATCCGGGTTTGGTACTACACTATCTAATCTAAGCCGTCTTGTACTACGCTTGAACTGATTGTCCGGGCTGATCTGCATACGCGCGGCTTACCGCTTCGTCAGCAACATCTGTCGGAATAAAAAATGAAACAGGATTGCCATGGGTTCATTGACCTTTAACTCTTTAACTGATAAACCCACGATAGAAGAGGGAAGAAGAAAATCAAAAGGAGAGCCGGAATGAGTGCCAATGCTTTCAAAGGCGTTACTGCTTCCGTTGATTGAAATGGCTTGTCAAAAACTGATGCGTCCTTTTTCTGTCTATCCACATTTTCACATTACCTTTAATAAACAAAGTCATCACATAATAAGTTTCATGCAGACACTGGTATTACAACCCATAACCCAGGCCAAGGGCAAGAGCGCCGTCACCATGACCGATGTATGAACAGGCCGCGTTGATCGACAGATGGTTACCGACATTCATCCCGATTCCGGCAGCCCCTTCAAGAAAACGGGTATCCCTGCGGGAAAGGGTTGTGACAAACGAATCATTCCAGCCGTTAAGGGAGGCTGAAACCGACCTGCCGTCAAGGCGACGCGTATTCATCCATCTGATCGACAGATAGGGCGTGAATGTCCGACGGCTTTCCAAAGTTATCTCCCGGTCAATGCGCAGGCCGGCAGAACAAAGCAGCGTGCGACTTTGGGCCGGTGCAACCGAAAGGTTCAGGCTCCCGGCCCCCGTCTCGGTAAAACCGCCTCTCGACTGGTAGAGATAACCCAGAGCCGCAGAGGGCAGGATCTTCAGTGCCCCGGCATGCACGACCGCTCCTGTGCGGATGTCGACATCTGCATCCCAGCCTCCATAGCTTCCCCCGGCGACCCTTGAAAGCGCGGAAAGGGGGGAATCAGCCGGGCCGTGGGCAGATCGCTGGTAGAACGTGGGCACCGAAATATTGCGCGTCGTCTCTCCCCGGGTTGAACCTGCGCCTGCATGTAGCTGGATAAAGGCGTTATCGACAACCACTGAGGTATAAGCGGACAGGCGGCAATAGCCAACCCTCGCGCCTCCCCCGCCGTCAAGCCAGTCGAGGGTTCCATGCATCCATCCGAAGGTGATGCCCGAGCGCATACTGGCGCCAAGTTTTGCATCACCCCCTGCGAGGATACCGTACAGATCACCGTAAAAACCCTCCGATGATCGTCGGGACGAGCTCTTCACTCCCCTGACCCAGAATCCCGAAGCCGCGTCAGAAAGCATCAGCATGTCGATCCGGTCATTGATCGCTTGGTTCTGCAATATCAGGGCACGAGTTCCCAGGGTTGCGATGTCGTCAAAACGGGCCGGGGCGATACTGGCAAGCGCGCTGTTGAATAGATCGCTGCTCGCCGGGTTGCAGAGCACATCGAGGCTGTTGTAGACAAGCTCCATATCCGAATATGGCTCAGGCTGGTGCGCGACAAGATAGGCTCCAATACTGCGGTTGTTTTCGGAACCGGCCATTGACGGATAATAGAGTACCGAAGAGGTGAGGGCCTGGGCGTTGAAAAATGTCGTATATGGACCGCCGCTGGATTGAGACTGCTGCCCGCCGCCCTCCCCCCATCCGTCAATCGGGGCGGCAACACCGGTATAGAACGATTCGCCCGGCGTGGAGAGCCCAAGCGTCATCATGGTCGGGATGTTCGGAAGTGCGAACAGCTCACGGACCTGCCCGGCCGTAAGCCCGCGAACCGTGCTTGCGCGCATCACCCAGCCCCCCTCCTGACCGGAAGGATTGAGTGACGCCGAAGGGTTATAGAATCTTACAAAAAACTGGGGAACCGTTGTCCGGATGCTGGTAACCATCGTACCGCTCTCCCACGGACCTTTCCCCGGGTCGTATGAGGCATTGAGCAATGAAGGCTGATAAAGAAAAGGAGTGTTTTCCGTCCCGAGAGGCTGAACAAGGCTCTGCCAATCGGCAGCAAGAAGAGGGCCTGAAAACGTTGCAACCTGAAACAGCAGGAGTTGTACAAAAAGCTTCAGGCATCTCGGCAATGAAGGTTTGCACATGTTGATTGAATGTTTGGGCAATTCAGTTTACGAGTTCCTGCCACGAGTCTGGTACTGCGCTTTTCCGGGGGTTCAGGGGCAGGGAGATCATAAACACCGTGCCGCCCCCTTCAGGGTTGTGAAAGGAGAAACTACCCCCGTGTTTCTCCACGATAATGTCGTAGGAGATGCTCAAACCAAGCCCGGTTCCCTCACCCTGCATTTTGGTCGTGAAGAACGGTGAGAATATCCGCTCCCTGACCTCCTCGGGAATTCCAGGGCCATCATCCGTGACGGAGCAATGGATATGATCTTCGGTTGCCCATGTCCTTATCTCGATTCTGCCCGGCGTACTCCTGTTTTGCGACTTGATGGCGTGGGTGCTGTTTATGACAAGGTTGAGAAGCACCTGGTTGATCTGTGAAGGATTGCCGATCAACCCCGGCAGGTTATCAAGCCTGACTTCTAGATCGGCAACCGTATAATATTCGTTCCTCGCTATGGCAAGCACCTCCTCCACGACCTTGTTGATATCGAAGGACCTGAAGGTATCGGCAGCGTTCTTGAAAGAGAAGCTTCGCATACTTCGGGTGATGGTCGATATGCGCTGCACACCTCGTTGCGACTCTTCGATGATTTCCGGGATCTCATGTAAAAGCAGATCGACATCGAACGCTTTTTCCCTCTCCCTGAGCACCATCAGCTCATCGCTCATATCGGGCAGGGAGGCCGCCTTTTCGATGACCCTGCGGTAAAGGCCGATGAGTTCGCAAAGATCCTGGTAATTGCTCTTCAGGTTAGCCGCATTGAGGGTAATGAAGTTAAGGGGATTGCTGATTTCGTGGGCTATTCCTGCCGAAAGCTGCCCGATCATCTGCATTTTCTTTGCGTGCTCAAGCTGCGCCTGGAGTTTTTTCCCCTTCTCCTCGGCAATCTTTTTCGCGATGATTTCCCATGTCTGGTTGGCAAGGGAGCTCACCCACTCGACATCGTTTTCATCATAGTCTCCCGGCTTGTTGCCGATGCCGATGATTGCCATCACCTTATCCTCCCGGATGATCGGCACAACCAGTTCACGGATCAGTTCCGCATGGCATGCAGGCATCCCTTTGCGATTCGGCAGCGAAGCGTAATCGTTATGGATCACCACTTTCCTCTCCCGGAGGGCATCCGCCCAGACACCGGCCAGACTGACAGGATATTGCTGAGCACGCCCCTCAGCCTGACAGAAGTTTTGAGACGTATTGGTAGAGACTACCTGCAGCAAAATCGAGTTTTGATCTTCGGCAATAAAGAAGGCAAAGCCGATGGAACTTCCCGTCAGCTGTTCAGCTTCATCAACAGTCTGCTGCATCAGTTGCTCCGGCGTATAGGTCTCCGCCATCTGCAGCATTGTCAACCTGAAGGCATTGTCTTTTTCAAAACGCTTGCGCTCGGTAACATCATAGACAATGTCATAGACCAGGTTCCTGCCCATTATCCTGATCTTGTTGCCGAAAATCTCCACATCGCGGACGGAACCATCAGCTCTCCTGTGACGGAACGCCATGCTCCTTCGCTCCATCACTTTCCACTTCTCCATCTCCTCCTGAACCGATTCAGGAGTACCTGCATTAATCTCCCTGATATGCATCTGCCGCATTTCAGGGATAGGCCAACCGTAAAAATCGGCTGCCGACTGATTGGCGTCAACAATGGCTCCTGTTTCAGGATCAAGGACGATCATGATGGCAGAATGACCTTCAAACATCTTCCTGAACCGCTCTTCGCTCAGCTTCAAGGCCTGTTCCGACTCAAGGCGCTCAGTGATATCGGTTATGATTGAGTAGAGCAGCTCCTTTCCGCCGATCTCGATCATGTCGCTGAAAACATTCACGTCACGGATCGAGTTGTCCGCCCTGCGATGCCGAAACGAAAACTGGGTTTTCTGCCCCGAGACGATTTTATTCATTTCGGATGTTACCTCATCGGCAGAAAGCGTATTGATCTGCTGGATATCCATCCGGCAGAGCTCCTCCTTTGTCCACCCATAAAACTTTGCAGCTGCAGAATTTGCGTATAAAATCCCTCCTGTCTGGGGATTGATGACCAACATGATGGCCGAATGGTCCTCAAACATCTTCCTGAACCGTTCCTCGCTTTGTTGAAGCGCCTCTTCGGTCAGCTTTTGATCGGTGACATCCTGGATGATGTTATAAAGAAAGTCGTTTTCGCCGATCCTGATACAGGAGGTAAACAGCGTTACATTCCTGAGCTGGCCGTCGTTGCGTCGGTGGATAAAAGAGAACTTCTTCTGCTTCGACGACCTCATCAGTTCAAGGTTGCCCATGATCTCCTCCTTGGTAGCTGTGGAGATCCGCCGGATATTCATGCTTTTGAGTTCATCGACCGAGTATCCATAAAACTCGGCAGCAGCCGGATTGGCATCGATGATATCGCCTGTTTTGGAATCAAGCAGCATCTTGATTGCCGAATGGTCTTCAAAAAGATGCCTGAAGCGATTTTCGCTTCTCTGCACAGCCTCGTCGGCCTTCTTGCGTTCGGTTATGTCGATACCAAGGCCGACAATAAACGGAGCTCCATCCATCAAGACCCTCTTGCCGGTCATGAGGTACCACTTCAGCTCACCTCCTCCGCGAGGCAGTACCCGGACTTCGGCGATCAGTTCTGAACCATCGTGCATGATCTCCTCCATTTTTTCGATCATGCGAACCCGGTCATCCGGGTGGATGGTTTCTATACCGAGGGTTTCAGCCATATCGCCATCCGCCCGGCCAAAACCGGTAACCCGCAGGTTGGCATTCCAGGTTACAAACCGGCCATCAGCATCAAGGACATAAAAGGCTCCCGGCAGGGACTCGATGATGGTGCTGTAGCGCAGCTCTTTTTTCAGCAGCTGCTTTATGTCCGTGATATCCTGCTCTATGCCGAGCAGTCGATCAAGAGTGCCATCGGAAGATTTACAGGGATAGATCGTATGACGCAGGATGCCGCCCTCCCACTCATCGTCCCATGAAACTGGCTGGGCGGTTCGCAGGAGCTCTTTCACCATCTCTTTGCGCCGTGCGCCGAGCTCGGGCGGGAGATAGTCGAAAAGATTCAGGCCGCGATACTCTTTCGGGGTTTTACCGAACCTGGAAGCAAAAGCTTCATTGGTATCAACAATTATCCCTTCAGGAGAACTGATAAAAACAGGATATGGAAAAGTGTGAAACACCGGAAGAATAGTGTCGTCCGTATGATTTTTCTTATCGGAACTCATCAAAGTATATTCTTTTCAGGGGTGATTGCACATACGGAAACCTTGGCATATATCCTGCACGAGCGGTATTGAGGCCTGCCGATCGCAAAAGGTATGTATACTGACAGGTTCCATTAATTCAATGAAATATATAATGATAACCTCACTCCGCATTGAGCGCTTCGATCCTGGTGGACAGAGGCAGTTCGTGATACATATTCCGGGAGTTGGATGCTGCCGACCTGTAAAACCCCAGTACTGTTTCATCTGAAACAACACGACCGGAAACAATGCAAACAATAAAACTAAGATATACAAATATAAGCAGATGTATATCTACGCCCGATTTCCGCCCGCGCCATTGGCGCCTGAATACATTGAACAACATCTTATTCCAACGACCACGTTCAAGCTATAAAGGCCGGGACAATCTCAACAAAGAAAACCATCAACGCCGGGCTTACTGCATGATGCTGAACGGAATAGCCTGAAACCGGAGCTTGTGCATAAAAGTTCTGGTCATGCAGCCGAAGCATGACACCCTGGAATATTCAACGTAACCTGCCGGAAACAGAGATCGCCCCGATCGATGAAATTTCGCGCACCGCGAGCTTTTCTGCATATCAAAAAGAGTCCCGCCACAAAGTGCCGTAGCGGCCATTGCCGTAAAGTCCGGTAATTTCGACCAGGCTCTCCATTGATGAAACGGTCGATACCATGCCGTCGAGAAAAGAGCGATACACCAGCAATCCGGTCACATCGCTCCCTGTCAAAGCAACGGGAACCATAACCCTTTATAGATCAATTTTTCCGGTTCTTTTTTTGTAAATAAGTATTTATTATAATTAGTAATCATTCCAAGCAACATCATCAATCACTCCTGTTCGTTGAATGACGTAAGCCCTTGTTTTGCTCAGTCGTTGTTTATGCCCGGATAATAAACAGGGCAACTTATCTCTTCGTACTCCCTGGTTTAACCTTCAACTTTACCGCCGGCCTGAAGAAGATGGCGGAATAATGTGTACCGATATACTGATTACAGCATCAGCAGTGAAATATTGACCATACAAAGGAGCGATACCATGTCTACACTCATCGGCCAGATTTCAGTTCAGCCACCGTCTCCCCGACCAGGACAATCCGTAAGGATCGAAGTCTTTGACAACGCCAACAACCCTTTGCTTGGCCAGGATGTTGCCGTATCAATCAATGGGGTTCCGGGCGCCGTGCAATATCTCCAGTTTCCTTCCGCCGGCCAGCGTTGCCTGATCGTACGTGCCATGACGCCCAACGGAGAATCGGAACGTCAACAGCTTGTAAACGTAGTGGGAGATCCGTTGAGTTTTCCGGTATCCAAAAACCGGAACGACACGGTCATGATTGGCGTTTCCCAGTCGCCGACCCATCCTTACGAAGCAGTTCTGACGGTTGGTTCGTTCATCGATTCCCGATTGTTGCGGGCCAACTCCTCCTCTACGGCGCAAACAAAAATCACCCATGTCGCCGCCACCAATTTCCGGCCTTCCGCCCTGCCGCTGAAAAGCGCTCTGCAGCAGGCCATCGAAAAGCATTCCGCCGCGCCGCCACGGGTCGAAGTGAACCACCTTTCGCCCTTTATCACCACTCCGCTGCTGCGCAATAAACCGATCACCACCGTCAGGCCCATAGCGCGTCGTACCGGAAAAGTTGCGGTGGCGACCGTATACGACACGCTCAACATTGATCTCCAGAAAATCATCCAGGCATCAGACAGCACGTTTCGACCCGAGTACATCTGGGATTTCGGCGACGGCACCACCCAGACCACAAGGGTACCTATGGTCAGGCACGATTTCTTCCCGGCTCTCGATCACAGCAAGGCAAGCGGTCAGTTCGTCATAACATGCCAGATCAAACATGCCGCCATCACGGTGAAGCGCACCCTTACCATGCATTCGGCCTATGCGATCTGTAAACAGACAGGAACGGTTGTGCCGCACGTGAGCGCCGAAATCTTCGCCCACAAGCGATTCAAGATGATACAGGGCGTATTCACCATCTACAACGTCGAAGAGGCGCCCATGATCCTCGACAAGGTCTCGATAACCCCGACGGCCGGTGATGGCGATGCACTTGCCCTGCCATCACCGTATATCAACCTGCAGCGTCCGATCGTCATCGCTCCACGTTCGCACTCCATGGTTTCCGTCAATGTCCCGTTCGTGCGCCAGGCCCCGAAAAACGGTGAACTGCTGTTCAATGTTCCGGGTTTTTCGGTACTCTATGCAGGAAGAACCGGCAATTATCCGGTACGCTGCAGGGCGATATTCGACATCCCGGTATCGGAGTGGAGCATCCTTCCGGAGTTTCCCGCCCTGAGCCCATCGGATCTGGCCCGAAAACCATGGCCATGGGAGCTTGTGGAAGCGAGCCTCATGAAACAGACCCCGATCGTCAATCAGGTCGGCAACAACCAGGGCGTCATTCTCGACAAACTCACCGGCACCCTTGCCGTTTCGCTGGGACCGATCGCCTCGCGCCCTGCAGAGCAGAACCGAACAACGGCCGTCAGGCTCTTTTCTTCGGTATACTCACCGGTCAATGCGCTTACCCAGTCGGCCCGCCCTGCTATCGACGTCGCCCATCAACCCCTGATATCGGCGTCAATGGTACAGCAACCGGCACAACCGATTGCAACCGGCTTGGCCGGTATTGCCGCTGTTACCAGGGATATCGGCGGCGCCGGTTATCCCCACGCATACAAATCTCCGCCGATACCGGGACCCATCGCTGAAGGTCAGATCTGCGACCCCGACAACCTCACCGAAGCTGAACTTGCGTTGGCCAAGAAAGGGCATCTGGTCTGCCAGCTCACCTCGGAAACCGAAGAGGTACTGATGCCGGCCCGGTGGATGAACGCCCTCAAAGGGGATATCATCCTCTCTCCCGGAGGAAGCGGCCTGATCGGAGGCATCCTGATGAACGTCGATCCTCCGCAATGGTACAGCCACGCAGGCATCATGACGCGCAACTACGACGAGATCACGCACAGCACCGGCAGCGAAGACCGGGTGAAGGATCACATGGTCGGAATCAGCGCAGGATCCGACGGTTTCGAGCCGAACGTGCTGAAATATGTCTGGCCCGGGGCGATAACCCAGAGCGTGCAGGCATCGATCGAAGGAGAGGAGTTCCCCGACCCAGAGTACGACGCAAGCTACTGGCTCCATCCATTCAGCCCCCACATGATCGGCGTCACCCACAACGACCAGATGAAAATGATTCCCCCGCTTGTAGTAAAGCCCGACCCCATGCTCGACACCACAGCCGTCAGGACCGCGCTCCATGCCATCGCCACTGACGCCAGGAACGCCGGTGGACGACCGGGACTCAAGTCAAAGTACCATTACCGGTGGTACTGCTACACCGATCCCACCATAGGCCTTGGTGCACCTGAAGGCCCCGGGGCCGGCTGGGCCGTCAACACCCGCCCCTCGGTGTGCTCTTCCTTCATCTGGATGCAGGCCAAGGGACGCAAGGCCCACCTTGAAACCGACTCGGATCTGGTCATGCCGACCGACCTTGAACAGACGGATATCGATCACGGTGCCGCCGTCCGTCCCGTAACCCGTGACGGCCTGTACACCTACTCCGCAAAGGAGCGTTCCGACGCGGCCAACTGGATGTATAACACGATCTACAACGAAGCTTTCGACAAGGCGGGATGGCTGGGGGAGATCCTTACCGATGGTGCCGACGATATCGCCAACCAGTTCCTCAATGCATTTGCACTGGACAACGCGGACGGCAAGGACAGCTCCGACTGGCAGAACACGGTCGATGCGGATGCCGTTTCGCCCGACAACATCCTCTGGTGGGACGGTCCGCTCAAGGGAGGGCTCTATGGCTTCGCCGAACCGGCGCTCTATCGGGAACCTCGCGTTGAAAGCTACACGGTCAGCAGATGGAAAAAAGTGGTAACCTCCGGAAAAATCAGCGGCCATGTCTATGATGCCAAAGGCAAACCCCTGGCTGGAGCGCATGTGCAGGTCTATGACGGTAAAACCGTCCCATCCGGCGCCGATGGAAGCTACCTGCTCGACGATGTGCCCTATGGCCTCTACCAGCTTAAGGCCTCTAAGGAGGTCGACGGCATACTCGAATCGATCGAGGTCAAAGTGTTGCTCAGCAAGCCGCAAATGATCGTCAACCTCTATCTTCATGAACCGGCGGACCGCTACCGTATCGCCCAGGTGTTCTACGATTTCTGGGGTCGTGACGACGAATGGGGCGCCAACGATGAGATTCTTGACCCCGGCCCGGAATATCTCGAACTTGAGCTCGGCCCGGACAAACTGGTCAACTCCACCCACCTCACCTACAAATGGGGAGGAGAGTTGCGGGTGGAGTACGACATCACCGTCCGCCTTCTGGTCGGCAACACCATCGACGTCGAGGTTCAGGGCTATCTCTACGAAGGAACCGACGAAAGCACCGACGATCTCAACGGTTTAGGCAAAGTGACCTTCCAGTCGGCGGCAAGCAAAACCGCCGGAGCGACCCTTACCATCACCAATACCGAAGAAGATGCCTCCGATGCGGGAGTTCTGTCCATCGCGGTAAAAAATGTTCGCAACACCAATTAAACGCCACCAGGGCGAAAGCTCAGCCGGGCGGGGGGTGATCCCATTCCCCCCTGCTCCCTGCGGAATTGTATTTGAACGAATGAATCCCTAACTTTTCAATGCATTACCATGACCATGCACCCCGATCCTCATTACAACCTGAAAAAAGGACCCACCATGAAAAAAACCATCGTTTCAGCAGCGTTCATGATCGTGTTCCTGCTGTACCAAACGCTTGGCTTTGCGGCCATCAACCAGTTTACGGGCAGTTGGAAAAACACGGACCCGAACACGAGCGGCATTACGACACTGGTCATCAGCGGCAACGGCAACGCCCTGCAACTCCACGCATGGGGCAAATGCCACCCGCAGGATTGCGACTGGGGCGAAGTCCCAGCGTACGCCTACGCTCCGGGGGTCTCCGCCCCTATAGAGCCGGCCGCCCGGGCGGTTTCAGCCCTGTTCACCACAGGCTTCAGCCAGACCCTGGTCATTGTCCAGCCTGAAGGGAACAACGCCATCCGCGCAACAACCTACACCCGCTTCACGGATGGAAGCAGGCGCAGCAACTACACCTCATCCTACACCTTCAACCGGCAGCTGCGTTTTGTACCGATCAGGCCACAACCAGGTTCGATGCCCATTCCTCCACTGGCTCCGGCACTCCGCGAGGATTGCCTCTCGTTCAACCCGAGCACCGCAACCGTCAAAAACATCAACGGCCGCTGGACGATTGTCGACGGAAACCACCTGCTGTTCAACTTCGGCGACAAAGAAAATGAAGCCATGAAAGCACTGAAAATCATCAAATACTACAGGATGAACCAGTCGTGCTTCGTCGGCCGCCCCGATCCCAGCTTCACCTACCTGCTGGTTAACGGAAAGTCTCCCGAGGGAAGCCTGGCCGGGGAAGACTCGGTAAACTTCAATCCCAACACCATCGAGGTCAGGAACATCAACGGAAGCTGGAAAATCGTCGACGGCAGCCATTGGGTCTTCGATTTCGGCGGCAAGGAGGACGAAGCCAGGACAGCATTTGCCATCATCAGGAAATATGGCTTCACAAAATCGTGCTATGTCGGTCGTCCCAACCCCAGCTTCACCTACCTGAAGAAGTAGGCAGCTCGGAAGCGTGAACAAAAAACCCCGGCGCCACCCAATGACGCCGGGGTTTTTCATTTCAGCAAAATCGAATCCGGGAAGAAAAAAAGGCTCACCGGCTCTTGCTTTCCACGGGAAAAATGGAGGCTGGCAGGCCGGGAAAACGGGCGGCGAGCTTCCTGAAATACCCCGGGCTATCGATACATTCAGGATTTTCCGGTTCGGTACATGGTATTTCGGCTACGCTCCACCTGCCATGCGTCCGGTGTAACAGCGCATAAAAATCCTCGTATGCACTGATGCCATCCTTCGAGCGGGGCAGGGTATGCACCCATGCCCACCCGTCGCTGACCTTCATGGCCTTAACAGTAAATATCACATCGAACCGATGCAGCTCCTTCACCTTCCTGCGCATGGCATCGAGTATTTCCCTGCGCTCCGCGCTTCCGGTAGCCGGGCTGTATGCAGCGGGAGCCTTTGCCTGTGCTTCCGGGCAGTTAAGCGCACCCGTAATGATGAGACAGGCAACCATCACAACGAATACCGGCCGCAGAGGGCGCTTTCGCTTTGTATTCATGGCAAATTGTTGTTTTTCATTGCAAGGCCCAGTGGAACGCTCAATATGGAAGGCGCGTAAGATACCCGCTCGAACGCCCACTCCATCGCATGATGCAGTCTCCTCTTTGCATCCGCGTTTCAGGATATTCATCAACATATCGGTCAGGTGCAAAACCCCATATGAGGGTTTTTCTACCCTCCAATGCCAATGTTCAGCCTTCTTTGACCCTGATGCGTTGCGAGAGCTCCTTTAAATACTCCGGTGACCAGATCTTCAAAACCCCGACATCCTTCACGAACCGTGAGACATCATTAACCGCCGCAGCAACGTCAAGAGCTTCGACTCGACGATCGAGCAAAGTGCGAAATTGCTGTTCCGAAAGGTTTTCATCCTTCAAATGACCACTCTGTATTGCACGCACAATGAAATGCGATAGGTTCAGCGGAATATCGTTTCTGACATACCATTCCAGATCAAACCAGTCCCGCCCTTTTACCCTGCTTTTCCAGTTTCTGTAGAGCAGCGCATGCATCTTGCCGGCAAACAGATCCGGCAGGCTGAAACATTTGACATAGAAGGAAAATGGCTGTAACAGAAGTTTTTCCTCGGTTCCAAAGCCCAATGGAGGCTGGGTATCGACCTCGAATTTGATTTTGACCGTCTTATCTGCATGAACAGCAATGTTGAACAGACGGGTATCGCTTTTCAGGAATGCCGATTCGATGCCTGTACGGATGGTTTTCTGTTTGGCCGATATCTCCACATCGATCCCCAAAGCCGAAAACTCATCCCTGACGGCTTTGAAGTAAGGCTCGAGGGAAAAACCGGCATCGGGCGCAAGCAGGGAAAAATCCAGGTCTTCGGAAAACCTTGGCAATCCGTAAAAGATCCGCAGGCAGGTGCCTCCGTAAAATGCAGCTTTGTCGAAAAAACCGCCGCGATACAATCCTGCGAGCGCAACCTCCTGCATCACCTCCCGCAGCCCGTTGGCAACTCCATCAGCTGTGGTCGTATCATATTTTCCGAGCATCTGCCGAAGCACCGTCATGACGCCTCCCTCTTGATTCCGTTTACCAGGTGCAGCAATGCCCGCATCATCTCCGTCTTCACACCAGTCTCCATGCATGCCCTGATCACTTCCGGGTCAAACCGAGCCAGGGCATCTCCGTCGATTCGCAGATCATCGAAAAGCAGTTCCGTCAATGCCCGCTTCGACTGAACATGCAGGTTACGTGTAAAAATGAGCTTGTCGCAGAGTGCCTTTTCGGGAGATGCCATGAGGTAGCCGGTGTGATCGACGTTTTCGACACGATCGATACCGAGAGCATACAATCCATGCTGTGAATGGATATATGAAAAGCGCCCTAACGGCAGATTGTAAACCTTGCCCCTTTTTGTGGTCACCGAAGTCACTTCGATCACCCGTTCAGGAATGATTCCGTAATGTGACAATGCAAAGTCCATTGAGACATATGAGGGACCATAGAGCAGATTGGACACAAGCGGCAGAGAAAGAGGAGTACCGGTAATGTCAGGGGAAACGGCATACAGCCCCTTCTTGATGGGCAAAAGCAACCCCTCCTCGATCATTCGGACGATCTTGTCGTTTGGAGACAGGTACTCTCCAAGGATAGATAGTAATGTCCCATGGGTTATCGGCACTCCACCAAACCCCTTGAGCCTCTTTTCCAGTCTCATCGAATATCGATTATTACATAGATAACAGAATTTTTTTCGATTAACCACGTAAAATACACGGATACAGTATCAATCCAAAATCAAATCCCGCATGGACTAATAGAGTCATTTTACGGTCCACGCCCGAATGTTGACATAATATGATCTTCCCGTTCGCCCCCGGTTCTGGGTCTATTGGAAAACGCGCCTCCGGGAACTCCTGGCCGGACAGATCTTTATAGGAAGTTGGAATTTCACATTTCGAACAACCTCCCCTTGCCTCATCAGGCACTTTGCGAATTAAAGCGATTATTCCGTATTGTTCAAATGAGAAGGTTACTTCTCACGTGAAAAATCGCGAGACATGAAAAAAACGGTCATCATTACCGGTATTGTTCTTGCTCTGTTTGGCTCCGGACTCTACTATTTTCTCAGCCACAGGCTGATCACCCCTCCAGGGGCAGTGACTGAAATCGTGCATATAGACGTTCCCGAATCCAGCTTCAACCTGCCAATTATTATAAATTTAACCACTCTTTCAAATTTCCTGAACGGCAAGATCAACGGTCGCTTCCTCGAAACGAAACTCTATCTGCAGGAGTCGAAAAAAGAGCGGATCGCCCTGGCGCTCATCAAAACAAGCGATATCCATATCAGCTCGACCGGGACGGAGCTGGTGTGTACCTTTCCGTTGACCATCGAGGCAACACTGCTCGAAAGCCGTTTCGGGAACCTGCTCACCAAAGCGGTAAAACCGGTATCAGCCCGACTTATCGTCACGCTCTGTTCGCCTGCGACCCTTGATAACGCATGGCGCCTGAAAACCAGGTTCAGATTGAAAAGCTATCGATGGATTACCGAACCTATAGTTCGATTCGGCCCTTTCGAAAAGAACCTGACAAGTACGGTCGACCAGCTTATCATGGAGGAGAAACGGGGTCTTTCGGTCATGCTCGACCGGGAGATCAACAAGGGAGTGTCGCTCGAAAAAACGGTCGCCGAAATATGGACCGACATCCAGGACCCGATTATGGTGAGCCGGGTCGAGACACCGGTCTGGATAAGGTTCCTCTGCAGGGATATCAAGGGAGACTTTAAGCTCGACAAGTCAAAAATCACCTGTTATACCAGCATCAAAGCGAGAATGATGGTTATGACCGACACCACCAATATGGCAAAGCCCAGCCATCTTCCACCCTTCAAACGAATGACGCCGCAGGAACGGGACCCACTATCCCACGTTTATATCTATGCATATACCTCTTTTGACGAGATCAACGACCGGCTCAATGAGTTGTTGACGGGAAGGGATATCCTGGCGACGGGGTATGTTCGGAGGTATACCATATCCATCAAAAACATCCATGCCTATGCTTCGACTGATGGTTTGGCCATTGCAGTGAAGACGGGGAAGGATCTCAATGGGGATTTTGTCCTGACCGGGTATCCAGAGTTTGATGTGGCTACGCAATCGCTGAAAATACGAAACTTCGATTACGCAGTCGACAGCCACAGCATTCTGGTAAACCAGGGGAATGATCTCCTGCACACCCGTCTTCGTGATATTGTGGCCGCAAAGCTGAATCTCCAGCTCGACACCCTTATCCGCAAAATACCCGCAATAGCAATCAAAGCCATTGGAAAAGGAAATAGGGGCAGGGCCATACAGCTTACCATGAAGGAAGTCAGGGTGAAGAAGTGCGCTATACGGATGGGAAAACAAAAAATTCATTTCCTCATCGACACGGAAACCGAGGGCGCGTTCTGGCTGAAAAGGATCGATCCCGGCACCCCCCTCCGGATCAATTCCTGCCCTGACTGAACCAATAATGCATAAGGAAAAGTATGGAACACACTCATGACTGTGAGCACTTACCAACAAAAGTTGATGGAGAAGTGCTGGCAGAGTCTCCTGTTTGCTTTGCCTATACTACCTTCCCGGCAATTCCGTTCCGCGACTCATGATCTCGATATAGCCCGCATAACTGAAAAGCCTGTTGCGTTTTTGCGCGGTCAGCGCCTTGACGATGCCGAGTTGCTCGAGATGGGCCAGCGCCTTGTTTACGGTAGCCGGTGTTAGACCTGTCCTGGCCACAAGCGAACCCGATGTGGCGATCGGATGCTCCAATAGCGCCCGGTGGACTTTCAGGGTCGAAGATGCTGCCCGACCGAGAGCGATGATCTTGTCGCAGTCCCGTTTCGATAGTTCGAGAAGCTGCTGGGCCGTTTCTACTGCCTGGTTAGCCGTAACGATCACAGCCTCGGCGAAAAAGTCAAGCCAGGCTTCCCAGTCACCAGTCAGGCGCACCTTGTTGAGCAGTTCGTAATAATACTGCCTATGCGTTTTGAAATAGAGGCTCAGGTAGAGCATCGGCTCTCGAAGCACCTTCTGATCGCACAAAAGCAGAGTGATCAACAAACGCCCCAGTCGACCATTACCATCAAGGAACGGGTGGATCGTCTCGAACTGCACATGAGCCAGCGCCGCCTTGAGCAGCACCGGGGTTGGTTCCGGTTGGTCATGGAGGAACAGTTCAAGCTTGCTTATACATTCCAGGACATCCTGGCCTGGAGGGGGTACGAAGGCCGCATTGCCCGGCCGGGTGCCGCCGATCCAATTCTGGCTGCGACGAAACTCTCCCGGGGCCTGATTGCTGCCCCGCCCTTTTGCCAACAACACACCATGGATCTCACGAAACAAACGCAGGGAGAGGGGCAACCCATCTTCCAAAAGACGCAGCCCATGCATAAGGGCGGCAACATAGTTGCTTACCTCGCGAACATCGTCGAGCGGGACAAGCGTTTCCTGATCCAGTTCAAACAGCAGTAAGTCAGAGAGCGATGACTGGGTCCCTTCAATCATTGAGGAGAGCACCGCTTCCTTACGGACATACATAAAGAGATACAGCGAAGTATCGGGCAACAGGGTCGAGACACTATCAAGCCGACCAAGCGCCAACAGCGCCTGATCGAACTTACTTCGAAGCTCAGATGTCCACTCGATGGGCGGACAAGGAGGAAGCGGAGCGGGCACAAAGGCTTGCGCCTTTTCACCAACTGTCGATATGGCCACGTATCTGCCCTGAAGTTCTCGCTTCATCCTGTTTTGAACTTAAAATATGAATCACCTTTATTTTAATATAAAGCTATATCATATAATATAAACCAAAAAGAGAACGATGAAGCTGATTCGCAAGCAATCCGTGGAAGCAGTTCAGAAACCACTCAGTATACCAGATTTCCAATGAGATGAATCTCCCCATAAGCACGGGATTCATGAAACGCGGGCAACCCGCTTCACTCAGCGAGCTTCCTGTATCCGAGCCCTGAGAACGATGCGACCAAGGTTCCGTCTTCATCCTTAATCTCAACTTTATATCCGCAGATCTTTCTGTTCTTGTGCTCCTCCCTCGCCTCTGCCCTCAGGTATGCCCCTTGGGGAGCCTTGAAAAATGAGATCGACGCATTGATCGCCACGGTGGTGCTCCCATCGGCATTACTCGCCACAGCGAACGCATAATCGGCGAGCGTGAAGATTGCGCCGCCCTGGACGGTGTTGATACCGTTCCTGTGCCTGTCCTCTATTTTCATCCCGACAAGCGCATATCCCGGCTGGACATCAAGGATCTCGATACCCAGCAACCGGGCAAACCGGTCGTCTTTCACATTCTTCAAAAAGTCGTTATCCATATGCATCCCTCGTAAAATTACTATCTGCGAAAGGCGTTATCCTTACAATAATCTGATCACTCGATCCATTCCGCAGATGATTAAACAGCAATTCATTTAAAAAAGCAATAGAACTCACATAATAGCATAACAGCAATGATGACAATAGCTTACCAACGCAGACCCTTTTGATTTCTCTTTATTAAAGGGCTGGATCAACACATCAGTTCGGTCATTACAATGTGTGAGAATCTCACGTATTTTAAATGCACACTCAGGAATGTGTTCATTTAAAATATTACAAATCCAAGATGGCAACGCATGATTAAACCGGCAAAGAGATCGACTGACAGCGCATCTGAAAGAGGCTAAATTGTCATTTACCAATCCGACTGTTCTGATCCTAAACTGGAAGCACAATTACTGCATAAATCTATTTGGCTTAACCAGCAGCAGCCGTCTGGATTTTTAAAACAGAACCAAGCGTTGTCACCAAGAATCTTAAAAACATCTTCAAAGCAGGCTAACAAGAAGAGAATTCAGTATGTGCAAAATTTGCACAAATTGCTCAAGACGTAAAAAGTTATCAGATATCTTTTTACAACCTCTACGCTATCATTTCGGTCCCATAGTCCCTTACAGAGCTCAGTCATTACAGAATGTCCCTATGTCCCGGCACAACGATGTGTTCCGACTTATCGCGATTGGTTATATTACCCAATGACAAGCCGGTTTCATGTAACACGAAGCTCTTCACCAAGCGAGTTCGTGAACCCGAATCAGTCGGAGTGGCCCGGCGTCATCTTGATGCGGACCGGATTCCAACTGCAGGACTTCCGATACAACAGGAATGAGAGCCCTTGATCCTTGGCCTTGTGATCTATTGTTGCCGGAAAACAAACCGTAACCGACCAACGCAACAGACTCGTTCACCTGACTGTTTCCGATCGTGCCGATGGCTCTTGACTACATCACTCTCGACCTGCTCCGCCAGAACCATCCGGCATGGCGCCTGTTGCGCGCCCAGCATGCGCCTCTGGTGGCCTCGTTCCTGCATCGTGTCTTCATCACGCCCAATGTGCGCACCCTCTCGCAGTCGGACCTTGTCGAGGCGCTGGAGGACGAGCTGTTCGCCCTTCGCCGTCAGATCGGCGACGACACCTTCCCTGGTTCGGCGCAGAACTACCTGAACGACTGGGCCGAAAACGACAAAGGTTGGCTTCGCAAGTTCTATCCAGCAGGAGAGGACGAGCCCCATTACGACCTGACTCCGGCAACCGAAAAGGCGCTGGCTTGGCTGGAGAGCCTCTCCGAAAGAGCCTTCGTCGGCACCGAGTCTCGCCTGCTGACCCTTTTCGATCTCCTGCGCCAGATGAGCACCGGCAGCCAGGCCGATCCTGACGTACGGATTGCAGAGCTGAACCGGCGGCGTGAGGAGATCGATGCCGAGATAACCCGTATCCATGCCGGAGAGATCTCCCTGCTCGACGACACGGCGCTCAAGGATCGGTTTCAGCAGTTCCTGCAACTGGCGCGCGAGCTCTTGACCGATTTCCGGGAGGTGGAGCACAACTTCCGCTCGCTCGACCGGCGGGTACGCGAGCGCATAGCCCTTTGGGAGGGAAGCAAGGGTATGCTGCTGGAGGAGATCATGGGTCAACGGGACGCCATCGCCGATTCCGACCAGGGCAGGAGCTTTAGGGCCTTCTGGGACTTCCTGATGTCGCAGTCGCGCCAGGAGGAGCTGACCGGCCTGCTCGAAGAGGTGCTCAACCTGCCGCCAGTGGTTGAGATGCAGCCCGAACCCCGCCTTAAGCGGGTGCACTACGACTGGCTCGAAGCCGGGGAATACACCCAGCGCACTGTGGCTCGACTCTCCGAACAGTTGCGCAAGTTCCTCGACGACAAAGCATGGCTCGAAAACCGTCGCATCATGGAGATCCTGCATGACATCGAAGGCAGGGCCCTGGATCTGCGCGAAACCATGCCCGCAGGCAGCTTCATGCCACTTGCCGATGCATCCGCCACGATCGAACTGCCGCTCGAACGACCACTCTACCGCCCACCCTTCAAACCGGTGATCGAGGGCATCGCTATCGACGAAGGGGATGCCGAGATCGACACCGCCGCGCTCTACGCCAAGGTGATCGTCGATCGTGCCGAACTGTCGAGCAATATCCGCAAAGCACTGCAGGAGAGGAGCCAGATAAGCCTCGGCGAACTGATCTCCCGCAACCCACTGCGCCAAGGCCTTGCCGAACTGGTCACCTACCTCCATATCGCCGGAGAGTGGCCTCACACGGCGGTAGATGAAGAGAGCAAAGAGCAGATCGAATGGGAGAGCGACAACGGCGTGAAACGTCAGGCAAAACTGCCACGCATTATCTTTGTAAGAAACGAATGATGAACAAAACCGACACCCAGACCCAGCGACCGTCATCAGTGCCACAGGAGCTTTCTCAGGTGGTGGTCGCACTCCTGAAAGGGGTAATCTACCAGGAGGATAGCCCGGCACTCTGGAATGCCATCCTGAACCTTCAAGCCGGCGTGCGCGATTACGTGGCCGTGCTCGGCCTTGAGCTGATGCTCGACGAGGCCGAGGGTTACGCCTTCCTGCGCTCCCTGCCCGCGATCGAAGAAGAGAACACCGAACCTATACCCCGACTGGTGGCCCGACGTCAGCTCTCCTACCCGGTCAGCCTGCTGCTCGCCCTGCTCCGCAAGAAACTCGCAGAGTTCGATGCGGGCGGCGGCGACACGCGACTGATCCTCTCACGCGACGAGGTGGTCGAACTGATACGTATCTTCCTGCCTGCCGGCAGCAATGATGTGAAGCTGATCGACCAGGTCGATGCCACCCTGAACAAGATCGCCGATCTCGGCTTCATTCGCCGCCTGCGGGGAGAAAAACAGATGATCGAGGTGCGCCGGATCATCAAGGCTTTCGTCGATGCCCAGTGGCTTGCCGACTTCGACCGCCGCCTCGAAGAGTACCAACAGCTCACCGGACAACCCACGGAGGAAAACGATGGCTGAAGCCCTTGAATTTGGATTCATCGCAGACGACCGCCTCGCCGGGTTCCGCCTCCAGCGCCTCGAAGTGTTCAACTGGGGTACCTTCGACGGCCGCGTATGGACACTGCGACTCGACGGCAGGAACAGCCTGCTCACGGGCGACATCGGCTCGGGCAAATCGACGCTGGTCGATGCCGTTACTACACTGCTCGTGCCAAGCCAGCGCATCGCCTTCAACAAAGCCGCCGGAGCCGATACCCGCGAACGATCGCTCCGCTCTTACGTGCTCGGCTTCTACAAATCGGAACGACAGGAGTCCCTCGGCGGCGGCGCCAAACCGGTCGCCCTGCGCGACAGCAACGCATATTCGGTGGTGCTCGGCGTCTTCCACAACGAAGGCTACGATAAGACCGTTTCCCTCGCCCAGGTCTTCTGGCTGAAGGATCCCGCCGGACAGCCCGCCCGCCTTTTTGCGGTCACCGAGCGCGACCTCTCCATTGCCGGCGACTTTTCCGAATTCGGCACGGAGATCACCGCCCTGCGCAAGCGCCTGCGCTCGGACGGCGTCGAAGTGTTCGATAGCTTCCCGCGTTACGGAGCCTTGTTCAGACGTCACTTCGGCATCGACAACGAGCAGGCGCTCGAACTGTTCCACCAGACCGTCTCGCTCAAATCGGTGGGCAACCTCACCGACTTCGTGCGCAGCCACATGCTCGAACCTTTCGAGGTCGAGCTACGCATCGCTGCCCTCATCCACCACTTCGAAGATCTCAACCGGGCGCACGAAGCGGTGCTCAAGGCCAAGCGACAGATCGAGATGCTCGAACCCCTCGTGGAAGATTGCAACCGCCACAAGGAGATCTCCACCTCCACCGAAGAGCTGCGGGGATGCCGTGACGCCCTGCGCCCCTGGTTCGCCTCGCTCAAGCTCGGCCTCCTCCACCACCGTCTCGCATCCCTCGAAGAGGAGCTTGCCCGCCATGAGAGCGCCGTGGAACGGCATGAACAGGAGCGCCGCGAAGCGCAGGAACGGGAGCGAGACCTGCGCCATACCATCGCCGAGAACGGCGGCGACCGGATCGAGAGCATATCCTCCGAAATCCGGATAAAGCAGCAGGAGCTCGAACGCTGCAGACAGAAATCCACCCGCTACGGCGAACTGGTGCGCCAGCTTGGTGAGACACCCGCAATCACCGCCGAAGAGTTTCTTGGCCAGCGCGCCGGACACATAACCATGCGCGAAACCGTCGGGGAGCAGGAAGCGAGGGTACAGAACAATCTCAATGAGACGGGCGTTTCGGTCACCCGTGAGCAGCAGGAGTACCGGGAGCTCATGGTCGAGATCGAGAGCCTGAAGGCCCGAAAAAACAACATCGACGAAAAACAGGTCTCCTTGCGCCGCTCGCTCTGCCGGGCGCTGAACCTTGATGAGGAGGAGGTGCCCTTCGCCGGTGAACTGCTCCAGGTGCGCGAGGGTGAAGAGAGCTGGGAAGGGGCCGTCGAACGCCTGCTGCGCAACTTCGCCCTCTCGCTGCTCGTACCCGACCGTCACTACGCGCAGGTGGCCGAATGGGTCGACCGCACCCTCCTCAAGGAGCGCCTCGTCTACTTCAGGGTGCGCCCACCGGCCCGCCGCGAATCCCTGCCGGACGATCGGGCCGCCCTGCCGCACAAACTTATGATCAGGGCCGACTCCCCCCATTTCGACTGGCTGGAACGGGAGATCGCCCACCGCTTCGACCTGGTCTGCTGCACCAGTCAGGAGGAGTTCCGCCGGGAGAAAAAGGCCATCACCCTGGCCGGACAGATCAAGATGCCCGGCGAGCGACACGAGAAGGACGACCGCCACCGCATCGACGACCGCAGCCGCTATGTGCTCGGATGGAGCAACGCCGCCAAGATCGCCGTGCTCGAAGAGAATGCCCGCCGCAAGAGTGAATACCTCGGCGAACTGAAGAGCCGGATGAAGGTCCTGAAACAGGAGCAGGACAACCTGAAGGAGCGGCTCAACATCCTCTCGCGACTCGACGAGTATCCCGACTTCCACGACCTCGACTGGCAACCGCTGGCCGTAGCCATCGCCCGCCTCGAAGCCGAGAAACGCGAACTCGAAAGCACCTCCGACCTGCTCCGCACCCTCACTGCGCAGCTTGAAGAGGTGGAAACCGGACTCCGGGAAACCGAGCGCCTCCTCGATGAACGCAAGGACAAGCGCTCCAGAACCGGGCAGAAGATCAGCAACGCAAGGGAGCTGGAGGAGCAGGCCCGGCAATACCTGAACGAAGCTGCCCCGGAGACAACAGCCCGCTTTGCCCTGCTCGAAGATCTCCATGCACAAATGCAGGAGAGCCGCACGCTCACCGTTGAATCGTGCGACAACCGCGAGCGAGAAATGCGCGACTGGTTGCAGGCGAAGATCGACTCCGAAGACCGAAAGCTCTCGCGCCTGAATGACAAGATCATCCGCGCGATGACCGAATACAACGAGAAGTGGAAGCTCGAAACCCGCGAAGTCGATGTCAACATCGCCTCCGCGGGCGAGTACCTATTGATGTTCGAACAGCTCCGTGCGGACGACCTGCCCCGCTTCGAAGATCGCTTCAAGGAGCTGCTCAACGAAAACACCATCCGCGAGGTGGCAAACTTCCAGTCCCAGCTCGCCCGTGAGCGCGAAACCATCAAGGAACGCATTGCCCGCATCAACGAATCGCTCACACAGATCGACTACAACCCAAACCGGTATATCAGCCTCGAAGCGCAGATGAACCTTGACGCTGACATCCGCGAGTTCCAGGCCGAGCTCCGGAGCTGCACCGAAGGGGCCCTGACCGGTTCGGACAAAGCCCAGTACTCCGAGGCCAAGTTCCTCCAGGTGCGCAGGATCATCGACCGGTTCCGCGGACGCGATGAGTTCGCCGACCTCGACCGCCGCTGGACAGCCAAGGTGACAGACGTGCGCAACTGGTTCGTCTTCGCTGCCAGCGAACGGTGGCGGGATGACAATACAGAATATGAGCATTACGCCGATTCGGGAGGCAAATCGGGGGGTCAAAAGGAGAAGCTCGCCTACACGGTACTCGCCGCCAGCCTCGCCTACCAGTTCGGCCTCGAATGGGGGGCTGTGCGCTCGCGCTCCTTCCGCTTCGTGGTCATCGACGAAGCCTTCGGACGCGGCTCCGACGAATCGGCCAACTACGGCCTGCAACTCTTCAAACAACTCAACCTGCAACTGCTCATCGTCACCCCGTTGCAGAAAATCCACATCATCGAACCCTTCGTCTCAAGCGTTGGATTCGTGCACAACCAGGACGGCCGCACCTCCGTGCTTCGCAACCTCAGCATCGAAGAGTACCGAGCTGAAAAACAGAAAATGCCCCAATGAGCTGGACGACCCCCGCCGACCTGAAGGCCCAGGTGCTGAAGCTCTGGAACCGGGGCACGCTGCTCGCCCCTATGGTGCAAGGCGACAGCCCATTCCCATTGCGCCTCACACTCAAAGGCCCCGACTCAAGGCAGCTCAGCGACCGCTTCGCCGATGTGCGTGACTGGATCGCCCAACTCACCTCATCCGCCGGTCCATACCGCATCGTCTGGCGAACAATCAACCACCGCGTCCTCGGCAACAACGAAATCCCATCGGAAATCTGGATCGACTCGCCTGACGATGCCCTCGGCTTCATTTGCAAACGCCGCGCCGCTTCGGAATTCGCCGATATAATAGCACTGACCCGTGAAAATGAGCCCGACCTCCTCCCCTGGCTTTCAAGACGCCCCCTGCGGGCCCTCGAACTCGCCGAAGCATGGCC
>JAAXXK010000069.1 GCA_013334525.1 Chlorobiaceae bacterium
AGGGCAGGGTATTGAGGACAGGATAACTTGACGAAAGCGGAACGAAACGAACTGGCAGGGTTGACGAAACTGTTGGTGCAAAATTACAAGAGGCAGCATGGGAAGCACATTTGACAGCATAAAGAGAGGTCTGGAAGAGGCAATGGAGTACTCGCAGGGGAACGGTGTAAGGATGAGGGAGTGCCAACCGATACCTGTCGATGTGAAAAGTATCAGGCATAAAACCAGAATGACACAGGATGAGTTTGCAGCGGCATTCGGGATCAGTGTCGTCACGCTAAGGCATTGGGAGCGGGGAGAGCGAAAGCCTCAGGGGCCGGCGCTGGTATTGCTCAATCTGGTCAACCGCTCGCCCGAAACGGTCATGATGGTTTTGAATGACGGGGATAGATGATTTTCCGGTTATCGATTCTGGTCGTTTATGCGATCAGCAAATGAAAGGAAACCCCGGTGACATGAACCGGGGTTTTTTGTTGTACGGTGTACGGTTTCGATGAGCGGGAAGGCTGTTACTTTGATAATCTCTTGATTATTATTAGGTAAATGCTGCCGGTATTTTGTTGGCTTATCTCAGGCAGGTCGAAGGCAATGACGCTCAGGCTGATGAATCGCGGAAAAGGGCTTGGAGCTGCCAAAAATCGACTGCAATAATCCGGAAAGGAAAGCAAAACGGGACACAAATTCCACACGATCATGATGAAACGCTGCATATTCTGCATCCTCGCATCGCTCCTGGTTTTTTCATCCGGAGCAATGGCGGAGGAACCGGCAGGTCAACAATCCGCATCAGTTCCGGCATCCGGAAAAGAGCCCATGCCTGATTACCGCCAGGCGAGGGAGTGGCTACAGATCGCTTCGTCGACGGGGGACGTCCAGGCGCATTACAACCTTGGAGTCCTGTACCTGAACGGCAATGGTCAGGATGTCCCGCAGGACTACGGCGAGGCCGCAAGGTGGTTCAGGCTCGCGGCAGAACAGGGATATGCACGGGCACAATTCAACCTCGGGTTGATGTACGACAACGGACAAGGTGTCCCGCAGGACTACGGTGAGGCCGCGAAGTGGTATCGGCTGGGTGCCGTGAAGGGGCATCAGGAGTCGCAATTCAATCTCGGAGTGATGTACGAGAATGGACAAGGTGTCCCGCAGGACTACGGTGAGGCTGTAAAGTGGTATCGGCTTGCGGCAGAACAGGGCTACGTCCAGGCGCAATACAATCTTGGCGTCCTGTCACTGAACTTCAATGGAAAAGGGGTCGGGGAAAACTTTGCTGAAGCCGCAAAGTGGTTCAGGCTGGCGGCAGCACAAGGCAACGTCCAGGCGCAATACAATCTCGCGGTGATGTACGACAACGGCCAGGGCGTCCCGCTCGACTACACTGAAGCGGCAATGCGCTACGCGCTGGCTGCAGAGCGCGGATACGCCAAGGCACAATACAATCTCGGTGTCATGTACCTGAAAGGAAAAGGGTTCAGGCAGGACATTCCGACAGCCAAGGCGTGGTTTGTCAAGGCTTGCGAAAACGGACTTCAGGAGGGTTGTGCGGCATACCGTAAACTGAAAGCGGCGCAGCCCGTCGAGAGCACCATTCGTCCGCTTATGATCGTACAAAAGAGATGATGGGCCAGCCTCATTGTTTGCTGTAACGACCCTGGATGGATAAAAGGTCAGGAGGCTGCTTCAACGTCAGGATGAGGCAGCCTTTTGTATTTACGAGCCTGGGCTTTTTTACCGGGTTTCCGTCAGCTGTGCTTCGTCCTGCTGACGAATGGCGACCGGGCGGTAGCCTGTGGACATGGGTTCGATGGTGCTTTCCACCAGGTTCATCTCTTTGATCATCAGCGTGCGTGACGGGTAGTGGCGGACAAGCTCGTAGTCGTGGGTGCCGATGATGACAATGATGCCTTTGGCGTTGATCTTCTTGAGGTATTCAAGGATCTCGATGGAGGTTTCGGGGTCGAGGTTGCCGGTGGGTTCGTCGGCCAGGATGGCTACCGGTTCGCCGACCAGTGCGCGGGCGATGGCCACCCGTTGCTGTTCCCCGCCCGACAGGTTTAAGGGCATCTCCATGGCGGCATGTTCCAGGCCGACCTCACGGAGCGCATTCATCACCTTCTCTTTTATAAGTGCATTTTTTGTGCCAGTCACCTGCAGGACGAACGCCAGGTTGTCGTAGATGTTGCGGTCTTCCAGCAGCTTGAAGTCCTGGAATACGATGCCGAGTTTGCGCCTTAGCAATGCGATCTGCCGTTTTTTGATGGTTCTCGAACTGAAGCCGCCAACGACGATCTCACCTTTCGAGGGCTTGACCTCCATGTACAGGGACTTGAGCAGCGTGGTTTTGCCGGTGCCGCTCCTGCCGACGATGTAGACCAGTTCGCCGGGCTGGATGGTGAGGTTCAGGTTCCTGAAAATGGGTTTTTTCCTGAGGTCGATGTCGGTATTGACGAATGAGATCATGGTGTTCTATGTGGTTATCGTTCGGTTCCTGGCAATTTCGCCGGCAAGCAGCGCGGCTTCATAAAAACTGCGTTCCGATGCTGTTCCTTTGCCTGCCTTGTCGAAACCTGTACCGTGGTCGGGTGAGGTTCTGACGATCGGAAGGCCGAGGGTGACGTTGATGCCGGTATCGAAGGCCAGCACCTTGAAGGGGAGCAGCCCCTGGTCGTGGTACATGGCGACGATGAGGTCGTAGTCGAGGTATCGTTTCGCCCCGAAAAAACCATCTGCCGGGAAAGGGCCTTCGATCCGGAGGGATTTCGAAAGCCGCTCGATGCACGGGCTGATGATCGCGGCCTCTTCGTCGCCCATGACTCCGCCGTCCGATGCGTGCGGATTGAGGCCCAGCACAGCTATTTTCGGGTCTGTTGAACGGAAATCCTTTTGCATCGATTCTGCGAGCGTCAGGAAAAATCGGTCGAGGTCCATGGTCCTGATGAGAGAAGGAACCTTCGAAAGCTGTTCGTGGATCGTTGCCAGGGCAACCTTCAGCCCCGAAACCGGGTCCACAAAGAGCATGATCGGCGACGGTACACGGCAAAAGTCGGCAAGGAAGTCGGTATGGCCGGTGTTCTGGTATCCGGCGAGGGCGACGGCCTCCTTGTGGATTGGGGCGGTGACGAGTGCGTCGCAGAGTCCCTCCCTGCATAGCTCTGCCGCCGCTTCGAGCGAGCGCATGGCGATGTCGCCGGCCGTTTTCGAAACCGTGCCGGGCAGTATGATGTCGGGTTCGGCGATGCTCAGCACCGGCAATACCCCGATTTCAGGAACGAGGCGGGCGATGTCGGCACGATTTTCGATCGGTGCAAGCCTGACGGGAATGTCGAGCCAGTCTCGGTAGAAATCAAGCGCTATCAGCGATCCGGCGGCAATGAATTGATGGCCGGAGGCCTGGAGGCTGATAAAGCTCTTCAGGATAATTTCGGGGCCGATGCCGTGGATGTCGCCGGTCGTAAGGACGATACGCATGTCAGAGCCTCTTGTAGGCGGTCGCGATTTTCTCGTCCTTTTTCACACCCGTCAACGCAAGCCAGAAGAGGACCGGTTCGGGCAGCAGCATGAAAAATCCGTTCGATGGGCTGTGTGTGACCGCAGTGCCGCCGGTGTGCAGGAACTCGTTCAGGAAATGGGCGGCGATCAGGCCCGACAGGATGTCGCCCGCGAACAGGATAATGCAGAGCATGATCAGCATCTGCTGAAGTTTCCGGTTTTTGAACAGGAATATGGCCGCGATCGAGGTTATTCCGGTCAACGGGGAGAAGATGCTGCCAGCCATGCCGCCGGCCGTGACGATGAGCCCTGAACCCTGTACCTGCGTAAAGTCGCCGAACAGGATGGTCTGGCTTGTCTGGTAGATCCAGAAAGGTTGCGTCATGCTGCCCAGGGCGAGCATGGCTGCAAGTAAGAGGTAGAGGCTTTGGATTCGGGTAAGCATAACGGTTATGGTTGCGTTTTTAAATCCAGGTATGCCCTGAATATACGTAAATCAGTTTTTCGATGAACAATACTGTTCTATTGCCATTGCGATAACCGCAGTGGCTCCAAGGCGCTCCTGCACGAATGCGGCAGCTTTTGCCCCCGATTTTTTCAGGTACCCGGGATCGGTGACGAACCGTTCAAGCGCATCTTGCAGTTCCCGCTGATCGTTGACGACCGTGGCCGCACCGGCTTCGATCAGCCCTGCGGCTTCAGGGGAGTTGCCGTGCCTTGGCCCGAAGAGTACCGGAATGCCGTGTACTGCCGGTTCGATCGTATTGTGCACGTTGATACCGAAGGCGCCACCGACATAGGCGATCGAAGCGATTGCATAGAGTTCGGCGAGATATCCGGTCTGGTCGACGACGAGCACCTGTTTTTCGGGATCGAATGCTGCGTCCATCGATGAGATCGTGACGGCGGGGATCTTCTTTTGCCGGAGGTTTTCCATGATCCGGTCGATGTTGCTGCCCTCGACCTTGTGCGGTACCAGCACGAGGCTCAGCTTTTTCCTGAGGGGCTGCCATGCGGGCACGAGAATGGCTTCGTCCGGCTCCCAGGTGCTTCCTCCGACAAGCACCATCCGCCCCGGGAACAGGGGTTTCAACTTCGCGGCACGGTCGTCGCTTTTTTTCTGCCTTTCGTAAACCTGGTCGAAACGCGGATCGCCCGCCTTCCTGGCGCTGAGGCAGCCGAAGGCGCTTTGGAATGCTTCACAGCCCGGCTGGTCGATGGTGAAGATGTCGTCGAACATGGCGAAGAGGTCGCGGTAGAGCCCTTTGAGTCCCGGTTTAAGGTAGGGTGAGCCGGGAGGCAGGGCGGCGGCGGCCAGCACCATTTTAGCTCCGCTCTCTTTGATGGCTTCGAGTTGGTTCGGCCAGAAATCGTAACGCATCAACATGAAGATGTCTGCCTTGAGCAGCGAGACGAGCTTTCGGGCGTTGTCCGGGGTGTCGAGCGGCAGGTAGAATACTGCGGCTGCGTCCGGGTAGCTTTTCCGGGCCTCGTAGCCTGAATCTGAGAAGAACGAGACCACGACGTCAAGGCCGGGCACTTGTTGAAGGAGTTCGGCGATGACCGGGCGGGCCTGCTCGAATTCGCCGACCGATGATGCGTGCACCCATAGGCGGCTCGATGGTTCAGGAACGGCACGCAGGCGCGCTTCGAGCTCAGGGAACAGACCGCTTCGGGCATCGGCGAAGGTTTTCAGCTTCGGTATCCATTGCGATACCATGCTGAGCAGCGCCGGCAGTAGGGGAGAGAGGCTCCTGTAAGCTGTAAGGGCGAATGAGGCCATGATTCAGTCAATAAGTGATAAGCTAAAGGTAACAAAAAAAGCGACATGGCACCGGATTGGCCGGATCGGGGGGAAACGTTTCCGGCGTTGCTTACATTTCTTTATGGGTCGAGGTTAATCAAAATATTATTCCCGGCAGGAGCCCATGCCGCACAGGATGCTTGAACATACTGCCGATCTCTCCATGGAGGTCACGGCGGGGAGCTTCGCGGAGCTGATGGGCGAGGCTTTGCGGGCAATGACCGTATGGGTTGGGCCTGAGTGGGGTGTGCGTGCAGCCGAAAGGCCGTTTCGCGTCGATGCCCCTGAGCGCTCAGTGCTGCTGGTCGATCTTCTCAACGAAGCGCTCACCCTGTCCCAGATCCACCATGAGGGTTACGACGATCTCGTAATCCGGTCGATTGGCGAGGGGTTTGTCGAAGGTTCATTCGTCGGGCGGGCAATTCTGGGCGCCAGGGATGAGATCAAGGCTGTCACCTATCACGGTGCGAGAGTAGAGGAACTTGCTGACGGAAGCTGGAGGGCAATATTATTAATGGATATATGATGAACGGCGTGATTATTGCTCCGGCAATCATGGCGCTCTACACAGTTTCTGAAGAAATTGGACTGAAGTCCGGGGATTTTTTTATCTCTCATTTTCCCCCGGGTTGAAACCCG
>JAAXXK010000033.1 GCA_013334525.1 Chlorobiaceae bacterium
TAGGGGCGATCCTTGCGGTCGCCCTTCCCCTTGGAGGTGCTGCACCAATGGCGGACACGAATGTCCGCCCTCCTTTGGGTGAAGATTCCGATCATGGCAGGTCGGAAAAGATCTGAACAGCTTGTCAGACGTGAGGCTCAGCGTGAGGATGCCGTGACCGACCGGGTAAGGCGGAACAACATGAACAGGCCGGCAGCGGAAAGGATCACATTGGGCAGCCATACACAGATGGCCGGAGTGACCAATCCCCTCTCGGCAATCTTTTCTCCGCCGATCATCATCACCCAGTACATGACGAAAAAGAGCAGCGAAAGGGCCGCGCCAACCCCGAAACCGCCCCTGCGGGCCATCACTCCGAGAGGAGCGCCGACCAGGGCGAACACCATGCAGGCAAACGCCAGTGAATATTTCTTATGGTACTCGACCATGTATTTGTTGTATTCGATCCGGTTTTTGTCAATCTCTGCGATAGCTGACGATACATCCTCTATCATGGCATCCGCCAATACGGCCGCCTTTGCGGGCTGCGCAACCGGCAGTACTCCGGAACCCGGCCGGGCAACAGGGACGCTCCCCGTCCGTATCAGTTCGACCTGCTTTTTCAACTCCTCGAGTCCCCTGACGCTTGAACTCTCCGCCTTCCTGGACTTGAAACGAAACTCTTTGCCCACGGCCAGGAGATCTTTTGCCGAAAGCTCACGCCCGCCACGCCGACGACCGTTCTCGTCACTCCGCTCGAACCCGTACCCCATCGCCTCGAACACATAGCGGTGTCGGGTGAAAACCATTTTCCTGTACCGATCCATCCTCGGCAGGGTCAGTTCATGGATCTGTCCGTTGTCGAGCGTCATGATCAGGTAACGATAATCGGAGGAGAACTCTATCCGCCCCTTTGCCGCTGTAATCACAATCCTTACTTCAGGCCGTTCACGATCGTAGAGCACGACGTCCGTAAGCTCCCCGGTCTTGTTGTCGACCTTGCGGGCCATGATCGAATAGCCCTTGATGACATTTGAAAAAGCGTTCCTGTCGATACCGAACCCAGGCTTCATCCTGGTAATATCGGACAGGAGCGCATTGGCACGAAAATTTGCTTCCGGCATCATGACATTGTTGAACCGCTCCACAAGGGCCGACAGCACAAGGCTTGCGATCAGCACCGGCGCGATCAGGCGGGTCATCGATATGCCGCCTGATCGCATGACCGTCAATTCCGAACTGTTGGTCAGCGAACCGAACGCCATGACCGTCGAGACCAGCACGGCCATCGGCACGGCAAAACCCACCATCCATGCGGACTGGAGCAGCAGCATCTCGACGACGATCCCCATATCGAGCCCCTTGCCGACCAGACGATCGAGAAACTTTGTCAGAAACGACAGGATGAAAACGAACATGATCGTGACAAAGGCAAAAAAGAAGGTCCCGGCGTGCGCTTTGAGAATGTATCGATCGAGAATTTTCATCGAAGGTCGTTTAATACCAGGATATTTGAAATGCTGACTTTCCGCCCTCGCCGTTACGAAGCCGGAAGCACTCAATATACAGCGGAACCACGTGACTGCAATATCGCCCCGGAGGGAGCGCCATCAACTGCCCTCATGGCCGAATGAGGCTGGCAGCACCGACCATAACGTTTGGCGGTTATCGTGCCCTTTTTTTCGCCACATCGGCACCGACGAAGACCTCGGCCAAAGCATAAGGTGGCTTAGAGCGCAATGGCTGCCCATCAGCGGCATGAAAATAAAAGGGATTTCCCGATTTTCCTGCAGCGCGTGCGCTTCTTCCCGGAAGAGCAGGAAAGCGAAACCGTTATCGATATATTCCTGCCGGTCGAACAGAAGATCCTCCCCCCGCACGCCTGCCGGATCGGCGAGGAGAGGCCTGTGCATCAGGGACTTTACGGCCAATCTCTTCCGGAAAACGGCTTTATCCCGGTTAATGACTATTTTACCTGCATCGATCAACCATTTTTTTCCCCAACAAAGACGCAAATCAATGGCCAACAACATAAACCTTCATGACGACGCCCGGTTTGCCGGCGTGCTTGTCGACCTGGAAAACATCGAAAACAAACTCCTCGAAACGGGCAAGCTGGTCGCCCTGACCGGAACGGTCGCAAGCAGCGTCGACATAGAATTCGGCATGTACGGAGAGGGTAAGGATGCCGAAGCGAGCATCCTGATCAAGGTCACTTCACCGGATGATGATTTCATTGCCGAAGAGGAGGTGCTTGAGGATTTCGAGGATTTCATCATCGAAGAACTTGAGGAAGCTTCTCGCGAGTGGTCACAGGAGGTGAAGGATGCCCTCGGCGACGACCGGATGGTGGTGCTGCTGATCAACGGCGAAGAGTACTGAATCACACCCTGAACCGACGGGAATCGACTTTGTTTGCCTCAACTCCTGGTAGTTGCCTTACAAGCCGTCAACGCGGCTTGTCATATACGAAAGAAACGACATGAAGATCAATTCCACGGATTTCCTGGTGCGCCCCGGAGAAGCGATAGATCTGAACAAGTGGCCGACAAGGGTAGCTCCCGTTTATGATTCCAAAGATCACTCCCATGAACTGCTCGGAAAGCAGGTCAAGGAGTTGAGCAAGCTTCAGCAGCTTCATTACGCATCGAGCCGCTTCGCCGTGTTACTGATTTTTCAGGCCATGGATGCCGCAGGAAAAGACAGTACCATCAAACATGTCATGTCCGGCATCAATCCCCAGGGTTGCCAGGTTTTCAGCTTCAAACATCCAACTCCTTCGGAACTGGAGCACGATTTTCTGTGGAGGACATACCAATGTATGCCTGAACGGGGTCGGATCGGCATCTTCAACCGCTCCTACTATGAAGAGGTCCTGATCGTTCGGGTCCATCCTGAAATTCTTCAGGGCCAGGGCGTCCCGATCCCGCTGAAAGAGAAAAAAATCATCTGGGAGGAGCGATATCGATCCATTTCAGAGATGGAAAATCATCTGTATCGCAATGGGACCCGGATCGTCAAATTTTTCCTCCACATTTCAAAAGAGGAGCAACGCAAGCGCTTTCTCGATCGTATCGACAAGCCGGAGAAAAACTGGAAATTCAGTTTTGCCGACATCGAAGAGAGGAAATTCTGGAAACAGTATATGCAGGCCTATGAGGCATGCCTGAGTTCAACAAGCACGAAAAATGCGCCATGGTATGTGGTTCCTGCCGATGACAAGGTGAATTCACGGTTGATTATTTCACAAATCATACTCGACACATTCAATTCGCTCGACATGCACTTCCCCGAGCTCGACAAGGAGCGCAGGGAGGCATTGGAATCAATACGCAAAGAGCTGGAAAAGGAAGGTCTGGAAAAAGAGGGTTCTGTTTCAAGCAAACCATGAAAGCCGGCGACTGCAACGCTATGGAAAAAACTTTCGGCATCAGGATAGTGATCCTCGGCTCATTCATCACCGGCATCAGCCTGTTCCACTACCTGACGCCCCTGCATGTCGCCTACCTTCACGACATCTTCCAGCGCCTCTACTACCTGCCGATCATTCTGGCCGCGCTCTGGTTCGGCCTGCGCGGCGGCCTGCTCTGCTCGGTGATTGTCAGCCTGGTCTATGCCCCCCACATTCTATTCCAGTGGGGCGGCCACTTCGGCATGGAAGCTGAAAAATACCTGGAGATCATCCTCTACAATACGGTCGGCGGAGTGACCGGCCTGTTGTCGCAACGTGAGCGCGAGCGTACCGTCGAACTCCAGAAGAGCAAAGGGGTCCTGGAGGCCTCCTACGAAAAGCTGAGGGCCCAATCGGATCGCATCATCGCCATCGAAGAGCAGTTGCGGAACTCCGAGCGGCTCTCCACCATGGGAGAGTTCGCCGCGGTCCTGGCTCACGAGATCCGCAATCCGCTCGGCTCCATCCGCGGAACGGCGGAGATCCTGAAAGACGATTACGGGCCGGATGATCCGAAACACGAATTCATCGAGATCCAGATCAGGGAAACGGAACGACTGAACCGCGTCGTCGAGGATTTCCTGCACATGGTCAGGCCGCAACCCTCCGAGATGCAGCCCTGTGCGGTGCAGGAGGAGCTGGAAACCATTGTCACGCTCCTCGGCGGAGAGGCCGCCAGACGGCAGGTCGAACTGGTGCTTCAAACCCAACCAAATCCGGTGGTCATCAGTGCCGATGGAGAGAAGCTGCGCCAGGCGTTCCTGAACATCGTCCTGAACGCATTGCAGGCCACCCCACCCGGCGGCCGCGTCACCATATCGGCGGTGGCCGACGTGAAGGGCGCGTGCAAAATCTCTTTCCGGGATACCGGCTCCGGAATCAAGGCCGAAGAGCTGGGCAGGATTTACGAACCGTTTTTCACCACAAAGTCCGACGGAACCGGACTCGGCCTGGCGATCTCCAGGAAAATCATCGAAAGCCACAAGGGGAAGCTGGAGGTCGAAAGCACCCCGGGAACCGGTACAACGGTAATAATCAGCCTGCCGAAGCAGGAGAGCGTTAATGGAGAGATGGCGTGAAAGCAAAAATACTGGTCATCGACGACGACACCTCGTTGAGGCGGATAATCGAATACAACCTTCAGGAGGAGGGCTATGAGGTCTTGTCGGCCGCCTCGGGTGAAGAGGGGCTGAAACTGTTCAGCCGGAGCCGGGCCGACGTTGTCGTCACCGACATGAAAATGTCAGGCATCGACGGCCTCACAGTGCTCCGTTCCATCAAGGAGCTCTCTCCGGAGACCCTCGTCATCATCATCACCGCCTTCGGAAAGGTCGATGTGGCCGTCGAAGCCATGAAGGCCGGCGCCTTCGACTACATCCTGAAGCCATTCAGCCGGGACGCGCTCCGGCTGACGGTCGCAAAGGCGTCGAGGTTCAGCGGGCTGGCCGAAGAGAACCGGCGATTGAAAAACGCGCTGGAGGAGAAAACCGATTTCCGCACCATTATCGGTTCGTCGAAAGAGATGGAAAAGGTGTTCGGGGTGATCCGCAAAGTCGCCGATACCGAGGCGAGCGTGCTCATCACAGGAGAATCCGGCACGGGAAAAGAGCTGGTCGCCCGCGCCATCCATGCCGGCAGCTCCCGGAAAGAGGCCCCGTTCGTCACCATAAACTGCGCCGCCATCCCGCGCGACCTGCTTGAAAGTGAGCTTTTCGGCCACATCAAAGGGGCATTTACGGGGGCGATCAAAGAGAAGGCAGGAAAATTCCAGCTCGCCGACGGCGGAACCATTTTCCTGGATGAAGTGGGAGAACTGCTTCCCGAGCTTCAGCCAAAGCTGCTCAGGGTGCTCCAGGAAAAAGAGGTCGACCCGGTAGGCAGCTCCAGATCGCTGAAGGTCGATGTGCGGGTCCTGTCCGCCACCAACCTCGATATAGAAAAAGCGGTCTCCGACGGCCAGTTTCGCGAAGATCTCTACTACCGGCTCGCGGTGATCGAGATCAACCTGCCCCCACTCCGTCGGCGTCAGGCCGACATTCCACTCCTGCTCCGTTATTTCTGTTCAAAACTCGGCAACAACAACATCACTTTCGACAAAGAGTCCCTCGAACTGCTCGGCAGGTACCCCTGGCCGGGAAACGTCCGTGAGCTGCAGAATACGGTTGAACGGCTGATGATCATGCGCAGCGGCGACATCATAAGCGCCGGGGAACTGGCGGAGAAATTCTATCAGGGCACAAGTAAAAGCGCCATCGTAAACCTGCCGGACGAAGGGTGCTCGCTCGAAGAACTGGAGCGGGAGATCGTCGTCGAAGCCCTGGATCGGAACGGATGGAACCAGACCGCCGCAGCCAGGTTCCTGAGAATTCCCCGCCATGTCCTTCTCTACCGCATCGAAAAATATGGCATCGAGCTACCGGATAAATAATGGCTACCCTGCTCCGCCATGCCGCTGTGCAGAATATTCACCCTCAGGTGTAGAATATTCTACAATTTATTCGAAGGGAATACCGTTTTTCTCCATGAAAGCCGCATCGACAGGTATGGCACGATATTTGTAAACATTAACGTAATGATGACTTATCGTACCAGGCATCCCATGAAAAACGTTCGCACTACCGCCATTCTGCTCATTTCCCTCATGTCACCACTGACCGCGAGGCCGGAGGAGATTAACCTTCCTCCGGAAAATCTGCCGGCTCTTGTGGCAACAGCCCTTTCCAGCAACCCTGAGCTGAAATCGTCCGAATCGCGCTGGAAGATGTTCACCGGCAAGGCAAGGCAGGCCGGGGCGCTCGACGATCCGATGCTCATGGTCAAAATGCAGAACATGCCGGTTCGCGACCCGCTGGTGTTCAACAAGGATCCCCAGTCGGCCGTCGTGGTCGGCGTGTCGCAGCAACTGCCGTTCTGGGGCAAACGGGATCTGCGTAAAAAAATAGCCCTGTACGAAGCCGATTCCTACAAGTGGGCCTTCGAAGAGCGCAAGCGTGAACTGTCGCGCATGGTCAAGGAGAGCTTTTACAAGCTATGGGTCATTGACCGGGAGGTGGAAATCGTCGACAGGAACCTGAAGTTGCTGGGGGATTTCGTGACGTTGACCGGCTTGAAGTACTCCGTAGGTCAGGGCATCCAGCAGGACATCTACAAGGCCGGGCTCGAAAAATCCAAAATGGTCGAAATGCAGATCTCACTGCAGCAGCAGCGTAAAAGCCTTGAGGCCACCATCAACTACCTGCTCTACAGGCCCGCCAATACCCCGGTCGGCCCCACAGGCCAGTTCACCATGCCCCGGATACTCCTTACCGCCGCACAACTCAACGACATCGCCCTCGAGAACCGTCCACAGCTCAAAAGCCTGGGCAGCCTGGTAGAGAAAGGCTCGGCCTCGCGCCAGCTGGCAGGAAAGGAGAACTACCCCGACCTGAACCTATCGGTCGAGTACATGTTCAAGCAACCGGTAACGACGGCAATGACGACCGATCCCGGCGACAACATGTTCTCCGTCGGCGTGGCGTTCAACCTGCCCCTCTGGCAGGAAAAACGTCAGGCCATGGTAGCCGAATCGCTTGCCGAAACAGCCATGTCGACCGATGAGCTCAACGCGCTGAAAAACAACATCTCCTATACCATCACCCAGACCCTTTACGAGCTGGAACGACTCCGCAAAACGATTACCCTCTACAGGGAAGGAATCCTTCCCCAGGCAAGGCAGTCGCTCGAATCGGCCCTCATCGGCTACCGGGCAGGCAAGGTCGATTTCCTGACGGTAATCGACGGAAGGATGACCCTTTTCAACTACCAGCATCAACAGTGCAAGGCCGAGGCGGAGTACATGATAAAGATCGCGGAACTCGAAACAACCATCGGACTCGACCTGCCGGTACCGTCCGACAATCCGCCGGCCTCCCCTGCCGCCGCTTCGGCCCGATCGGGTCAGCAGGAGCAAAAAACAGGAATTGAAACCGGCCGGCATGACCTGCAGTAAACATCAGATCGAAACACCATGAACAGGAAAACGGCAATCCCTCTGCTCATTCTGCTGCTTGCGCTGGTCGCAGGAACAGGCTGGTTCTTCCGGCAAGGCAGGTTGCAGGGCAAGGCGAATACGGAACAGGCGCTCAAAGGCAGGCAACTCTACACCTGCACCATGCATCCGGAGATCATAAAGGATAAGCCGGGCAACTGCCCGATCTGCGGCATGGAACTGGTCAAAAAGTTCACCGCAAGTACAGATACCGGTGCCTCAGCGACAAACGCCCGGCAGTCCGCTGCACCCTCCGTTGTATCGCTCTCCTCTTCCCAGCTGGTAACGGCCAACGTCGCCACCATGGAGGTGAAGCCCGAACCGCTGGCCAGGCAGATCGCCGCAGTGGGCATTGTGCAGTACGACCAGTCACGACAGGCCAGGGTGACCGCCTGGACCGCCGGGCGAATCGACAAACTCCACGTCAACGCCGTAGGTGCATCGGTAAGCAGGGAGCGGCCCATCGCCGAGCTCTACTCGCCCGACCTCATGGCTACGCAGCAGGAGTACCTGATCGCCCTGAAAAGCCGTGAGCAGTTCAGGAACTCAACGGTAAGTTCAGCCATGGAAACGGGTGACACCGTGGTCTCCTCTGCAAGGCAGCGCCTCAGGCTTTTCGGCCTCAGGGAGAGCCAGATCGCCGAACTGGAGAGAAGTGGCAAACCCTCTACGAAAGTTGAGATCTACTCGCCGTTTTCCGGCGTAGTCATCGAAAAGATGGTGCAGCAGGGTCAATATGTCACGACTGGTGAAGTGCTCTTCAACATCGCCGACCTTTCGGCCGTATGGGTCGAGCTGGAGGTTTACGAAAACCAGATTCGCAACATCACCGTCGGCCAGCCGGTAGAGATCCGTTCGGACTCTTTCCCCGGCGCTGTGCTTAACGGAAAGGTGAGCCTCATCTACCCGTTCCTTGACCCCAAAACCAGAACCGTCAAGGCGAGGGTCGCCATGGCCAACCCCGGCATGAAGCTCAAGCCCGAGATGTTCGTCAACGCTCTCATCAAGGTGCCGCTCACCATGGGCATTGCCTTACCCGTAACCGCCGTCATGGACTCCGGGAAACGCCAGCTGGTATGGGTGGAACGTTCACCCGGCACGTTCCAGCCGCGCCAGGTGGTGGTGGGCGAACGGATCGGCGACAGGATCCAGATACTCTCCGGCCTGAACCAGGGTGATAAGGTGGTTATATCCGGCGCTTATCTGATCGATTCGGAGTCGCAGTTGAACGGCAGCAGCACCAAATCAAACGACAGGTAAACGAACCGATGACCCAAAACGCCATCCGGCAGGAAGTGCTGTCATGATCGAAAAAATCATCGAATATTCCGCCCGCAACCGCGCCATAGTGCTGATGATCTTCGGGCTCATCATCGGACTTGGCATATGGTCGGTCTACAAAACGCCGGTGGACGCCATCCCGGATCTCTCAGACAACCAGGTGATCGTCTTCACCGATTATCCGGGCCGCTCGCCGCAGGTGGTCGAAGACCAGGTTACCTACCCGCTCGCCGCCAACCTGCAGGGGCTGCCGGAAGTAAAGGCCGTGCGCGCCTCCTCCGCCTTCGGATTCTCCATGATCTATGTGATTTTCGACGACAGGGCAGACATCTACTGGGCCAGGACACGCGTGCTCGAACGGCTGAACTACGCCGCATCGCTCCTGCCGCAAGGGGTGGTTCCTACTCTCGGCCCGGACGGCACCGGCGTGGGCCATGTGTTCTGGTACACGATCGAAGGCAAGGGCTATGACCTTGAGCAGCTCCGTACCCTGCAGGACTGGTTCGTCCGCTACCAGCTCAACACGGTGCCGGGGGTATCGGAGGTGGCCTCCATCGGCGGCCTGGTGCGCGAATACCAGATCGACCTCGACCCCAACAAGCTCCTTGCCTACAACATCAAGGTCGGCAAGGTCATGGAGGCGCTCAAGGCTTCGAACCGGGATGTCGGAGGTCGGCTGATCGAACAGGCTGACGCCGAGTACCTGATCCGCGGCAGGGGCTATGTGAAGTCGATGGAGGACATCGAGAACATCTTGGTCGGAGCCGACATGCGCGGTACGCCGATCTACGTCCGGAACCTCGGCACCGTGCAGATCGGAAGCGCCATCCGCCGCGGCATGCTCGACCTGAACGGCCAGGGCGAGGCTGTCGGCGGCATCGTCGTGATGCGTTACGGCGAAAACGCCAAGGATGTCATCGACCGGGTAAAGGTGAAGATAACGGAGCTGCAGAAAGGATTGCCGCCCGGAGTAAGCATCAGGGTCGCCTACGACCGTTCAGACCTGATCTCGCGAGCCATCGAAACCCTGAAGAAGAACCTGCTTGAGGAGTCGATCATCGTCTCGATCATCATCCTCATCTTCCTGCTCCACTACCGAAGTGCGCTGGTCATCGTACTCACGCTTCCGGTATCGGTGCTGATCGCCTTCATCACCATGCAGATCATGGGGGTCACCTCGAACATCATGTCGCTCGGCGGCATCGCCATCGCCATCGGCGTACTGGTAGACGCGGGGGTGATCATGGTCGAGAACTGCTACCGCCACCTTTCGGAATTGCCGGAACAGGAGCGTGACGCGAAAAGGCTGGAGGTGGTCATCTCATCCGCCAAACAGGTCGGCCGGGCGATCTTCTTCTCGCTGGCCATCATCGTGCTTTCCTTCATACCGGTCTTCATGCTCGAAGGGCAGGAGGGCAAGCTGTTCCATCCTCTGGCGTTCACCAAAACCTTCTCCATAGTCGGCTCGGCCCTGATCGCCATTACGCTGGTACCAGTACTGATGTATATCTTCATGCGCGGCAAGATGCCTCCCGAGAGCTCCAATCGCGTATCCACCTTTTTCATCAGCCTCTACTCGCCGGTGATCCGCAAAGTGCTGGTCTGGAAAAAAACCACCATCGCGCTCAACATCGTTGCGCTGCTCATTGCCATTCCGCTCTTCATGAACCTCGGTTCAGAGTTCATGCCGCCGCTTGACGAGGGATCGCTGCTCTACATGCCGGTAACGCTGCCCAACGTCTCGATTACCGAAGCCAAACGGATCATCCAGATCCAGGACAAAATCATCAAAAGCGTGCCCGAAGTGGAACAGGTGCTCGGCAAGGTTGGCCGCGCCGAAACATCCACCGATCCGGCTCCGGTATCGATGTTCGAAAGCATCATCATCCTGAAACCAAAAGAGCAGTGGCGGCCGGGACTCACCAAGGCAGACCTCGTATCCGAACTGGACTCGAAACTGCAGCAGACCGGCGTGCGCAACGGCTGGACCCAGCCGATCATCAACCGCATCAACATGCTCTCAACCGGCGTGCGCACCGACCTCGGGGTCAAGATATTCGGCAACGACCTGAACGTGCTCAGGGATCTGGCGATACAGGCGGAAGGGATCCTCAAACCGGTCAACGGAGCCGCCGATGTGGTGGCCGAACGGGTCACCGGCGGCAACTATATCGACATCGACATCGACCGCCAGGCCGCGGCCCGCTATGGAGTCAGTGTGGGGGAGATCCAGGATGTGATCGAAACCGCCCTCGGAGGCCAGATGCTCTCGACCTCAGTCGAAGGGCGCAACCGCTTCCCCATCCGCCTCCGCTACCTGCGCGACTACCGCGACAACATCCCGGCGATCGGCAACATCCTGGTCAGCGGGATGGAGGGAGCACAGGTACCGCTCTCATTGGTAACGAAACTGAAAGTCTCGACCGGAGCGCCGGAGATCAACAGCGAGGGCGGCCTGTTGCGTTCGCTGGTCTACCTGAACGTCCGCGGCCGCGACATGGGAAGCTTCGTCGCCGAGGCGAAACAGAAACTCGAGCAGAACCTGAAGCTGCCCCCCGGCTACTACGTCGCCTGGTCAGGGCAGTGGGAGAACCAGATCCGGGCCAAAGCGCGCCTCCAAATCCTGGTGCCGCTCGGCCTGGTCATCATCTTCATCCTGCTCTACTTCACCTTCCATTCGGCGCTTGAAGCCTCCATGGTGATGCTCTCGGTACCATTCGCCCTCGTCGGGGGGATATACCTGGTATCGGCATTGGGTTACAACCTGTCGGTCGCGGTCTGGGTGGGATTCATCGCCCTGTACGGCATCGCCGTCGAAACCGGCGTGGTCATGGTGATCTACCTGCACGAAGCGCTCGACAAGAAGCTCGTCGGCGGCAGCTGCACCGAACAGGACATCATCGACGCCACCTTCGAAGGGGCGGTACTGCGCCTGCGCCCCAAACTGATGACCGTTGCCGTGGCGCTTCTTGGCCTGATCCCGATCATGTGGTCTTCGGGCACCGGTGCAGATGTCATGAAACCCATCGCAGCCCCCATGATCGGCGGAATGATCTCGTCGGCGGTTCACGTGCTGATCATGACGCCGGTCATCTTCGTCATCATGAAAACAAGGGACCTCAGGAAAGGGCGCCTCCGCCATTCCGGCATGAAACACTGAATCATACAATCAAACAGTTACCATGAAAAACACCAGCCTATACATCGCAGCAATTGCAGCCCTTAGCCTCACCGGTACGGCGCAGGCAAAGGAAAAAACCATGCCTCCATCCACTCCCGCAACCATTACGACGGTCTATACCAGGGCGGGAGACATCAACCCAAAATCATTTACCGTATCGGTCGGACAGAAAGTGCGCTTTGAGGTCAATTCGCAGGATACCGGCTCGGGCTGCATGAAAGAGATCATGATCCAGGGGCTCTGGAACAAACCCGAACCTTTGGTAAAAGGGCGGCCTGTCGTCATGGAGTTTGTCCCGCAGAAAGCAGGCACCTACAGGATCACCTGCGCCATGGGAGTCAACCGGGGCACCATTATCGTAAAATAATGAAGCCGTTGAAGGCTTTGGGATGGATTTCGTGAAGCACGAAGGCGTTTGATGGCATTGCCATTCACCGCTCACCGATCAGCTTCCCAAACCAGTCAGCAGAAAGGGCGCCACTTACCTGTCGTCTCTTTTGCGGTAATGTTCGATCGCTTCGGCAATGGCTTTTTTGAACGGCTCAGGCTCTATCGGCTTCATGATGAACCCGAAAATATTGCCGACGCCGACAGATTTGACGATATGCTCAACGTCATTGGACCCGGTGACCAGAAGAGAGATAATCTCAGGATATCCGGCCCTCACTGCCCTGATCAGTTCCGGGCCGCTCATGTTCGGCATCAGGGCATCGGTGACGAGAATATCAACACCCCCGCCCTCCAGCTTCTTCAGGGCTTCGTCCCCGGACTCGACAAAAATTTTTGTAAAGGGCTCCTTGCGAAGAAACCGTTTTAAAGCGTTAATGGTATCGGTTTCATCATCGACAAAAAGGACAACAATATCAGGGATGCTTTTCATGGGTCTCGGGAGTTTCTTCATTGATGTTCAGGGGAAGGGTAAAGGTAAAGACGGTGCCGCCTTCCTTAGGGCAATCCACGGCAATCGTCCCGTTGTGTTTATTGACAATGATGTCATAGGAGATGGAAAGTCCAAGCCCTGTACCCTTTCTCGCCGCTTTGGTCGTGAAAAAGGGGTTGAAAATATTGGAGCGGATTCCCTCCGGTATTCCAGGCCCGTCATCCGCTATAGAGCAGTACACCTTTTTTCTGTCAGCCCAGGTATGTATGCTGATTTTGCCGTTCGAACTCCGCAGCTGCGACTGGATGGCATGGGCGCTGTTGACGATCAGGTTGAGCAGCACCTGGTTGATCTGGTCCATGATGCATGGAACCGGCGGCAACTCCTCAAGGTTCGTTTCAATATCGGCACAGAAACGATATTCACCGCGAGCCATGGAGAGCGTCTCTACCACGCCGCGGTTAATGTCGGATAACGGTTTGTCATCGGCAGCATGACGGTACGACAGGCTCCGCATTCCCTCAACAATTTTCTTGATACGGTCTATGCCCCGTTGCGACTCGACGAATATATCATTCATCCCCTGGACAAGGGTATCGATCTCAAGATCCGCCTCCATGTGGCGAAGCTTCTGCAGGTCGGAACCGGTAGATGGCCTGAAATCCTGGTGCTTGCTGATGAAATATTTGTATCCATTCAATAGCGTCAGAAAATCGGCAAAATAGTCCTGTTGGGTCGTCAGGTTGATCTGGACGAAGTTGAGGGGGTTGTTTATTTCATGGGCGATTCCAGAGGCAAGCTGACCGACCAGCTCCATCTTCTGGGAGTGGTGCAATTTCTCCTCCATCCTGCGGTATTCGTCTTCCGCGATCTTCTTCTCGATAATATCCCAGGCCTGGTCGGCAACGGCTTTTACCCACTGGGCATCGTCATCGTCATAATCGACATGCTTGTTGCCGATACCAAAAACTGCCACGACCTGCTCGCCGCGAATGACGGGGACAACCAGTTCGCGCCTGACCTCCGCATGGCCTTCGGGCATCCCCCTGCGATTTTCGAGCGTGGCATAATCGTTATGGATCACCGTCCTGCGCTCCCTTACGGCTTCAGCCCACACCCCGGCGATATTGAGCGGATGATGCGCGCCCTCTGCCTGCACCCGGCACATCCGGTTGACCGTATTGGTTGAAAAGGCCTGGAGAAGCAATGTGGTTTGATCTTTGGCGATAAAATGGCTGAACCCGATCGAACTCCCGGTCTCCCTTTCGATTTCATCAAGTGTCGCCTGGAGCAGCTCCTCGACCGAAAGGGTGTCGGCCTTTTCGAAAAGGTTGACGCGAATGGCCAGCAGGGCTTCGAGGCGTTTTCGATCGGTGACGTCGTGAATGACGTCATAGATAAAACTACGCCCCTTTATATCGACCTTCTTGGCGAAAATCTCAACGTTACGGATGGAACCGTCAGCCCTCTTGTGGCGTGCCAACACATATCGGTGCGTCTGTTTTTCCCATTTATTGATATCGGAGAGCACAAAATCAGGGGAAGCGCAGTTGATGTCGGTGATATTCATCTTCCTGAACTCCTCTCTCGACCAGCCATAAAAGTCTGCCGCCGCATGATTGGCATCGACCATCCGGCCGGTTTCAGGATCGAGGATCAGCATCACCGCCGAATGGTCTTCAAAAAGACCCCTGAACAACCCTTCGCTCTCCTTCAGCTTCTCTTCTGTCTGCAGTTTATCGGTGACATCATGAATAATCGAATAAAGAAACTCTTTTCGATCAATCTCGATCCTGGTGCTGTAGACATCGACATCACGGACAAGGCCGTCAGCGTTCCGATGCCTGAACCTGAACTGGTTCTGGTGTAAACTCCTTCCTCTGTCCATGGCGTTCTTGACCTCTTCCGGCGGCAGGGTATTGATCTCCTGTATGAACATCCTGCCGAGCTCCTGTCTTGACCATCCATAGAAGGATGCTGCCGCCTGGTTGGCATCGACAATACGGCCAGTATCGAGGTCAATGACCAGCATGGCTGCAGAGTGGTCTTCAAAAAGGCTCCTGAAACGCGCCTCGCTCTCCTTCAGCCGTTTTTCTGTCCGCAGCCGATCGGTGACGTCATGAATGATGTTATGGAGGAAGGTGTGATTGAGGATCTCGATTGAAGTACGGAACACCTCGACATCGCGCAATTCCCCCCCGGCCCTGCGGTGCTGGCAGATGTTTTTTTTATTCTGGACCCCTTTTATCGTATCGGGATCAGCCTCTTCTACTTGTAGCTGCCGGGCATCGATCTCCCTGATATTCATCTGCCTCAGCTCATCGGTGCTCCAGCCATAAAAATCCGCTGCCGCCCGATTTGCGTCGATGATACCGCCTGTTTCAGGATCAAGGATGATCTGGACGGCTGCGTAGCTGTCAAACAGGCTCCTGAACAACACCTCACGCTCCTGCATGGCCGCTTCCGCCTGTTTATGGACGGAAATGTCGGTAAGGGTCCCGAGCATACGCAAGGGACTGCCTGCCTCGTTACGGGTCAGGACTTTTCCGCGCTCCAGCACCCACAGCCATTGCCCGTTTTTGTGCCTCATGCGGCATTCGAACTCATAACCTGCAGATTCTGAGCTGAAATGCTTTTCAAGGCAAACTTTTAATTGCTTCAAATCTTCCGGGTGAATCAGGTCGAATCGTGTCTGAATGTCAGACGGCGAAAACTCCTGGCTGCCGTAGCCGACTATTTCAAACCACCGATCGTTGAAAACCACCTTGCCGGTTTGCACATCCCAATCCCACGTGCCGACTCCGGATGCATTGATCGTTGCTGAAAAGCGCTCCTCGTTTTCCAGCAACGCCTGTACGGCAAGCTTGCGGTCGGTGATATTATCGATTATCGAAACGACGAACCCCTCTCCAGGCTGGTAGATCGAGTTGTCAAACCACTTGCCCTGATCCGGAAAGTACCAGTCGAAGCGCACCGGAACGCCGCTCTCTGCAACGCCAAGAAGTTTTTCAAGAAATTCGGGACTCGAACCGGCGACTCCGGCCATGACCTCCGTAACCCGGCGTCCAATCACAGTTTTCAAACCGGTGAGTTTCCCATAAGCCGAATTGACCTCCTCATGAATCAGATCAACCGGGCGACCATCTTCATATACGACCCGAAAGTAGACATAGCCGCTCAACATGTTGTCGAGAACGTTACGATACAGCTCCGCTGGGCTGTTCAGCGCCTCACCGGTCAGCTTTCGTTCCGGCGGAACGCTTTCTGCTCCTCCTGTTTTATGACGATTCGACATGATTCTTATACTGATATATTCCGGTTTACCATCAACTTCCCGACGCGCCAGCGCAGGTTTGGGCCACGCCACACAGAGTCCGACGATATTTCACGATCGCCCTCACCCCATAATCAGGAAAAGATGACGCAATCTGCACGAAGCAGGCGGCATCCTGTTCATTTAACGCTCCTGCCCGCTTATTCCATAAGTATTATCAGCCGGGGAATAAAACCAGAAATCCACCTGGAAACAACTGCATCGGGTCGTACCCCTTATCCGTCCTGCCGGACTACCGGCCGACACGCTTGTAGATATTCGTATGGATTTGATAGGTATCGGGCCATCGACTTTATCATGCACCCTTGTGGCACAGGAAACATCCGGGATCAAAGACGACTGAGTAGACGCCGCCTTGAAAAAGATGAGATCATGAAACGCTCCCCATCCTCATCTTTGACCCGCTCAGTGACCATAATTGCCCATCAAAGGTTATTGGTTCATTTGGCCTTTCCGGGCCGTCAACCCATTACCGGCTCCTTGAGCAGGCCCGAATTGAGGATATTATATACGGTAGTAATCAACGCTTTGGGCTGGAACGGTTTCTGTATAAAGTTGAACCCGGCCTCGAATATCGAGTTCTGGCTTATGACATCGTCAGTGTAGCCTGAGATAAACAGTACCTTAAGGTCGGGGCGCGTTGCCAGAAGCTTGCCTGAAAGTTCAGAGCCGTTCATTTCCGGCATCATGACATCGGTCACCAGCAGGTCGATGGTTCCCCTGTACGCCTCCGCCTCCCTGATGGCATCCGTGGATTTACAGAAAGCGATCACGTTATAACCGTTACGCTCAAGGATGATCTTGCAGAGCTTGAGAATGCTCGGCTCATCCTCCACGAGCATAATGGTCTGATAGCCTTTCTGGATCGATTGTTCCGCCTGTACGTCTGAATCCCTTGATGCCGGCATCCTGTAAAGCGGCAGATGAATGGTGAATTTGGTTCCTTTTCCCTCCTGGCTCTCGCAATCGATATTGCCGTCATTCTGCTTGACAATCCCGTAAACGATCGACAGCCCGAGACCGGTACCTTTTCCACTCTCTTTCGTGGTGAAAAATGGTTCGAAAATATGTGAGATATCGTTTTGATCAATCCCATGGCCATCGTCACGGACAGAGAGAGTCACATAGGTACGGGAAACCTCCTCACTCCTGCCGGCTTCCGTTGCAATGTTGTGAACGGTGTAGCTGCTGCTTTCGATAGTGATCCTGCCGTTGCCGTTTATGGCATCGCGGGCATTGACGCAGAGATTGACCAGTATCTGGTCGATCTGGGATGGATCGATTTTGATATGGGAGTTCCTGCATCCCGGAGTCCATTCCAGCGTGATATTATCTCCGATCAGCCGCCGAAGCATGGGCAGCATCTCGGCGACCGTAGTGTTCAGCTCAATAATTTCCGGGACGACGATCTGCTTGCGGGCAAACGCGAGAAGCTGCCGGGTCAGATCCGCCGAGTGGGTCGCCGCCTGACGGATGGCATCGAAATCGGCATAGGCTGTCAGCGATGGGTCCATCTGTTCGATAGCCATTTCGGAATGGCCGAGAATGACGGTGAGCATATTGTTGAAATCGTGGGCAATACCTCCAGCCAGGCGCCCGACCATCTCCATTTTCTGGGACTGCAGGAGCTGGTCTTCAAGTTTTGCCCTCGACTCTTCTATTTTCCTGCGCTCGGTTATGTTTATGCTGGTACCGATAATCCTGAAAACAGAACCGTTCTCATCACGAACAGGGTTCAGTACGGTTTCCCACAAAGAGTCCTCCCCCTTGAAGGGCAAGGACTCTTCGTACTGAATGGACTTGCCTGCCCTGATGCAGTCGTCGTAGTGGCTGACAACCGATTCGGCGACCTCGGGAGGCAGAAACTGTTCAGGTTTCATGCCATTGATCTGCTCGCTTTTGATGCCGGTCAGTGATTCATGAAGCGGATTGATGCCCTTGAACTGGTAGGAGCCGTCCGGCAGGACATCGACGACAAAAATGGAGTAGTTGACCTCATCATAGATATTCTTGAGGAACTGTTTGCTTTCGATCAGCTCCTGCTCATAGCTTTTACGCGCCGTAATATCTCGGATCAACCCGACATATCCGATAAATCCCTGATGCAAATAATATTGCACATGAATTTCAGCGTAAAAGATTGAGCCATCTTTTTTAATGTAACGCAACTCGAGCACGTCCTCGCTTTGCCGGCTCTTCAAGCCCTCCTGGAAAGAGTTGAAAGCTTTTTCAATGTCCTCTTCATAAATAAATTCGATAAACGGACGGCCGATCACCTCTTCAATTGTATAACCGGCAATGGTTTCAACTGCCGGTGAGACATAGTTGGTAATTCCATATTGATCGGTAATGAAAACCATATCGGAAATCTGTTCGGCAATGGAACGGAACTTTCTCTCACTCGCCTCCAATGCCTCTTCAGCCACCTTGCGTTCAGTGATGTCCTGAACGATACCGGATATAAAGCGTGAATCGTCATTGCTGTCAGACTGAAAGGCGCCGGCAACCGAAATCCAGCGCAACTCGCCATCCACTCTATTGATCCGGCATTCAAAAGCATAGTTTTCATGCTTATCTATCGAATCCGTGATGCTCTTCTTGACCCAATCGCGATCATCTTCGATGACGTGGTTGAGAAAGATCTCCAATGACCACTCGGTACGGATCGTGTCATAACCGAACAGACGGGCATGTTCAAGCGTGCACTGGGCGGAATATTCCTGCAGGTTCAAATCCCACAACCCCACATGGCTGTTGTCGAGAATGAAGTTCATCCGCTCCCTGCTTATCCTGAGATCCTCCTCCATCAGTTTGCGTTCGGTGATATCGATGATCGTCCCGATGAAACGAACCACCCGGCCATTGATATCGCAAAACGGTTTGCCGCGCGACATCAGCCAGTGTATTGAACCGTCCGGGTAACAGACTCGATATTCGACGTAAAGATCCGTCTTACTGTTCGTTGCTTCAATACCTGCGTTGATGACCGACTCGCGATCTTCAGGATGAATGGTGCTTGCCCAGAACTCAAAGGATGGGTTTTCATTGCGCAACTCCAATCCGTATAAAGGCCATAATTCATCTGACCAGATATTTTTGTCCGTGATCAAGTCCCACTCCCAGACACCGGCACGCGAGGCATCCAGAGCCTGGTTCAGCCGACCCTTGCTCTCCTGGAGCTCAAGCTCGATCTCCTTGCGCTCGGTGATATCGATAATCGATCCGATATATCGGGTTACCCGGCCTTCAGCGTCATACAGGGGCATGCCCCGGGAGGTGAGCCAGTGAATGGAGCCGTCCGGGTAAGAGACCCGGTATTCAAGGGATGAAGGCAGTCTTTTGGAGACCGTTTCACTGATGATCTGAAAAGCCATCAGTTTGTCGTCGGGATGAACGATATCGATGCAGAGCTTATGGTTCAACGGTGCACAATTCAGCTCCAGCCCGTATAATCCCCATATCTGATCCGACCAGATCAGCTCATTGGTATTGATGTCGCACTCCCAGATCCCGGCACGGGCGGCCTCCATGGCATAATTGAAGGTTATCCGGCTTTCCCGAAGCTCATTTTCCAGCAGCTTGCCCTCGGTAATATCGGTACCTACGGCAATCAGGCAGAATCGACCCTCAACAAGAATCCTTTTCGCACTGATCAGCAACCACATGGAAACGGGCTCTCCATGAATACGGATTCTTACCTCACTACGGTCCTCAACACCTGATTCAAGGATTTTCAGGAATTTATCCCTGAGAGAACCCACTTCGTCGAGACAGACAAAATCAAAGAGATTGAAATCATCGATATCGGCTTCACCGCAACAGCGAATAACCTCGCATGCATATTGGTTCATCTGCATCACCTGGCCGCTGGCGTCAAGAATAAGGGCGAAGCCCGGTATGGCATCAAGAATCGCGTTTTTAGCCGGATGTTCCGGTTGAGATTCTTTCTCTATCCGTTCTTCTCCGGAAATATCCAGTATGGTGACCAGCGACCTGATGACCTCCCCTGTCGGTGACAACACGGGATTGATCGTTACTCGACTTGTTCGATCCTCACTGCCCTCTTCAAAAACCATACGTTTCCCGGTGCGAAAAACCTCCCCGATCATTTCCGCCCGTATAACAGGGAGCTCCTGCAACTGCACTCCGGGCTTGACCAGATCATGGAGCGTTGCGCCAATGCACTCCGCCGCAGAAACGCCGATGCGTGAGGCGAACAGGCTGTTCGCATGGAGAATCGTTCCTTCCGGATCGATGAGAACAGCATCTTCGGGAAGGGATTCCAGCAATGCAAACACCGGATCGTCGACCGGATTGCTCTTTGAAAGGATATTTTTCGTAGGCATCGCTATTGAAGGAATCTTTTTAGGGGGAAGCCCCCGTGATGTCGGCCAATAGGTTGAGGACTCATCTTGGGCAGTACAATAGGTTATTCAGGCGCACCCGTTTCAGATTTGTCGAGCAGTTGCGGAACGAAACGCTCGGAAAAACCGGCAACGAAAGACCAGAACAGAAACTTGGCAAGGTCCTGGCCTGAGGCAGGACAGGTGGTCTGCAGAAATTTGATTGCGTCCTCTGTATTCGGTATGGCTGAAAATGGCAGGATCGAAAATTGAGGGAATAGTGAACCCTTGATGATTTCGCTGAGAAAACCGACATAAAGCACCAGCGAAAAGATACCCCCGTAAATCGGGATCAAAAGCACCTGGAACCATGAGCGGGAAAGAAGTTCAAGCTCTTCGTCACCCAGCTTCTTGAGCCGTTGCTGAATGCTGACGAAGCCGCCGATCAGTCCACAGCAAAAACATAGCCAGGAAAGCATCAATTTCAGGCCAAAAAACAACGTAACGCCGAAAATCGACCCGATAAGAAGCAACGAAACAAAGGTCATGATGACCAATCGTTCCGTTACACGCTTGAGTTTTTCAGTACGTGTGGTAGTATTCATATTTTCATATATCCGCCTACAGAAGCTTCAAATCCTTTTAGTAAAGCAACACCTTCAAGCCCCTCTTTATAGTGCTTCCCGGCATATAACCTGAATAGCCTGATCGATTAAGGGCTTGTACCCTGTAATACGAATCTAATACTTATTCGCTAATAGACCAATGTTCACAAGTAAGCTCCTGAAAGCATTTAACGCGGCGACGTTCCCTTTATCAATAATTGATATATTTTATACAGATATACCTCTTCATTGTTCAGACTCAACCTACATTTTGACAATTGAACCATGACGACCTCCTGCTCCATAACGCTTTTGTTGAAATGAAAACCGTCATCAACCCGCCCGATACGCGATGATGAGGTCGATATTTGCCGCACCTTTTGTAACCAAACATGAAATACGATGCAAAAATCCATCACCTCCTATACCGTGCAGCTCCTGTCGTCGGTTAAAACCGGCATTATAGCGCAGGTGCTCTTCAAGAACAACCAAAGCTTTGTTGGAAGAATCGATTTTTATGCGGGAGTTGATCTTCCTAAATCATATCTCTGGCATCCGAACAATGCAGCTGACGAAAGCCAGACCTATCTGGTTCTCGCCATGCCATTCGACGCATTTGGCTCCATAACGGAATTGATCCGTAACGAACGGCCATGGGGGCTGGAATTGTGGCCGTCATCGACCCCGATGAAGGGAGCGACCACCGATGGGTATGGGGGAAAGCTCTATACTACTGCAGACGAGGCGATCGGCGAACAGGAGTTTGATCTTCAGGCGCTGCGCCCATAGCCGGCATGGCAGGCATCCTGAATCTGACGAAAACAGGCCGGAGCCCGCTTGACAAGTGTCGAACCATCTCCACCTCATGCGACACTCGTTATCGGACCCAGCTCCCCGGGACCCATTAATACTCACGAAAAGAGGCCTTAATTCACATTTTCACTGCCATGACTTATATTAAAGAAGATACAGGGAACTGGCCTGGAGTTATAAGGCTAACGACAAGAGTGCATAATCGATGCTTTTAACCAGGTAATCATGGACCAATTGCATAATCGCAATCAAGACTCATCGATATCACTCACTCATTATGATATCAGCCAATGCCTTCATCAGCTTTTTGAGCGACAGGCAACGCTGAACCCAGCCAACGCCGCCATCATCGGTGACCAATCGACACTTTCGTATGGAGAACTGAACCGGAAGGCAAATCTGGTTGCTGCATCGATAAGGAAACAATCAAACCTGCCGGGATCGTTTATCGCGATCTGTCTTGACCGCTCTGCGGATCTCATCTGCTCAATACTTGGAATCCTCAAAGCCGGTTGCGCCTACATCCCCCTCAATCCGGACTTTCCGGCCGAACGACTGCAATTCATCGTAAAAGACGCCTCGATAGCCGCAACCATAACGCAACATAAGCACAGGGAAAAAGTCTCATCCATCTGCCCGTCGCTGATCCTCCTTGACGACCTCGCATTTTCATCGGCCCCGCAGGAGCTGGAAAAACCGAACAAGCCCGCCGCTTCTGATGACGCCGCTTATGTGATCTACACTTCAGGCACCACCGGTGAACCGAACGGAGTCAGTTGCCACCACATGGGAGTCGTCAACCTGCTCGACGATTTCCAGGGCCGATGCTTCATCGCTCCCGGCGATATCTGCAGCTGGTGGACCAATCTCTGTTTCGACGTCTCGGTCTATGAAATATTTGCCCCCCTGCTCTCCGGTGCGGCACTGGTGATCGTACCCGACGACGTTCGTCTCGACGGATACCTCCTGATGGATTGGTTATTCCTGAACCGTGTCACCAGCGCCTACCTTCCACCCATGATGCTTGAGGATTATCACGCATGGGTCAAAAGGCATCCTGGATCGAGCCCTTTGCGCCGGTTGTTGACCGGTGTGGAACCGATCTCCGAAAAGCTTCTGCTCAATATCGACGCCGCCGTTCCCGAACTCACGATCATCAACGGATACGGGCCCACGGAAACCACCATCTGTGCCACGCTCCATACGGTAGCTCCATCCGGCAAAGCCCGCAGGAACACCCCGATCGGCATCCCGGTGCAGAACATGCTCGTGCATCTCCTCGACGAAGATGGCCGTCAGGTCGCTCCGGGACAAACCGGGGAGATATACATCAGCGGCGTGGGCGTATCGAAAGGGTATCTCAACCGACCGGCCCTGAACGCCCGCCTCTTCACCATTGATCCATCCTCAAGCCTTCGCCATTACCAGAGCTACAGGACGGGGGACCTCGGATACCTTCTCGACGACGGCAACCTCATGTTTGCCGGCAGGAAGGATTTCCAGATCAAGCACAATGGCTACCGGATAGAACCGGGCGAGATCGAAGCTGTCTTGAGGGGATTCGACAAGGTTCAGGACGCGGTCGTGATGCTGCACGAAGTCGGTGCCGGAGATCAGCAGCTGATCGCCTATGTGACCTGCAGAATCGGCGCTGAAGCCTCGCAGGAGGAGCTTCAGAAATTAATGCGTGAGCTGTTGCCCGCCCACATGATGCCTTCGGCAACAGTCGTACTCGATAAATTTCCGATGACGGCCAACGGCAAAATAGACAGGAGAGCCTTTCCAGCCCCAGAGCTGGCAATCACTCACCATTCAACCCATATTCCAGCTCGCAGCGAACTGGAACACAAGCTTGTCGCCATTTGGGAGAAGGTTCTCGGCGTGCACCCCATTGGAATCCGGGACGATTTTTTCAGTATCGGAGGCCATTCGCTTCTTGCTGCCAAATTATGTGCCCGCATGAGGGAGGAGGTCGACCCGAGAATCACCCTGTCGGCCCTGTTCCAGAGCCTCACGGTAGAGTCCCTTGCCCTGCGGATAACTGAAAACCGCTTGCCGTCGGCCCACTCCTGCGTCGTCTGCATCCAGCACGGGGACGATCGTCGCCCCATGCCGCCCCTTTTCATCATCCACATGGTTGGAACAGGCCTGAAGTTCTGCCTTCCGCTGATCAAACATCTTGGCCCCCAGATACCGGTATACGCCCTTTCGATTCACCTTTTCGACTGGATTCCCGGCAAGGAGAGCTCGGTCGAAGATCTGGCCAAACACTACATCGAAGAGATAAGGAGCATCCAGCCGGTAGGGCCGTATCTCCTTCTCGGCATATCTTTTGGAGGCCTGGTCGCTTACGAAATGGCCAGGCAGATGCATAAACAAAACGGCGACGTCCGCCTGCTCGCCCTTTTGGATACCACCTTGCGTACGGCAAAACAGAAGCTCGACGCAAGCAGTCGTCTCCATAAGCATCGTGAAAAGTTGAAACAGGCGGGGCTCTCCTACCTGGCCAACAAGATCCGGGAACGACTGATACTTGAATGCAGGATCCTCTCGGAAAAATTGGGCAAGCGTTACTCATCCATGATGCTCGGCTACTACATGGCAACAAGAAGAACCTCCACCATGCCGGTCAGCATTAAAGAGTTTGCCGCGAGGCAAGACAACGAAGAGGCTGCCCGCAACTATGAACCGACTCCATACGATGGAAAAATAACCCTTTTCAGAAGTTCCGAACGGGTAGTCGGGGTCAGCGACGTTTTCGACCCCCTGTTGGGATGGGGAGCATTCGCGCGTGGCGGCATCGAGGTCGTCGACTGCCCCAACGACCACCTCGGGATGCTCAAGGAGCCGCATGTGATCGTCGTGGCTCAAAAACTCAATGAGTGCATAAGCAGGGCGCTGAATAATGAAACGCACGTATCATCCAGTCCACAGTTCCATTAGGACGCTTCCCGCTGATCATGCCGGACCCATGCCCCACTGTCATCAAATAGAGATATCGGATAGGTGAATCCCGAAAACGATACCATATCGCTCTGGCAGGTTGCTATCGACGAAGTCGATACCGGCGCGAATGAGCTTTACCGGCTTCTCTCCGGCGACGAAAAAGAGCGGTCGGGCAGCTTCCGTTTCGAGGCTGACCGTGGGAATTTTGTCGCAAGGCGAGCCCAGCTGAGGAAACTCCTTGGCTGGTACCTCAGCGTCGATCCGGCCGAAATCCGCTTCTCCGCGAACTCCTCCGGCAAGCCTCTGGTGGCATTTCCGCAGCAGCCGGAACTCCATTTCAGCCTGTCCCACTCCGGAAATATCATGGCCTGTGCCATCTGTCCATACACAGAGATCGGCATCGACATTGAACGGATAGAACCGGCTGACGATCTGATGGATGTTGCCGGAACACATTTTTCCCCCGCCGAACAAGCGAAGCTCGGCGACCTTACCGAACCAGCCAGGACTCAGGCGTTCTTCAGGCTATGGACTATCAAGGAGGCCGTCGTCAAGGCAAAAAGCCTGAACCTGGAAGAGGGCCTGCAGTTGCCCTGTGTTGCCGACTCCCAAGACTCCCGCATCATCATCACAACCCCTGGCGACGGCAACCCGTTAACCTGCCTGACCGACATTCTCGAAGCACCCGGCTACGCCTCAGCCCTCGCCATCGCCTCCCGACCCGACTCGCCGATAACGCTACACCGGCATATCGTGAAGGGAGCCACCGTCATCGAATCGTTCCATACATACCCGCCTGCCACGCTGGCCGGAGGATAAGGGCGGAGACTGCCTGAATTCAATCCATGGATCTCTCCTCTCATCCCTCCCCGCAGGCGGCTGCCTCAAAAGAAATATCAGGGACGCCAAAACCCCGGGAACGCCAAGCACCAGCTTGGCAATTCATACTTGAACTTCGAAACAAGCCGTGATAGGGTCAATTTTTTATCTTGAAACGGTCATACCGAGTCGTTCTGCTTATCCATAAAGATATGTGTCAGCACCATCCTGACTTCTGAAACAGCCGATGTATCCACCCTACCGGTTTCCGTAACCCAGCGAAATCCCGATAACCCCTGCCCTGAGCTCGCCGTTGAAAGCGCCTATCCTTCTGGCGGTCATCAGGCCTCATATTGACGTTGCATAAAGCACGGGGATGGTTGGAGAATCAATCACATGACTGTAGAATGGCCAACAGGTAAACGAGTTATCCAGCTACCTCTTTAGGAGAATGAGATAAAATATTTACCTTTTCTAAAGATGGTAACCGAAACGGTGAGGCGGATAAAGACGTTGAAAAAAATCATTATCATTGCCGGACCTAATGGCGCGGGCAAAACGACATTCGCTAAAGACTTCCTTCCGCAGGAAGCTCAGATGCTTCGTTTTATTAATGCAGACTTGATTGCCGCCGGGCTTTCTCCCTTTAAACCTGAAGTCGCCGCATTTAAAGCGGCGCGGCTTATGCTGAAGGAGATCGATGATTGCGTCGCCAGTAGCGAAAGCTTTTCTTTTGAAACAACGCTCTCCGGATTGACTTATCTTCAACATATCAAGAGCTGGAAGAGCCTGGGTTATACGGTCAAAATCTGGTTCATTGCCCTGCACTCGGCGGAAATTGCCGTTTCAAGAGTTGCTGAACGTGTCCGACAAGGAGGCCACGACATTCCAGAGAATATCATTCGTCGTCGGTTTGCCACTGGTCTGGCAAATTTCAACACCAGGTATCGGCAAGTTGCAGACTCTTGGGCTATCTACGATGGAACATTTACTCCTCCCAAACTCATTGAATGGAGCTGATTTTATGAATACGAAAGACATACGACTTTCCACTGATCCTGACATGGCGGGCTCATATGCGGCAATGCAACGTGCAGGGAAAGCAGCCATCGACCTGGCAATTCGCACCAATACCGCCATTATCACGATGGTCGAAGGCAAGGTAGTTCGCCTTACAGCCAAAGATCTCATCAAGCGTCGTCAAGCCGAAAGCAAAACGGCAAAAGCAAAGTCAAAGTAATCGGGACACAAAACGCCAGTCATGAGGCGGTCAACTGCCCCGGTAACGCCAAAACCCCGGGAACGCCAAGCACCAGCTTGGCAATTCATACTTGAACTTCGAAACAAGCCGTGATAGGGTCAATTTTTTATCTTGAAACGGTCATACCGAGTCGTTCTGCTTATCCATAAAGATGCCAAGCTGGTGCTTGGCGCTCCCAGGGGCGCAATATGTCGGCATCATAATGACTTCTGAAACAGCCGATTGGTGCAGCACCTCACAAGGGAAAGGGCGAACACACAGGTTCGCCCCTACAGGATTCCAGCGAAATGGCTACCTCATCCTGACTTCTGAAACAGCCGATGTATCCGCCCTACCGGTTTCCGTAACCCAGCGAAATCCCGATTACCCCTGCCCGGAGCTCGCCATTGAAGGCGCCTATCCTGCCGGCGGTCATCATTACCGACGCCTCCCGGCTGATCTGGTAGCCGAGGCCTGCGTTGCCTTGCCAGGCAAGGCCCGATCCCACGGCAAGCCCGCCACCGCCTGCGGCCCCGACAAGGGCTTCAGCATCGATGAAGATGTGGTCGGTGATGTTTTGCCGCACACCCGGCCCTACGAGGCCGATCATGTATGCGCCGGCCTGACCGCTATAGGCGCCAAAGGCCTGCCCGGAGAGATAGAGCGATGGCTGGACGAAATAGTCGAACTGGACGCCAAGGTTATCGACATTCCTGTCGCTGTCGTGCGTACGCCAGCCGCTGGAACCTTTCAGGTACCTCTGCGATGAAACGCGCACTCTCAATGGAATTGGCTCATCGCCGGTTTTGGCATTTGCCTCACCCTTGCCGCCAAACCGGTAGCCAAGCTGGAGGGTCGGGTTGAACGCCCTGAAGCTTCCTGTGGCCGCAGCCAGGTAACCGGCCGAAACCTCGGCATAAAGATCTCCGGCAAGGTAATATTGCAGCCCTGCCGAAGCGCCCACGAGCAAACCGCCACGGGTATCGACGGCTCCCCCACCACCGCCGCC
>JAAXXK010000034.1 GCA_013334525.1 Chlorobiaceae bacterium
CAATAACTCTACCCATGAGCAATAGCCAGGGAAATGGAAAATATTCAAGCGGTTGATCTTCTTCGGCGACTTGCTACATTATAATACTTACGCAAGCTTTTGCAAATACAATTATCAATCGATGGAACGGCCCGGATCCGATTTATACGAGGTTCCGACCCTCGAGCTTGCCCGGCGCCTCCCTGGCAAAATATCCGTCTGTCGCGATCAGGACAAGCTGCTGCTGATGGGGCGGATCGTGGAGACCGAGGCCAACCTTGGCCAGGATGACCATGCAAGCCATGCATGGAGGGGAAAAACTCCGGAAAACAGGGCCATGGTGCCTGTCAAAGGCATTGAACCGATGCGCCTGCGAAGGGGGACCGAAAAGCTGACATCGCTCATGAGCGGACCCGGCAAGCTCACCCGGGCGCCCGGTATCGACAATGCGCTCTATGGCGACACCCTTCCCGGCCCCGACTGCTGGCTCGAAGATGCTCCGGGACTGCCTGGGAGAAAATTCATCACCGGTTCCCGGCATCTTTCGCAGCCATCTGCCGGAGCAGGTACAAAAAAGGGCTCGCCGACGTTGGAAAGTCGATAAATTTTTCTTTTTTACGCTCAGTCGGGTCAATCGAGGGATTCACAACCAGCCAACCTCAAGCAAATCATGATCGGCACCCCCATACTTCCGGAAATACGCGAGCTGATCGAACAGAGGAACTTCAGCGCCCTCCAGCGACTCTTCAACGACTGGTTGCCGGTGGATCTGGCCGAATTGATCTCCGACCTGCCCGAAAACGAGCAGGCGATCCTTTTCCGGCTGCTCCCCAAGGATGTGGCCACCGAAACCTTCGAGTACCTTGAGTTCGAGGCCCAGCAGAACCTGCTGGCAGCCCTGACCCAGAAGGATGTTACCCGCATCCTGAACAGCATGTCGGCAGATGACCGTACGGCCCTGCTCGAAGAGCTTCCGGGAACAGTGGCGCAGGAGCTGATCAAGCTGCTCTCGTTCAAGGAGTTCAAGATCGCCAAAACCCTTCTCGCCTATGCTGAAAACAGCGTGGGAAGGCTCATGTCGCCGGACTTCCTCAGCGTCAAGAAGGACTGGGAGATCAACCAGGTGCTCGAATATATCCGCACCTACGGCCATGAGAGCGAAACGCTGAACGTTGTCTACGCGGTCGACGACCACGGCAAGCTCGTCGGCGAGATGCTCGCCAGGGACCTTCTGCTTTCCGCGCTGGACAAAAAGGTCAGCGAGGTCATCTCCGAAGAGAAGATCATCACCCTGACGGCGACGCAGGACCAGACCGACGCGCTCGAGGCGTTCAAGCGGTACGACAATGTCGCCCTTCCCGTGGTCGATTCGAACGGCTACCTTATCGGTGTCGTAACCGTCGACGACATGCTCGATGTGGCTGAAGAGGAGGAGACCGAAGACATCCAGAAATTCGGCGGTATCGAAGCCCTCGACGATCCCTACATCGACATACCGCTGCTTCAGCTTGTCAGGAAAAGAGCTGTCTGGCTGGTCGTGCTGTTTCTCGGCGAAATGCTCACCGCTTCGGCCATGAGCTACTTCGAGGGAGAGCTGGCCAAGGCGATCGTGCTGGCGACATTCATCCCGCTTATCATATCGAGCGGAGGCAACTCAGGCTCACAGGCTGCGACACTGATCATCCGTTCGCTCTCGCTTGGTGAGATCACCATCAGGGACTGGTGGGCTGTCATGCGTCGTGAACTGCTTTCAGGCATGATGCTGGGCGGCATTCTCGGTGTGATAGGCGTCTTCAGGGTGGTTTTCTGGGCGATGGTCCTCCACCGGTACACCACCGTATGGCTCCTGATCGGCATCACCGTCGGAATCTCCCTGGTGGGCATTGTGCTCTGGGGAACCATCGCAGGCTCCATGCTGCCGCTGCTTCTCAAGCGCCTCGGCCTTGATCCGGCGACCTCATCGGCTCCGTTCGTTGCCACGCTCGTCGACGTGACGGGCATCGTTATCTATTTCAGCGTCGCATCAATGCTGCTCAAGGGGGTGCTGCTCTAAGGGCAGACCCTCTGACGAGCCCGGGGGAATCGAATAAAATGTAACAGGTTAATTTCCGGAGCACAAATTCGTATGAACGCACAGCAACATGTCATCGTCGGTCTTTCCGGAGGCGTCGATTCGGCCACCACGGCGTGCCTGCTCATCAGGCAGGGCTTCAGGGTCACCGGGCTGAACATCAAGGTGCTGGACACTCCGGAACAGGAGCCCCTGCTGACCCCGTCGGCGATGCGCGTCAGCGACCAGCCTGAATTCGATTTTCCGGTATTCACCCTGAACCTGAGCGTCAAGTTCAGGAACGACGTGATCAGCTATTTTCACGACGACTACCTCGCAGGCAGGACCCCGAACCCCTGCATGGTATGCAACAAGACCATCAAATGGTTCGGGCTTTTCGAAGCGATGCGCCTGCTGGGCGCCGACCTGGTCGCCACCGGCCACTTCGCCCGCTCGGAGTTCCACGACGGGCGACAGCTTCTCTACAAAGGGGTCGACCCCCAGAAGGACCAGAGCTATTTCCTCTGGATGCTGACCAGGGAGGACCTCATCCGAACCCGGTTCCCTCTCGGCGGATACACCAAACCCGAGGTTCGTGAAATGGCCCGTTCGTTCGGAGTGCTTGCCGCCGAGAAGAAGGAGAGCCAGGAGATCTGCTTCGTACCCCACGACGACTACTGCGCCTACCTGAACGGCGCCATACCGGGGCTTGAATCGGAGGTAGCCGGAGGCGAGATCGTCGACCAGGAGGGCAAGGTGATCGGCAGCCATCGCGGCTACCCTTTCTACACGATCGGCCAGAGGCGCGGGCTGGGCCTCGCTACCGGGGAGCCGGTTTATGTCACCCGGATCGACGCCCGGCGCAACCGCATCCATGTCGGCACCAAAGAGCAGCTGAAGAACCCGGCCATCGTAGCATCAGCCATCAACTGGATAGGCATCGACAAACCGGAGGCGCCGCTGGAGGCCTGCGCCAAAATCAGGTATCGCGACAGCGAAACCCCCTGCACCATCGAGCCTCTCGACGACGACCGGACGAAAGTCTCCTTCCGGGAGCCGAAAAACGCCGTCGCCACCGGGCAGGCGGTCGTATTCTACCGTGACGACGAGGTGCTCGGCGGAGGCATCATCACCGATGTACTCCATCCATAGAACCTGCAACAAAACCCATTATGCTGGCACGAAAACAGAACATCTTCACCTATCTCGAATACGGTGCAGGCCGGGACGAACAGAGCCCTTTGCTGGTCCTGCTCCACGGCTTTGGCAGCAACGAAGAGGACCTCATCGGCCTGGCGCCCGCTCTTGACAGCCGTCTGCGCATCATCAGCGTCCGGGCTCCGCTGAAGCTCGGGGAAGAGATGTACGGCTGGTTCCCTATCGAATTCACCCCTTATGGAATCACCGTAGACCACGATTCGGCGGGCAGGGCCCTGGGGCAACTTATGGCGTTTCTCCGCGAAATCATCTCCAGCTACCGGCCCCAGGGAGGCAAGGTGTTCCTCATGGGGTTCAGCCAGGGTGCCGTCATGAATTACCTGACCGCGTTCAACGCCCCGGAACTGCTGCACGGCGTGATCGCCCTCAGCGGCCGGATGCCCGACTCGCGACCGGAGGAGTGCGAGATGCCGCTCGGCCTGGAAAGCCTGCCCTTCCTGGTGGTTCATGGCCTCTACGACGATGTGCTGCCGATCGCCAACGGCCGGGATGCAGGGCAATGGCTCAAGGAGAATCTCTCCGACGTAACCTACAGGGAGTACCCGATGGCACACCAGATAAACGACGATGCCCTCAATCTGGTGGCGAGCTGGCTCAGGGAGCGAATCAACAACAGGATCTTCTGAGCCGCAGTTCTCCCTGACGGGGATTTCCAAGCTTTTTTGTTACCTTGAGAACTGATTTTCGTAGTGCCACGAGGCGCCCTTAACACATAAAAATTAAGCCGCTGCATGAAGGATAATCTCTATAGCCTGCTCGAGCAGAAGATTCTCGTGCTCGACGGGGCAATGGGCACCATGATCCAGAGACATGGTCTGGACGAACAGGATTTTCGGGCCGACCGGTTTGCATCACACTCCCACCCGCTCAAGGGCAACAACGACATCCTCGTGCTGACCCGACCCGACGTCATCCGATCCATCCACTGCGACTTCCTCGATGCCGGCGCCGACATCATTGAAACCAACACCTTCAACGCAAACCCGATCTCCCAGTCAGACTACCAGCTACAGCACCTGACCAGGGAGCTGAACGTGGCTGCGGCTGCGCTGGCCCGATCGGCTGCAGACGAATATACGGCCCTGACTCCCGACAAGCCGCGCTTCATCGCCGGCTCGATAGGGCCGACCAACAAGACCCTTTCGATGTCGCCCGACGTCAACAACCCGGGATACCGGGCGGTGACGTTCCAGGAGGTAGTGGACAACTACACAGAACAGCTCGAAGGATTGCACGAGGGCGGCGTGGACCTGCTGCTGGTCGAAACTGTGTTCGACACCCTGAACTGCAAGGCTGCACTCTACTCGATCGAAGAGTATTTCAACAAGACCGGCTGGCGCGTGCCGGTGATGGTCTCCGGCACGGTTGTCGACCAGAGCGGCCGGACCCTTTCAGGCCAGACCACCGAAGCCTTCTGGATCTCAATCTCCCACATGCCCGACCTGCTCTCGATCGGCCTGAATTGCGCGCTCGGCTCGAAGCAGATGCGCCCCTTCATCGAGGCGCTCTCGGGTATCGCCGAAAGCTATGTCAGCGTCTATCCCAACGCCGGCCTGCCGAACGAATTCGGCGAGTATGACGACTCCCCCTCCTACATGGCCGGACAGATCGCCGGGTTCGCCGATTCCGGTTTCGTGAACATAGTCGGTGGTTGCTGCGGCACCACGCCGACCCACATCCGCGCTATCGCAGAAGCGGTCAAAACCCTCAAGCCGAGGAAACGTCCGGAGAAAAGCCATGTCCTGAAGCTCTCGGGCCTTGAACCGCTCAACGTAGACGAGAACACCGGCTTCATCAACATCGGCGAACGTACCAACGTAACCGGTTCGCGCAAATTCGCCCGCCTCATCAAGGAGGGTAACTACGACGAAGCGCTCTCCATCGCCCGTCACCAGGTCGAAAACGGGGCGCAGGTGATTGACGTGAACCTTGACGAAGGCATGCTCGACTCAGAAAAAGTGATTGTCGAGTTCCTGAACCTCATCGCTTCGGAACCCGAAATTTCCAAAGTACCCATCATGATCGACTCTTCGAAGTGGTCGGTCATCGAAAACGGCCTGCGCTGCGTGCAGGGCAAGGGGATCGTCAACTCCATCAGTCTGAAGGAGGGCGAGGAGATATTCAGGGAGCGTGCCCGCAAGATCCGGCAGTACGGCGCGGCCACGGTCGTGATGGCTTTCGACGAACAGGGTCAGGCCGACAGCCTCCAGCGCCGCATCGAAATATGCAGCCGCGCTTACGACATCCTGACCAAAGAGGTCGGCTTCCCCCCGGAGGACATCATTTTCGACCCGAACGTGCTGACCGTGGCCACCGGCATCGATGAGCACAACAACTACGCGGTCGACTTCATCGAAAGCGTCCGCTGGATCAAAAACAACCTGCCCCATGCCAAGGTTTCGGGCGGCATCAGCAACGTTTCGTTCTCATTCCGAGGCAACGAACCGGTGCGTGAGGCAATGCACACCTCGTTCCTCTACCACGCCATCCAGGCGGGGCTCGACATGGGCATCGTCAACGCTGCCCAGCTTGGTATCTATGAAGATATCGAGCCTGAGCTGCTCTGTCGTGTCGAGGATGTGATCCTGAACCGACGGGCCGACGCCACCGAACGGCTGGTCAGCTTTGCCGAAACCATCCGCGACGGCGAACAAAAGAGCGAAGTCAAGGCTGCCGAATGGCGCAACCTGCCCGTTGAGGAGCGGCTGAAACATGCGCTCGTCAAGGGAATTGTCGAGTTTATCGAGGAGGATACCGAAGAAGCCCGCCAGCTCTATACGAGCCCGCTTTCGGTCATCGAAGGGCCGCTCATGGACGGCATGAACTTCATCGGCGACCTGTTTGCCGAAGGCAAGATGTTCCTGCCACAGGTGGTCAAGAGCGCACGCGTCATGAAGCGTTCGGTTGCCTGCCTCATCCCGCACATCGAGGCTGAAAAAGCCAGGAGCAACGACACGAGCTCCAAGGCCAAGGTGTTGCTGGCCACCGTCAAGGGGGATGTGCACGACATCGGCAAGAACATCGTTTCGGTGGTGCTCTCCTGCAACAATTTCGATGTGGTCGACATCGGCGTCCTGATGCCATGCGAAAAGATCCTCGAAGCGGTCGTCAGGGAGAAGGCGGACATCCTCGGGCTCTCCGGCCTGATCACCCCGTCACTCGAAGAGATGGCCCACGTGGCAAAAGAGATGGAACGGGCAGGAATGAAGATACCGCTCATCATCGGAGGGGCGACCACTTCGAAAATGCACACGGCCGTCAAGCTCGCCCCCAACTACTCCGGCCCGGTCGTGCACGTACTCGACGCGTCGCGCAGCGTACCGGTGGTCAGCAGCCTGTTCAACCCGGCCCTCCGTGACAGCTATATCGCATCACTCAGAAAGGAGCAGGAGGGTATGCGCCTGAGCCACGCTGAACGGACGGCATCGAAAAAATTTGTATCCCTTGAGAAAGCGCGGGATAACCGACTCGATATCGACTGGAGCAATGACGCACTCCCTAAACCGCTAAAAACAGGCATTACAGAACTCGACGGCGTCACGGCCGGCGATCTGCGCCCCTATATCGACTGGACCCCCTTCTTCCAGACCTGGGAACTGCACGGACAGTACCCTCAGATCCTCGACGACAAAAAAGTGGGCGAAGAGTCCAGAAAACTGTTCGACGACGCCAATGCCCTGCTCGACAGGATCGAAAAGGAGCAACTGCTCGGGATCAGGGGCGTAGCCGGAATCTTCCCGGCAGCCGCTGTCGGGGACGACATCATGGTCTATACGGATGAGAGCCGCACCACGATACGGAGCGTACTGCACACCCTACGCCAGCAGCAGGAAAAAGCTGCCGGCCAGGCCAACCTCGCCCTTGCGGACTTTATCGCACCCAGGGAGAGTGGCCGGGAGGACTACGTGGGATGCTTCGCCGTGACTGCCGGCCTTGGCATCGAGAAGGTACTGAAGGAGTTCAGCGACAGCCTCGACGACTACCACCGCATACTGGCGCAGGCGCTCGCCGACAGGCTTGCCGAAGCGTTCGCCGAAATGCTGCATGAAAAGGTACGCCGCGAGCTCTGGGGCTACGCTCCACAGGAGAAGCTCAGTACCGAAGAGCTCATCGCCGAAAAGTACAGCGGTATCCGCCCCGCTCCCGGTTACCCGGCCTGTCCCGACCACACCGAGAAGGCAACCATTTTCGACCTGCTCAACGCCGAAGCTGCGACAGGCATAACGCTGACTGAAACCTACGCCATGAGCCCGGCGGCATCGGTAAGCGGCCTCTACTTCGCCAATCCGGCCGCACGCTATTTCGTGCTCGGCAAAATCGGCCGCGACCAGGTAGAGGAGTACGCGAACCGCAAGCAGTTGGGCATTGCTGAAACGGAAAAGTGGCTTGCTCCCGCGCTCAACTACGATCCTGAATAGGACGCAGGGCATCCGCAATAAAACGGTAAAGCCCCGGAGCGATCATCGATGATAGCTTCGGGGCTTATGTTTTTATGCCCTGGCAGTTTTTTTGCGGCCATTATCCTTACATTGACTATGACGGATAACAGCCCGTCATGGCATCCCAATACAATTCCAAACATTCGATTCCCATGATCAGAAACCGCCTCATACGCAACATCGTCATGCTCTCCGTCATGTTCTTTACCGGCTACGCCGCTTCCTGGGAGCCATCTACAGCCAGGGCCGCAGAAACCGCAGCTGCGCCGGCGACGGTAACGGCACCTACCGAAACCGAGACGACCTACGCCCTGCAGCACATGATCATTCCGGGAATCCTGTTTTCCGAAAACGGATCAAGGTTCTTCAATGACCTCTTCACAGGAAACAACGCCCCGTTCCTCGAAATCGTCGAAGGGCCGTTGGGTAAAGCCTATGCGTCTGGAATGAAAATCGTGCCGGAGCATTTCCAGGAGTTCGACATTGTCATAATCTCGTTCCCTACCCCTTATCCCGAGCCGCTTTGCATCCATTCCGCCCTGGTCAAAAAGGGTGATACCTTCCGCTACATCACCCTGGAATCGGGCAACGACACCACCAAAAACGGCACCAAGACCTTCCTGTGCGAATGGTCAGCAGAACACGTCCACAAGAATTTCGGCCCAAGGAAGTACGTTACGGCAGCCGAGTTCAGGGCTGAGCTTATCTCCTTGCTGAAGCAGTAGCCCTTGCGTCAGGGCTGGTTGAGCGACTGCCGGATGCTGGAAACGTAACGGTCGATCTTCTGGGTGAAGGCCATTTCGATCAGTGGCGATAGCAGGAACTGAAGAAATCCCGGCATATCGACATCAAGCACGCCCTTGGTCCGCAGCAGGACTTTCGTGCCGGCAGCAGTAGGCACCATCCGCCATCCGCCATCGACCCTGGCGTTGCCGACCCCGTCTACCGGAACCCAGTCAACCGACCTGGTTTCACTGTTGCTGCGATAGGTGCACGCATAGATAGTCTGTTGCAGGGTGTGGTCACCAATGCCTATCTTTTCCATCGTCCAGCGGAAGGCGCCGCCTCCCATATCCTCAAGCTTCTCCACATCGGGGAAATGGGAGGCAGATTCAGGCACGTCGGCCAGCAGTGCAAACACCTGGTCGGGCGATGCCGGGGTCTCGAAATCTTTGGAGACGGAAATCGTGACAGTGAATGACATGGCGGTAATGTTATAGGGTTGAACTACAGATCCGACGCCGCGATGCGACGCCATAGAAAGTAAACACACCTTTTACATCTGTTACTGAGAGCCGGAATCGACATACCAGCTGCTGGCCCGGCTGTTGAGCACCTTGAGCAACCTGCCGTCCCTGTCGTAAACGTCGGGCCGGAACTGTACCCGATCGTCAGTCGCAAAAGCTGTCTGGTAAAGGAAAAAGACCGGCACCGGCGCAGGAATGCTGACCGTGCGCGTCTTGCCGGTATCGATGGCCTCCTCGAGTTTCGTACTGCTCCATTTGACGGGATCCTTCAGCAAAAGTTCAGCGAGCTCAAACGGATTCTCCACCCTGACACATCCGTGGCTGAAGCATCTGCGGCTTCTGTCGAACAGCTCTTTCGACGGGGTGTCGTGCATATAGACCATGAAGCGGTTAGGCATCATGAACTTGATCCTGCCGAGAGAACCTTCGTCGCCCGAATCCTGGACCAGACGGTACGGAAATCCTCCGTTGAGGTATTGTGACCAGTTGATCGAAGCCGGATCGATCCTTTTGCCATCGTTACCAACAACAGCCAATTGCCTCTTTTCGAGATAGGAGATATCCTTGGCCGTACCCGGAATGGCCTCCTTGATCATGATGCCCGGCGGAATGACCCAATGCGGATTCAGGACAAGTTGCTGGATTTCGGCCTTGAAGACCGGGGTCTGCAGGTCCGGCTTTCCGACGATAACCCTGGAGTGCCACTGCTGGGCGTTGTTCAGGACATACTCGACCGAAAAGGCAGGAATGTTGACCATCACGTAGTTTGGGCCCCTGGTGTTCAGGAACCAACGGTAACGTTCGAGGTTGATGCGGATCTGGTCGATCCTCTCCTTGACCGGTACATTCATGGCCGTTAAGGTTTCATTGCCGACAATGCCGTCAGCAGTGATCCCGTGCCTTTTCTGGAAAGACTTCACCGCCTCGAAAAGCACGGAAGTATAGACAAGTGCCGGATCAATCTTTGGATGCACTACGACAGGCCTGACGACAGTTGAATCGGCTGGAGGGGGATCGACGACCGGTTTCGGCACATCAGCCTCTGTGGCCTGCGGAGCATCGGCAGCCAGATCGCCCGTAATGACGAGCCGCTTGCGGATGAGCGGCATCCGGCTGTCGATGGTGCCGGTCTTTGAAATCCTCGGGCCTGCCGGTATGGCACTCCATCCGCCTTCGGCAGCGACCTGCCGGTAACGCGCAAGACCTTTGCGCAGAAGGGTATATTCCGGCGATGAAGGCCTGAGACCGCTGACAATTTCGGGAAACCTGCTTCCCATGACGGCCGACATCAGCGTCCTGTCATAATCAGCCCCGGGGGTGGCGACAGGAATGTTCCAGTCCGGCTCGATCGAATGCGCATAAACCTTCCCGGAACGCATGTGCGAAAGCAGCGTAAAAACCGCATCGGTCATCAGGATGTCGGCACGAGCCTTCAAATCCGGTGATTCGGGCGGATTTTCATAATATTTCCGGATTTCATCGATATGGTAATCTGAGGGTATGAGGCCGTCTCCTGCGCTATCCTCGATAACCTCGACAAGGCGTGCGACCGCCAGTCGATTGGTCCATGCGGTCCGATAGCCGAGCGCACGGTAGAAGCGCTGCATATGGCCGTTGATCGAGGCCCGATCCGGGCCTGCCGACGCGCTCTGCCGGTTGATGCGGCCGAGGTAGTTCTGAATGTGCTCCTTGACGGCCGGGTCAGTGAAAAGATGCTGCTGCGACGTGACGGCGCGCTCTGTCGGCGCCGAAGAGTCAGGATTCATTACAGGCAGCGCTGCAAACCAGAGCAATAAAATCGGGGTCATTAAGCTGATAAACATTAAGCAGGATTAACCGAACGCACACTCCTGGAAGCGGTGCCTGGATTCAGGACTCCTGATCTGGAGGCATAATCCCGTCCGGTATGGTAAATAAACAGGCAGGTACCCTCCTTGATCAGGTCGATCACCTGCTGGTAACTCTCCATCGACAATGCAGGGCAGCCGCGGCTTCGGCCAAGACGGCCATGGATGTTGATATACTCCCTGGAAACGTAGTCCGCTCCGTGGATCACAATACTTCTCATCGCGGCCTTGTCGTTGATGCCGCGATCCAGCCCCTTCAGAACCAGCGAATAGCCGTTCTTTCCATTGTAGGTATTTTCGGTCAGGTAAAAACCGATGCTGCTTTTGTTCGATCCGGGCTTGTTTGAGAATTTGGTCGGCAGAATTTCGCCACTACCTTTACCGTGGGCTACCAGTGAAGATTGCAGCACCTTTCTGTTATCGATATCGATGACGTAGAGGCGCTCGCTGACCGAAGGCTTGTCGAAATCGATGAGGGTAACAATCCCTTCACGGCGGATAAGACCCTGGCGCTTGAGGTTGTAGTAACCTTTCACGGCAAGATCGAGTGCCCTGGGGTTGATTGCTGTGATGGAACCCGGGGCGGGAGCCTCCGGAACAAGCTGGCTTATTTCAGGAAAATCAGTAACAGGAACAGAACTGCTGGTCATGGGCAACGCCATAAACATCAACAGAAAAACAAATATTCCTCTAATCATAATACAGATTCCTCATGGTTCGGATACACCAATGGTACCCGTGCATAATAGTAATGGGTCTCATATTCAGGGAAATCGGCAGCAGGCAGCCATGACAATCGGGGTGGCAATCCGGTGCACAAAGGCTGAGCCAATAATCCCGGCAAGCCTTTTTTACAAATTACAAGATAACCTTTTTTTACTGAGCCAAAAGGGCATCACCTGCCTGGCTCTGCCGGAGGTTTGAAACATAACCCGGTCAGCGGTTATGCGAAAGATCAAGTCAGATTGCTGTCGGCAAGGCCGCCAATCGAAAAGAGATGTGGTAAAAGATTCCCCCAAATCGACACCAAATCGCCGGTGCCTGGGGCTACGAAAATGAGGCTGTCTGAAAAGAAAAATCAGGAACGCCAAAACCCCGGGAACGCCAAGCACCAGCTTGGCAATTCACTGGCGAGCTTCAGATAAAGCAATGAAATGGTAGAATTCTTATCCGGTAGCGTTGATACAGAGACTTTTTGGACATCCATGAAGATGCCAAGCTGGTGCTTGGCGCTCCCAGGGGTGCACTGTGTCGGCATCATCTTGTCTTTTGAGACACCCTCATCCTTTTGAAACCAATTCCCCTTTTCTCAGCTTCTTTGCAAAAAACACACTAGCCATCTAGTGCTGGCTCCGGGAAGGCTCATACCGATCAGGAATATGTTTTTTCATCGGCATCCTTGCTGATCAAACGGCCAAAATCCAACGCGACACCCTCCGCTTGCCGACGGCCGACAGTTATTTGCCCGTCGCGCCGATGAAGTGCCAGCGGGAGCGCACGGTAACCGAGACCTCCTCTTCGGCCGGTGCGATCTCCGTTGCCGGAGCTGCCATCGGTGCCGCTTTAAGCATCATCATATCCTGGCCTCCCCTTGGAAACGATTGCTGATCGGCAGCCAGGTCCATAAGGGGACCAAGCTTACCGCCTGCGGCATTTGCCATCACCTCGGCGTCCATGCGGGCTTTCCTTACCGCCTGGTCGAGAGCCTCCCTCCGCAGTGCCTCCTGCCTGGAAGAGGAGAACTGAATATCTTCGACATTTCCAACCCCGGCCTGCACGGCGGCATCAACCGCCGCCCCGGTCAACCGAAGGTCGCGAACGGTAACCCTGACGACATGACGTGCTATATATCCCTTGAGCACGTTCTTGCCGGAGGGCTTGTCCCATACCCATTCGGGATATACCGTGTAACCTGCCGAAGGAGAGTCATCGACAGGTATGCCTGCGGAACGCAATGCCTGCTGCAGCGCACTCCAGGTCTCGGAGGTCTTTGCCGCCGCCTTGCGGGCATCCCTGTCCGACGACTGGACTACGGCCCTGAACACCGCCATATCGGGCCGGACCTTGACAGAGCCCGAAGCGGTAACGGAAATCCCCTGTTCTTCAGCATGCAGCGCCGGCATGAAGGCCGGAACGCAAAGCATGAACGCAACGATCAATTTTTTTTTCATGGTATCAGTATAATGGATTGCAAGCCTGAATATGGGACGTCATTTCCGGGCAAACCATGCTGAAGCCCACCGACATCTAAGGAAGCATACCGCATTGACCAGGGCCCGGATGAGCCTGCTCACCATATCAGCGGCTGGCCGGGGAAACCTCTTCGCCCTGCTCGTCTTCGGGGGATTTGCGCTGGGTGCTGAACCGGCAGAGAAAAGCCGCCATGGTGCCGTCGCCGCGTTCGACAATCAGGCCGCCGTCCTGCCATGGAGCGTTCTCATGCGCCCATCGGCTTGAGTCCGGATCGCCCTGGTTCTGGTGGATGTTGTGCACTCCATGCACCCCGTTCCTGAACGGTTCGCCGTAAACGAAAAGCCGTCGGCTATGACGGATGAGGGCTTCGAGGTCAATGAAGGCTTCGCGTCCGGTTCCATGTTTCCAGATGCCGTCACCCTTCAGTTCAGGGCTCCTGTAGTAATCGATCGCTCCGGAAGCCGTATCGTCACCAATGCTGTGCCACCCATCCCTGATCAGGGAAAGCAGAAGCTTTACCGGTTTACCAAGTTCAACGATCCGCCACTCGATCCCGATCCTGTTTGCCTTGCTGTCGAGATCAATGGGACAGGGATAGGGGCCGTAGGGGGTGCTGACAATCAGGGTGCAGTGGTAATAATGGCCGTCGGTATGCCCGGCATCGCAGCGATAACTTTGCAGCGTCCCGACAAGGACGCCGTAACCGTCGGCAAGGGGCATTGGTGTACAGATTCAATAGTTTTGCGGAACAGGTACGCCCCGGGGAGTGTTATATTTCCAGGTGCATCGAAAGTAAATTTACTGCCGGGCCGGTCATTACGCAAATCCTGAGCATGGTTCGATGGGGTCGCCAAACGTATAATGAAAAGAACAAGCCCTCCTGCGATAACACATCACTTCACTCATGGAATGCACTACCAGTATCATCGATGCCGAAGCCATAACCACCGTCAGGCTGCTTTCCGTCGACATGGTCGAAAAGGCCAGGTCAGGCCATCCAGGGCTGCCACTGGGCGCTGCTCCCATGGCCTATGCGCTCTTCACGAAAATCATGCGCCACAACCCGTCTAACCCCTCCTGGCTCAACCGTGATCGTTTTGTGCTCTCTGCAGGCCACGGTTCGGCGCTGCTCTACTCCCTGCTGCACCTTTGCGGTTACGACCTCGGGCTTGACGACCTGAAGGCGTTTCGCCAATTCGGCAGCAAAACCCCCGGACACCCCGAATACGGCCATACCCCCGGAGTCGAGATGACGACCGGCCCTCTCGGCCAGGGCATCGCCACGGCTGTCGGAATGGCCCTGGCCGAACGGATGCTGGCGGCAAGGCTCAACACGGAGGAGCTTGCCGTTATCGACTACCACACCTACGTCATCTGCAGCGACGGAGACATGATGGAGGGGCTCAGTTCCGAAGCATCCTCGCTCGCCGGCCACCTGAAGCTCGGAAAGCTCATCTGCCTCTACGACGACAACGGCATCTCGATCGAGGGTTCGACGAACCTCTCTTTCACCGAAGATGTGCACAAGCGTTACGAAGCCTATGGATGGCATGTCGACGAAATCGACGGTAACGATCTTCAGGCGATCGAAAACTGCGTGCAAGCGGCCAGGGGCCAAAGCGACCGACCGTCGATGATCATCGCACACACCACCATCGGCTATGGAAGCCCCAACAAGGCGGGAACATCATCCGCCCACGGCGAACCGCTCGGCGCCGCCGAAACCAGGCTGCTCAAACAGCGCTTCGGGTTCCCTGAAGATGAGTCGTTCGTAATCCCGGAGTCGGTTCGGGATCATTTCCGGAGTGCCGTTACCAAAGGTGCGGCCCTTGAAGCCGACTGGAAATCGCGCTGGAAAAGGTTCTGCGGGGAACAACCGGAGCTGGCCGACACCATTGAAACGCTCATGAAGGGCGAAATGCCGGAAACCTGGCTTCCCGGTTTGAAGCCGTTCGGGCCTGGAGATGCGATGGCCACCCGTCAGGCCTTCAAAACTCTTCTCGCCTCCCTTGCCGGAAAAGTACCGTTCCTGGCAGGAGGATCTGCTGATCTGGGTCCATCGACCGGTACGGGTTTGGTCGGGGCCATCGATATATCCGAAGGGCATTTCGAGGGGTTCAATATTCATTTCGGGATCAGGGAACACGCCATGGCGGCAATGATGAACGGCATGGCCCTCTCCAGGATCCTGGTGCCTTACGGCGGCACCTTCCTCATTTTCTCCGACTACCTGAAACCCGCCCTGCGACTTTCGTGCCTGATGCAGCTCCACGTGATTTTCATCTTCACGCACGACAGCATCGGCGTCGGGGAGGACGGCCCGACCCACCAGCCGATCGAACAGCTCGCCATGTTGAGGGCCATACCCGGCCTTGAAGTAATGCGCCCTGCCGACGCCAATGAAACACTGGCCGTGTGGAGGCTCGCCCTGTCGCGCAGGAGGCCAGTGGCGCTCGTCCTCACCCGCCAGTCTGTGCCCCGGCTGGACGCCGAACGCCTGCCGATATTGAGCGGAACATCCAGGGGAGCCTACATCCTCTCAGACTGGAGTGAGAACGCCGGAGGACAAAAGGTGATACTGGTCGCCACCGGTTCGGAGGTACACCCGGCCATGGCCGCGAAGGAGCTGCTCGAAAAGAAGGGAGTCGCCGCCAGGGTCGTCTCGATGCCATGCAGGGAGCTGTTCGACGAGCAGCCGGACACATACAGGGAGAAGGTACTGCCTGCTGCCGTAAGGACACGGGTGGTCATCGAAGCCGCTTCGCCCTTCGGATGGGATGGCATCGCGGGACCGGAGGGCAGGGTAATCGGCATGGACCGATTCGGGGCTTCCGCACCCGGAGCCACGCTTTTCGAAGCCTTCGGCTTCACCGGCCCGCACATCACCGAGGTGGTCAAAGAGCTGCTGCAGGCAAAAAGGGATAAGGAAAGCCAGACAGAAAAGGCATGAACAGCTGGATAACCGATAGCGAAACGGCGCTGGCCAAAAGGGCTGCAGCATTCATAACGGCAACGGCATACCGGGCGGTAGCCGATCGGGGCCGCTTCACGCTGGTGCTTTCGGGCGGCAAGACTCCGAAACGGGTGTATGAGCAGCTCGCCCTGGGCCTCCGGAAGGGGCTCCTTGAAAAATCCGGCTACTCGCGTCCGCTTTCCCTTCATTACCCTGCCCAAGGGGATGAAGCGATCACGTTGCCATGGGCGGAAACCTTCGTGTTCCAGGGGGATGAACGCTACGTGCCGACCGGCCATCCAGACAGCAATTATGGCATGGTGAGCCGAACGCTCATGGTGAAGGGGGGCGTGAGGAAGGAGAACCTCTTCAGGATGCCGGTCGAGTCCGGGGAACCGGAAGCGGACGCGCTTCGTTACGAGGAGCAGATCCGGGCGTTTTTCCGCAAAGGTTTGGGCGCGGCGAACAGCGACTTCCCGTCATTCGACCTCGTCCTGCTCGGGCTCGGCGACGATGGCCACACGGCATCGCTTTTCCCGGGGGAACGCAAGGCGCTGGATGAACGGAAACGCTGGGTCATCGCGGTTGACGCGCCCGGGGCCAACCCACCATGCAGCCGCCTGACGCTGAGCCTGCCGGTCATCAACCATGCAAGATCGGTCATGTTCCTTGTACCGGCAGGGCGATACGAGCTCGCCCGGTCAATCCACGACGGCAATCGCCCTGACCTCCCGGCCGGCATGGTCAACCCGCTCCATGGCCAGGCGCGCTGGTTCGTTGCCGAACCTTCACCGCAGCTCCTTCACCCGTAAATCCGCACCGACGATTCCGGCCCCCAGGAGTTCACCGGATAGGGTTCGGGAACCTGGCCGGCAAGCGCATCCCTGATGCTGTCGATGATGCTCCATGAGCGTTCGACGCTATCGCGCCGGATGAAATTCATCTGGTTGCCGGCGATGGCGTCAAGCACCAGGCGATGGTAGGGAGTCAATCCCCTCTCGGCGAACGAGGTGCGGTAATCGAACTTCATGAATACCGGATCGGTGACCATCTCCTCGCCCGGCCGCTTTGTGCCGAACCTGATGGCCACGGTCTCGTCCGGCTGTATGCCGAGTATCACCTGGTTGGGCGTGCAGCTCAGTGCGGCGCTGTTCGCGTAGAAGTTCTGGGGAGGGCATTTGAAGGTGATCACAATTTCGGTCACCGTCCGGGAGAGGCACTTGCCGGCTTTCATGTAGAAGGGCACGCCTGACCAGCGCCAGTTGTCAAGGTTGAACCTGACGGCCGCACAGGTTTCGATATTCGAGTCGACAGCGACCCCTTTTTCGAACCGGTACCCTTCATACTGGCCGAGCACGACGGAGTCGTTTACCGATTCACTGCTGAAAAGCCTGACCGACTTCAATACTTTTGCCTTCTCGTCCCTTATGGCGTCGGGGCTGAGCTCCACCGGAGGTTCCATGGCGATGGCCGCAAGAAGCTGGAGTCCGTGGTTCTGGATGATGTCGCCCAGCAGCCCTGCCTCCTCGTAATAGGCGCCCCGCCCCCTGATACCGAACTCTTCGGCGATGGTTATCTGGACCTGGGCGATGTATTGCCGGTTCCAGAGTGGCTCGAACATGCCGTTGGAGAAGCGCAGCACCATGATGTTCTGCACCGGTTCCTTGCCGAGGTAGTGGTCGATCCGGTATATCTGGCGCTCTTCGAAAGCCTCTTCAAGAATCCGGTTCAACTCGACGGCGCTCTCCAGGTCATGGCCAAACGGTTTCTCGACGATGATCTTGCGCCATCCCGGGCAGGAGTGGCCGCGACCGCCCAGTCCGGCGCGAACCAGGTTGTGGACGATGCCCGGCGCAAGGCTAGGCGGTGTGGAAAGGTAGAAGAGAAGGTTGTTGCATACCGCCTCTTCTGCTCCAGGCTTCATGATTTCGTCATGCAGCGACATATAGCCGTCGATATCGTCGAGATCTGCATTGACATAAAACAGTTGCCGGCAGAACTCATCGAAAAGGGCAGGATCGTCGATCGATTCCGGGGAGAGCTCCATGACCCTCTCCTTTACCACACGACGGAACTCCTCATGGCTTTGGCCGGCGCGACCGACGCCGATCACCCGATATGCCGGCGGGAGTTGCCCCCAGCGGGCAAGCTGGTAGATGGAGGGAAAAAGCTTTCTCGACGCAAGATCTCCGCCCGCCCCGAAAATGATGATCGTGAAATTGTCCGTCGGGCCGCTCATGACGAAGCATCCTTTCCTGCGGCAGGAGTATAGCCGTGGCCGCCGAACTCGTTGCGGAGCGCGGAGACCACTTTGTCGGAAAAATTGTCAGGTCGCCTGGAACCGAACCTGCGGAACACCGCCTCGGCGATCACGGGAACCGATACGCCAAGTTCAAGGGCCGTTTCGACTGTCCATCGCCCTTCGCCCGAATCGGCGATAGATCCGCCGAGGTAGGATAAACTGCCGTCTTTGGCCAGCGCCTTTTCAGCAAGCTCCATCAACCAGCCCCTGATGACCGATCCGTTCGACCAGACGCGGGCAACGGTTTCATGGTCAATGTCGTATCCGCTCGATTCGAGCAGGTCGAACCCTTCTCCCATCGCCTGCATCATCCCGTACTCGATGCCGTTGTGCACCATTTTGACGAAGTGGCCCGACCCTGAAGCGCCCATGTAACCGCAACCGTTTGGAACGCACATATCCCTGAGCAGCGGCTCGACCAAATCGTAAGCCTCACGGCTCCCCCCGACCATCATGCAGGCGCCGTGCCGTGCGCCATCAAGGCCGCCACTCGTGCCGACATCGAGATATCGAATGCCCTGCTCTCCGAGCCTGCCCGCACGGGCGACCGAATCGCTGTACCTGGAATTGCCCCCGTCGATCACGATGTCGCCGCGGTTCAGGAAAGGCGTAAGCCCTCCCAGTACCGCATCGACGGCCCTGCCGGCAGGCACCATCATCCAGACGATCCTCGGGGTTTCAAGCTCACCGACAAGGTGCTGGAGCGAACTCGCCGGCACAGCCCCTTTGGCCGATACGGCCTCGACCGCCTCCTGTGAAAGATCCTGCACCACAACGCGATGGCCGAGTTCGAGCAAATGTTCCACCATATTGAGCCCCATCTTTCCAAGACCGATAAATCCTGCATTCATGGGTATGACTCCTTAATGGTTGAGATTTTTCCGTAAACCATTCACCGATAGCAGGCAACTGCGTTTCCGGAATAAAATGCTCCCCTTCGAGACAGCCCTTCGTATGACTGTAATGAAGACACGGTCAGGAAAAACGGGTGAAAAGAGAGCTGGATCTATTCTGGAGAACAAATATACCGGCAGCATCGTTCACCGGCCGGCAGTGACGGCGTCGGACATCTGCTGGTATCGGCTGATCAGTTCGCCGTTGATGGCCGTCCATGATTTGTTTTCAGCAAATGCGAGTCCCCGGCTCCTCATGGCGCTCAACTCGTCGCCATCCTGGATGAGCCGCACAAGGGCGCCGAAAAACTGATCGATGTCGCCGGACTTTGCGACGATGCCGGCCTGGGATCGCCTGACCAGCTCCATGCAGCCTCCGGAATCGGATACCACAGCAGGCAGGCCGGACGAAATCGCTTCGAGGACGACGTTGCAGAACGCTTCGGTAGTTGAAGGGAAAAGGAACACGTCTCCGCTTGCATAGGCTTCAGGAAGCGCACTGCCTGTCAGGTAACCGGTAAAAACCGCATCGGGCATCCGCCGTCTCATCAGCTCCTCCTCGGGTCCGGAGCCGATCATGATGAATCTGACACGGTCAGCGTAACCTGAGTCCATGAATCGCTCATAGAGGCTCATCACAACCTCGATGTCCTTGTAGAACACGAATCTTCCGGTATAGACGATCACCATCTTTCCGGATGCGTTCCAGCTACGGCGAAGCGCCTCGGAACGGCGCGCAGGGTCGAACAGCTCCTTGTCGACGCCTCTCGACCAGACCTCGATATTACGGATACCGCGAGCGGCAAGCTTGGCCCGGACAGATTCGTTGGGAGCGAGTACGATATCGCAGGCATTGTAAAAACGAACAAGGTGGCGCCATACCGCCTCCTGGGCAAAACCGAGGTGATAGTAGCTGAGATATGAGGGAAAATCGGTGTGAAAAACAGAGCTGACGGGAATCTTCCGTTTCCTTGCGTACTGCAGGAATTTATTTCCGACGAAATCAGGTGTCGATATGTGGATGAAATCAGGTGCGAAGCGATCGATTTCCCGTTCGTTCCTTGCCAGATAATAACCGATGCGGTAATCCGGGTAAAGAGGTACAGGAACCGACGGCACCTTGTGAACCATGACGGCCGAGTCCTCCTGTTCCGAAATGTCCGGAGACCAGACAGCGACCTGATGACCGCTCCTGATCATGGACGCGACCAGTTGGTAAATCGAACGTACGGCTCCGTCCTTGTCCTTTACATAGGTTCCGGCATATAAGGCTATCTTCATATCGCAAGTCGGCGAAAGCTGAGAATCGTTTCGATGACCCGTTACCGGGAGGCTCCGGCCGAACCCCGAAAGCCCGGTCGGTCGCTGCACTGCCTGTGACAGGTTTTTGCACTGTCAAAGGTAATATTTCCTGCGTAAAAACCCGCATGAAGAACGACAGCTCACAGCTTCAGGGAGAGTCTTGCCATCAGCGGGTTCACCAGCTTTTTGTAATCGGCCCATGAAAGCCTCAGGATCTCGTTGTGTGAACCGGCGTTGAAGGTGATCTCTTCGGCTTCGTCAAGTTCATCATCGGCGTAAACCTCCATACCGTAAAGATTGCCAAAAGGAGGCATCGCACCGATTTCGCATTCAGGAAACATGCCGCTGAAGGCCTTCTCTTCGGCAAGTTCCACCTCATCGTTGCCGATCAAGGCCCGAAGCAGCTCAAGATCAAGGTGCCTTGGGGCAGGAATGACCGCCATGGCCATCTTGCCGCCGATAGAGACCATGACGGCTTTAGCCATCGCTTTCCCCGACACATGTGCGGCGGCAGCGATCTCCTGGGCCGTGTAGGCCGGAGAGTGGCTTATGCCGGAATACCGGACATGATTGCTGTCGAGATAATCCCGTAACCTGCGCATTGGCATGGGCTCCTCCTTGCATTTCACTGTTGTAATGTCGACTCTTCGGGAACGCACCGGCAACACCAACGGAGATGGGCAATCGCGAGAAATTGTACGTCACAAACCAGTAAATACCGAACTATAGCTTGCAATAACAGGCTCAGGTGAAAGAGAGGATCGAGCCGTAACCAGGAGGGATTCACCTTCAGTTTACAAAAAAGGGGAAGCAGGAACAAGCCCTACCGCTCCTGACCGTCCAGAATGACCACTGTGTAAAATCAACGCACACACACCCGTCAAGGTTCCTGTCGGTAGCTCAGAAAATGACCCGCATCCCGAACAGGAGGTTGTGGGTGCCGATATCCATATCGACGGGCACTCCCTCCACCCGCATCCGTCGTTCGAACGGATGGAGATACCGGTAACGGGCATCCAGGGTCACTTCCGGCGACAACTGTATACCGACTCCTGCCCCGAACTGCATAATCATGGCTGTATCGTCCGAATCCCGACCGAGCGACTCCATGTCGATGGTCCCGTAACTGAGGCCGGTTGATACATACGGACGAAACACGAGTTCGTCCCGTGTGCTGAATTCGAGCATGCAATCCGCCATGAAGCTAAGCACCGAGAAGTTGCTGCCCTGCCAGTCCAGGCCGCTTCGCTGGTTCAACACCCGTCCGGTGAGCAATCGCCCTTCATCGTTCGCCGAAACCTTTCCGCCCCTGGTCGCCGAGAGATCGTAATCGGAATCGCCGAGATAGGAGCCATTGACTTTCACTCCCGATGCATACGGCAGGGCAATGCCCATGGCCCTATCTGCCTGCGGGAAGGCGGCCCTGGAGGATACCGGCCGAAAAAGCAGCATTACGGTACCGAAAATGGCAAACAACCATTTCATACCTTGCGCTCCATCCACTCCCTGAGCACGGGTAGCGACTCGCGGTAGCCGGTTTCGATTATGGCAGGCACTGCCGACATGTCGACAAGGCTGAAACCTGAAAGATCGGGACTGATCACCAGGTCGGCATTTTCAATCTGGATTTTCGAAATGGCTTGCATGGCAGTATAGAACGCATTGAGCAGCAAGGTGGCCATATGTTCCGGCCTCCTGAAGATGTGCTTGCCGAGAAGGTCGATACAGACAACTCTTTCTGCACCCATATCGGCAAGGGGAGATACCGGTACGTTCTCGGTCAGCACCCCATCGACCAGCAGCATTCCGTCTTGCTCCACGGGCTTGAAAATACCTGGAATCGAAGAGCTGGCCATGACGGCCTGAGCCACATCCCCGCTTCTCATCACCACTTTCCTGCCGGTACAGATATCGGTCGTGACAATCGCCAGCGGCACAGGTGCATCCTCTATCCGGCATGAGCCGAGCATATTTTTGACGATGCCTCCGAATTTCCTGATCGACAGCAGGCCGTAGCCGGATAAGGTAAGGCCTGAAAGATCCGACCAGTCAAGATCCAGGACCATATCCTCGATCTCCTCCCAGCTTTTTCCGAACGCATGCAGGGCCGCCACGAACGCGCCGATGCTTGTACCCGAGACGCAATCAGTCTTGAACCCCACCTCATGCATCGCCTTAAGCACGCCGATATGCGCCGCACCAAGCACCACCCCACCACCGAAGGCCAGGCCGACCCTGCCTCCCGGGCCCGTCATCGGGGCCACCTTCTCACTCTTTTGGTTATCCATGTGCTATGAAAACATTGTTACGATTTTCCTGAGCAGGCGGAATTTGCCTGCGCTGTATGGCGGATAGCGAAGATCCGGATCGGGGAAACCGGTACGGGTCAATACGCTCCTCGGGGAGGTAAAGGTCTCGAAACCGGCCCGGCCATGATAGACGCCCATGCCGCTCAAGCCCCTGCCCCCAAAAGGAAGCCCGGGAATTGAGGCCTGGAAGAGAAGGTCATTCCAGCAGATGCCTCCGCTGAGAGTCTTCTGCCTCAGCTGGCCGAACTCACGGCGATCACGGGAAAACAGGTAAACGGCAAGCGGTTCGGGCTCCGAACGAACGATCTCCAACGCCTTTTCCAGCGACCTGAATGAGAGAACCGGCAACACGGGGCCGAAAATCTCCTCCTGCATCAGTGGTGAGCCGGGCAGCACCCCCCGGAGGATGGTTGGCGCGATATAGAGAGCCGATTCGTCCGATTCGCCGCCCGCGACCACCTCGCCTTCGTGCTGTAAATCCGCGAGCCGGCGAAAATTCCTGAGGTCCACGATGCGGCTGAAATCGGGGCTCTGTTTCGGGTTCGGGCCGAAAAAGCTCTCCATGGCCTCCTTCATCAAAGCCATCAGGCGCTCCTCGACGGCTTCGTGCACCAGCAGGTAATCAGGCGCAATGCAGGTTTGGCCGGCATTGAGGAATTTGGACCAGACTATCCTCCGGGCAGCAACGCCGAGATCGGCATGTTCCGTGACGATGCAGGGACATTTCCCGCCGAGTTCGAGCGTCACCGGGGTAAGGTGACGGGCCGCAGCCTGCATCACCTCCACTCCCTTCCGGCGGCTCCCGGTAAAAAATATCCGGTCGAACCGGTGACGCAGCAGTTCGGCGGATTGCTCCGAATCGCCCTCGGCCACTCTCACGGCATCCGGATAGAGGTACCGGTGAAGGGTGGATGCGAGCAGGTGAGAGGTTGCAGGAGCCAGTTCCGAGGGTTTGACGACGACGCAGTTGCCGCCGGCGATCGCCCCGATGAGCGGGGCCAGGCAGAGCTGGAGAGGATAGTTCCATGCGCCGATGACCAGCACTACGCCAAGCGGCTCCCGCTCGACAATGGCCCTGGCAGGCAGATAATGCAGGGGCACCCATACCCGGCGGGGGCGCATCCAGCGGCGAAGGTTTTTAACAACATGGTTGATTTCGCCGACAAGATAACCGGTTTCGGTAAGAAACATTTCAGGCTCCGGCTTCCGGAAATCATCATATACGGCACGGGCGATCGAAGCCTCCTGATCCCGGAGAAAAGAGGCAAGCCCACGAAGCTGCGCAACCCTCCATGCAAAAGGGCGCGTCCTGCCGCTGTCGAAACATCGTTTCAATCCGGCATGCGCTGCTTCGTCGTACTGTTCGGTCATATCATTTGGTCAGCCATTAGGGAACCTGTTGTATAAATGTAGAATATTCACCTTAAAAACCGGTATTTTGCTGATCATGCTCTTCGGAGCTACATTGCAATAACAGACATCAATTAAAAATTTTCCGCATTACCCCTCATGGAATGGATTTTTCGGCCTGAAGCCTGGATCGCGCTCGCAACGTTGACGACACTCGAAATCGTCCTGGGCATCGACAATATCATCTTCATCACCATCATCGTCGGCCGGATGCCCGCCGGGCAGCAACGTTCCGGAAGGATTCTCGGCCTCGGCCTTGCCATGCTCACCCGGATCGCCCTGTTGCTCTCGATCACCTGGGTCATGGGCTTGAAAGAGAACATCTTCTCCATTTTCACCCACGGTGTAACCGGCCGGGACATCATCCTCATCGGAGGCGGGCTGTTCCTGCTCGCCAAGAGCACGCAGGAGATCCACCAGAGCCTCGAAGGTATCGAGCAGGACCCAAAGGAGGCTTCGGCATCAGGATTCGTGGCGACGCTCATCCAGATCGCCATCATCGATATCGTTTTCTCACTCGATTCAGTCATCACGGCCGTCGGACTTGTCAAGGATATCCCGGTCATGATCCTCGCCATCATGATCGCCGTCGGAATCATGATGGTCGCCTCGAAATCGATCGGAGAGTTCGTCGATCAACACCCGACCATCAAAATGCTGGCCCTCAGCTTCCTGATCCTCGTAGGGGTCACGCTGCTTGCCGAAGGAGCGGGCTTTGAATTCCCGAGAGGCTACATCTATTTTGCCATGGCCTTCTCCGTGTGCGTGGAAATGCTCAACCTCCGGCTGAGGAAACAGGAGGGTGAACCGGTACACCTTCGCAAGAGCATCGATGACGCCGACCAGGCCTGATTGAGCTTCAGGGAACCATTTCATGCAACCCGGCTGTTCTACCATATGAGGCATGTTGCATGAAATCCTTGCTGTCAACCGAAGCTCACGGTTGACTGATGGGACTGGCCTCATTGGAACGTACCTCTGGTTCCGGCAGAATCCGTTCACCAATCTCAAAGCTCTTCTCGACCGGAAAAAAAAGGAGCATCCGACATGCAGGCACCTGAAAAGCTTGCCCCCTCCCAGCTGTTCAGCAAATGCGACCCCGGAGAGTTTGAGTTCAACACCACTGCTGACCTTGACGGCACAACCGAAATCGCCGGCCAGCAACGTGCCATTGACGCCATCCGGCTCGGCATGGGCATCAGGCACGATGGCTTCAACCTCTTCGCGCTCGGCCCTTCAGGCACCGGCAAGCAAACCACCGTACTTCAGTTCCTGAACAGCCTTGCACCCGGCTCACCACATCCCGACGACTGGTGCTATGTTTACGACTTCGACAAACCGAGGAACCCGAAGGCGCTCCGCCTGCCTCCAGGAAAAGCTTGCGTGCTCAGCAACGACATGGATCATCTGGTTGAAACCCTGTTCGGTATCATACCGGCGGCCTTCAGCAGCGAAGAGTACCAGTCGAGGGAAAAAGAGATCCGGGAATCGTTCCAGGAAATGCAGACCAGCGCTATCGACAAACTCGAAAAAGATGCGAAGCAGCACGACATCGCCCTGATACGCACACCGGGAGGATTCGCTTTCGCCCCTACCCGCAAGGGGCAGGTGATCGACTCCGACAGTTACATGCGCCTGAAAAAAGAGTATCGCGCAAACGTCGAAAAAGAGATCGACAGGCTCAGGGACAGCCTGCAATCGATCATGGTGCAGATACCCAAATGGAACCGTGAAACCGCCGAAAAGCTCAATGAGCTGAACAGTGAGGTTTCGGAATTCGCGCTCAAACCAGTTGTAGGTGAGATCCGTTCTAAATACCAGGAGTTCGGCGACGTCGTCCGCTACCTGGAAAGCGTCGAAAACGATATCGTTGCAAACTTCGGGCAGTTCCTTGAAAAAGATGCGCCCGACCAGGAGGCCGGCATGATGCCTGCTTCAAGGAAGCCGATGAACAGGAGCCGGTTCTTTATCCGCTACCAGGTCAATGTGATGGTCGACAACGAGCGCATGGATGGCGCACCGGTGATTCTCGAAGACAAACCTTCATGCCTGAACCTGATCGGCGACATAGAGCACTCCTCGCAGATGGGCACCCTGGTAACCGACTTCACCCTGATCAAACCGGGCGCCCTCCACCGGGCCAACGGCGGTTACCTTGTGCTCGACGCCCGGAGGCTGCTCCAGGAACCCTTCGCATGGGAAGCCCTTAAAAAAGCGATACGCACCCGGCAGGTGCGCGTCGAATCGCTCGCGCAGCTCTACAGCCTGGTCAGCACTATCTCCATTGAACCCGAACCCATTCCCCTTGACGTCAAGATCATACTCCTCGGCGAACGCAGGCTCTATTACCTGCTCAGCACCTATGACCCCGACTTCAAGGAGCTCTTCAAGGTAGCGGCCGATTTTGAGGACGAGATGGAGCGGAACCATGAATCCCACCTTGCCTACGCCCGGCTGATCGGATCGATGGCGATCAGCGAAAACCTTTGCCATTTCGATCGCGGCGCGGTAGCCAGGCTCATCGAGCAGGGCTCCCGAATGGCGGGTGATTCGACCAAGCTCACCACGAACCTGCAAAGCATCTGCGACCTTGTCCGCGAGGCTAACCACCTCGCCATCGGCACCGGCAGGGATATGGTGACAGCTGGTGATGTACAGGCGGTTCTTGACGGGCAGCAATATCGCGCCTCACGCCTTCAGGAGCGCCTCAGGGAGGCCATGATGCGAGGCACCATCCTGATCGATACCGACTCCGAGAAAGTCGGCCAGATCAACGGCCTTGCCGTCTATTCGCTTGGTGACAAAAGTTTCGGACATCCCTGCCGGATTACGGCCAGGGCCCGGCTAGGCAAGGGCGAAGTGATCGACATCGAACGTGAGGTTGAAATGGGCGGCCCCATCCACTCCAAAGGGGTGATGATCCTCTCGGGATTCCTCGGCGCGCGCTATGCCGCCGACCAGCCACTCTCGCTTTCGGCAACCCTCGTCTTCGAGCAGTCCTACAGCGGCGTCGAGGGAGACAGCGCCTCTTCGGCAGAGCTTTACGCGCTGCTCTCCGCAATATCAGGCCTCCCCATCCGGCAGTGGCTCGCCGTGACCGGGTCGGTCAACCAGTACGGCGAAGTGCAGGCGATCGGGGGAGTCAATGAAAAAATCGAGGGCTATTTCGACCTGTGCGTCGGGCGGGGGCTGAACGGACGCCACGGGGTGCTGATCCCGGCCTCGAACGTCACGAACCTGATGCTCAGGAGCGATATCGTCAAAGCGGTCGAATCAGGCCTCTTTTCGATCTACCCGATCTCGCATATCGACGAGGGGATCGAAATCCTGACCGGCATTTCTGCGGGTGAGCCCGATGCCGAAGGCGCCTGGCCGCAGGGAACGGTCAACGCGAAAGTCTTTGAACGGCTGAAAGCGATGGCCGATAAACAGAAATCGTTCGGGGCCGACCGCAAAAACGAACCGGAAAGTTAAAAGGCAAACGGGTAATACAGCAATGCAGTCATCGACAAAAACCGGCAGTATCCGCTCGATAGCTGTCGCCCTGGACTGCTCCCCACACAGC
>JAAXXK010000035.1:0-3496 GCA_013334525.1 Chlorobiaceae bacterium
CGCGAGCTTCCCTGCGCCGAACTGCTGGTGATTCCTGACTGCGGCCACCTGCCGCAGGAGGAGCAGCCGGAGGCCTTCGTCAGGGGAGTGCAGGCGTTCGTCGGGGGGCTTCGCTGATGCCGGGGGGGCTTGTCACGGCGCTCAGGACGCTTACGCTCCTGCCGGTTCCGGGAAAGGATGCCGGGCGTTTCAGCTCCTCGCTTTACTGGTTTCCGATAGTCGGCCTGATGATCGGCGCATTCCAGGCGCTGCTTGCCTGGGCAGGCACCCAGGTCGGATGGGTTGAACTGGCCGCACTGCTCGCCCTTGCCTGCGGAGTCCTGCTGAGCGGGGGGCTTCATGCCGACGGACTTGCCGACCTGGCCGACGGTTTTTTCGGCGGCCGCAACAGGGAAGCTGCGCTTCGCATCATGAAAGACCCGAACGTCGGATCATTCGGAGCGATCGCACTGATCGTGGTGAGCCTCTCAAAATGGGTTTTCCTTCTCGAACTGGTGCGCCACGGCGCCTTCGGCATGATCGCCGCAGGAGTCATGCTTGCGCGTATGGCACAGGTGCTGCTGGCGGCGAGGCTTCCCTATGCGAGGGCCGAAGGGGGCACCGCGACAGCGTTTGTCGAAGGTGCAGGTACGACCCATCTCCTTATCGCCCTTCTCTCCAGCCTGCTGCTGCTCATGCCGCTCGTGAATTACGATCCATTGAAAGCCCTTCTGCTCACCCTGTCCGCGATCGTTTCGGCATCGGCGACCGGGCTGTTGAGCTGGCGCAAAATCGGGGGTGTGACCGGTGATGTGCTCGGCACATGCAGCGAACTGACCGAACTCCTGGTCTGGCTGACGGCCGCACTTATCTGCAAATATCCTTTTTCAGGAGTGGTATGAGCCGCGATGCTTGAATCCGTCGATCGATCAGGAATTCTTTTGCTTCTATATGAGTATATGGTTATACTAGAGAATAGGCCGGATATTTATAAAGCAAAAGCTGTTCGACACCATGAACGATATGATCGTATCTTTCGCAGGCGGCAAAAAGGTCAACGCCGACTTTAACGGATTCACCATCAAAACCGACCAGGGGGTCTATGCCGGCGGTGAAGGTACGGCTCCGGAGCCTTTCTCCCTTTTTCTTGCATCAATCGGCACATGTGCAGGCATTTTCGTACTTTCCTTTTGCCAGAACAGGGACATTTCGACCGATGGAATCAGGATCGTCCAGAGCCACCAGGCCAACGAGTCGGGCCGTGGGGTCGGTAAAATTACCATCACGATCGAATTGCCGCCCGATTTTCCTGAAAAATACAAGGATGCTGTCATCAATGTCGCCAATTTGTGTGCCGTCAAGAAGCATATCATGGAGCCCCCGGTATTCGAGGTCAGGACCAAAACCGTGGCTGAAGGATAACGGTTCCTCCTTCGAAGCTCTTCATCGGGAAACTTTTTTCCGCAGCCAATCGATGAACAGAAGGGGGATGTACGGAAATGTCGATTGAAACGGCGACCGATTTTACCCTGCTTCCCTTGCCCCTCATCCACTTCGGGCCAGGCAGGATCTCTGATCTTCTCTCTTTCTGCTCCTCTTTCGGCAGAAACCTCCTGCTGGTAACCGGCAAGCATACCCTGCAACGTTCCGGGCGCCTGACGGCGCTGCTGGAAGAGTTCGGGCGCAACGGCATCAATTGCACACACCTGCCGGTCGATGGTGAACCATCGCCTGAACTTGTCGACCGGGCGGTCGATCTGGGCCGTACAAAAAACGTCGAAGTCGTTGCGGCCATAGGCGGCGGAAGCGTCATGGATGCGGGAAAGGCCATTTCGGCCATGCTTCTGCACCATCACTCCGTTGAACGCTTCATCGAGGGGCAGGAGGGATGCTTACCCCACGACGGGCGCAAGGTCCCCTTCATCGCCGTGCCGACAACCTCGGGCACCGGCAGCGAGGTCACCAACAATGCGGTCATCAGCAGGGTCGGACCCGGTGGCTACAAACGATCGCTGCGCCACCCCGCTTTCGTGCCGGATATCGCCATCGTCGATCCCGAACTCATGGTGACAGCCCCTGCCGGACTTACGGCGGCCTCGGGCATGGACGCCTGCACCCAGCTCCTGGAGGCATACCTCTCACCCTTTGCCAATCCATACACCGACGCTCTCGCCTGCAGCGGGCTCGAACGTTTCAGCCGCTCATTCATGAAGGCCTGTGGGGAAGGTGCTGCTGAGGTGGCCGTCCGGGCCGACATGGCCTACGCTGCGCTCATGTCGGGCATCGCGCTCGCCAACGCAGGGCTGGGGATCGTACACGGATTCGCCTCCTCGGTCGGTGGCCTGGTCGGGATTCCGCACGGCACGCTCTGCGCGACCCTGCTCGCCGAGTCGACCAGGGAGAACATCGAGCAGCTCCGCGGGCATGGAGCCGATCATCCTGCACTTATCAAATTTGCAAAGGCAGGCGAGATTCTCACAGGTTTGCCCGGTGGCAATATCAGGGAGGGATGCGATCGATTGGTGGGCAGGCTCGAAGAGTGGCAGGCGAAGCTCGAATTTCCCCGGCTCGGGGCTTATGGGCTCAGGGAGCAGGATTTCGATGACATTATTACCGCCACAAGGAGCAAGAGCAATGCCGTCGGCCTTGACTCCTCATCGATGAGGCGAATCCTCACCGCACGGCTTTAGCATCCCTTATCGATCATCCCCTGGTGCTCCACCACTCATCCCCGTAATTGTAGAACAGCTCTTCGCCCTTCCGGATGTCGCGCAGCGCGTAGATGACCATCTCGGCGCCGGTCGCCGAGTCCTGGCGATAGTAGGCGACATTGGGCTGCGAGGAGTGGTTGAAGAGCATTCCGTAGCCCATCACGACAAGCCTTTTGTTCTCTGCGCTGCCGTAAAAGACGTAGTTTACCAGCTCTCCGCCGATATCCTTTTCGGTCACTTCGAGGGCCGGGCATTGCTCCACGATATCTCCCTCCCTGATCGCCTTGAGGGCAAACGCGCCGCGCCCGGCGACCGTCGAAGCGTCGATCCCGACCAGGCCCCTGCGCACACCGGGTCGCTTTTTTCGCAGCAGCATGCCGACAGGGATGCCTGCGGCCAGGCCTGCGGCAAGGAGAAGCGTTGCCGCCAGATAGATGTTCGGTAACATGAGGTTCACTTCCTGAATGGATTCATAGTATGCGAAAATACGAATATCAGCCTTTAATCCCTTGTCATGGACAACTATAGCCATCAGGTGTCGTTTTTTGATGCTCCTGGTGGCAAAAAAGGGTAAAGATCGATATTTGAAGCTTTTCGGATGGATGCAGTGAAATGAAATAAGCCCGGAAGAGGTTATTGATTCGATGTATACGAAATATGATTGCGAGGTATCATGAAAATCGATTCAATCTTTCGCTTTCCGGAACTCACGGGGGATTCACGCCTAGAGGGTTACCGGTTTGGGATGCATGGAGGTTTGCCGTCATGACGTTTACGGATCACAAGCCGGTGTTGCAGGTCGAGAA
>JAAXXK010000035.1:3596-27615 GCA_013334525.1 Chlorobiaceae bacterium
GGTCAATCGCGAGCTCGGTACTACGACCCTCGTCATCACCCATAATGTATCGATAGCCGGTATGGCCGACCGGGTCATCACCCTGCGCAGCGGCGAGGTCGCTGAAGACCGGCGCAATGTCACCAAAATTTCTCCTTCAGAGTTATCATGGTAACTGCCGGATGAAAACCCTCAACCGAAAACTGTTTCGTGACCTGCTCCACCTCAAGGGGCAGATGTTTGCCGTCGCGGCGGTCGTGGCCTGCGGCATAGCGGTTTTCGTTTCGATGAGCAGCGTGAAGTTCTCTCTTGAGGCTTCCCGTACAAACTATTATGGCCGCTACAGGTTCGGCGATGTGTTCATGCAGCTCAAGCGTGCGCCGGAGTTCCTTGCCGAGGCTGTGAGCCGCATCCCGGGCGTCGCTTCGGTGAGCACCAGGATCGTGACCGACGTCACCATCGATGTGCCGGGGCTGGAAGAACCGGCCACGGCCCGCCTGATCTCCATCCCCGAGAGGGGCGAACCCTTGCTGAACGGCCTGTTCATCGCGGCAGGTCGTTCGATCGAACCCTCCGCGAGTGACGAGGTGGTGGCCAGCAAGCCGTTTCTCGGAGCAAACGGCCTCAAGCCCGGAGCCAGGATCGGGGCTGTGATCAACGGACGCTGGAAGGATCTCCGAGTTGTTGGTTCCGGCCTCTCGCCTGAGTATATCTACGAAGTGCAGCCGGGGGCATTTTTCCCCGACAAGAGACGGTTCGGGGTTTTCTGGATGAGCCGCAAGTCGCTCGAATCGGCCCTCAACATGAGCGGTGCTTTCAACGACCTGTCGCTGACCCTGTCGCACGGCGCATCGGAAAAGGATGTGATCATGCGGCTCGACCAGATGTTTGCCCGGTACGGTTCGCTCGGGGCCTACGGGCGGGGCGAACAGCTTTCCGACCGGTTCATATCGGATGAGATCAAGCAGCTCGGAACCCAGATAACGGTCCTGCCTGCCATATTCCTGCTTGTTTCGGTATTTCTGCTCAACATTGTGCTGCAGCGGTTGGTCAGTACCCAGCGCGACCAGATCGCCGTCCTGAAAGCCATGGGCTATTCCAACACTGAGATCGGTTTGCACTACCTTGGTTTTGCCATGGTTCCGACAGCTGTCGGCGCAGTACTGGGCACCCTGCTGGGAGCCGTGCTCGGCGCCAATCTGGTCAGGATCTACGGCCAGTTCTACAATTTTGCCGAACTGGTCTATGTGTTTCGTGCCGAAAATGCGGTAATCGCCGTGCTGCTGAGCATACTGGCGGCGCTGGTCGGGGCGATTGCGGCTGTGCGCCATGCCGTGCTCCTGCCTCCTGCCGAGGCGATGCGGCCGGAGGCACCGCCGACCTACCGGCCGGGGCTGCTCGACCGGGGCCGATTCGGCAGGAGCTTTTCCGTGCCGGTAAGGATCATCGTGCGCAACATTGAACGACGTCCCTGGAAATCGGCGGTTTCTGTGACGATGATCTCTCTTTCGGTGGCCATCCTTATAGCCGGGCGTTACACCTACGATGCCGTGGACCGGATGAGTTCGGTGGAGTTCGGCGAGAAGCACCGTGAGGATGTAACGGTCATTTTCAACACGCCAATGCCTCCCTCAACGGCTTACGCCATAGGCTCTCTCGATGGAGTGCTTGAACATGAGTACTACCGTGAAGAGCCTGCACGCCTCGTTTTCGGGCACAGGATGAGGCGCCAGTCGATTCGTGGCCTGCAGTCAACAGCAGGCCTGCAGAGGCTCGTCGACAAGGATCTTCACCGGCAGGAGCTTCCTGCTTCGGGACTTCTTCTCACCTCGACACTTGCCGATCTTCTCGGTGTGAAGGTCGGCGACAGCCTGCGCGTCGAACTGCTGCAGGGAGCCCGGAGGGTTGCCGAGGTGCCTGTGGCCGGCACCATCGATGAGATCCTCGGGCTTTCGGCATACATGCGTATCGAAGAGCTGAACCGTCTGGCAGGGGACGCAGGAGCCCTGAACGCGGCTAACCTGCGGATCGACAAGAGCCGGGAGGAGTCGTTGTTCCGGAGTTTCAAGCACATGCCGGGAGTGGCGGGCATCATGATGCTCAAGGCGTTGCGTCAGAGCTTCGATGAACTCATCGCCGAAAGCATGACCACTTCGACCCTGATCCTGACCTCTTTCGCCTGCATACTGGCTTTTGCCGTCGTCTATAACGGAGCACGCATTTCGCTCTCCGAGCGGGCCAGGGAGCTTTCGAGCCTGAGGGTGCTCGGGATGACAAAGGCAGAGATTGCATTTATCCTCCTTGGAGAGCAGGCTATCTTCTGCATCGCAGCCGTGCCGCTTGGTTTCCTGATCGGCATCGGGCTTTCGGCGCTGCTCTCACTTGCGCTCAGCTCTGAACTATACCGGCTTCCGCTGGCCTTCAGCTCCACCAACTTTCTGTTCGCATTCGGCGTACTCTCCACCGTAGCCGTGCTCTCCGGCCTTGCCGTCAGGCGTCGGCTGGTAACGCTTGATTTGATTGCAGTATTGAAAACAAGGGAATGAGATGAAACAACCATCAAGAACAAAAATCATAACAGGGGGCACCGTCCTGCTGGCCCTGCTCCTCCTCCTGCTTGTCCTGAGGCCTGCGCCGTTGCCGGTCGACGCAGGCCTGGTCAGCCGGGGCGCGTTGCAGGTGACGCTCGACGACGAGGGGGTAACCAGGGTCGTCGATCGCTTCATCGTCGCGGCCCCGGTCTCCGGCCGGTTCATGAGAAGCGGGCTCGAAGAGGGGGACCTGGTCCGCAAAGGCGCCCCCGTCGGCTCTATCCTTCCTCCATCGCTCAACACGAGGGAGTACAGCGAGGGTGCGGCGCTTGCGGCATCGGCCAGGGCGAGCTTCAGGGAGGCGGATGCACGGGGCAGGCAGGTGTCGGTCAACCTGGCCCAGGCGCGTTTGCGCAGCCAGCGTTACGAAAACCTTTACCGCGAAGGGGCCGTTTCGAGGGAGAACTGGGAGCTGGCTCGAAACGAAGCCGATGTGCTCGAAAAGCAGCGGCTGGCTGCGGTTTCGTCGGCCGAGGCGGCATCGCACCAGGTAGAGGCCGCGCAGGCGCGTATCGACGGTGGCCTGGCGGGCAAGCCGTTTGTCGTGGCCGCCCCGGCTGACGGTCGGGTGCTCAGGATCCATGAGAAGAGCGAGAAGGTAGTTGCCGCCGGCATGCCGCTGTTCGATATCGGCGATCCCGGTTCCATGGAGGTTGTCATAGACGTGCTTTCGTCCGATGCCGTCAAGGTAGCGCCGGGCCAGCGGGTGGTGATCGAACAGTGGGGAGGCCCCAACCCGCTGTATGCAAAGGTGGCCAGGAAGGAGCCTGCCGCCTTCACGAAGGTTTCCGCGCTTGGAATCGAGGAAAAACGGGTGAATATCATCGCTCTCCTCGACACGGCCGAGCCGCGCCTCGGAGACAACTTCCGGGTGCAGGCCACCATTGTGCTGCAGGAGGCGGCTCGCGTACTCCGGGTACCGGTGAGCGCCCTTTTCAGGGGACCGGAGGGTTGGAGGGTTTTCGTGATCGACGGCGACCGGGCAAAGGTTCGCAAGGTGAGTACGGGTCTGCGTGGCGTCTATGAGGCCGAAGTGACCGGAGGGCTCAGGGAGGGGGAGAAGGTGGTCCTGCATCCTGCGAACGAGCTGGAAGATGGCGTGCGCGTTACGGCGCAGAAGCGATGATTCAAAACTTGAGGCCTGATCTTCCGGTTGACGCGAAATTTAATCCTTCTCATGAAAGCGGTTGGCGAATTCATGTCGGCTTTTTCACAGCTCTTGCCTGTGAAGCAGCCGGGATGGGTCGATTGTTTCGTTAAAAGGAATATTGATCCAAGTGCTGAGCTCTATCAGGTATATGAATATCAAGACGACCCGCTTGAGATATTTCCGGGTCAGGAAAAAATAAACAGGCAAATGAGGGGCGACCGTGACGGTTGTTCATCAATGCAATAAACGCTCAAATCGGCAAGCATCGTACTGGTAACCTGCGTGTCATGGTTATAGGTAATGGCAAGGCCAAACCCTCGTTTGCCTGAAGCGGCTGCGTACTGGACCGTATTCCTTCAACTGTTTATAACTTAGCCCGGCAATCATTAAAGGAGCATGAATGCGAGCTTAAATTTTCCTCAAAAATGTTCAGCCGGAAAATACCTGACTCAGGAATTACCGTCCATTTAGCCACTTGCGCACCCGGGAGCACCAGGCACCAGCCTGGCATCTTTATGGATAACCAGAAGGACTCTGCATCAACGCCGCCAGTCAAGAATTCTACCCGTTCATTGCTTGATCCGCAGCTCGCCGGTGAATTGACACGCTGGTGCCTGGCGCTGCCGGGGCTTGTCGACTGAGATTTGAGTCTTTATCGCGGACAACGATCACCGGTAAACGTAATTGTAGGGGCGGACCTGTGTGTCCGCCCTTAGGTTTAAAATAATATTGCCAAGCTGGTGCCTGGCGCTGTCGGGGTGTTGGCGTTCCTGATATTTCTTTTAAGACAGTCTCATGAGTGCGGGTGGCAGATCAATGAATGAATGCTGGACCAAGGTGGTTTTGTGAAGCATTGACGGCTTCCGGTATGGGGAAGACAATTTTAAGCGATTTTTAAGCGGGTCTTTAAAGCCCTTTAAGGCTGGTGCAGCTAAATTACACATGCAAAAGGGTAACGGTTTTGCCTTCGGGTATAGCAGGCGGCAAACCTGAATTATGGCCCGGCAAATGAAGAGAGTTCTTTTATGTGTATATGAAGTAATGTCTTAAAGAAAGCTTGCAAAAGAACACCACCATGAAATGTCCATCATGCAATACCGCACTGATGCTCTCCGAACGTCAAGGTATTGAAATTGACTATTGTCCTGAATGCAGAGGAATCTGGCTCGACAGGGGGGAGCTTGATAAACTCATTGAGAGGTCGGCCGTTGAGTCACGTCCAGTCAGCCACGGTCAGGAGTCTTACCGGGATGAGTCCCATCATGGCCATCACGAAAGTGATCATGACTACTACATTGATCCGAAAACCGGCAGAAGAAAAAGAAAGGGCGGCCCTCTCGGGTTCCTCGGCGAATTATTCGATTGAACCCGGAAAACGGTTATTGTTCCCCTGGAGACGATATGAAGAAATTCATTTTCTGCCCTTTACAGGCCGACCTAAAAATTATTCCACTGCATATGATATTGTCCGGGAACCGATGTTCCTGCTACTTGTTGCTTGCGGAACGGCCTGTCTGGTGATCGGGGAGGTGCAGGAAGCCTTGATGCTGCTTTTTTTTATGGGCATTACCCTGTATCAGGAGAGGAAAACCGAGCACGCACCGGATGCCCTGAGGGATCTCTCCAGCCCACAGTGCATCGGTCGTCAGGGATGGTGTGTAATCTATGATTGCGGGACGAGAGGTGGTTCGGGGAGATATTCTGATTGTCAAGGAGGGTAATCTGTTTGTTCAGCCGCCAAAATTGAACGTGTCCTCGGGTTTAAAGTTTTCAAATGGTCAGGCATTTTCAGGATCTATCGGGGAGTCGATCAACCAGACATGACAGAAAAAATTCGTTGACCCTATTTATTCACCGGGTAAATCACATTTATGACCGTTGCAAAGCAAAATTTCAATTTCCAGAAAATTGTTGCCGTTACCGGAGTCGCTCTGTTTATCGTCAAGATGGGAGCATGGTATCTGACAAACTCAGTGGCTATCCTGACCGATGCCCTTGAGAGTACCGTGAATGTCACCAGCGCCTTCATCGGTTTGTACAGCCTGTATGTTTCTGCGAAGCCCAAAGATGTGCATCATCCATATGGTCATGGAAAAGTAGAATTTATTTCAGCTGCGATTGAAGGCACATTGATTTCGGTTGCCGGGCTGCTGATTATTTATGAAGCTGTCAAAAACCTCCTTGAGCCTCAGCCTGTCGGAAAGCTTGATTACGGCATCATCCTGATAAGTATCACGGCAGTAATCAATTACCTGGTCGGTGCGCTTGCCGTTAAACAAGGGCGGAAAAACAGTTCGCTTGCCTTGATAGCCAGCGGAAAGCATTTGCAGTCCGATACCTATTCGACGGTCGGCATAATAGTCGGCCTGATCCTGCTGTTCCTGACCGGAATGGCCTGGCTGGACAGCGCAGTTGCCCTGGTCTTCGCTTTTCTCATCGTTTTCACCGGTTACAGGATTATCCGCGATTCCCTCAGGGGCATCATGGATGAAGCTGACGGGGAGCTCCTGGGCAGACTGGTCGTTCTGCTGGAAGCCAATCGACGTGAAAACTGGATTGACCTGCATAATATGCGCATCATCAAGTACGGCAGTACCCTGCATATGGACTGCCATTTGACCGTTCCATGGTATCTCAATGTTTACGAAGCTCATAGGGAGATTGAGAGCCTGAACAAACTGGTCAACGAGAATTTCGGGGAGAGTATCGAATTGTTCGTGCATACAGACGGCTGCATTGACGATTCATGCGGAATCTGTCAGAAGGAGGGGTGTTCTTTGCGTCAAAAGCCCTTTAAACTCAAAATAGATTGGTCAGTAAACAACATTTCAGATAACCGGAAACATAAGGCGGATTGATCTCATTTGCTGATACCAGCCATATAACCAATGATTCTGAAACTCTCTTTGTCCAATAATTTCATATCGAGGTGTCCCTTGAAAACTATTTCACGCATTTTCTCCGGAGCGATGGTCAGCTTTATGCTTCTGACGGCGACGGCTTGTGATAACGCTGCAGAAAATTCAAAAAACATAGTAGTGAGTACCGGCGCAAAGGTCGGTAAGGAAGCCGTCCAGGGCTCCATTGCGGAATTTACAAAGGCAATCCGGCGCGACCCCAAATCAGCCAAGGCGTATGCCGGTCGTGGAACCGTAAAAATTGCCATGGGAGATAAACCGGGAGCAATTGCCGATTTCACGAAAGCCATTGAACTTGATCCGAAATCCGCAGGATCCTATACCGGTCGGGGAACTTCCAGATTCAGCTCCGGAGATCTCCCCGGAGCTGTTGGTGACTTTACAGAAGCTGCAAAGGTGATGTTAATATCCATGTTCAGCAAAGGCGAAGAAAAATCGACGCCTTGACGATCAGCTTTTAACGATTTCCTGATGTCAAGAACTTGCAGATGGATATTTTGATGCGTTTAATGTAGTCCATAGGCATAATTTGACATTATAAGCTGAAGGGCCCGACTCAGAATGGAACAGGGATGTTTCATAAACGTAGGTATGGGTGGCAGCAGTGATTAATAAAGGAATCGGCATGGCGAACGAGTTGCAATCGAAAAAAGACAGGCAAGGCACCAGCTCGGCGCCGCCAGTTCTTCTGATAGTCGGCGCCGGTGCATCGGGCATGCTTGCAGCGGTATCAGCCCGACGCACCGCGCGTAGTCTTGGTATCGCCGACGACCGATTCCGCATTGTGCTTATTGAACGCAACTTGAAGCCGGGCAACAAGATAGCTATATCGGGAGGTGGCCACTGCAACATCACGCATGACGGTCCGGTTGATCTGCTTCTGGAGAAGGGATTCCTGAAGAAAAACGAACAGCGTTTCGTGAGGCACGCTGTTTACCGCTTTACGAATGCTGACCTGCTTGTCCTTCTGGCCAGCTATGGCGTCCAGAGCGTCGTCAAGGAGGATGGTCGTGTATTTCCTGCTTCGATGCGTTCCGGCGATGTGCTGGCTGCCATATGGAGGATGGTTGAAGAGGCCTCGGCTGAGATGGTTACAAACATGAGGGTTGACGGGCTCGAAATTTCCCGCGACGGTTTTGAGGTGAGGGCCGGGAGCGCACAGTTCACGGCCGATTCGGTGATCCTTGCTACTGGAGGAGCTTCATGGGGGTCGGCCGGGACCCTTGGTGACGGTATCCGACTGGCGGTATCCGTCGGTCTTGCTTCAGTTCCGACCCTTCCTGCACTTGCCCCGATATTTTTTTCGGTGCCGCCCAAACCCGAACTGGTGGGGGTTTCGCTGCGGGGTATCGGGCTTTTGGTGGAGTCGGGGAGCGAATCCGATTCACGAAGGGGGGACCTGCTGATCAGCCATCGCGGGATTTCGGGCCCCGCCTGCCTGTCGCTTTCCAGGTCTGTAGCCGGTTTATTTGCTTCAGGTAAAGCTCCGGTCATGATCATGGCAGACTTTTTCCCTGGCCATGACGAAGGTGCGCTGTCGGCATTCATCCTCGACCATGCAGCACGCCGCGGAACCCAGCTGGTGCGTACCTTCCTTCAGCGTTGCCCGCTCGCATCGGAGCGTCTGGCAGCAAATTCTGACAAATCCACCGATCCGTCGGCGACCATTCCCAATGTCTTTGCAGCCGAGATCATGCGTCTTGCGGGTATCGGTAACGAACTGGTGATGAGCGGGCTTACACGGGAGCATCGCCGGGCGCTTGTTACCATCATGAAGCGCCTGCCTCTCGGCAAGGTTCGCAAGGTTCCCCTCGACAAGGCCGAAGTCTCGGCTGGAGGTATATCGCTTGCCGAAATCAACCCCAAAAGCATGGAGTCAAGATTGCATCCCCGGCTCTACTGCTGCGGCGAGGTGCTCGATTATGTTGGAGAGGTAGGCGGGTTCAACCTCCAGGCGGCATTTTCCACCGGTTGGGTTGCCGGTATCCACGCCGCCCGTAGCCTCCTTGATGCCAGTCATGCTCAGACTGCGCAGGAATAGGCGGGATCGTCGGTTTTCCGGTCATACTCGCCGACCGTGATTTTGCATTGCTCCATGTTGAACGACTCCTGGTAATCTTCAAATACGATCCTTCCCTTGCTGAAACTCACCTTCATCGGAACGATCACCTTGCGTTCCGATCCACAGGGGTTGTCCTTGAGTTTAGGAGCAAACCGGTGCCCGTTTCCGGACTGGTCGATGACCACAATCTCTTCTGAGGTGCTCTTCAGAGCCATGACCGTACCTTCAGGACTGAACTGAAGGGAGTTCAGGTCGCCATGAATTCCCTGTGGATCGTTGTCGTAAGCGGTCATGGCTCCGACCGGGGTCTCGACGCGGACGATACCTGCCGGTTCCAGCGACCTGATTCTGCCGTCTTCATAAAAAGCGATACCGGTACGCACCCTGATCTGCCCGGCCGGCGTTGAAAGCGTCAGGAACTCTCCAGGCCATAGCGTGATGCTTTTCAATGCGCCACTTTCGTAAAACTGTACGGCAATAAACCTTGTAGAGAGAGGCCCAAGGGGCGATTCTATCGTAACCGGTTCGGCAAGCTCAAACTCGTTTTTCGCAGTCCAGAAACCGGTAAGTTTTCCATCGAGAGGAAAGACGCGCTTGATGCTTCCCGATTCGTGAAAGGTAACCAGTTCAGCAGGTATGCTGCCGATCGGAGTCCGGATCAGGGTCTGGGACTGCAGGGCGATCGATTTGATTGCGCCGTTTTTGTAGAAATAGAGCGGCTTGACGGTTCTGCGTCCCATGTCTTCGGCTTCATATTGCGGCACAAGCTCTCCGTAGGGAGTTGCGATGATGTTTTCAAGGGTGACGAGGCATCCATCGGTTTTGCCGTTCGAGTAGAGTGTCCTGAATTCTATTCCTTCAAGATCCCCATATGTGGTGGTGAAATTGGTCATATTTTGTCCTGTTTGTGGCTTGGTGAAAACGGTGCTCTTTCAAATAATGTTGCAATAACCATGCCATGATAATATGGAAGAACCTAACATCATATTTCGTATGAAATTAGGCTTGAATATTGAGGGTCGTCGCGGGAGGATAAATAATACTTTCCGGTAGGATATCGTGCGGAAACTACAATTTCGAATAATTGCACTCCTGTCCGATAGGAGTTGTTACTTTTTATTCATTGACCTTGATGCTTTTTCCAAGATCGCCTGCTCTATACCGGAGGAGATTGAGAGGCTTCGCATGAGGTCGCGCAGGTTTTGCTCTATATCCAGGTTAAGGTTGATTGAGCGTCCATTCTGAAAGTCTGGATTGCGTCCTCTCAGCTGCACGACGATATGGGATTTTCCATCCGGGGACATGGCGATGGTCGAGATCAACTCAGAATAGAAGAAGTTGCCAAGAGCCTCATATGTGGTTCGCATACCAGGGTTTGCCGCGGCCCGCTCTTCGGGAGTTGAAAAGTAAATGATCTGACCCGACGTTTCAGCGTTCATACCGCCATCAGCGATTTGTATGGATTCGCCGTGAAGGACTACCGGCATCCTTCCCTGAATGTTGCCGGTAGCATGAATCTTTTCTGTGCCCTGAAGATCAAGGAGCTTCTGGAGAGGTATGGCGTTTAATATCAGAACCGTTTCAGCATGTTTGGATTTCAGGTCGTAATCAGCATGTTCGATGGCCAGTGATCCGGTTAACAGTCCCGCAGAAAATCCCGAAAGCGAAATTATTGAATTATTGACAGGATGCTCAAAAAGTCCGACTGTGCCTTTGGGATTCATGAGCATGAGTTCGCCTTCGCCTGCTTTGCGACTCAGGCTGTGCAGGGTGAATCCTATGCGGGTCTTGCCATCTGAGTCACGATCAAGCAAAATTGATGGCTCGTTGAAGTTCCAGGAGACCTCTTGTATCGTCGAGCCAAATGAGGCCTTGGTTCCCGGTTTCTCAGCAGGCCGTAACTGGCGGATCGTGCCGCCGCCTTTCGAGCTGAGGCGTGCGTTGCTGATTGTAAAACCCTTTTTATCGATTGATATCGGGATTGTGCCGCTGATCGAGCCTTTCATTTCTGCCTTGATACCGTCGTAAAGGCGAATGCGCTCAAGGATAGGGATGTCGGTTAATCTCAGGGTTATTGCACTTTTTCCGGCAGGTGGGCCGGAAACCTGAGATGCGGTGATCGAACCGCCGAATATCTTCGAGGAAAAATCTTTGATGGTTATGGATGATGCTGGCTTCCCGGCGCTACTGATGGCGATAACTGCGTTCAGGTTGCTGATCATGGCAGGTGCTCCCTTGCCTTCTCCCACATCAAAAGAGATCAGCGGGGTGCCCTCTTTTTTTCGGAAAGTTACCAGAGCCCCGGTTTCGCTGTTGATGAAGCCGTTATTGATACGGATGGTCGAGTTGAGGTATTCAATGGGGATTGATCCGCTCACGTTGCCGGTGAAGGTCGGGTCGGATTGCTCTTTGCCGTTCAATTCAGCCAACCTGTCGAGTGGCAGAGTGTCAATATTGAGCGTAAACCGGGTTTGACGGTTTTTCAGGCTGTACTCTATGAGCGGGGTCGAAGCCTTAATTCCTGAAAGCGCTGCCGAGCAGTCGGTGAAGATGAGTGCGCATGGTTTCAACGGATCTCTTGCCATGCCGAAGATGGCCTCGAATCCGACAAGAGGTGTCTTTTTGCCTGCCGAAAAAAGCGTATTTGCCCTGAATCTGGATGGCTGCTGAATCCAGTTTTCGTCTTTTGCAAGATGTACTTTGTAGGAGACTCCCTTGAGTTGGATGGTTCCGGTATTGACTACCGCATCGTTGAATGCATAATCGAGGGACTCCAGTTGGATCTCGGGTATGATTCCTGACTTCCGTCCTATCTCAATGCGCCCGTTCAGGAAAGGCTTGTGGTCTGTAAAGAGTATGTCTGCAGGTTCCTGCAAAACGGAAAGTGAATCGGCGTTGATCTCAATTCCAGCAAGCATGGAACCTGGATGTTGCAGGCCGTACCATGAAATGGTGCCATTGAAGATCGAAATCCTGTAGGTGGATGCTATGCCGGTGCAGGTGTCTGGTTTTGTGGTCAGGACCGCATCAAGCCTTCCGAATTTCATGTTTCCCAAACCCGGACGAGCGGCATCGAGCAGTTTCAGCGAGACATTCTGTCCGATGGCTTTTTCAAGCAGGGCCTGAGCATACCATGGAAAAGCCAGCCATGCTCCTGCTGAGGCCGCGACGACCGACAAAATCATGACAGTCAGGATGCGAGACGTCCATTTCACTGTGAAAAAAGGTTTTATGGCCGGTCCTGGTTACTGTTTCCTGGACCACTTGTCCTGTATTTTTACCCATGTGCCTACAGGCAGGCGCTTATAGATTTTCTCGAACATCATCCTGCCAACCGCATCCTGGGTAATCTTGTTTTGTTCGGCAACGTTGGCATATTCGGCTTTCCGCTGGGCGTTGATCGACTCTGCCAGAACCTCTCCTTCCTTACCGGCTCCAGGAGGCAACGCAATGAATCCGTTGTCCATTTCGCCTATACTTCCAGAGGCTCTTGCGCTTGCCAAATCGATGGCAAAAGCCGGAATTGCAACAGGTGAACCCATAAATACGACGACAGCAACGGTTCGGGCTGTTTTTTGTGAGAAAGTGCTCATCATGTTTTGTGTCCTCCTTGTCAGAATAGTCCTTTCTTTGTTTCCATCAGCGAATCGAGGTCTTTGTCAACCTTGATCCTGATTTCATGATCGATTTTAATGTTCATGTTGATCGTGATCGGTTTGTCGGGAGCCTCGACCTTGATGGTGGGGCTGCATCCGATCATCAGAAGAGCTGTCAGCATGGCTCCCGCCGGCAGGAAAGGAATCAATGCCTTGTTTTTGTATCGGTTATGGCTGCTCATTGCTGTTTCTGGATAGAGCGTTCATTCAGGTAATTCATTGTAATATTCAACGTAACCGGTTTGTTGTCGAGTTCAAACCTGGACTCGGAGAACGAAGGGGGGCCCATCCTGATTTTCGGGTTGTTCGATGTGCCGAACCCCTCCTTTGGAATGCCGATGAATGTTTTGTCCATTTTTCCGTTGCCGTTTTCGTCGTGTAATACGCTTACGGCATAGGAACCATATGGCACGTTTTCAAACATGACCATGCAATGTTCTCCAGCCTGTACCCGTTTTCCCTCAATAGCCCGTTCTGTTTTGTCAGGAAACCCGTCCTTGGCAAGGAAGAGTGCTACACCAACGAATCCCTCCGAACTGCGTACATTGCCTATGTTTACCTTTATGCAACCCTTTTCGGGGTTGTTCTCCTGGGCTATGGCAGTACTCGAAATTGCGGAAACCAGCAGGAAGGAGGAAATTGTTTTTTTCATGGAACATTTCGTTTTGTATGGCGCGAAGCAATAATATATGAACGAGGAATTCATTTTCTTTGTTCCATAACGATCTTCGGCAACCGGGTGCATCTGAACCAACGTTGCAACGATGGAGTTCTCTTCCGTAAATTGTTTTTTGTTTAAGGTGCCTTGTCAACCTCAATAAAACAGGGGAGCAGTTATGTCTTCTGCAATTTCAGCGCTTCAACTTGCCACAGATGCCGTTGAGGATGCCCGTAAACGGCTTGAACGTGCGAAGGCGGATGTTGATGACGACTACGAGATCCGCCAGGCCCTGAAGCATCTCGATGATGCTACCGGCTACATCAGGAAAGCTACTTCCGAACTCAGGCAGCAGCAGGGTTGATACCTGCTGCCATCGGAAATACTGCTCCCTGAAAGGTTGTTGAAACCCGCTTTACATTCCGGCTTTTGTATTACTTAACCCCATCAACTGTTGTACGCAATGATTTTCTGCCTTAATTCAACCCGACGCAAAAGAGTTGCGATCATGTTTTGCCTTGCCTCCGTTTCGATGACAACTCCTTCGGTCGTTCGGGCGGATTACACCAAAGTGCCGCCGGCATATTTTCCGAACCTTGTTGAAAAAGCTACGACTCCAGAAGGCTTTGTTCCCCCGGGCATCAAACTGGAAAAGGTTGTCAAAGGTGATTTGAACGGTGACGCTGTCGCCGATCTGGCCATGGTTCTCAAAATGGACAATCCTGCCAATGTGCTCAAGGATCCTGACGATGCTGACCGCGAACCGCTGGACACCAATCCCCGGATGATGGCTGTCGCGATGGCCGACAAGGATGGCAAGGGCTACAGCATCTATACGGTGAACATGAGCCTGATTCCCAGGGTTGAGGAGCCCTATGTGAACGATCCGTTCGTAGATCTGAAAATCGACCGGGGTGTGATGCGCATTGTGCTTGATCAGTCGTCGAGTGCCGGTAGCTGGAGCTCTTCCAATATTACATTCATATTCAGGAAGAGTCCCCAGGAGATGTCGCTTATCGGTTACGACCGCACGGACCTTAACCGTTCAAGCGGAGAGCTCACAGAGACGAGCATCAATTTTGTTACCGGTAAGCAGCAGATAAGCGCAGGCTCCGTATCAAGCGACAGGAAAAGCACGAAGTTGACCCAATTGCCGAAGCGTCCGCTTCAGTCTATGGGCATGATTGGTGATGGTTTTTCATTCGATTCGCTCAACCCCTGAGTTTTTCTTTCACAACATTCAGTGAAACCCCTTCCGACAGGCAGGGGTTTCTTATTTTGTATAAAATGGGCATCAATTCAGCGAGATTGCCGGATCGATTCCCTTGCCGGTTGACCGGCGTCGGGCGGTTCCCATAATGACTTAATCAGATTTGAGGAAAAATGCAGAGTAACCCTTTCGATTTTCAGGTTGAAGTTTTGGAACAGAGCTGGACCATTCCCGTTCTTGTCGATTTCTGGGCAACCTGGTGCGCACCTTGCCGCACTCTTGGTCCGGTGCTTGAGCGGCTTGCGGAGGCTGATTCCGGCAAGTGGAAGCTTGTCAAGGTGAGTACCGAAGAGTTTCCGGAAATAGCTTCACAATATGGCGTCAGCGGCATACCAAACGTCAAGCTGTTCTGGAACGGCTCCGTAATTGACGAGTTTACCGGAGCCCTGACCGAATACCAGGTCGAACAGTGGCTCAGGAAAGTCCTTCCGAGCCCCTATGCGGCAGATGTTGACCGGGCTTCCGCCGAGGTGGACTTCGGTAATGATTCTGCGGCTATGGCTATACTTGAGAATGTACTTCTAAAGGAACCTGGCAACCGCCAGGCCGGTGCCTTGCTGATCAGGCTTGTCCTCTATTCCCGACCTGCCGAGGCGCTCAGGATTGCCGAGTCGCTTGAGGGGGAGCCCGAATATGCCGAATTGAGCGCTACGGTACGGACGCTTGCGCCGCTTCTTCTGCGTCCGGAAGCAGAACTTCCGGCCGATGCGGTGCGGGATGCCTATGTCGGGGCTATCGGGAGTCTTCGGCGCGGAGATCTTGACGATGCGCTGGATCGCTTCATCGGTGTGCTGCGCGTGAACCGAAACTACGATGATGACGGCTCAAGGAGGGCCTGCATCGCTATTTTCAGGCTGCTCGGCGAGGGGCATGATATTACCATGAAGCACCGGCGTGCGTTTGACCGGGCATTTTGAAGCCAAAGCAAACCATCAAAAGCAAATCGTACCATGTCAGAAAAAAGCGACATTGTTATCGGGGTAGATCTTGATGGGGTCTGCGCCGATTTTTACGGCCGTATGCGTCAGATCGCCGCCGAGTGGTTCGAACGCTCTATCGATGAGCTTCCGGTTGAGGTTTCTTACGGCTTGTCCGAATGGGGGATTACGGACAGGAACCATTATGACAGCCTGCACCGGTTTGCCGTAACGCAAAGGGAGCTGTTCAGCAGTATGGAGATGGTGCCGGGGGCAAGGAAATACCTTCGGTTGCTCTCCGACGAAGGTTACCGGATCCGCATTATTACCCACCGTCTTTTCATTCACTACTTCCACGCAACGGCTGTACAGCAGACCGTCGACTGGCTTGACAGCCACGGCATTCCGTACTGGGACCTCTGTTTCATGAAGGAGAAATCACAGGTTGGTGCGAGTATATACGTTGAAGATACACCAGTTAACGTCGATCAGCTTCGAAGCAAGGGTCTCTACACAATCTGCTTCGGCAACACTACAAACAGGCACATTGAAGCTCCGCGGGCCGAGTCCTGGAAAGAGGTCTATGATCTGGTAAGGGCTTTTCGGGCATAAAAAAAAGCAGCACGCCGTACCCCTATACGTCATGCTGCACATGTAAACTGCGTAATCAACGGGCGTTGAAAACGGTTTACTTGATAGAAATATACATCAAATAAATTTCTAAACAAGTAGTTGTGTATGGAAAATTCGCTGATTCGTTGATAAGAAGTAGTGGGCTCGGCTGGTTGTTGTGGCGCTGTTACTTGGTGCCGTACTTTTTGGCGTATTGATAGAGCACTCTTTGGAGTGTTGTTATTCGAAGTGCGGTTTTACGCCATGGTCATGCCCGGAGGGGGTAAAAAGGAATGAAGCTGCCCCGGAGTCGTTTTTCCAGGGCATTATGTCGGGAAATGTCAGAGGCGTGCGGATGTCGCCATCGATTCTGCACGTTTTTTCATCGACTGGAGTACCATCGGGAGATCTTTCTGCTGTACGCTTCGAACAAAAAATGCCGGCGCAAAAAAATCGGGTTTGATTTTTGCCCGGAAAGTCAGCATTGAGCCTTTTCCTTTCTGGCAATCTTCGATGATCCACTCTCCCTGATAAACCTTGAAGTCGCCATCGAGCTGCTGAAACTCAAGGCGTTTTGCATATTCACCCTTGAGCTTCAGTTTTATGTAAACCGTTTTCCTGAAAAAAAGGACGCCGGTTTTTCCCGTCTCGAACATAACCTGTTCGTTGCCGTTGTCCGAAATCAGGCCACTGTCGATTATTTTCGGTATGAAATTTTTCTGGTTATCGTAATCGGTAATGGCCGACCAGACATCTTTTCCCGGCGCATCGATATAAATTTTACCTCTCACCCCGGTAACTCCGTCAGTCAGGTCTGAGGTTGATACGATGACCTTGCCGTTCAACAGGTTTGCCAGCTCGTCCAGATTGTTTTCGGCACTGGTTTCTGTAAGGGAGAAGGCCGGGATTGAACAGAAAACCAGCGTCAGGAACATCATCGCCGCCATGGTGAGCGTTTTTATGGGATCACGCTTTAATCTGTAATGCCGGTCTGGGTTGCTGACGGCCGGATCTTTTCGATAGAGTGCAGAAACATCGCTATCGTTTTGCTGGATGAACTCTTTTCTCATCGGAATCAGTAGTTGGTTATGGCGCAGTCGATTTCAGGGCATCCGGTTATGGCTTGCTCATGAAACGTGAATCATATTGGTAAATCCCCGCATGATAGACTACCGCGGGTGAAATAATGGGTATTCCGCTGCTTTCAGGCACCTCGTCAAGTGGCGACCTTATTATGCATGCTGCTGGTTTTGCCGGGAGCTATAGTGGAACCTGCCGGCATCGATGGGTCATGGAAAATATAGGACAATCTTCCATATCATGAAATAGAAAAGCGGATATATGCCTAAAAAAGAATTATTCCTGTTGCTTTTTTCATGACGGCTGTTGATCTGTCGTATCTGTTGAGATGGTTTGCTGCACGGCTTTCAGGAACAGATCGATCCCGAACGGTTTTTGTATGAAATTGATTCCGTCTTCGAACAATTTAAGCTGCTCGATCGGTTCAGGGCAGTATCCGGACATGAAGAGCGTTTTCATGTCCGGATTGAGCTCAAGCAATCGACTCATCAATTTGAGGCTGATCTGATCAGAAAATATGGTGTCCGTCACGACCAGGTCGATCTGGTTCCTGAGTTCTTCGGCGGTTTGTATTGCCTTTTCTGCTGACGGGGCGGAACGTACCGTGTAGCCATGTTCCTGAAGGACTTTTTTGATGAGCTTCAGTATGTCGGGTTCCTCTTCAACAACCAGAATGGTTTTTTTCCGGCAGTGGTATGATATGTTTTCATCGCGCAATTCGGCCGTTCCTGTGCCATGGGTGTGTTGGAGCAGATAGACATTGACTGTAGTACCTTTTCCTGGTTTGGTCAGGCATTCGAGATAGCCGTTGTTCTGTTTTACGATTCCGTAGACCGTTGAGAGTCCAAGACCGGTGCCTTTCCCGACCTCTTTTGTCGTGAAAAATGGTTCAAAGATATGGGGAAGCACCGATTTCTCGATTCCGCAACCGCTGTCGATCACCGACAGCCTGGCATAGTCGCCCGGTGTCCGGCATGGGTGTCCGGCAGCGCAAGTGGCCTCGTCGACATGTATGAGGGCTGTTTCAATGGCTATGGAGCCTGAACCGGATATTGCGTCGCGGGAGTTGACGCACAGGTTGGTCACGATCTGGTCCAACTGCGAAGGATCGATCAGCACATAGGTGTGACTGCCGTCTGGATGCCATGCGAAGTCTATGTGTTCGCCGATCAGTCGCAGGAGCATAGGGTAGAGGTTTCCTACAGCATCGTCCAGTTCAAGGATTTTCGGCACCATGGTCTGTTTGCGGGCAAAGGCAAGCAGCTGATGGATAAGATGCGCAGCGCGGATGGCGGAGTTGTGCACCTGCTGAAGGCTTTCAGCGAAGGGTCCGGTATTGTTGATATCGTCGAGAACCAGTTCGGTATGGCCGAGAATCGAGGTGAGCACATTGTTGATGTCATGGGCTATGCCTCCGGCAAGCTGGCCTATCAGCTCCATTTTCTGGGACTGGTGAAGCTGCGACTGGAGTTTTTCCCGTTCCTGCTCCTCATTTTTACGTTCGGTGATATCCTGCACGATGCCGAACAGATCGATCGGCTTGCCGGTTTTGTCAAGCATGAATCCGCATGCGGACCAGATCCAGCGAATCTCACCATCTTTTCGCCGAATGCGGCACTCCATGGACCAGTCGGATTTATTTAACCTCGCCTCCTCATGAATCCTTTTGACCTGCTCGCGCTCTTCGGGGACTACATGATCGAGAAACATCTCGTATGTCCATTTCGTTAGGAGCGAATCGTATCCGAAAATCCGGTCGTGTTCAAGTGTGCGTTTCGTCGTGTTTTTTTCGAGATCCAGGTCCCACCAGCCGATGCCGCTTTTTTCAAGGGCGAAAAGGAGCTGCGCCCTGCTTTTTTTCAACTCCTCTTCCGTTTGTCGGCGTTCGGTGATATCGATGATCGTGCCGATGTAGCGTATCACCTGGTCGTCATCATCCCGAACGGGCATGCCTCGTGCCATCAGCCAGTGGAGTGAGCCGTCCGGGTGGCTGACGCGATATTCGATGTTTACCTCACGAGCATGATTTTTTGCTTCATAAAGGGCGGTGAGGGTATGTTGGCGATCTTCGGGATGAATGGTGCTTATCCAAAGCTCATGGGAGGCTTTTGCGCCGCTTCGTTTCAGTCCGTAAAGAGCCCAAAGTTCATCTGACCAGAAGCTGCTGCCGCTTTTGAGATCCCACTCCCAGACTCCGGCACGCGCTGCCCCGAGTGCCTGGTTCAGGCGCATACGGTTTTTTTTCAGCTCACTCTCGATGCGCTTGATGTTGGTTATGTCGATTCCTATTGCCAGGACGAAAGGCTCTCCATCAATCATGATCCGCCGGCCATGGGCCAGGCGCCACTCATAATCCGTTTTCCCATGATAAATGACCCTTGTTTCAGCACTCTCTTCGACACCATTTTTCAAAATGTTCAGAAACTTCCTCCTGATAAGGCCCCTGTCATCAGGGTGGATGGAGCCGAACGAATCGGTGCCATGCATTTCAGATTCAGGTTTTCCGAAAATGACGTCCCGGGTGAAGTTGTTCCATCCGACCAGGCCGCCACGGGCATCCATAATGTAGACTGAACCGGGGATGGCGTCGAGGAGCGCCTTGTAGAATAACAACGGCATCTCCCTCTGGTCAGGAAGGATATCGCAAGCGGGCATATGGTTGCTCTCTTTCGGCATTGCAGAGGGTTTGATCTCCATGGATATGAAGCAGATTCCATGCTTTCCCGTAAACGTATACATCGTTTCAAGGTGCGCTATCCAGCGCCTTTGCCTACCGGGATGTACTGATAGGATATAGGTGATATGCGTAAAATAATTTTACACATTTTTATCCGTATACCGAAATATTACTGCCGATAAATATTCGAGACTTTCCGACTGGCCTCGTTCGGATCAATCGGGGTCGATGAGATCCGAACGAGGGGAGGGTGTGCTTTGAGAGCGCTCTTAAAGGCTCGTCACGTAGAAGCAGGCAAACTTGAGGTAGCTTGTCTCCGGCATCGACAGCAGGATTGGGTGGTCAGGCGGCTGCGAGTTTCTGCAGATAAGCCTGAGGTGCTTACCGGCCTGCATTGCTCCGAGGTGGATTGTCGCCAGGAAGTCCTCTTCGGATACGTGGTGGGAGCATGATGCCGTGGCCAGGAATCCTTCGTCCCTGACCAGCTGAAGGCCGAGCCGGTTCAGCTTTGCATAGGCTTTGAGCGCCGTCGGGACGGTTTTGCGGCTTTTGGTGAAGCTCGGAGGGTCGAGGATAACAAGATCGAAGGCGCGGTTCTCCTCTTTGAGCTTTGCCAGCGATTCGAAGGCGTCAGCGGCGATGATGGAGAAGTTGCTGAAATCGTTCATGCGAGCGTTCTGCTCTGCCCTTTGCAAGGCATCCTGCGAAATGTCGATCATGGTTGTCGAACGGGCGCCGGCACGCATGGCGTTGAGCGCGAAGCCGCCATCGTTGGTGTAGACATCAAGCACATCGGCATCGTCCGAATATTTCCTGATGATGCGCCGGTTTTCACGCTGGTCAAGGAAGAATCCTGTTTTTTGCCCTTCGAGGATGTTGATCCTGTAGCTGACGCCGCTGTCATGGATGAGCTGATGGGCATCGTCCGGGCCGCCAAGGATCATCTCCTTGAAAAGGGGAAGTCCTTCCAGTTCCCTCAGCGGCGATTCGTTTCTCAGTACGATCGCTTTGGGGGAGAACTGCTCCCTGAGCACTTCGGTGATGACCGGAAGGTGCCTGTCCATGCCTGCCGAGAAAGACTGAATGACGAAGGCCCTGTCGAACCGGTCGATAATGAGTCCGGGAAGTCCGTCAGACTCGCCGTGCACCATGCGCCATGCGTTGGTTTCTGTTTCGGGGTAGACCTTTTCGCGGAGCGTGAGGGCTTCAAGGATTTTCCTTTTGAAGAAATTCTTGTCGGGCTGCTCTTCGTTCCGGGTCAGGAGCCGGAAAGCGATCAGCGACTGGGGATTGAAGAATCCTGTGCCGAGAAGGCGTTCGTCGTGAGTGAAGAGCCGGACGGTTTCGCCGGCGGCGATATCGCGAGGTACCTCCCGAAGTTCGTTGCTGAATACCCACAGGTGGCCGGTCAACAGCCGCCGGTGCTCTTTTGGTTTGAGGTACAGTGAGTGCATTATATCAAAAACTCCCGGTTTCATGTTTTGATGGAGGAAGGAATTGATGTAAAATAACATTTCGGAGCTATCAACCCCATTCAGGTAGAAGATTCTGCAATTGGGGCGGGTTGAGCGTATGATGAAGGGATGAGGACTGGATGATGAACATGTGAAGGAGATACTGATGAAAAGGGGAATGTGTGGTTTGTGCCTGATTGTGCTGCTTGCCTTCGCAGGATGCTCCCAGATGGAAACGGTAACCAGGGTCTCCAGCCCTGTCCGCCAGAAGGTAGCGCTTACGGAAGAACTCAAAAACCTCTACCGTGAGGTGGCGATCGGTTCGGGTATGATCAATGCGCTGGACGGTTATGCCGATCTTTACCTCCAGACCCCGAATCGCAATGCAAAGGCATATTGTACGGTTCAACTCCAGAAATCACAAAATGCCCGGCTCATCGTTACTGCAGGTATCCTGGGCTGGCCTGTGGCCGATATGCTCATCAGGCCCGATTCGCTCTTCGTTCACGACATGCTGAACAACAGGATGCTGGTTGGCCGCAACAATGGCGAGAACCTCGGGAAAATCATCGGTATCAGGGCGGGGTTCGGCCAGTTGACCGAAACTCTTTTCGGCATCGCCGATATGACTGAGCCGGTCAATGCCATTGAGTCGGTTCGACAGGGCGGGGGTAAGGTTGGCTATATGGTCAGGTCAGGCAGCGGAACAAAGGAGCTGCTGGTAGACCAGGCTTCAAAAGTGCTGGAAGGGGTTACGCTGTTCGATCGGTCCGGTCGTAAGAGCGTCGAGTTCCGGTTCATCGGTTCGCGGATGCAGCCCTCCGGAACAGGCCAGGTGAGTATGCCGAAAGAGATCGACATGACCCTTTTCCGCGATAATGAAGTCGAAGGTTCAAGGAGCTTGAGGGTGGTTTATGACGAAAAGGTACTCATCAATTCGCCAGGCTTTGCCATCAAGTTCAGAAGACCCGCGAAGGCCAGGACGGTGAATCTTGACGATGTGGAACAGATGCCCTGGCTATAGGAAGGTGTGCCCCGGATTTCAGTTCAATTTCTTTGATGTGAAGTAGACACATTGTTTGTTGCATGAGAAAAGGGAAGATGTTGGACTAAAGTCTGAAGAGTAATATTTCTTTTTTTTCTCTCTGTCCCCCGGGTTAAAACCCGGGGCAACTGAAGAGGGAGAAGATGTGAATGTCCGTCGTCCCGACGAGTCGGGATTCTGGTTTCTGCGCTCCGTTCGCCTTGTACTCGAATCGCACACGACGGTTAATAGAGCTTATATCGCTGAGAAGCTTATTTTTTATGATTATTTTTATTGCTTTTTCTCAGCGAAAGGCGGGTATGAAACGCAAAAGGCCCCGTGGTTCGGGGCCTCTTTCGATTGATGGTGGCAGGGCGGTTATTTCGCGGCCAGGTAGTTGTCGTTGGCGAACTTCCAGTTCAGGAGATGGTCGATGAGTGCGGCCACATGGTCGGGTCGCCTGTTCTGGTAGTCGAGGTAGTAAGCGTGCTCCCAGACGTCTACGCAGAGAAGCGGAGTCTGGCCGCTGGTCAACGGAGTCTGAGCATTGCCTGTCTTGACCACCTTGAGCGTACCGTTGTCAAGCACGAGCCATGCCCAACCGCTTCCAAACTGTGTCGCGGCGGCATTTTTCAGCTCTTCCCTGAACTTGTCGACACTGCCGAAATCCGCTACGATTTTGGCAGCGATTTCGCCTGTCGGTTCTCCGCCGCCGTTCGGCGTGAGTGAATTCCAGTAGAAGGAGTGGTTCCAGGCCTGTGCACCGTTGTTGAAAACACCGACCTTTGCAGGATCAGCAGCCGTTTCGGAGATGACCTCCTCGATGCTTTTGGCATCGAACGGGGTTCCTTCAACAAGGCCATTGTAGTTTTTGATGTAGGTTGCATGGTGCTTGCCGTAATGAAAACCGATGGTCTGTGCCGAAATGTATGGTTCGAGCGCGTTGTCGGCATAGGGAAGTGCTGGTTGCTGGTATGACATGGGATGATATGATTATTATGGTTGAACAAACTCTACTGGAAAGTAACGCTTTAACGGGGCTCCTGACTTTTTAGTTTCAGAGGGAGAAAAATAATTCAAAACTCTTTAAGGACAATCAATTGTCGATGATGATGTGGCTGATGATCAATCGTATACATGGCGTTTTACGACGCCTTCCTGTTTTACTTGTTTTTGGATTGCTCCTTGTTGGCTGCGGGTTGCAGGGACGGCCAAAGCTTGATGCTGCGGACATCCGTTTTGCCGCCTTTTACAGCGATTACCTCAGTCGTTCGGGCGTTTCGACCAAAGGTGGGGGAGAGCCATCCCAAACGTTAACCTCCGTCGGGCTCGATACGCTATTTGCCAGGCACGGCATTGACCAGAAGGGTTTTGACGCAAAACTCCAGGTCTATTCGCGTGACCCTCAACTCTGGCGCGAGGTGTTGGAGCAGGTACGCAAGAACCTTCATAAGGGGGAGTAGGCCGCCATGGAACGCTTACCTTTGCTGGTCGGAGTGACCGGTGGTATCGGGAGCGGCAAGAGTACGGTCTGCGCCATTCTTGCCGGACTTGGCTGCGAGCTTTTCGAAGCCGACAGGGTTGCAAGGGATCTGCAGTTGGAAGATACTGAGGTCGTCAGGGGTATCGAAGAACTTTTCGGCAGCGGAGTTTACTCCCGTGACGGGTCGGGCAGGCTCTCGATCGACAGGAAGTCCATCGCATCGGTGGTTTTTTCCGATCCCGTCAAGCTGGCTGCTCTTAACAGCCTTATTCATCCGAAAGTCCGCGAAGCTTTTGTCCGTGAGGTTCTGCGTTGTGCCCGCGAGGGTAAGCAGATCCTCTGCAAGGAGGCTGCGATCATCTTCGAGTCGGGCCTGGAAGGCGAACTCGACCGAATCATCGTGGTTGCTGCCGGCAATGGCCTGAGAATCGAACGTGCCATGGCAAGGGGGCTCGGAAGCCGTGAAGAGATCGAGAATCGGATGCGTT
>JAAXXK010000036.1:0-3375 GCA_013334525.1 Chlorobiaceae bacterium
TGGTGATGGAACGGGGCCAGATCGTCGAGGAGGGAACCCATGCTGAATTGCTGGAGGTAAGTGACGGGATCTATGCCCATCTTTACCGGCTGCAGCAGGGCATGCAATCGGAGGTGTGTGCCGTATGAGTTGGTTTGAACGATGCCTCGGATATGCTGCGAGGATAAAAAATGCCCGGTCAAATCCGGGCGGGAGCGTCAGTCCACAGGGAGACTTCCTTAACCGGCGGGGTCAGGAGTTCAGGTTGCGACTGCTGGCACTGCGGGATCTGCTGGTCCGCTATCGGCAGCATGTTGCCCATTTCTGGTCGCGACGCCATGAAATGACTCCTCCAGACCTGAAGGCGCACGAATCTGAATTCCTTCCGTCAGCACTGGCGTTGCAGACAACGCCAGTATCGCCGGCCGGGCGCTGGGTAGCCGGTATCCTGATGGCGTTGCTGCTTGCGCTGCTGCTGTGGTCGTTTTTTGGTCGTATGGATATCATCGTTAATGCGTCGGGCAAGATCATCCCGTCCGATCACAGCAAAACCATCGCTTCCGTTGAAACGGCCCGCGTGGACAGGCTGTTCGTCGAAGAGGGAAAGGCTGTTGCCGCCGGCGACATGCTGATCGAGCTCGATACCCGTATGAGCGATCGGGAAAGGGATAAAGCTACTGGTGATCGGGAATCGGCGCTGTTGCAGGTGGCGCGATCCCGCGCATTGTTGGCATCCATCGATGCAAAAAGAGTTATGTCGATGGGTGGCGTGGAAGGGATGTCGGCAGAACGTGTGGCGGACGCCAGGCGTCAGCTGGAAAGTCAGTGGCAGGACTTTGAAGCGAAGCTTAGACGTCTGGATGGCGAGATTGCGCGTTATAGCCGTCAGTTGCCGCTTATTGCTCAACGGGCGAATGATTACAGGGTTCTGGCACGGGAGCATGATGTATCGGAGCATGCCTGGCTGGAAAAGGAGCAAGAGCGGGTTGAATTATACGGCAAGCTTGCGGATGTCACCAACCAGCGTCGTGCTCATATCGCCGAGACGCAAAAAAATGCGCAGGACGCACTGAATGAGGGGCTGAGGCAGGCACAGTCATCCGGCCACGACGCAGAACGTTCCGCCGCGCACAGTGATCTGTTGCGCCTTACGGCTCCTGTGGCAGGTACTGTGCAGCAGTTGACGGTCCATACGGTAGGCGGAGTGGTGCAGTCGGCTCAGCCATTGATGGTGATTGTTCCCCGCCAGCATCAGGTCGAAGTCGAGGCCTTTATTGAAAACAAGGATGTTGGATTTGTTGCCGAAGGCCAGCGAGCCCAGGTCAAGATCGAAACCTTCGATTATACCAAATACGGAACGGTGTCCGGTCGTGTTTCCCATGTATCCCGCGATGCTATGGATCCGAATACCCAGACGGGCAGTATAATCTCTCGGCAGGCACATCAGGACGAGGCGAAAATGGATTCGCCCAGAGGGCCGGTGTATGCCGTCAAGGTGCTTCTGGACCGGTCCAGCATGGGAATTGATGACCGACAGGTAGCGCTGACGCCCGGTATGAGTGTATCAATCGAGATCAAGACCGGTAGTAGACGCATTATCGAATATTTCCTCTCCCCACTGATCCAACATGCGCACGAGAGTTTCAATCAACGCTAAGGCCGGGTGTTGTGTTCTGGCAATCCTGATCTTTGTGCTGGCATTGCCGGCCTCCTCACTGGCTTTTTCCGGTATCTTCGAAGATCCATTGGGCTCGCAACCTGATCGCTTGCACACGGGAGCCACGCTTCCCGATGGGAGTCTTATTGCATTTCCAGCCTCCGTAGATCTGTCCCAACCGCTGGAACTGGGTGCAGCTATTGATGTCGCTTTGTGCAATAATCCGCAAATCCGTTCAGCCTGGGCGGCAATCAAGATTCAGGCGGGGGTGTTGGGCGAAGCGCGTGCCGCTTATCTGCCGACCATGAAAGTTTCAATAAGCCGATTGGGGAACTGGACAAGTACTTCCACCGCGATTGGTGCAGCTGATTCATATCGGCAGGGGAATCAGGCCTATGGTACCCTGAGCTTGAGACTGTTGGATTTCGGGGAGCGAAGAGCCAATAATTATGCGGCGGCGCAACTGCTGGTTGCGGCCCTTGCCGCACACGATGCCACAGTGCAAAAGACAATGAACAGTGTCATCCTGGCCTATTTCGATGCAATGACGGCACAGTCGCATTATATCTCCAGCAAGAAAATGGCTGACATCGCCGAAAGCATTCTTGCCGCAACCAAACGACGGGAGCAGCTCGGTGCAGCGCCGTTGTCCGATGTTTTGCAGGCCACGACTGCCCTTGCCAAAGCGCGACTCAATGAATCGCGAGCCCAGGGCGAATTCAGCAAGTCGTTGAGCCTGCTTGTCCAGTCGATGGGATTGGCGGCTGGTACGAACCTTCGTTTGCCGCAGAAGCTGGAGCTTTATCGGGTAGATGATTTGAAAGCGCTGAACAACTGGTTGAGTGAAGCAGAAGAGCAGCATCCGTCGATCAGGCAGGCCCGCGCAAAGCTGGCCGCCGATAAGGCAAAAATTACCGTTGCGCGCTCGGAGGGATTGCCGTCGCTGGATGCAACGGCTTATGTCTCCATGAATGGATACCCAAATCAGGGGTTGTCGTTCAATAACCAGTCTGTCAGGGTGGCTGGCGTTACGCTTAACCTGCCGATATTTGATGGATTTGCGAGGACCTACAAGATTTGGGGCGCAAAAGCCCAGGTCGAACAGAGTGAGGCCCAGTTGCAGGATACAAGCAACCAGATCCTGACCGAGGTCGTGAAGGCTCATGCGGATGCGCTGACATCGTTGGGCACACTCAAAGCCAGCGAGCGGCTAATGGCGGCGGCTACCGATGGCCTGCGCTCATCCATGCGGCGGTATGATCGGAACGCAGCCGATATCCTTGAAGTCCTTAACAGCCAGTCGTCACTGGCAGACGCGGAGCAGGAGCGGATTCGCGCAGTGGCAGAATGGCGCTCGGCGCGCCTGAGATTGCTGGCCAATTCCGGAGTTCTGGGAATGGCCGATTTGGTGCAGGAGAGGCCGTGAGGGCGGGGGAGGAAATGTAAGAAATGGACGTTATGGACGCTATGGACTGGATGGACGTGATGGACGAAAAAGAGGATGCGAGGGGGGCGTGGGTTAAAAGTGATGAATCAGTCGATTCAGGGGTTGTTTCGTTTTCGCATTGAGCGGATTCGGTAGAGCTTTTCAGTGAAACCCCCGTTCGATTCGAATTCTTTGGCGAGTGTGTCGATCTGGCGGTTGAGTAGGCTGTTGGCTACCGCGATGAGTGTGAGCGCGGCATTGGCCGCGATTCCGGGCAAAGAGGCTTCTGAATTGTTTCCACTGCGATGTCCAT
>JAAXXK010000036.1:3475-16120 GCA_013334525.1 Chlorobiaceae bacterium
GCCTGTACCATCTGGTCATGGGTGCGGCTGCGCTTGTCGACGAAACGGTTGCAGAAGCGGACGGTCACATCGTAAACCAGCTGCGCAACCTGAAACGCCTTCAGGTTTCTGTATCCTCCGTGCCGGGGGATAAGGGGCTCTATGCTCATCAACTGCTGCGAAGGGGTTAGGGGTAATCGCAAGTTTAATGTAAGAAAATGGACGGAGAATAGGAAAATGGACGTGATGGACGAAATGTAAGAATGGACGTTATGGACTGGATGGACCGATCAAAGATTCTTTTCATTGTCCATAGCGTCCATAAAGTCCATTCCGTCCATAATCTTACATTCGCTCTTCAGACTTCACGCTTCGAGGATTGTGTTGATTGAGCCGGTGACCTCCTGGTCCATGGTGCGGATCTGGTTGTTGAGTTCGTGGAGGCGGGTGAAGAGGGTTTTTTCTTCGGACTTTTCCGGCGTGCCGGAAAGCTTCGAGAGCAGCGCAGCTTTCTCTTTCTGCAGGGGTTCGAGCACGATGGTTTTGACGGCGATGAGGAAGTGCGAGAGGCAGCGCCTTGCGTGCTGGGCGGTTTCGGTTGGGTTCGGGCGCGAGGTTTCGCTGACCGGGAGGCGGAAGAGGATGTCAAGGGCCAGGTCGCGGGCCTGCGGAAGTTCGATGGAGCTGATTTCGGCGGCTATGTCGATGTGGGCTTCCTTGTCGCCGGAGATGGTACGGTACCTTGATACCAGATGGGTGAAGATGGCTTGGGCCGGATGGTTGGAGAGGCGCAGCATCTGGTCGTGCGATGCGGCAAAGGCCAGCACTTCGTTACCATAGAAGGTGCTTTCGAGGAGCGCTTCAAGGAAGGTTCGTTCGGATACCGAGAGCGGGGTGTTCTGTACCGGTGGTGCCGCCGGTGCCTCTTCGTTCTTTCCGCTCATCGGTTCCCTCGGGTGCCTTTGCTCGGCGCCACCGGAGGCCATAACCTTGGTAAGGGTTTTTCGGCTGATGTCGAGTTTTTTCGAGAGCTCTTCGATGTAGAGCTCTTTCTGGACGGGGTCGGCGATAAGGGAGATGCTTTTGGTCATGGCGGAAACCGCTTTCGATGCAAGGTCCGGGCTCTCCATGTAGCCGGCGTCGCGGTAGCAACGGATCTGGAAATCCTGGAACGAGCTTTTTTCGCTCTCAAGCACATTCTCGAACTCCTCTTTGCCGCGAGTGCGGATGAAGCTGTCGGGGTCCTCTGCTCCGGGCAGCATCACTACCCATGGGGTCAATCCTTCGGAGAGCAGGATGTCGATGCCGGCGAACATCGATTTTTTCCCTGCGTTGTCGCCGTCGTAGAGGAACAGTACCCTTGACGTGTAGCGCTTCAGGATCTTGGCCTGGTAGCGGGTGAGCGATGTGCCGCATGAGGCCACCGCGTTGCTGAAGCCCGCCTGGTGGAGGGCGATCACATCCATGTAGCCCTCGACGAGGATGGCCGTTTCCTGCTTTCGGATCGCCTCCTTGGCAGCGTGCATACCGTAGAGCAGCTTCGATTTTTCGAATATCGCGCTTTCCGGGGAGTTGATGTACTTGGGGGTTTCCGGGTCGCTGGAGAGCGTGCGGCCGCCGAAACCGGTCACCTGTCCACCGATGGTCATGATCGGGAAGATGACCCTGTGGCGGAGCGTATCGTAGAGGCTTTCTTTCAGGCGGTGGCGCGTCAACAGGCCGAGCTCGGTCAGGTGCTCGACCGGTATTTTCTCTTTGGCGGCGGCGTTCAACAGGAAATCCCATGAGTCAGGTGCATAGCCGAGCCCGAATTTCCTTATGGTTCCTGCCTCCAGGCCGCGGTTTGCGCTCAGGTAGGCGTAGGCCTTTTTACCGGCGTCGCTTTCCAGTGTGGTGTTGAACAGGCGCGCTGCCCAGCGCAGCGTTTCGTGGCGGCTGTCCTCTCTTTTTTCCTCCTGCCTTGCCGCTGTATCGGTGTATTTGCTTACATCGATCCCTGCGCGCTTGGCCAGCAGTTCGACCGCCTCGGGGAAGGTGACCTTTTCCATCTCCATGACGAAGCTGAAGACGTTGCCGCCCTTGCCGCTCGAAAAGCATTTATAGATCTGCTTGTCGGGAGAGACGATGAACGAGGGTGTTTTTTCCTGTGTGAACGGGGAGAGCGCCTTGTAGTGCCGACCGGAAGGGTTCAGCTTGACATAATCCGACACAATGTCAATAATGTCCGTGCCTTGACGGACTTCATCAATCATGCGCTGGGGTATCATGCCTGTAGATCTCTGTGGTTTCGTTGTCGAACCTATGATAAGCTGAAAATAACGAAATCACAATGCAGCCGGAATTTCCTTTTGATTAAGTGCTGCGGAGGTGCTTTTCTGAAAAAAAACAGGCTATGATGCAACTTATTGCTGAATTTCTCATGCGCACTTTTCTTTCCTCCCCTGTTTTTTACTACATTTACACAGTAAACCCTTGTTTTTATATGGCTTTGTACGATTTTCGCATTATACACCGGCTGCAGTTTTATGACCTACCTTGAGTCTATCTCTATTATTTTATTGCACAATTTAATATTTTCGACGAGCGATGCCGGAGCTTGCCATGTTTCGAAAAATCCGGAGAGTGTTGTTTTTGCGTGCCTTACAGGCAGATCAATCCGTTCAGGCTTGTCGGCCGGAGTCTCCCGTATTTAGCCTTATTGTTGCCTCAGGTATATTATTCTTGTAAATGACCGGCAAGATGCGGATTATTAGAGCTAATTGATTCTGGCTTTTATAGATTTTATTCACTTCATCATTATTAAAAAGAATCATATGAAGCAGGGTTTTTTCACGGCGATACTGATCGTGGTGACCTACGCAGTATCCCTCGGGTTCTACATCTGGATGGGTACTACTTCTCCGGAGTCCATGTTCCACGCTATCTGGAAGGGAGGTCCGATCGTTTCAGTGCTTATGGCGCTGATCCTCATGGTTATTGCCTATACCGTCGAAAGAATTGTCTCCCTGAACAAGGCTGCCGGTAAAGGGGGCATTACCGATTTTGTCAACAGCCTCAAGCAGGATGTCGATTCAGGTTCCATCGATCAGGCGATCGCCCGTTGCGACGACCACCAGAGTTCTCTTGCCGCAGTGATCAGGGCAGTGCTCGAGCGTTACAAATTGCTGGCGGTACACAACATCACCGACAGGGAAAAGCGCATGAGCGAGATGCAGAAGGCTGTGGAGGAGGCGACCGTCATGGAGATGCCGCTTCTCGAAAAGAACCTTGTCGCCATCTCGACGATCGCTTCCATTTCGACGATGGTCGGCCTGCTCGGTACGACGCTCGGCATGATCAGGGCCTTCGCGGCCATGGCCACGAGCGGCTCTCCCGATGCAGTCCAGCTTTCGATGGGTATTTCCGAAGCCCTCTTCAATACGGCTCTCGGCATTCTCGGCGGCATCATGGGCATCGTGACCTACAACATTTTCACCAGCAGGGTCGACAGGTTCAACTACATGATCGACGAAGCTGCATACTACATCATCCAGACGCTCAGCACCGGTAAATCCCAATCGTAAGCCATGTCTAAAATCAAGGCAAAAAGGGTAGGGTTTCGTCTCGACATGACGCCGATGGTGGATGTGGCGTTTCTGTTGCTGACTTTTTTCATGCTGACGACAAAGTTCAGGCCGCCGGAGGCTGTCAAGATCAACCTCCCTTCGTCCCATTCGAACATGAAGCTGCCCGAGTCGGATGTGATGACCGTCACTGTCGCCAAGGACAACACATTTTTGATGGGGGTCTCATCACAGCGCACCAGGGTCCGGTTGTTTGAAACCGTCATCAAACCAAACCTCATGAGCGCAGGCGTGCCGGCACCGGCCATAGCCGATTCGCTCAAGAAATTCAGGCTTGACGACAGTTTTCGCATCAAACGCGAAGAGCTTCCACGCTATATCATCATGTCGCGCATGGCCGACCAGCGGCTCAGGCCGGTGATCAGGGCCGACAACGGAGCCGATTACGAAGCGGTCAACTATGTCATAAAGGTGTTCAAGAAGTTGAACATGCTCAATTTCAACCTGGTGACGGTAATGGAAAGGGAGGTTCGCTGATATGAGCATGGTCGATACCCCCAATGACCGGCGCGGTCACAAAAAAGGCGGACACAATAGCAAACGCATCGGGTTCAGGCTGGACATGACGCCGATGGTGGATGTGGCGTTCCTGCTGCTCACCTTTTTCATGCTTACGACTACTTTTGCCAAGTCGAACACGATGGAGATCAATATTCCGCCGGAAACGGGCGAAATATCCATTGCCGAACGCAACGTCATGACCCTCAGGATTCCCGGTGACGGTTTTGCATACTGGTCCCTCGGTGAAGAGGCGCCAACGCGTGAGCTTCTTTATGAGAATGGTGATTCAAGCTCGATGAGCCGACAGTTGCGTCAGCTTCTCCGCGACCGGACGGCTAGCAACAAAAAGCTGGTGATCGTGGTCAAGATCAGTGAAAAGGCCAAGTACAAGTCTCTTGTCGATATTATTGATGAGTTTAATCTTCTGAAGATAGACCGGTTCAGCCTTGACGATTTTAACGCCCAGGATGAAGCCGCAGTCAGTCGGGCTGTTGCAGCCAGATGATGGATCCGATAACTATTTCCCTGGTTAGCGAACCGAAAAAAGGAGTATGGGAAAGTGATTTCAAAGTTTGATAAAGTGCATGGACATGTAGCCGATCAGGCACAGACCCGATGGACTTTCCGTGAACAGTTCCTCGATACGGATGTCCTCCGGAAGATAAGCTATGGCAATCTCGTGCTGAGGCGCGAAGCGCACCTGTTTTTGACGCATGGTGTGATTGTGTCGGTTCTATTGCTGATGGGTTTCTGGCTGGTCAGCGCCAACTGGAACAAACTGATGGCGATCACCGGCCTGTTTCATCAGGATGATAAGATGTCGGTCCAATGCTACGAGGTCGTGACCAACGTTACCCAGTTGCCGCCTCCGCCTCCCATCACTCCTCCTGAACCGCCGAAAGCCACGCCGACCAATGCTCCGGTAGAGGCTCCGCCGAACGTCGGAAGGATCAAGAAGGTCAATGACGCCACCGTCGAGCAGACGCTTGCCACCCAGAAGGAGATCAAGCAGGTGATCCAGCAGGGTTCCACCCAGAATGACGGCGCCGCCTGCGACAATACGGTGATTGAGTATGGGGAGTGTTCGGATCCTCCGAGTTTCGATCCAAGCCTGAAACCGGTTTATCCTGAAATGGCCAGAATTGCAGGTATCCAGGGCAGGGTGTTCGTTCGTGTGCTGATCGGGGAAGATGGCAAGGCCATGAAAAGCGAGATTGTCAAACGCGTACCTGCCGATTGCACCACCTTTGACAAGGAGGCTATCCGTTTTGCCATGACGACAAGGTATAAACCAGGAAAACAGGGCGGAAAATTCGTCAGGGTCTGGATGACCATTCCGGTCAGGTTTACGCTTCAGGATTCATAAGCGGGACTCACAAGGCCATAATCGGGCAAGCTTCACGTTGTTCAGGCGGAGGCTTGTGAATAGATCAGCGGAAAGACCTCAACGGGTGTTTCCGCTTTTTTTTGTGCCGTTCGGCCGGTAGAAGATGGCGAAGAGTACCCAGAGGTAGGAGCCGATGAGGGTGAATGGGGCGACGTTGAGCGCGAAAAAGCCGTCAACCTGCTTTTCGAGGTACATGAATGCGTAGCTCAGGCCGACCACGACCGCTCCCAGTGCAATGAACAGGTAGTTCACCGCACTGAGCGGCATGACGGCAGGCTTTTTTGGAGCCTCGGGTTCCGCTTTCTTAGGGCTTTTCTTCGCTGAAGATTTCATCGAGCGTGTCGATACAGAGTTGAGCATCGGCCCTGTCGATCGAAAGCGGCGGCAGGAGCCGGATTACATTCTGGCTGGTGGCGTTGATGAGAACATGTTTCTTCAGAGCCTGTTCGACATAGTATTTCGCCTCTTTGTCAACCGTTACTCCTACCATGAGGCCATACTGCCTGATTTCGAGGATCTGCCGATATTTTGTTGCGAGTTTCTCGAATCCTTCCCTTATGAGTTTGCCTGTTTCAACCGCCTTCTCCATCAGGTTGTCGGCATAGATCGCGTCGATCATGGCCAGACCGGCCGCACAGGCTACCGGGTTGCCGCCGAAGGTGGTTCCGTGGCTGCCGGGCGCGAACACTCCGGCAATTTTTTCGGTCCCTATGATCGCTCCGAGCGGAAGCCCGCCGCCAAGCGGCTTGGCTGCACAAACCAGATCGGGCTGTACGTCGAACTGGGAATAGCTGAAGAACGTACCGGTACGTCCGCATCCGGACTGTATTTCATCGGCTACGATCAGGAACCCTAACTGCGCTGCAAGCTCCTTGAGGCGCGCGATAAACGGTTCGCTCACCCTGTGGATGCCGCCTTCTCCCTGGACGAACTCAACAAACACCGCCGCGGTCCTGTCGGAGACCTTGTTTTCGAGGTCATCGATGTTGTTGAAGTCGATCATGCCGGTTTCAGGCACGAGCGGCTCGAATCCGTCGACATATTTGGGTTTCGCCGTCAGTGACATCGCACCATAGGTCCTGCCGTGGAAGCAGTTGCTGAGCGAGAGCACCTCTCTTTTCTCGATGTTGCCGTTCTGGCCGGCGAATCTTCTCGCCAGCTTGATGGCGGCCTCTATCGCTTCGGTTCCGCTGTTGCAGAAAAAGACCTTCGATAGTCCCGAAATTTCCAGCAACCTTGAGGCCAGTTCAAACTGCGGACCCTGCATGAAGAGGTTCGAGATATGGATGTACCTGCCGGCCTGCTGAGTGATGGCTTTCAGGAGGCGCGGGTCACCATAGCCGATAGCGTTTACTCCGATGCCTGCGATCATGTCGAGGTAACGGCTGCCGTCAGTGGTGTAAAGGAACGACCCTTTTCCGTATTCGATTTCGAGGGGAAACCTCGCGTAATTATGAAAAAAGAGCTGCTGCTCTGTTTCCAGATTCAAGTCGATAGTTTTCATCTCACGTTAATGCCTTGAATTGTCGAAAATCACAAATATCCTGTTCACTCGGCAGGGTCGTCCTGCCCGCGTTTTTTCAGCCCGGTCCTGATCGTGCGCCAGATGCCGTAAGCTCCCATAAGCGCCGAAAAATAAAGGAGATTGCGGCTGTCGGCAACGCCCGGTCGGGACGCATAAATCGCAATATACGCTGCAAGCACAAGAAATGTCACAGAAAGCGATGCGTCGAGTATGAACGCGAATGAAAAACGGCGTCGGTCGCTCTTCTTTTCGTTGTTACGGTCGGAGACCTCATTTTCTGCAGCCATCGTCCTCGTTGCTTTCTTCCTTGCCGTAGAACCGCCAGTCCTTGTTCACGATGAGCCTTGCTCCAAACCCGAAGGTGAAGTAGGACCATCCCCACTGTGCCAGCACGAAAACCCTGTGCCTGTATGTCGAAAGGTAATAGATATGCACCACGATCCAGGTGAGCCAGGCCAGAGCACCGTCGAACCTGATGTTCTTGAACTCGACGATCGCCTTGTTGCGGCCGATGGTCGCCATCTGTCCCTTGTCGCGGTATTTGAACTGTTTGCGCACCTGTCCCTTCAGGTCGCCCAGAATCGTGCGGCCGATATACCTTCCCTCCTGCAGGGCCACCGGCGCCATGCCAGGCAGCGGCGATCCCGTCTGGTGGGTGAAACATGCCTGGTCACCTCCGATGAACACTTCGGGATGGCCGGGAACGCTCAGGTCGGGTTCAACGACGATTCTACCCGTGCGATCAGTCTCCAGGCCCATGCGCTTGCCGATGTCGGAGGCCTGGACGCCTGCTGCCCAGAGCACCGTTGCGGCTTCGATTCGCTCCTTGCCGATCTGCACGCCATCGGCATCGACGTTGCTCACCGCGCTGGATGTCCAGACCTGTACGCCGAGTTTTTCGAGTTCCCGGGTTGCCCGGCTCGAGAGCTCAGGGCAAAACCCACCGAGTATGCGATCGGCAGCTTCGACGATGAATATTCGGGTCAGCTTGGGGTCGATATGCCGGTAGAATTTCGAAAGGGTGAAGCGGCTCATTTCGCCGATCGAACCGGCAAGCTCCACACCGGTCGGTCCGCCGCCGACGATCACGAAGGTGAGCTGCTTTTTGCGTTCTATCAGGTCGTGTGTCCTTTCGGCCGCCTCGTAGGCCTCCATCACCCGGCGACGGATTTCGGTTGCCTGCGCGAGATTTTTCAGGCCGGGTGCGAACTCTTCCCACTGGTTGTTGCCGAAGTAGTGGTGCTGTACGCCGCAGGCCATGACAAGGTAGTCGTACTCGACATCGCCAAAATCGGTATGCACCGTTTTCGACTCCAGGTTCACGTTGCGCACGATGCCTTTCAAGACCGTCATGTTATCGTTTCCAGCCAGCATGTTCCTCAGCGGTGTAGCGATGTCACCCTCTCCCAGGGCGGCCATTGCCACCTGGTAAAGCAACGGCTGGAAGAGATGGTAGTTCTTCCGGTCGATCAGCGTCACCTCGATATCCTTCCTGTTGCTGAGAACCTTTGCGGTATTAAAGCCGGTAAAACCTCCGCCGACGATCACTACCCTTTTTTTCATATCCTCTCGTGTTCTTCGATTCAAATCAGTCCTGTTTGCAAACTGTGGAATAATAGTAAAAAAAGAGGCGAATCTCACTGCCTGTCCACCTCATGTAACCATTCCGTTACCCTGTCAGGTCAATGCGGTGATGATTGGTTCATGATCGGGGAACTGCCCGAGCAGTTGTATTCTGTCCGAGAAGGAGAAATCCCTGAAATCGAATCCCGGAGCAACAACGCAACTGACGAGCGAAAAAGTCCCTCCTGCTGCGTTTTTCAGCATGCGTGCGCCGAACCGGCAACCGGCGGGTACCCAGTCGTGGAGCACCTGGCCCCGGTCGGGCTGGTCGCCGAGGGTGAATGAGGATGGGACGCCGGTTTCGGGAAACAGATGCACCTCAAGCGGGGCGCCGGCATGGAAATACCAGAGCTCGTCCGAATTGATGCGGTGGAGGCGTGACCGATCACCCTTTTCAAGCAGGTAATGGATCGAGGTCGCAAAGCTGCGGGGGCTGCCGAAGGGGGTGCGATCGCCGAAATCATACGAATTGCTGCTCCGGTATGTCTCTTTGTACCAGCCCCCCTCAGGGTGTCGTTCGAGGCCGAGTTGCCTTATCCAGAACTCAGCCTTTTGCATGCAGCTTTTCGCGGATTTTCCCGGTTTTCTGGCGCGATGCCTCGGCGAGGCGTTCGCGGAAGGCTATCATGGCCTTCATGAGCTCCCGGTCGGCGATGGCAAGCATCTGCACGGCCAGCAGTGCGCCGTTGCGTGCGTTGTCGATGCCTACGGTGGCCACCGGAATGCCTGCCGGCATCTGCACGATGGAGTAGAGCGAGTCCTGTCCGCTGAGCTTGCGGCTGAAGATCGGTACGCCGATCACCGGCAGGACGGTCATTGCTGCCGTCACACCGGGCAGGTGGGCTGCACCGCCGGCGCCGGCGACAATCACCTTCAGGCCACGCTGCTGTGCAGACGTGGCGTAGGCTTCCAGATCGCCAGGAGTCCTGTGCGCCGAGATAACCGAGATTTCAAAAGGAATGCCGAACTCGTCGAAAACGTCAGCAGCCTCTTTCATGATGTCGAAGTCGGAGTCCGACCCCATGAGAATTCCTACGATAGGGGGGCGCCCTTCTGCATGTGCTTGTGTCATGGAATAAAATGATCAGGCCGCATGCATTCGTGCGGCCGGTTTAAGGGGATATCGGTTATGAATTTGCGGAGTTTTATGTATTTTCACCTGTTCGGAAAAAATAACACTTGTCGAGGAAGAATACAATGACGGCGAATCTCGCAAAGCTGGCTATCAAGTACAGCAATCCCGGTCCACGTTACACCAGTTACCCGACCATTCCCTCATGGAGCGCCGACGGCGTGACCCAGGAGCAGTGGAAGGAGGCTATGGTGAAAGGTTTCAATGAAAGTAACGAAACCACCGGCATCAGCATGTACATCCATATTCCGTACTGCGAGAACCACTGCTATTTTTGCGGTTGCAATGCGCACCGCACGCAGGACCATTCGTTCGAGAAGCCCTATATTGACGCCCTCATCAAGGAGTGGCAGATGTATCTCGACGTGTTTCCCGGCAAGCTGAACGTCAAGGAGCTGCACATCGGAGGTGGCACACCGACCTTCTTCAGCCCTGAAAACCTTGACAGGCTGGTCAACACCCTGTTCAAGGATGTGAACCGGATGGATAACTACATGTTCAGCTTCGAAACCAATCCCCGCTCGACCTCGAAAGAGCATCTTGAAGCGCTCTACAGTGTCGGCTTCCGCCGCATGAGCTTCGGTATCCAGGATTTCGACCCTATCGTGCAGGAAGAGATCAACCGACCGCAGTCGTTCGAACTGGTCAAGGAGAAGATCGACCTTGCCCGCCAGATTGGTTTCACTTCGATCAATTTCGACCTTGTCTACGGCCTGCCGAAACAGACGCTCGCTACCGTCATGGACACCATCGACAAAGTCATGCAGCTCAAGCCGGATCGCCTCGCATTCTACGGTTACGGCCACAATCCGCACCTTTATGAAGGCCAGCGACGATTCAAGGAGTCTGATCTGCCGGTAGGTGACGTTAAGCAGGAGCTTTACGACAAGGGGCGCGCCATGCTCGAATCGATCGGTTATCATGAAGTAGGGATGGACCATTTCGCCCTTGAAGGCGATGCCCTCTGGACTGCGGCACAAGACGGTTCGCTGCACCGTAACTTCATGGGTTACACCGAGAACACCACCCAGATGATGCTAGCCCTCGGCGCTTCGTCGATCAGCGACACCTGGTACGCATTCGCCCAGAACGAGCGAGACGACGACCGTTACATGGAGGAGGTCAACAAGGGGCGCTTCCCGATCATGCGTGGACATCTGCTGACGCAGGAGGATCTCGTGCTGAGACGCCATATCCTGAACCTCATGTGCCGCCAGGAGACCTCATGGGAAGACCCGGCCATGTACACCGAGGAGCTTGACGTTGCCCGCTACCGCCTTGAGGATATGGAGAACGACGGACTGGTCGTGTTGCTCGAAAAAGGCGTCAGGGTGACTGATGACGGCATCCCGTTCCTCCGGAACATCTGTATGGCCTTCGACGCCCATCTTTGGCGATCCGACAGCCTATCCAAGGCATACAACGTGTCGAGGGACATCCAGAAGGAGTATATCGAAAAAGCCCGCCAGGCCAAGGCCCAGCAGCTCAACTGACCATGAGGCAGTGACGAAACTCAAAGGGTGATCTTGGTCACCCTTTTTTTATGAGCATTTATAAATCTGTTGCGCGATTCGATTGCTTCGTTGGTCCCGACATGTCGGGATCGAAATCCGGAAAGAGGCGTACATTCAGGTTTCTGCGCTTCTTCCGCCTCGCACTCAAACCGCTCACGACGATTTCTGGAGGTGCATACTATGCAAAAGGATAAACGATGAAAAAACGAGTCAAAATAGGATTTATCGGCAGTGGATGGGCGCAGGTGGCGCAGGCGCCAGCATTTTCCCTGATGGATGATGTCCAGCTCGCAGCGGTGTCCAGCCCGACCGAGCGGCATCGCCAGAAGTTCATGGAGCGGTTCGGCATCACCCAGGGATTTGCTGATTGGCGGGATATGCTGGAATGCGACCTTGACCTGGTCTGCGTTACGACCCCTACCTGGCTCCATGAGTCCATGGTTACCGGAGTGCTTGAAAGCGGAAAAGGGGTGCTGTGCGAAAAGCCATTTGCCCTTACGGTCCAGGAGGCTGAAAGGATGACGGCTGTTGCGGCGAACTCTCCCGGCCTTGCCCTGATTGACCACCAGCTCAGGTTCCATCCATCGGTGCGATGCATGAAACAGATGATCGAAAGCGGTGAGATCGGCAGGGTGTACGAAGTCCGTGCCGTGGTGAACCTCGCTACCCGTAACCGGACCGACCAGCCCTGGTCGTGGTGGAGCGACGCATCGAGGGGCGGGGGAGCCCTGCGGGCAATCGGTTCGCACCTGATTGACCTCAACCGGTTTCTGGTCGGCGAGATCTCCGAAGTGTGCAGCAACCTTGCTACATCGATTCCTCACAGGCCCGACCCGGCCTCTCCGGGCAGCACCCAGCCGGTCACATCGGACGACAGCTTCGCCATGTTCATGAAGTTCGGCCCGTCGTCGGTAGCCCTCGGAGCATCATCGCTCATGCATGTCACCACGGTGGGCGCCTATACGTGGTTTTCGCTCGAAGTGGTCGGCAGCATGAAAACCATCAGGCTCGACGGCGCCGGTCGACTATGGGAGATCGACAACGCCGGGGCCAAAGGCGGCAGGAGCCTGATCGACGCCCCTCGCTGGAAGCTTGTAGAGCCGATCCTGCCGTGGGATGAACTGGTGCTCCAGGAGAAGATCAAGCTCTCGCCTCTTGCCGTGCACGGTATTTTCGCTGTCGGATTCGTGTTCCTTGCCCACCGCATAGTAAAGGCTCTGAAGAGCGGCAAACGAGTCATTGAAGATGCGGCAGGTTTCAATGACGGAGTGATGATCCAGAAGATCATGCAGGCGGGCATCGATTCCGACCGACAGCGGGCCTGGGTGAAGATATAGCGAAGGGGAAGAAAATGCTGAATG
>JAAXXK010000036.1:16220-27404 GCA_013334525.1 Chlorobiaceae bacterium
AGTCATTGAAGATGCGGCAGGTTTCAATGACGGAGTGATGATCCAGAAGATCATGCAGGCGGGCATCGATTCCGACCGACAGCGGGCCTGGGTGAAGATATAGCGAAGGGGAAGAAAATGCTGAATGATGAATTATGAATGCTGAATCAGGAAAATAAATGTTGAATGCTGACGGGCAAATCTGGTAGTCCAATGCTTTTCATTCCTGACTCTTCAATTCATCATTCATAACTCAGCATTCATAATTCTCCTTCAATCTGAAACTGGAGATTCAACTATGGCGTGGATATATCTTTTCATCGCGGGACTGTTCGAATGCGCGTGGGCTGTGGGCCTGAAGTATGCCGAAGGATTCACCAGACCGGTGCCGTCGATATTGACGGTGGCGGCCATGCTCGTGAGTTTCTGGCTGCTGTCTATAGCCATGAAAACCGTCCCGGTCGGCACGGCCTATGCGGTCTGGACCGGCATAGGAGCCGTCGGAGTCGCCATTGCCGGAATAGTGCTTTTCAACGAATCCCGTGAACTCGCCCGCCTCTTCTGCATTTTCCTGATCATCGCCGGCGTCGCCGGGCTGAGGGTGCTGGCGGGGAAATAGGGGGGGAGAGGGAAGAACGAGGAAAAATGGACGGAATGGACGAAGAAATCATGGACGTTATGGACGGAATGGACAATGTAAGACGGGGGATTTTTGTTTTTGTCCATCACGTCCATTGAGTCCATTAAGTCAATAGCGTCCATTCATTTTTCCCCTATTTCATCTCCTCTTCCCAGCAGACGTAGAGGGCGTCCAGCTCTTTGCAGATCTCCTGGTACTTTTCTGTCTCCAGGCGGGTCTCTTCTGCTGGCTTTTCGTAGAACGAGGGCTGGGCCATCAGGGCTTCGTGCTGTTTTTTTGACTCCTCCAGCCTCTGGATCTCCTTTTCGATCGCGTCGACCTTCTTTTTGTTGGCCTTTGGCACCGGGGGCTTGGCTACCGGTTTCTGTGCGGCGGCCTTTCGTTCGGCCTCTTTCCTCGCATTCTCTTCCGCGAGCTGTTTCTTCTCCTCTTCGAAGGCCTTTTCCGCTTTTTCGATGTATTCGGCGTAGGTGCCGAGGTAGATCTGGACGCGGCCGTTCTTTATTTCGAAAACCTTGTTGACCAGGCTGTCGAGGAAGTAGCGGTCGTGGCTCACCAGGAGCAGCGTGCCGTCGTAGTTCTCAAGCGAATCGATCAGCATCTCTTTCGAGCGCATGTCGAGGTGGTTGGTCGGTTCATCCATGATGAGCAGGTTCGATGCCTGGAGCAGGATCTTTGCCAGGGCCACCCTTGATTTCTCGCCTCCGGAGAGCACGCCGGTCCTCTTTTCTACGGCATCGCCGCTGAACAGGAAGCATCCGAGGATGTCGCGCACCTTGCGCTGCGCCTCGGAGTCCGGGGCTGCATCGTTCATCTCTTCGAGAATGCTCTTTTCCGGGGAGAGGCTTTCTGTCTGGTGCTGGGCGAAGTAGTTCATGCTGACGTTATGGCCGGTCTGGCGAGTACCTTCGAAATCGATTTCGTCGGCCAGGATGCGGCAGAATGTGGTTTTGCCGGCGCCGTTCGAGCCGACGATCGCTATGCGGTCGCCGCGCATGATCTCGAGCTCGATATTCTTCAGCACGTTCTTGTCGGTACCGTCCGGCAACCTGAACGATTTCGATACGCCATCGAGCCTGAGCACTTCGCGTCCCGAAGGCTTTGCTTTCGGGAACGAGAAGGAGATCTGCGACAGATCCTCCTCGGGGGTCTGCAGCTCACCTTCGAGCTTCTGCATCTGGCGCAGGCGGCTCTGTGCCTGGCGGGCCTTGGTTGCCTTGTAGCGGAACCGGTCGACGAAGGCCCTCAGGTCGGCCATTTTTTTCATGTCGTTTTCGTAACGCGACATCAGCAGCTGGTAGCGCTCGGCCTTCTCTTTTTCGTAGTAGGAGTAGTTGCCCTTGTATTCGGTGATCTCCGAGAAGGCGATCTCCAGCGTCTTGGTGGTGAGCTTGTCGAGAAAGAAACGGTCGTGCGAAACGATGAGGTAGCTGTGCTCGTAGTTCAGCAGGTACTGTTCGAGCCAGCGCAGCGAATCGATGTCGAGGTGGTTGGTTGGCTCGTCAAGCAGCAGCAGGGTCGGGTTCTGCAGGAGCAGTTTGGCGATAAGGAGGCGCATCTGCCAACCGCCGGAGAACTCCTTGACCTTTTTATGGAAGTCGGCTCCGCTGAATCCGAGACCGGAGAGGATCTTTTCCGCCTCCGACTGCATCCGGTATCCCCCGAGACGTTCGAAGTCGTGGGCTGCGTCGCTGAATCGCTCGATCAGCTTGTGATAAGCCTCACCTTCGTGATCCTGGTCGGGAAGGGCCAGTTCGAGCTCCATTCTCGAAATCGATTCGGAAAGGTCGTTAAGCGTCTGGTTCGCCAGCAGGGCATATTGAAGGGCGGTTTTCTCCAGGTCCCCCTCGAAAGAGATCTCCTGGGGCAGGTAGCCGATCGTGGTGGTCGAGGATTTCATGACCTGGCCGCTGCTCATCGGGCCGTCCTCTTCGAGCTGGCCGCTGAGCAGGCGGAGGAGCGTGGACTTGCCGGTGCCGTTCAGGCCGACCAGCGAGGCACGGTCCTTGTCGCCGATCCTGAAGGAGGTTTCGTTAAGGAGTACCTTGGTACCGGCAGAAAGAGACAGATTTCGAGTTTCAAGCATAACAGATGGAGAGCCTTTATTCAGTGATGTTCATGGTATTGATCAACAAGACGGTTGACAAGATACAATATTTCAGTAATGCGACATGAATATCGCTTCAGCCATAGTTCTTAAATATGTTTTTATGGCTCGTCGTTATATTGATATACAACTCAAACAGGTTGAGAAATCGTTGCACGGCCTGGGAGAGTGTGGGGGATTCGATGTGAACATAATCCTTTTTCAGTCATGATATCGCCGTCGGAACTGTTGTCGATAATCGCATACTGCCTGTTTCTTGCAGGTGCGGCCCTGTCGTTTCAAAGCGGAGGCTCACAGAGTGCCCGCCTGATGATGTCGGCGGCAGTCGTTCTTGATATGTTGATGGCCCTGTTGCCGTCACTCGGCATCCTTCCCCCGATGAGCCATCCGGGAGTCAACAAGTCTCTTGTCATGTGCGGTGTGTTTCTGGGTCTTCTCGTCTGGATTCTATTTGCCATAGCCCTATTCCTTCACCATCATCCTGAACCATATAACGCGCTTATTCTCGCCGTTGAAATTCTCTGGTTCGTCGATCTCATGGTGTTTCTTTATGCAGTCCACAGGTAATATTCGATCGGTTATACAGGAAAGTCAACATGAAAACAGTTGTCATTACCGGCAGCACCCGGGGGTTGGGCCTCGGACTCGCCCGTCGCTTTCTCGACAAAGGGTTCAACGTCGTCATCAACGGTTCAGGCGATGCGAGTGTTGAGAGGGCTCTCAAAGCGCTGTCAGCCTTCGGTGAAAGGGTTCACGGGGTGGCGGCTGACGTCTCTTCACGCAGCGATGTCGAACGCCTGTTCAACGAGGCCGAAAAGAGGTTCCGGCAGGTCGATATATGGGTGAACAACGCCGGCCTCGGCCAACCGCTGCGCAAGGCATGGGAGTTTGGTGAAGATGAAATCTCCAGGATCGTCGACATCAATATCAAGGGGGTGGTGCATGGCACGATCGTTCCTTTCCTGGCGATGAAATCACGGGGAACAGGCAAGATTTTCACCATGGAAGGGCATGGCAGCAAGGGCGCCATCCTCGATCGAATGACCATTTACGGCACCAGCAAAAGTGCGGCCACCTATTTTACGAAATCGTTCGCCCACGAGGCCATAGGGAGCGGTATAACCATTGGTTGCCTGTTGCCGGGAATGGTTGTGACCGATCTGTTGTTCGATACTGTAATGGACGATACTCCTGAATGCCGGAAGCGCAAGTTGATCTATAACATGCTGGCAGACGACGTGGAAACGGTGGCGGTATTTCTTGTTGACCGTATGCTTTCTGCTACAGGCAGTTTTTGCCGTATTGAGTGGCTTACCAGGCGCAAGGCTATCTTCAGGCTGTTGTTCGGGAAGTTGAGAAAGCGTGATTTTTTCAGGAATGAAAATTAGGCGTCAACCTTGCCATGAAAATTAATTGAAAGTTTCTGCCGGGATAACCGAAGGAAATATCGAGTTGTAACGTCATATAAATGAGATTTTTCCGACGATATTCATAATGCTTCCGAGACTATGAGACGATTACGATCCGCCCTGTTCCTTTTTGTTCTGATGGCTGCTCCAGGTATTTCATCTGCCAAGGCATTACCGGTCGAAACACTCGACTGGAATCAGTGTCTCACCGAGACGGCCGCCCATCATCCTGACCTTCAATCGGCCGCCCAATCCGTTTTTCAGGCTCAGGCCCAGCGTGACATCGTCAAGGGAGGGCTCTTGCCCAGCGTGAGCGCAAGCCTCGGCGGAGATCGTTCGGTTTCGAACATCCGCGCTCCGATCGGCTCGTGGTCCTACGGACTCAACGCAAGCCAGCTGCTTTTCGACGGGGCCAAAACCTGTAATCTTGTCAATGCTGCTTCTGAAAGCATCAAGGCATCTCGCTACAGCATGAACAAGGTTTCATCATCAACAAGGCTTGCCCTGCGTACGGCCTTTGTTCAACTGATGACCGCACAGCGGCAGGTCGCGCTTGCCGCCGAGATTGCGGAAAAAAGAAGGCAAAACCTCCGTCTGATAGGCCTGCTCTACCAGTCCGGCACCGAAAATATCGGTTCCAAGAGCAAGGCCAACGCCGACCTTGCCGCAGCCGAGTTTGAAGTTGCCCAGGCAAAAAGAGGCCTCGAACTTGCCCAGGTTGTGCTGAGCACCGAGCTTGGAAGGGAGAATTTCCGCCCGATAAGGGCTTCAGGACAGTTTGTTGCCAGCGAACAGACCGGAAAATTGCCGGACTTTGACACCATCGTCCATGAAAATCCGGTCTACCTTAACCTTGTTGCGCAAAAGGAGTCTTCACGCTTCAACCTGCTTGCTGCCGGAAGCGCTTTCATGCCGACCGTTTCCGTTTCGTCAGGAATGGGCAACAGCTCTTTCAGCCAACTTCCTCCCGACAGGACTGACTGGCAGGTCGGCGTCAATGTCGCCGTGCCCATTTTCCAGGGCGGCTCGGGAAAAGCAACCGTTGCCAAGGCACGCTCGGTGCTTAATCAGCTGAGCTACGATGAAAAAAGCATCTTCTTTTCGCTCATGAGAAGCCTTCAGCTTGCCTGGAAAAATTTCATTGACGCGAGCGATTACGTGGTCGTCCAGAAAAAATATCTCGACGCAGCAACCGAGCGGGCAAGGATCGCCGATGCCCAGTATTCTTCGGGGCTCGTAACCTTCAATGAGTGGACCATTATCGAGGACAACCTTGTGAACGCAAAGAAATCATTTCTCAACGCCCAGTCCAATCTGCTGATTACCGAAGCGAACTGGATACAGGCAAAAGGAGGCACACTTGAAACCAGGTAAACGGATATGGATATTGGGTTCCGTGATTGCAGTCGCTGTTCTTGGAGTGGTTGTTTTTTTCATGCTGGGGAAAAAGGGGAAATCCGACGTTACATACCGCGAGTATCGTGCGGAAATCGGAACCATCCGCTCCATGGTCTCCACTACGGCGACGATCAAACCCCAGAACCGCCTTCAGATCAAGTCGCCGGTCGGAGGCAGGATCGATGAGATCATGGTCAAGGAGGGGCAGTTCGTCACCAAAGGGCAGGTGCTCGCCCTGATCAGTTCCACCGAGCGTGCGGCGCTGCTGGACGCGGCCACCCAGAAAGGCAAGAGTGAAACCGACTACTGGAAAAAGGTCTATAACCAGACAGCACTGATTTCACCGATCAACGGCCAGGTGATCGTCAGCAGCCTCAACCCCGGACAGACCATCACCACCGCCGACGATGTGCTGGTGCTCTCCGACAGGCTTATCGTCAAGGCGGATGTGGATGAAACCGACATCGGCAACCTCAAGCTCGGCCAGAAAGCTGAAATCAGCCTTGATGCCTATCCCGACATCAAGGTCTCCGGGGTAGTCGACCATATCTATTACGAATCGAAACTGGTCAACAACGTCAACATCTACCAGGTCGATCTGCTGCCCTCCACGGTGCCCAATGTCTTCAGGTCCGGCATGAGCGCCAACGTCAATATCGTCGTCAGGGAGAAGGAGAACGTCCTTATGCTTCCCATCGCCGCAGTCAGGGCGCGCAACGGACGCTCATTCGTGTCGTTCAGGGCTTCGGCGCAGGACTCCATCAGGAGAATGCCGGTACAGACGGGGCTGAAGGATGAAAAGAATATCGAAATTTTGCAGGGCCTTCAATCCGGAGATGTCGTCGTCGTCAAGGATTCGACCTTCGTATTGCCGAAAGGAAGCGGCGGCAGCAATCCCTTTGCGCCACAGCGCAAGCCTCAACAACAAGGCAAGGGCGGATGATCGAAGTCGTCAACATCACCAGGACCTACCAGATCGGGGAGAGTTCCGTCAAAGCCCTCAACGGGGTGAGCCTGAAAATCGAGCAGGGGGAGTTCGTGGCCATCATGGGAGCTTCGGGCTCCGGAAAGTCTTCGCTGATGCACATCCTTGGCCTGCTCGACGTGCCCGATACTGGGCAGTACCGGCTGATGGGCAGGGAAGTAAGCAAGATGAGCGAGGATGAACTGGCGTCGTTGAGGAACAACGTGGCGGGTTTTGTGTTTCAGCAGTTTCACCTCCTGACTAGGATGAGCACGATCGACAACGTCATGCTTCCCTGCATATACAGCGGCCAGAAGGGCGATTTCCGCAAGGACGCGCTGGCTCGCCTCGAAACGGTAGGACTCAGCCAGAGGGCGGACCATCGCCCGAACCAGATGTCGGGCGGTGAGCAGCAGCGTGTGGCCATTGCCCGTGCGCTGATCAGGGACCCGATGATCATTTTTGCCGATGAACCTACCGGTAACCTCGATACTAAAAACTCCCACGAGATCATGCGGATCCTTACGGATCTGCACAAGAAGGGCAAAACCATCATCATGGTCACCCACGAGTCGGATATCGCCGAATTCGCCGAAAGGGTGATTACCATGAAGGATGGTGTCATTCTCGAAGAGCGCCGCAAACCGGGCTCAGCGGTTCATCTCTCCCCGACCGCGCAGGCTGTCGCGGATATCGAACATCCATCCATTTTCAAGCCGGGGCGTATGATGGGCTTCGTCGTCCAGGCGTTCCAGTCCATCGTTGCCAACAAGATCAGGACGCTGTTGTCGGTGCTCGGCATCCTCGTAGGCGTCGCCTCTGTTATCGCCATGATGGCGTTGGGTGCTGGCGCGAGGGCCTCCATGGAGGAACAGCTGAAATCGATGGGCTCCAACCTGCTCTCGATCAGGGGCGGGTCTGCCAAGATCGGGGGCGCCGCACAGGGCTCCGGCACGGTTACCCGGTTTATCCAAAAGGATGCCGATGCCATCGCCGCACTATCCCCGCTTGTCAGCCGGGTTTCAGGCGATGTAACCGGTACGGGGCAGCTGGTCTATCTCGACAAGAACTGGAGCACCAGTGTCGAAGGTGTCGATTTCGACTATGGGCAGATGCGGGCATCTACGCCGACTATCGGCAGGTGGTTTACCCGAGAGGAGATCCAGGGGCGCCAGAAGGTGGCCATAATCGGCACAACCGTCGCCGCGCAGCTTTTCGGCACAACCAGCCCGATCGACAAAATCATCAAGGTTAACCGCATCAATTTCACGGTTATCGGCATTGCTCCTGCCAAGGGATCAAACGGTCCAAGGGATCAGGACGACGTTGTGCTGGTTCCAGTGACGACGGCCATGTACAGGGTTCTCGGCAAGAATTACCTCGACGGGATTTTCGTGGAAGTTTCGAGCGCAGAAAATATCAATCCAGCCAAGAAAGCCATCGACGCACTGATCCGGAAACGGCATAAAGTCGGTGCCAAAGAGGAAAATTCGTTCAATATCCGTGATATGACCCAGTTCCAGCAGATGCTGAGCTCCACGACCGAGACCATGAGCATGCTGCTCGGATCGATTGCGGCGATCTCCCTCGTGGTCGGCGGCATAGGCATCATGAACATCATGCTGGTATCGGTGACCGAACGGACAAAGGAGATCGGACTGAGGAAGGCCATCGGCGCGCGAAAAGGAGACATCATGATGCAGTTCCTGATCGAATCGGTAGGTATGACCTTCAGCGGCGGCCTCATCGGCATTCTCGTCGGAGTCGGTGTATCCATGATGCTGGCGACCTTTGCCGGATGGGCTGTAAAGACATCCCTCTTTTCGGTCGTGCTCGCTTCAGGGTTTTCAGTGCTGATTGGTCTGTTTTTCGGCTTGTGGCCTGCCAGGAAAGCGGCCGGCCTGAAACCTGTCGAAGCGTTGCGCTACGAGTGACCCGCTTTTTGAAATTGCGTATCCCATTCGGAAATGCACGATATTTTATCCCTGCCTTTAGCGGCGGGGATTTTTTTTGAAATAATTAAAAAAAGAGCGCAAGGTTGCCCGGATAACATCGTCATACTTATTGAATGGGGTGTGATGAGGGATGAATGATAGACGATTTGAGATGATTGGAACGATGATGATGATGTGTTTGTTCTAGTACGTGTGTTGTGTTCTTATGGTGTAGTGTGTGTGTTGTGTTTTATGGTGAAGTATGTTGGGTTTTACAGCAGCCTGCCGGTTTTTCTTCGATATTTGACTGTTATGTTTGAATACGATGAATGATGATGAATGCAGATGATGATGATTTAAGAAGGATTATTGGTAGTTGCTGAAATAGCAGGGCGAAAAGATGGTTGGTCTTTTCGCCTTGCTTTTTTTATGCCCTTTTTTTGTTTCGATTCGAAAGGCAACGCTAACCGGTGAAAGTAATTGAAGGGGCGGTCCCGACCCGTCGGGACCGCCCGTATTCCAGGATACCTCATCTTTATGGATTAATCCGAAGTTCGCCTGTGAATTGCCAGGCTGGTGCCTGGCGCTGCCGGGGTTATGGTGTTTCCGGGGCTTGTCGATTGAGATTTGAGTTTGCCTCCAGCTTAAGAAAAAAACAGCTCGCCAATGCACTTGCGGCGCTGAAACGCGAAAAGCCGGCCTCACTAAAAGGTGAAGGCCGGCTTTTAATATATGAGCTGAAAAACGGTGGCGATCAGGCCATGCCAAGAGCTTTGTGCACTTTCTCGGCAGCATCCCTCAATCCGTTTGCAGAAATAAGGTTGAGGCCCGATTCGTCGAGCATCTTCTGTGCGGCCGGGGCGTTGGTGCCTTCGAGGCGGACGATGACCGGCAGGCTCAGGTCGATGTTTTTCGCTGCCTGGATGATGCCTCCCGCAACGCGGTCGCAACGGACGATGCCGCCGAAAACGTTGACCAGGATCGCCTTTACGTTCTTGTCGCTCATGATGATCTTGAATCCCTCTTCGACGGTTTTGGGGCTAGCGCTTCCGCCTACGTCAAGGAAGTTGGCCGGTTTGCCGCCTGCGAGCTGGATCAGGTCCATGGTGCCCATGGCAAGGCCTGCGCCGTTGACCATGCAGCCGACGTTGCCGTCGAGACGGACGTAGTTGAGGTTCGAGTGTGACGCCAGTACCTCCAGCGGATCTTCTTCGCTCTCGTCCCTGAGCTCCTTGTAGTCCTTGTGGCGGTAAAGCGCGTTGTCGTCGAAATTGATTTTGGCATCAAGGGCGAGCACGCGGCCCTCCTTGGTGACGACGAGCGGGTTGATCTCTGCAAGCGATGCGTCGATCGTGGTGTAGGCATGGTAAAGTGCTTCGATGAACTTTACGGCGTTGCGGAACTGATCGCCTTCGAGGCCGAGGAAAAACGCGGCCTCGCGAGCCTGGAATCCCTGCAGGCCATAGACAGGGTCGATCTGGATCTTCAGGAGCAGTTCAGGGGTCTCTTCAGCAACTTTTTCGATCTCCATGCCGCCTTCGGTCGAGATCATGAGTACGTTTCTCGATGTTGCGCGGTCGAGGGTGATGCCTACGTAATACTCCTTTTCGATATTCATTCCCTCTTCGACCAGCACGCGATGCACCTCTTTGCCTTCAGGGCCGGTCTGGTGGGTCACCAGCGTGGTGCCGATCATTTTCTGTGCGATATCGAAGGCCTCTTCAGCGGATTTGGCCAGTTTGACGCCGCCAGCCTTGCCCCTGCCGCCCGCATGGATCTGTGCTTTGACGACCACGACATGGTTCGTGTGGTCTTCGAAAAGCTCTTTTGCCGCCAGTTTTGCTTCTTCAGCTGAAAATGCTACTATGCCCTTGGGAACGGCTACGCCAAATTCTTTCAGGATATGTTTGCCCTGATATTCATGAATATTCATGCCAAATGTTGAATGGTTATGAAATGCTGTCGGATGACGGACGTAAACGGGGACTCGAAAAAGGTATAAACCTTATGATAACAAAATTTATTGTCTTGCTGAAACCGCTGCGCCTCAGGACGCACAATTCTTTTGTACGATATGCTTGATGTCGGTTATTGCATGGAACTGGCTTTCAGGGAAGCCATCAAAGCCTATGAGAAGAAGGAGGTCCCTGTAGGAGCGGTCGTGCTTGATCCGAACGGCTCCATCATCGGCAGGGGCCACAACCAGGTCGAGGAGCTTTGCGATGCCACGGCACATGCCGAAATGATCGCCCTGACCTCGGCCATGGCAACCATCGGAAGCAAATATCTTGACGGATGTACGCTCGCCGTAACGCTTGAACCATGCCCGATGTGCGCAGGGGCGATCGTCCTGGCAAAAGTCAGCCGCGTGGTGTTCGGTGCCTGGGACCCCAAAATGGGCGCCTCGGGAACCGTGCTCAACATCACCAACTGCAAATCGCTCAACCATCAGCCCGAAGTATATGGCGGCATCATGGAGCACAAAGCTGAAAGCCTCCTCAAAGACTTTTTCCAGGGGCTGAGAAGAGGTAGTTGATAGTTGATAGTTGATAGTTGACAGTTGATAATGGAAGAGGGGGAGATGGACTCTCGTTCTTCTCTCTTAATAACTATCAACTATCCACTGTCAACTATCAACTACTCCTTCCCTGTTTCCCTCATGATGTGCTTGATTGAACTCGCCAGGTGGGAGACGATATCCTGGGCGACGCTGCTGCCGGGGGTTGGGTTGGTGACGGTGTCGAGGCTTTCGA
>JAAXXK010000070.1 GCA_013334525.1 Chlorobiaceae bacterium
GAATTACAATACCAGACTGTAGGGGCGAACCTGTGTGTTCGCCCTTCGCTTTGAGATGCGGCACTACAGGCTGCTTAAACCTGACTTTTTAGACGGCCTCGGTCAATGGTCTCAGTAGATCCCGGATATGCGTTTTTTTACAGCGTCTATCAGCCCATCAAGGTCGGTTATTGCATCGATCTCCTTTTTGGCTAGAAGCACTTCGATGTTGCTGTTTTTTTTCAGGATGACCGGGTATTCAAACGTCAGGTCGTACTTTTTTTCGAACTCGTCGCGGTGCAGGAACTCCATGGGAACGCCGACGTTCTGTCGAAACTCCTTCCAGGCCTCTTTTTCTGTGAATGGTCCATGGGTAAGGGTGCACAGGCTGCACTGGTATGTGGACGGGCTCAGGATCTTGTGCCCAAGGTCGAATAGTCCGCTGACAGGCCCACTGTCGGCGTTGTAGATAAAAATCAGTGTTGTGCTCATCTTTTTTTCTCCATGTTGATCGTTCGGAACCGTTGTTATGATATAAACCCGGCAGGGGCGCAGGCGGTTCCTCAGGAAAAAAGGAAATTCACCGGGCGTTGAGGGTATCGATCAGGCCAAGGATTTCCTCCGCGTTCCGGCAGACCTGGAAATAGGCCCTGTAATCCGCGCCAACCATGCCTTCGGCGGCGATACGTTCAAAAAAGAGAAGCAGCTGCTCCCAGAATCCGTTCGTGTTGAGCAGGATGATCGGCTTGCTGTGATGGCCGAGGTGCTTCCATGTAAGGATCTCCATGAGTTCGTCGAGGGTCCCGAATCCGCCGGGAAGGATCACGAAGGCGTCGGCCCAGTCGGTGAGCATCATTTTCCGTTCGTGCATGGTTTCGACGACATGCAGTTCTGTGATGCCGTAGTGGGCGACTTCACGTTCTTCGAGGAACCTTGGGATAATACCCCTGACAGAGCCGCCGGCCGTCATGACGGCATCGGCCGTCTGTCCCATGAGCCCAGCATGGCCGCCGCCGAACACCAGGCCGATATTCCTTTCGGCGAGCCCTGTTCCGAGGATTGTCGCCTCTTCGAAGTAGGCGGCAGGTGCTTTGCTGCTTGAACTGCAGTAAACGGTAACGGACCCTATCATGAACCTTTTCCCTTGTATTGGCTGGTGATGCTCTGCTCTGAACGTCGGTAAACGTAGCTTTCCGGGCTCTCGATCTTCATGAGGCTGTACTTTCCGGCTGCCCGATCCCAGAAATCGGCATCCTCCGCGTAGTCAATATTGCTGAATCCTCCAAGCTCAAGGAACAGTTCCTTCCGGCCGAAGAGCGTACCACAGAGGATGCACTCGCCGATATGGATGAGCTTTTCAGGATCGTTGCGGTCCCTGACCCAGGGGTCGCCCTCAAGGATGAACCCGCCGGAGATCAGATCGATATCCGGTCTCGATTCGAGCAGGGCGTGCCTCGATTCGAGATGTCGCGGCCGGTAGATGTCGTCGCTGTCGAGGAAGGTTACGTAACGACCGGACGAAGCCTGAATTCCAGCATTGCGCGAAAGGGCCGCGCCCCGGTTCCGATGCTTCATGTAGCGGACATTATCGTGCCTTTGCAGGTAAGGCTCAACGACAGCGAAGGTTTCGTCGACGCTTCCGTCGTCAACGATGACCAGCTCCCAGCCATGAAATGTTTGGGTGACGACGCTTTCGATTGCCTGTTCCAGAAGCGCGGCCCGGTTGAATGTCGTCAGGATGACAGAAATCTCCGGGCGGCTGCCGGAACTCATGGCTTGAGCGATTTGATGGCGAATGCGCATACGAGCATACCTGCCACCAGGAAGTTCTGGGCAATGGCGTTGTAGCGCACATCCATCGTCCTCGGGGAGCGGACAAGGCTGAACTGAAGGAAGAACTGGGGAATGACCAGTACGGCCACGGCTACTGCGTAGGGGATGCGGTCGATCATGAGCATGTAACCGGCAGCCATGAGCTGGCCGACATTGATCAGTACAGAGGCGATCAGGGCGGCTTTGTGTTCGCCGAATGCTACAGGGAGCGTACGGATGCCGACCTGGCTGTCACCCTCGATCGACTTGAAGTCGTTGATCGTCATGGTGCCGGTACTGGCCAAGGTAAAGAGCGACGCCACGATGAGCGACGGGGTAATGGCCTCTATCGAAAAAACCGCACGATAGGCGATCTCGCCTGCGACCCATGGTATGACCAGATAGGAGACCGCGACGATGATGTTGCCGGCCCAGAGCCTTTTTTTGAGCTTGATGGGGTTGGCGCTGTAGAGATGGGCGTTAATGATGCCGACGACGACATAAAGTGCGATCAGCGGGTGGACGAGCCAACCGGTAATGACCGAAAGCACAGACCAGATGGCTATCAGTATCGTCGCGCTCCTGAGCGAGATAGCTCCTCCGGGGATGGGGCGCGTGGGCTCGTTGATCTCGTCGAGGTCTCGGTCGAAATAGTCGTTCAGCATCTGGCAGGTTCCTGTTGCCAATGGGCCGGTCAACAGCACGGCGAGGAAAAACTTCAGGTTCACCACTTCATGCCAGCCGAATGCGCCGCTTGCAACGGCGCCGCACAGGAAGCTCCAGACGACGGGGATCCAGGTGACAGGCTTGAGGAACCTTACGATGAGGCCGATCCTGGACAGCGGTTCAGAAGGGCGCCGGCCCTGAACGAACGGCTTGCGTCGGCCGATGTCGGCTGTCGCGCCGGTTTCCCGGGTTTTTTCGAACGCTGAGTGGTCCGGAGGTATTTCGCTCACCCGATCGTTATTACTGATTATTGATACTCACGGCCTGAAAAATAACATGTTAAACCAAGGAATGAAACTTCATGCGGCAATTATTCGCCGGAGTTTTCAGGAAGCACCATGAAAAGGATTCCGGAACACGCCCAGCCTTTCTTGCAACAGGGCGCACAAGAGTGTAAATTTTAAAGATGTACCATATTCCAAAAGCCTCTCCCGGATTCTTCGAACCATTCTCAACCGATCACCAATATGCCTCTTGCCAAGTTAATCGAGGAGATGAAAAAGACCGTCATGCCGCATGCCATAGCAGCTCATTTCAGCAATGGCCTGATTCCGGTCGCGGTACTCTACCTGCTTCTGGCGTTTCCGACAAGGGATCCGTTTTTCGAGCGAACTGTGGAACATCTGCTGGTTATCGTGTGCCTGGCCATACCGGTCTCTTTTCTTTCAGGCATTCGTGACTGGAAGACCAAGTACAAGGGGGCAAAGGCTCCCGTATTCACAACAAAAATCAGGCTTTCCATCCTCCTTTTCGCCCTTTGCCTGATCGCCGTGTCGATACGCCTTTCCGTATCCGACGTGATGAGCGGCAGCGGCATCCTGTTCTGGATATATTCGGTGGACCTGCTCTCCATGCTGCCTGTGGTTGTGTTTCTTGGGCACTACGGCGGCAAGCTCTCGGCAGGGCAACGCTCCGAGAAGTTCCGGTAATGGATATCGAACTGCTGGCTACCACTGCCGGAGATCATGAAGAGATGCTCGGCATTTTCAATTACTATGTCGAGAACACCACGGCGACCTATACCGAAACCCCGGTAAGCCTTGAGATGTTCGACTCGCTCATGTGCTTCGACCAGGATTATCCGGCCCTCACGGCCAGGGACGACGACGGGGTCATGGTCGGATTCGGCATCCTGCGGCCCTATAGCCGGATTCCTGCTTTTGAGGGGACTGCCGAGGTGAGCTGCTTCCTCAGGGCCGGTTATACCGGCATGGGCATCGGTACGACGATCCTGGAGGAGCTTGAAGATTGCGCCCGTCAGATGGGTATAAGTTCGATACTCGCCACGGTTTCATCGCTCAACGAAGAGAGCGTCAGGTTCCATATCGCACGGGGATTTTCGATGCAGGGCCGTCTGCAGGGTATCGGCCAGAGGCGCGGCCGGAGGTTCGATGTGGTCCTGTTGCTGAAAATGCTTGACTGAACACCCCCAACAGAGTAAACGACCAAGCGATGATCGACATCCAGACCCTGCTCATATTTTTCTCGTCAGCCTTGCTGCTTGCGCTTTCTCCGGGTCCCGACAATCTTTTCGTCATCGCCCAGTCCGCCCAGAACGGGCGCGCAGCGGGGCTTGTCGTTACCCTCGGGCTTTGTACCGGTCTTGTGGGCCACAGCCTGGCTGTGGCTTTCGGACTGGCCGCCATCGTGCGGGCATCGGCAATGGCTTTCACCCTCCTCAAGGCTGCCGGGGCGCTCTACCTGCTTTATCTTGCCTGGCAGGCATGGCGCGCCGGGAGTAACGCTGAACAGGGTGATGCGGCGCCGGCCCTGTCCAGTCGGTCGCTTTACCGGAGAGGCATCGTCATGAACCTCACCAATCCGAAGGTGTCGCTTTTTTTCCTGGCTTTTCTGCCCCAGTTCGTTGATGCGCGGCATGGGTCGATGGCGTTGCAGTTCCTTCAGCTCGGGCTCATATTCATACTGGCGACCCTGATTGTTTTTGGAGTGCTGAGCCTGGTTGCAGGAGGACTTGGAGAGCGTTTCCGACGTTCCCCCTCTTCCCTTAAGATCATAAACCGGATCGCGGCCGCTGTCTTTGTCGCCCTTGCCGTCAAGCTGGCTTTTTCAGAACGCTGAACAGGAAATCGATCATGGATTACCAGCCGCTTATTCCGCTTTCCGAACTTCCGGCCGGTAGCAGCAAGTTGCTACCTTTCGGTCGTAAGAGCATCGTACTTTTCCATTATGACGGTGTCGTGACGGCCATGGGGAGCAGCTGTCAGCACATGGGCGGCGACCTTGGACAGGGGCGCGTGCAGAAGCTTGACGACGGGGAGCTCTATGTGGTCTGTCCATGGCACGGATGGCAGTATAACCTGAAAACAGGAAAAGCTCCCGGCCCTTTCCAGGACCGTCAGGCCGTTTACGGCGTGCAGGTTGTCGATGGCATGATACTGGTATCGGAAGAACCCCTGATCCCTGCGTTCAGGGCAGTTCATGACGACGATCCGCTTGCCGACCTGAGGAACCTCGATTACCGGGTAACCCCGGGATCGCTCAACGTGCTCGGAATCTCCACAACCAATATGAACAGGGATCTTCCCCGTCCCTCGACCTCGGAGAACGCCCTTCAGGCCGCCCTTGATTTCGCGGCTTCGGAATTCGGCGCCTCGGTCAGGATGATCCGTATCCGGGACCTGGAGTTCCGACACTGCGAGGGGTACTACAGCCGCCATGAACAGGCATGTACCTGGCCATGCTCGATATCGGAGATGGACCCCGGAGACGGCATGAACGAGATCTACCGTGCGATGGTGCTCTGGGCCGATGTGGTGATCCTGGCCACGCCGATCAGGTGGGGTAACGCATCGTCACTCTACTACAAGATGGCCGAACGGCTCAACACAGTCCAGAACCAGATTACCCTGAACGACCGGGTACTCATCAAAAACAAGGTTGCCTCGTTCATCGTGACCGGAGGGCAGGATAACGTACAGGGAGTCGTCGGACAGCTCAACTCATTCTTCACCGACCTGGGCTTTACTTTTCCGCCGTTCAACTTCGTCGGCTGGAGTCGCGGGTGGATCGCCGAAGACACCGAACACAACTTTCAGAGCTTCAACCGCAGCCGCTATGTGAAACGTTCAATAAAGGAGCTGGTGACCAATACCGTGAAACTGGTCAGGCAGGTCAAGCAGTTGGACGTCTCACACCTCCAGACCCCGAAACC
>JAAXXK010000003.1:0-8926 GCA_013334525.1 Chlorobiaceae bacterium
CCGGTGGCGTTGTGCGGATCGTCGTAGTAGCTGTTCACGTTGCCACCGTGCATTATTTCACCTTCGAGTCCGTGAATGGCAAGGTTCAAGCGGCAAAGCCTGCCGGTTTCATCGGTTTTCTCGACGCCGTGGATGGAGAGTTCAGCCGAAGGGTTCTTTTTATGCTCGGAGACGAAGCGCGCCGAGGAGACAAACATGCCACCAGAACCGCAGGCAGGGTCGAGGATGCGTCCGTGATATGGCTCGATGACTTCGGTGAGCAGGCGAACGATACTGCCCGGCGTGTAAAATTCACCGCCGCCCTGCCCCTCGCTCATGGCGAACTCGCCAAGGAAGTATTCGTAGATGCGCCCGAAAGCATCGTAATCCATCGTTGCAGGAATCTCGGAAACCTTCTTCAGCAAACCCTTGAGCAGGGTGCTGGTGAACAGGTGATAGGTCTTGGGAAGAACGCCGGAAAGTTGAGGGTTGTACTTCTCGATATCGCGCATGGCGTCATTGACCTTGCCGCCAATGTCCTCGGCTTCGGGTCGGTTGAGCAAGTATCCGAACCGCGCATCCGGCGGCAGATACAGAATGCCTTCGGCATGATAGGCATTGGGTTCATCCACACGGCTGCCGCGGCGTGAGCTTGACTCAGCCTTTTCCAATCTGGCACGCTGGGCGGAAAAGCGGACTTCAGCAAAGAGCAGGAAAATCAGGCCGAGAACAGGCGCGGAGTACTCCTGCGCCTTCAGGCCGGAGTTGGCGCGGAACTGGTCGGCGGCATCCCAGAGGCGTTTTTCAAGTGCGACGGTGGCGGTATCTTTTTCGGTTGGGGCGATCCAGTGCATAAAAACTCGAATATCAGTTTGCTCTGTTGCGGAAAAGGTCAGAACGTTGTACAACAATAAGTGCAAAAGTGGCGGTATTCGACAAGACTTTCGCGCACTGAATCGGCTGGCAATGGAAAGAAGGGCTTTTGCCGTAACCCCATTATTTTCAACGTAATAAAATGGGCTGTATTTATCAATTACTTCCTTGAAGTAACCTCAATCTGACCCGCCTGCGGTCATAGTAGCGTAAATCTTACAACAAGGTCCGCTCCATGGACGAGCAAGTAACCGGGTCGATCAACACGATCCTCGACGCGTGAACGCGCAAGTCAAAATCGGCCTCCTGCCTGCCACCTCAAAAAGTTTGCACAGCGTTAACGCATCAGTAACGCAGCTTCAACACACGCGGTATTAGTTTACGGCACAACTTAACCGGGAATGCCCATGCAATGGCTCTACTGCGATTTTCACATCCATACGACATGGAGTGACGGGAAGAATTCGCTCGACAACGTTGTCGCGCTTTATGGTGAGGTCGGGTTCGATGTGATCGCCATAACCGACCATGTACTCGACAGCGAGAGCATTAGCCGATACGGACGGACGGCATCGGAACTCTTCGTCATGGACGAATCAAAATTCGATGCCTATCAGGAGGCATTGTGGGGTGCGGCGAGGAGCGCATGGGAAAAGTATGGAATGCTGGTAATTCCGGGCGTCGAGCTGACCAACAACACGAACCGATACCACATCCTTGGCCTCGATATCAAGGAGTACATATCTCCCGATCTCGGCGTCGAGCAGATCATTGAATCGATCAGCCGGCAGCAGGGCATATCGGTGGCGTGCCATCCTTATTCGCGGAACCATTCAGGCGACGATCCCTCGTTCTTCCTCTGGGAAAACCACGAACGGCTTGCGACACTTTTCGATGCTTGGGAAGTGGCCAATAGGGACGACCTGTTCAATGTCGTCGGTCTGAAAAAGTTCAACTACATCGGCAGTTCCGATTTTCACGAAAAAAGGCATCTGCTGTCGTGGAAAACACTGCTGCAATGCGAAAAGAATGTCGAATCGGTCAAGGAGGCCATCAGGAAAAACGACCGGGTTTCGCTTTTCTTGTATCGTGGTGGAAAAATCCGGCATGATTGACGACAACCCGCAAATGACGGGCTGCATAACCGGAAAATAAAATGGCTGCTTTCTTGAGGCGGGTTGTCGGCCTGTACGACTGGCTTGAACAAATCTGGAAACATAAACGTACGGAGCGCATTGCGGCGAATCTCCTGATCATGGCGTTCCTCGCATCGCTCGTCCTGATCGAACTTGCCCGCCAGGGCCTGCTGCCGAATGAACTTGCCGACCTACTGCATAAAAACCACTATTACGCCATCAATGTAGCGTTTTCAATGCTCCTAGGCCTTGAGGTGTTCGGGCTGGTATTCAGCCTCGCCAATTCTGTTTCGGTATCGGTCGGCAAACAGTTCGAGATCCTGTCGCTCATCCTGCTCCGCCACTCTTTCAATGAGATTGTCTATTTCAGCGAACCTCTGGTCTGGGAGGAGGCGTTGATACCATTGCAGCACATGCTCTCCAATGCAGGCGGCGGCCTTGTGATCTTCCTGCTGCTCGGCGTGTACTACAAGCTGCAGCATCATCGCGCCATCTCCAGGGACACAGGCGCCACAGAGCATTTCATTGCATCGAAAAAGATCGTCTCGCTCATGCTCATGGTGCTTTTCAGCATCATCGGCACCATCAACGGCTCAAGGTACCTGATGGGAAACGCCCTCGGCGACTTCTTTTCCCTGTTCTACACGATCCTTGTCTTCAGTGATGTCCTGCTGGTGCTCATTTCCCTGCGGTACAGCTCAAGCTTTCCTATCGTTTTCCGCAACTCGGGCTTCGCCGTCGCCACGGTGCTTATCAGGCTCGCCCTGACGGCCCCGCCCTATTTCAACGTACTGCTCGGCATCGGCGCCATGGTGTTCGCGATCGGCATCACCCTGGCCTACAACATTTTCGAACAACCGCCCCACTCGCACACCTGACAACCCGCTCATACTGCACGGTAATACGATACGACTGTAAAGTCAAAATACTCTTCACCAGCCTCTTGAGCTGAACAACCAGATCCATTAAATAGGCCAGATGCTCTCTTGCTCCATCAACACCATCGGCATTTTCAACCCTTACCAGGGCAGGTTTGATGACGCACTCGGCTATTACCGGCAGACACTTGATCTCTATAAACTGATTGGTGCAAGCAGGAATGTCCAGCAAACCGAATACGATATCGAACAGGACAGGGAGGCAATAAAAAATACCGGCAGATGAACCGGGAAATGAATCAGTCTATACGGCCGTAATGGTAGGCTTCACATGAAACACAACGATGCTTGTTCGTTCAGAATCCCGAACCATTTTGATAAAGCAGCACTAACAAAAGAGGACTCAGCTCAGCAAATCGAGTTGACGACTTTTATCAGTTATCAGTTGCCTGTACGCGGATTGCATCTCCCTGTCAAGGAAACTGCTGTCGATCAAACCCTCCCAGGCCGGAATCGCACTCCTGAATTTCGTCAGCATACGCTCCTGCACAATTTCATCTATAGCAAGCGTGCTGAACGCGGTTCGAAAATCCTTGATCCTGATCTTTTTCTTCCTTCCGTTAAGGGTCAGGGCAAGCTCTTCGGTATCGGCAGGATTTACCAAAGCTGTCGCCAGCATATCGTACGCGGGAGCAAGGCTGTAGCCTCGCCCGGGAACGTCGAGCAATGAAAAGTTTTTCAGGTGCATGTCGGCGTTGCCCGTCAGGAAGCTGAACAAGACCATCTCGAAAAAGTTGATGACATCCAGGCCGGGATTGACCGAATAACGCCTTATGGCTTTGGCTATCTGCTCATAAGAGCCCTGATATTTGTTCTCGGTGAGCCGTTCTGTTATCTGGCACATATCCTCCATGTGCAGTTTTCCGCTTTTTGACCGATCGACCCGGCGTGTCAGGTACGCAAGGTTGCTGGACGGCATACGCATCAGGCAATGTGGAACGGTATCTATCCGCACCGCTTCGGCCATGTGCATGGTCAGGTCCTCAATCTCGGGAAGCTGCCGGTAGCGCTGTGAAGGCGGTTTGAGGATATACTCCCCACACAAGCCGACCACAGTAAAGCGTGAGTTGCTGCCGCGTCCGCCCCTCTCTACATGGAGAGACAATTTTGGTTGCACCCCGGTTACCGTCAAGTGGCTGCGAACCACTTCGAGAGCGAGTTCGTCGAGTTGATTTTCGTTATAGGGCAACTGTGGAGGTGTTGCCGAACCGAACATTTTCCTGCTGCACTTCGGATGATAGTCGCCATCTCCGGGTGCCAGAAGTTCATAGCAATAGAGGCAACGAGACTCCATGGCTCACTCCGTTATGACAGGGTAAACGCTGACGGCACCTATGCAGTCATTGCAACAGTTCAGGAGCAATCCCATGCGGTCTCTGGGATTGAGCTTCCAGTTTCTTTCCGCAATATCGAGAAGCCAGCCCTCAGGAATCAGGCCGTCAAAAAATGGAAACAGCGTACGGCTTGAATGGGAGGTTTTCTGCAAAGGGAGCGTAAGGCTCACCGCTTTCGGCGCAACTGAATCCAGGTAAACCGGATCATACATGAAGTGATAGCCCTCCTCATCCTCGGTGAGCCAGCCTGCGGTTCGGTCATGGAACTTTATTTCAGCTTTCCTCATGCGTTACCTCTCCCGTTCCTGGGGTACAGGGCCAAGTTCATGTCCGAACAGCGCCAGCACCTGATTTACCTTGTCCAGGCGCAACGTTTTTTTCCCCTGTTCAAGGTCACGGATAAATCGGAGCCCGGTTCCGGCCTTTTCTGCCAGTTCCGGCTGGGTCATGTTCAAGGACTTACGCCTTTGTCGAACAAATGTTGAGAGTTCATTCACCATACCTGTTCGGGTATACTGTTTATCGAACGACAGTAATCTATACCACAACGGGTATATTTTCAAACATAATCGCCAAAATTATACCCAAAAAGGGATACTACACACCAATCAAGCACAAAAAAAGGCCAGAGGCAATAACACCTCCGGCCTTGAATACCTGAATGTGGCGACTTGTCAGAGCCCTTACCTGATGCCGACTCCAAACCGCCGGCGACCGATGAGCTTCCATGGCACCGATAATCCGGTATACGCTTCGATTACCATTACCGTCAGGAAACCTCAACAGCTTCTTTCGACCCTGAAAAAACAGCTACGATATTGCCGACCACCTCTTTATTGAAAGCCGTCGGCATCAGATCCTCTTTGGTGGGCTCTACCGAGTATGCGATTGCCTTCGCCATGGCCAGTTTGAGGTCTGGCGTGATTTTGGTTATTCCGGTCGAGAGAAGCCCCTTGAACAGGCCGGGAAAGACAAGGGCGTTGTTCACCTGGTTGGGCAGGTCCGACCGGCCCGTGCCTACAATGCTTGCCCCGGCCTGGTAGGCAAGGTCGGGCATTATTTCGGGAGTCGGGTTTGCCATGGCGAAAATAAACGGAGCGCTGTTCATTCGCCCGATCATCTCTCCGCTCAGGATATTGCCCTTTGAGACTCCTACGAAAACATCGGCACCGGCCAGGAGATCGCCAAGATCCCCTTTGCGATGTTCCTTGTTGGTGATTGCCGAGATACTCTCCTTGATTGAATTCATGCCTGGCCGACCGGCATATATTGCACCCTTCGTATCGACCAGGATGACATCGTCGACGCCGTCATGGATGAGTAGCCTCGCGATAGCGATGCCTGCCGCACCGGCTCCGTTGATGACAACCCGCAACGTTTCCAGCTTTTTACCGGTGACGCGGCAGGCGTTGATGACGGCAGCAACGGTAACAATAGCCGTGCCGTCCTGGTCGTCGTGGAACACGGGAATGGCAAGCTCGTTTTCGAGCCGCTCAAGGATTTCAAAGCATCGTGGCGCAGAGATATCTTCAAGGTTGATTCCGGCAAAACTCGGCTCGATCAGTTTGCAGAATTTCACGATATCCTCAACATCCGCAGAGTTGATGCAAAGCGGTATTGCATCGATGCCTGCAAATTCCTTGAAGATGATCGACTTGCCTTCCATGACCGGCATGGCCGCTTCCGGCCCAAGGTTTCCGAGGCCGAGAATGGCCGTTCCGTCGGAAACGATCGCGATCTGGTTGGCGCGATTGGTCAGGGTGTAAGACTTTTTCGGATCATTTCCGATTTCCGTGCAGACAGCCGCAACACCGGGAGTATATGCCAGAGAGAGATCCTCTTTGGTATTCAGGCTGACTTTGGACTTGATTTCGATTTTACCCCGGCTCCGGGCATGCAATTCGAGAGACTGTTGTGAGTAATCCATGTAAAAAAGTATACCTCCGGGTAATAAAAACATTGCACTGCTGCTTGAAAGCTCCTGATCCCGTAAGGTAAACCAAGACGTAAATGTTTATGAATATATACTATAAACCGCTCCATCAAAGAGGGCGATCCCTAAAATCAGTTTTTCCGGCAATGAGTACTTTGCCAAAGCATCGGGCCAGAAGGGTAAGTATTCGGAACATTGATCGATAACCAGAGAAGCGTCATCAATGAGGGATCATCAAGTTCAGTTCGCATTAATCACATCATCAGCTTTGTGAGCGTTGCTTTTTCCGCACGCCTCCACGAAAAATCCCTTCGCCCAAAAAAAGGCCAGAGGCATAAGCACCTCTGGCCTTGAATGTCAGAATGTGGCGAAATGTCAGAAATCGTACCTGATGCCTGCCATGATGTTGTGGCTTTCCCAGTTCACGTGCCAGCCATCGAGGTCTCTCAGCCCTTCCGGCCTGAGATAGCGGTAACCGAGATCGAAGGTGGTGTTCTTTGCGATTTTGACCCCAAAACCGGCTCCGACCTGCCATGCAAAATAGGTATCGTCAATCCAGCCGTCGCCGGACTTGAAATTCGCGATACCGGCACCAGCCATCAGGTATGGTTTGATACCCGAGACGGTGTTGAAGTCGTAGTATCCGTTGGCCATGACCGTCAGTGCCGACAGGTGGAAATCGGAAACATAACGACCGAGAACCGGATTCCACGTTGAATAGTAAACCGATCCATCCGCATCGACCTCCCTGTTGTAGGCATTCTCCTGATAGCCAACCGCGGCTTCAAGCCTTGTGGTCCCGAAGTTGTAGCCGAAAGCTCCGTTCAGCGCAATTCCGCTATCGTGGATCACGCTGGCATCGGGATCAATGAGATTCGGTGACTTGTAATTAAGGTCGCCTGAAATAGCATGACCAACTGAGCCGCTGACATAGTAACCTGCATATGCCGGAGTTGCACCAAGACCAGCAAGAAGCATGGTCAGAAGAAGTGTCTTTTTCATTTTTCCTCCATGAATGGTTGCAATTACACCCATCTTTACGAGAACTGTTATTCATTCGAAATAATTCCGGCTTCGGGCCGGCGAATCTTTCCGGCCGATCCGCACAACTGTACCTCTACGGCACCGTTATATCGATCCGCTCTGGAATACAGCTCGACAGCCGATGGTAATTGAACAGCTCTAAATCGCTATTATTATCAGTAAACCTGATGCGGGGGTATGTAACGTTCAAAAAAGTTAAACCATGAGAATGTCCTCTCGTCCTGCCCTGCTGTTGATGTTTGTATTCTCGTTCCTGATTGCCGGTTGTGCGAAAGACAACAATCGGATCGCATCGGTCGACGGCCTGAAAGAGAAGCGTATCGGGGTTCTCCAGGGGTCTGTGCACGATATTTATGCGACCAGGACCTTCCCCAAGGCGACCATCCTGCAATACAAAAGCCCTTCAGACATGATTCTCGCCGTCAAGTCGGGTAAGATCGATGCGGGGATCTATACATCGGACGAGTTGGTCGACCTTATACGCCAGCAGCCGGAGATCACCCTTTTCGGCCCTCCGCTGTTCTCATCAGACCTCGGCCTTGGCTTCCACAAGGAGAACCCCGAACTGCGGAACTCGTTCAACAGCTTCCTGAAAGAGATCCGGAGCAACGGCATCTATGGCGACATGGTCGAACGGTGGATGAAAAAGGGAGAGACAACGATGCCGGTCGTACCGAAAGTGGAATCGGGTGCGCCTCTTGTGGTAGGCCTGGTGAGCGACAACGGCCTGCCATTCACCGCGGTGAAGGACAACCGGTTGGTGGGCTTCAACATAGAGCTCCTGGAGCGGTTCGCCGCTTTTTCAGGCAGGAAGCTCACCTATCTCGACATACAGTTCGGGAGCCTTATTCCTGCCCTTGCAAGCAGGAAGATCGATATGATAGGGGCTGTGATGTGGATTACCGAAGAACGCCGCAAGCAGATCGATTTTTCCGATCCCTACTACGTCCAGGGGGCAAATTTCTTCGTCCTCAGGAAAAACATCGTCACTTCCGGCAACCAGCCCGGTCCGGGGCATTAGATCGGAGGCCGCATGCCGCTCCCGGAGATGGAGCGAAGCGGCCGGGAGCAGGTTCGCCTGATGGGCATTGTGAACCGTCAGGCAGGGAGTTGGCGCATAAAACTCACAGGCAACCCTATCCTGAAGTTTTTCTGGCGCTTACCCTACTTCAGCAGATAAAGGAAATAGTCTTCATCACCCACAACGGATCCGGTGAACCGGGCCAAAGGCTTGAGATTCTGAGCGATGACAAGGGCCGGATCGAGCGGTTCAATGAGGATAATGATGACGCTTCTGTTTTTTGCCTCTCGTTGCACAATAGCCTGAGCAACGATGTATTGCTGTGAAACGGGCTCTCGATGATTATCCCATCTCACAAAACTTCCATAACGTCCACTCTCGGGATAATAGAATTGCTTTTGTTTCAAATACCCTGAAACAGCACTGTTTGAATAGTCTCTATACCCAACGATTACATTTTCGGTCAACTTTTCCCGTTCCAGATACCCGGCAACCCGCCCGGCATTTGAAAATGGATACCGGTAATCGAGGTACGACGCCTCAATGGCCGCAATGACCTGAAAACCTATAATCACGGTAAATAGTCGTGACAACAGTCGATCTGCCCATGGAGAACCGACCCGTGTTGCAGATGAAGGAGGCGTCCGGTCGGTATACGGTCGAATCCA
>JAAXXK010000003.1:9026-14339 GCA_013334525.1 Chlorobiaceae bacterium
CAATGGCCGCAATGACCTGAAAACCTATAATCACGGTAAATAGTCGTGACAACAGTCGATCTGCCCATGGAGAACCGACCCGTGTTGCAGATGAAGGAGGCGTCCGGTCGGTATACGGTCGAATCCAGGCGGTCATCACCAGGGTTATGAACAAAAAACCATGATGACGAAAAGAGCCGAAGTACTTGATATAAAAAAATGAGAGCAACCCCAACGTGCATCCCGCGAAAACAAACATAGCCACCGGTTTATGGGCGAGGGATCTTAAAAACAGATAACCAAACACCGCCATAAAACACCAGTATGCAACCGTAGCGATCCCATTTGACATGATGGCCTGGGTATTCCAGAAATGTGTTTCAAACACCGGTAAAGGAGCGTATGCGCCGGAAAGCGCAAGCCGCAGTTGTTTGAAGGAATTGATATTAAGCCTGAAATGCCACGGGACCGCATAACCGGTGTCCGGAGGAGGGATCATCTGGAATATCGACGAGGCAACTCCAATGAAGACGATCAGGAGTGCCAGCCAATACCTTGAACAGGAAAAACCGGAAACCTTCGCCAGCTCTTCGCGTTGCACAAGAAAATCGAAAAAGAGAGCGCCAGACAGGACAATCGAAATAATCACTCCCATTACGCTTGTATGCGACAGCAGCACCAGGGTAATGGCAATAGGGATCAACCGGGTATGGCGTTTTTCGAAGCACGCACAAAAAATATAGATGAACAGGACGCCGATCCCGTAGTTCCTTGAGATGATCGCATACTCATAGAATGGGTAGTAGCCAAAGGCTAAAAGGGCTCTCTGCAGCCTGGAAAAGGGGGCGTATCTTGCCAGCACATAAACTGACATCGTTGCGATTCCCAAATGCAGCACCTGCATCGATACCGGTGATCCTGACAAGCGGGTCAAAGGCATCAGCAACAAATGCCACAGTCCGGGATGACCTTCGTATTTCAGGTTGCGAAAAAGTTCATGCAGATCGGCGCTGTCCCTTGCGAGCAGCCATGCCTGAAGCTCGTCCCTCCACATTTCATGGTGAGCGGCGATAAACCCGCCCGTAACGGCAAAGGCAATGCTTAAAAGCACGGCAAAGAGCCACTCATTTCGCTGGTCGGAACTTCTGCTGTACATACTCATTACAAACCATATTGATGTGAGCTGAATAACCGAACAACGGGCCGAAACGCAAACGGCAAACGTTTATGGATGCGCCCCGATGCCGCGCCGGCCCCGCCGGTCACAAGGGTTGTCTCCATGCCTTATCCCTTGCTTATGGCAGCAGCCATTTTTTCGCTCGATTCCTGGTATTCGTAATCGGTATTGATCGCCCACAGGTCATGGTGTTCGCCATCCGCGATATTCTCTGCGGCAAGGATTCCCATCAGCATGCTGTGGTCCTGGTTATTGTATTTGAACGCTCCGTTGCGGCCAATAAAACTTATGTTCTCTTGCGCCGCCAGATACCGCTCAACCGGCCCTAAATGCCCTCTGTAACCAGTAGAATAAACAGGATAACTTTTCGGCATACGCACAACGCATCCGGCTTTGACCGAGTCGATCGGGAGCAGCGAAGTTCGGTAGGCCTCACCTGTCGCCATTTTCACCAGTGTCGCCTCATCTTCATGCCATCGGTCATCTTCATCGTAACACCAATACTCCATACAGAGAATCGTGTCCGGCTGCCCCTGGTTGATGTCTGGCACCCAGTTGCGGAAATTGGTGATCCTGCCCGTTTCCAGGTCAGGCGAATGCACATAGATCCATTGGTCCTGGAATGAACATGCTCCGTCAATCCTGAGGAATACGAGGAGCGTATTGCGAAACCTTAATTGCCTGGCGTGGGCCAGGATATCATCGGGAGCACCCATACCCTCAACAGCATCGATAATGGGCATTGATGAGATAATGTGATCGAAGGTGTGCGTTGTGCCGTCTTCAAGCTCTAGCCTCGGCTGGGTGTCGGCACCTGGAGCCGGATGGATCGATATAACAGGGCAATCCAGGAGAATCTCGCCGCCCATTTGTCCTATTTTTTCCGCCATCTTTTCGTAAACAACCCCGGCGCCCAGATGCGGAAAGGCAAATTCATCAATGAGGGATTTATGTTTTGAGCCGCCCATGCCGAATATGGCTGACTTGACCGCCTCGAAGAGGGAGAGCTTCTTGATGCGTTGTGCGGCAAAGTCGGAATCGAGCTCTTTACAGGAAATCCCCCAAAGCTTCTCGCTGTAGGATTTGAAGAATATGGTAAACAGGCGTTTGCCGAAACGGTTGGTAACCCAACCCTCGAAGGTTGACTCATCTTTTACCGGAAAAATCCTGACTTTCAGGTAACTCAGCAGGCTATGGGCAGCCTCCATCAGGCCAAGCCCTTTCAACGCGTTCATGGCCTTGAGCGGATAATCAAAGAAGACCTTCCGGTAATAGATTCGCGTCATCCGGTCAATCATGCTGTACTCGTCGCCAAGCAGTGCCAACCAGATGGTATTCACCCTCGGATCGCCGCTGAAGAAGCGGTGAGGTCCCAGGTCAACCAGCTGTCCCCACAGGGGAATGGTCCTGGACATACCGCCAACGCTGTCGCCGGCTTCAAATACTTTTACAGACACCCCCTTGCGCGCAAGTTCATATGCGGCCGTCAGCCCTGCTGGCCCTGCTCCGATAATGGCAACCGATTTATTTTTCATGAAAGCGATAACACCTTTTTGAAATAACGGATTGTTTCTTTGAGACCCTCCTCAAGAGTGACCTTCGGCTCCCAGCCTCCGAGCCGGGATTTGGCCAGATCGATGTTCGGCTGTCGTTGTTTCGGGTCATCAGATGGCAGCGGCAGAAAATCCAGCCTGCTTTTTGAATCCGTCAGGCGGATGACCATATCCGCCAGTTCGAGCATGGTGCATTCACATGGATTGCCGATGTTGACGGGACCGGTAAAGCCGTGCTCCGTATCCATCATCCGTATCAACGCCTCAACAAGGTCATCCACATAGCAAAAACTTCTGGTCTGGAGGCCATCGCCAAAAATCTTTATCGAATCCCCTTTCAGGGCCTGGACTATGAAATTGCTTACGACGCGTCCATCGTCAGGATGCATGAGGGGGCCGTAGGTATTGAAAATCCTGACGACCTTGATCTGCAGGTCATGTTGCCGCCGGTAGTCAAAAAAAAGGGTCTCGGCACAACGCTTGCCTTCATCATAGCAACTGCGGATACCTATCGGATTGACCTTGCCCCAGTAGCTTTCCGGCTGGGGATGAACCTCGGGACACCCGTAAACCTCACTGGTACTTGCCTGCAGGATTCGCGCATTAACCCTTTTGGCCAGCCCCAGCATGTTGATCGCTCCGAGTACGCTCGTTTTGGTGGTTCGTACGGGATCAAACTGATAGTGGACAGGAGAGGCGGGACAGGCAAGGTTATAGATCTGGTCAACGGTCACATAGAGCGGGAAGGAGATATCGTGCCGCATCAACCTGAAGCCGGGATGAGCTGACAGATGTTTGATATTGGCTTCGCATCCTGTATGGAAATTATCGACACAGAGCACCTGGTCGCCCCGCTCGATCAGGCGGTCACACAAATGTGCCCCGATAAATCCAGCACCGCCGGTAACAAGAATTTTTTGCATGGGTTGTAACTAATTCACAGTAATAAACATAGCCGAATGAACCGACAGGTAGCGCATGTTCTTTGTGCTTGCCATTCAAGGGCAATAAAAGCAATTGCACCGTATGCATTACCCCCTTCTTCGAATAACGCCGCGCCAATCATGGCCAATGATCGGGAGAGTGATCTTAAGCATTATTTCGCCGGTAATTAATGCATTAAATATAATGCTGCATCGCCGTGACTGAAACTTCTGCCTGAATCGGCATTTCAATCTCCCTCATTGTTCGATGGCCTTATGGCGACACTCAGTAAAGCCGTACCAATAATAAAAATACTCTTGTAAAAGTGCCAAAAAGGGGGATCTTCAGGCCGAAGAGTGGCTTTGGCGGTATGGAAAGCTCTTTTGATTGATGCTTGTGGGCAAAATGGCGACTTGCCTGTGAAAACATTTCAGGCACTATTAATAGATAATTGATGTTACTTTAATTTACAGAGTTATTTCGCATCTGTATTGTACATGCGACTGAAATGCGTTTTTGGTTTTGGTCATTCAATAACTGTCTTATCAGGTTTGTAACAGACTGAAAACTTAAATGGAGAAAAAATGAAACAGAGTGCTAAAATCTTGACAATCGCTATTGCGCTCGTTGCTGGAATTGGTAGTACAGCCATGGCAAATGGCACTTACAGGGAAGAGCCGGTAGCGCAGTCGACTTATACGCCTGCTCCGACGCCTGCACCAGCACCAGCACCTGCACCTGAACCCGTTCGTCAGCAGCCGGCTACGATAGTGACGGTCGTGTCGTCGACAGGACCTTATATCAGCGCATCAGTCGGGCTTGGCATAGCCGGTGACTGGAAAGAAAACGGATATGCAGATAGGGTAAAGAACAGCATCCCTTACAATGTCGCGATCGGCTACAATTTCGGATCGACAAGACTTGAGGTTGCCGGCGGATACCAGAAGCACGACTGGAGAGACTACAACGACGACGCATCGGTAACAACACTCATGGGAAACGGATATATTGATTTGGGCTCTCCTTCATCAGGCTTCAGGCCATACCTGATGGCTGGTGCCGGTATGGCTGATGTGAGTGTATCCTGGGATCCGAACAGCATCACCGTTTTCGCATGGCAGGCAGGAGCCGGCGTCGGTGTCAAGCTTGGAAGCGGATGGACGTTCGATGTCGGATACCGCTACCTGAAACCGTCAAGCCTGAAGTGCCCGTCGGATGACAACAAAGTGGACTGGGAACTTCACAATGTCATGGCCGGATTCAGATATCAGTTCTGAACCTGAAAGATTGGTTTGAATATCTCAACAAAGCCGGAAGCACAACTTCCGGCTTTGCTGTTTTGGTGCCTGGGGGGTGGATAAATTTGCGTTTCCTTGCGAAGTTCAACAACCTCTTCTCTACGACTTCATCGAAATGCGGGCGGACATGCAGCCCCACCCCTACATTGATCGCAATGAATTGAATCCATCCACGAATTGAATTAATGTCAACAGCCCCGTCTGTTCGGGGCTGTTGATTGCAAGAAGTTGAGGTCCGGCACCACTATCCACTATCCACTATCCACTATCCACTATCCACTATCCACTATCCACTATCCACTATCCACTATCCACTATCCATTATCGCTCAAAACATCCTCGTGAAGCCGAGGGTGAACAACTGCTCGTTCATGTGAATGTT
>JAAXXK010000003.1:14439-28607 GCA_013334525.1 Chlorobiaceae bacterium
CCACTATCCACTATCCACTATCCACTATCCACTATCCACTATCCACTATCCACTATCCACTATCCATTATCGCTCAAAACATCCTCGTGAAGCCGAGGGTGAACAACTGCTCGTTCATGTGAATGTTGACCTCCTGGCCTGATAATGGGTTCGACTGTTTTCCGTACACCGTTTCTTTCGGTACATAGACATAGGAAAAGCTCCACTCGCTGGCCGGGCTGGTTTTCAGGCTTGCACCTAAAGAAAAGTGGTCCTGGACAACGCCTGGACAAAGTATGTTGAAAAAGGTCTGGTCGCTCGGAATACCATGCTGGCAATGGCTGTAACCGGCGCGTAGTGTCAGGTCTTCATTATATTTATGGACAACGCCGAACTTGAACACCGAGACATCCTTCCAGCCGAAGCCCGGGCCGTCCGGGCTGCCGAGCACTCCCCCCGTGAGCAACTTCTGCATGGGATTGCCGCCCGACCTGAAACTGCTGTACTCAATACGTTGCCAGTCTGCGGCCAGCGTCCATGCCGGTGCGACCTGCCATGCCATACCGGCGCCATAGGTCGCAGGGATATCGAAATTACCTCCCTCTGCGAACAGTCCTTTATATTTTTCAAAAGCGCTGGTTTTGATCTTCGACGACCAGGCTGCGCCCAGGGTAAGCTCAGGAGTCACTTTGCCTGTCCAGCCGAGTTTCACTCCCCAGCCGGTAGCCGAATCGGTACCCCGATTGGTGACATAACCTGGTGCGGAGGAAAAATATGGGTTGTCGAACCCTGCCAACCCCTTCGCATCAAAGGTCTGGTAGGCAAAGGTAACGCCAACACCGATCGCCTGCGAGGAAGTGAGTTTATAAGCAACCGAGGGCGTCACGCAATACTGCATGAAACTGATGCCTGCCGGGCCGGAGGCACCGGAAGGATCGAACGGGTTTGTCGCGTAGTCTGTGTTCATCCCACCATTGCCATACACGGCCACGCCAATACTGAGACGGTCGTTAAGCTTGTGCGTGAAGCCCATTTCGGGCATGAAGAAATCCTTCGTACCGTTCCCGTCGAACTCGTAGCCCCCGATGCTTGCTCCCCTGTCGGTGTTCAGCCAGGTGACGTCGAGATCGAGTCGATCGCCGACCAGGGCAGTGCCGGCCGGGTTCGTGGCAGCCGCCAGTCCATCCTGGGCCAATGCATAACCAACGCCTGCAACCGCCTGGGAGCGTATGCCGTATCCATGGGAAAAGTAGCCATTGGTCGCAAAAGAGGCGACTGGAGCAAACAGGATCAATGTGGCTGCGGCAGCAGCACTCAGTTGTGTTTTCATGAATGTACCCCTGATTTGTTTGGTTACTAATAATTATCATCACAACTATATACCTCAAATCAGGCTCAACACCCAAACCTGAAAAGCATAAATGCACCAAAAAAAATAAAACCGGCCCCCTTGCGGTGAAATTCAACACTAAAGCAGTCAGTTTATCAGGCAGGGCTCAACAACAGCATATCTGAAAAAAGCGATCATGGACCCCCATCGAAAGAGCAAAAAAAAGGCCGGTAACCAACTGGGTCACCGGCCTTTTTTTATTGCCTTGTTTTATGGGTCGCCTCAGATGAGCGGTCCGTAACCTTCAAGCGGGAACCTGAGGCAAAGCTGTTTGACCTCTTCTTTCACTCCGCGACAGATATCGGCGATATCCGGACGGTCGGCAGAGGAGATGACCTTGTCGATAAGAGCGACGATCTGCTCGCTTTCGGCGACCTTCATACCCCTGGTGGTCATGGCCGGGGTACCGACGCGGATACCGCTGGTCACGAACGGGGATTTGTCGTCGAAGGGCACCATGTTCTTGTTGACCGTTATGCCTGCTTCGTGCAGGAGGTTCTCGGCGACCTTGCCGTTGACGTTCTTGTTGCGCAGGTCGAGCAGCATGAGGTGGTTCCTGGTTCCGCCGCTGACGATGTGGTAACCGGCCTCAAGGAATCTGGCGGCCATAGCCGCCGCGTTGTCCCTGATCTGCTGGGCATAGACCTTGAACGAAGGCTGCAGGGCTTCACCAAAGGCTACCGCCTTGCCGGCGATGATGTGCATCAGCGGGCCGCCCTGGATGCCGGGCATCACTTCGGCGTCCATCACTTCGGACATCATCTTGACGCGTGAACCAGTCTTGGTCTTGATGGTGATTCCGAGAGGATTCTCGAAGTCTTTGCCCATCATGATCATGCCGCCGCGGGGACCACGAAGGGTCTTGTGGGTGGTGGTGGTAACGAAGTGGCAGTGCTCCATCGGGCTGGGGATGAGGCCTGCGGCGATGAGGCCTGCCGGATGGGCAATGTCGGCCATCAGGAGCGCTCCGACCTTGTCGGCGATGGCCCTGAAGGCTTTGAGGTCGAATCCCTGGGAGTAGGCGCTGGCTCCGGTGATGATGAGCTTCGGGCGAACCTGCAGCGCCATCTCTTCGACCTTGTTCATGTCGATGATGCCGGTTTCACGGTCGACGCCGTAGGAGTGGGCATCGAAAAACTGGCCGGAGAAGTTAACGGAACTGCCATGCGTCAGGTGGCCGCCGTGAGAGAGGTCGAGACCCATGATCTTGTCGCCGGGCTTGAGTACAGAGAAGAGCACGGCCATGTTGGCGCTGGAACCGGAGTGTGGCTGTACGTTGACGTAGTCACAGCCGAAGAGCTGCTTTGCACGGTCACGGGCAAGGTTCTCGGCCACATCGACAAACTCGCACCCGCCGTAGTAGCGTTTGCCGGGGTAACCTTCAGCGTATTTGTTGGTCATGACCGATCCGCAGGCTTCCATGACCGCTTTGCTGGTGAAGTTTTCCGAGGCGATGAGTTCGAGGGTCTCGGTCTGGCGTTTCGTCTCGCCTGCAATCGATGCAAAGACCTCAGGGTCCAACCGTTTGAGGATATCGTTGTCCATCGTCGTTCCTTCTCCCTAGGGAGTTTTACTGTTTTTTATGCTGCTTCAACTGCTCTTCGGCAAGGCGTTCGAAAATGATTCGATCGTTGCCGGAAACTGACTCGATCATGTGGCCAAGCTTGTCGCGCTTGGTTTCAAGATAGTGCCTGTTTATTTCGTTCGCTTCAATTTCAAGAGGCAGGCGCTCGACGATTTCCAGGCCGTAACCCTCAAGGCCTACCACTTTTTTCGGGTTGTTTGTCAACAGCCTCATTTTCCTGACACCGAGGTCCTGGAGGATCTGTGCGCCGATGCCGTATTCGCGCAGGTCGGCCTTGAAGCCAAGCTTTTCGTTGGCTTCGACCGTGTCGAACCCTTCGTCCTGGAGGTTGTAGGCTTTGAGCTTATTGATAAGGCCTATGCCCCGGCCCTCCTGCATGAGGTAGACAAGCACACCCCTTCCCTCTTTTTCGATCATGCTGAGCGCCGCGGCCAGCTGGTTGCCGCAGTCGCAGCGCAGTGAGCCGAAGGTATCGCCGGTGGCGCACTGGGAGTGGACCCTGACCAGTACCGGTTCTCCGTCGTCGACATCGCCCTTGACGAAGGCCATGTGGTTCTGCTGGTCGATAAACGATTCGTAGGCGATCAGCCTGAACTCTCCGTACGCGGTCGGGAGCTTTGACTCAACGGCGCGTTGCACCAGCTTGCTCTGCTGCATCCGGTATGCCACCAGATCCTTGATGGTGATGAGCTTCAGGCCCAGCTTCTCCTTCAGCTTGAGCAGCTCGGGAAGCCTGGCCATGCTGCCGTCGTCGTGCAGGATCTCGCAAAGCAGGCCTACGGGCTGGCATCCGGCCAGTCGGGCAAGATCGACCGCCGCTTCGGTGTGGCCAACCCTCCTGAGCACCCCTCCATCCATGGCACGGAGCGGAAAAATGTGGCCTGGCCGTGAAAAATCGTCGGCCGAGCAATTCGGATCGGCGATCATCTTCAGGGTCATGTACCGGTCGTAGGCGGAGATACCGGTCGTCACCCCTTCGGCGATGGCGTCAATGGAGACGGTGAAATTGGTTTCATGCTGGGAGGTGTTGCGCTGAACCATCGGTTCAAGCTGAAGCTGGCGGGCACGCTGCATGGTAACGGCGACGCAGAGCAGACCGCGAGCCTCCTTGGTGATGAAGTTCACCATCTCGGAAGTCACATGATCGGCCGCTGCGATGAAATCACCTTCGTCTTCACGGTCCTCATCATCGATAACGATGACCAGTTTACCGTTCCTGATCTCTTCAATGGCAGATTCTATGGAATCGATACGAACGTCTTTACTCATCGCTGTTATCCTGTAGGTGCTAGGGTTTCCGGTCGGAAATTACATGAAAATCGAAAAACAATATAATGTAAAAAAACTTCCACTACCGGGAAGCTGACACCTCGCTCCCCGGAGATTTTTCGGATGCTGTGCACACTAACGCCGAAATACGGAACGGCAACTCTTTACCGGCCATTTATTGAGCCGCACCGTGGCTTTGACAATAGGAAGGGATTTTATTATACTTGTCCGTCTTTACAGTACGACACCTAAATGTTATCTTACTGAACGGTCTACTTTTCAAGTTTTTCCAATACGATTCCGCATGACCACACCAGTCACTGAACTGTCCAGCGATGCCCGCGCGCTCTCTCTCAGGCTGCCGAAAAAAACCCTGAGAAAAGCCAAGGAGAACGGTTTCTCCGACTTCCAGATAGCGACCATATTCCATACCAGCGAAAACACGGTGAGGGAACTGCGCAACAATCTGGGGGTTGTGTCGGTTTTCAAGACGGTCGATACCTGCGCAGCAGAGTTCGACGCGAAAACGCCTTACCACTATTCGACATACGAAGAGGAGAACGAGTCGGTGCGCTCCGACCGCCAGAAGGTGATCATCCTTGGCGGCGGCCCAAACCGTATCGGCCAGGGCATCGAGTTCGACTACTGTTGCGTGCAGGCTGTTTTCGCCCTCAAGGAGGCCGGTTACGAGACCATCATGGTCAACTGCAACCCCGAGACGGTATCCACCGACTACGACATAGCCGACAAACTCTATTTCGAACCCCTGACCTTCGAAGACACCATCCGCATCATCGAGCATGAACAGCCGCTCGGCGTGATCGTCAGTTTCGGCGGACAGACGCCGCTGAAGCTTTCCACAAGGCTCGATGCGGCCGGAGTGAAAATCCTCGGCACCTCTTCAAAAGGAATCGACCTTGCGGAGGATCGAAAAAAATTCGGTGCGCTTCTCGAAAAGCTTGATATACCCCATCCCGATTACGGCACAGCCACCAGCTTCGCCGAAGCCCAGGAGATCACGAACAAAATCGGGTACCCGGTGCTGGTCAGGCCAAGCTACGTGCTCGGCGGACGCGCCATGAAAATCATCTACAGCGACGACTCCCTCAAAGAGTATGTGGACCAGGCGCTCTTCATCACCGAAAAATACCCCCTCCTGATCGACCGTTTTCTCGAAACGGCCGTGGAGTTTGATATAGACGCCATCGCAGACAGCACCGACTGCGTCATCAGCGGCATCATGCAGCACGTCGAGGCAGCCGGCATCCACAGCGGAGACTCTACCTCGATCCTGCCATACCATAACATAGAGGCCTCGGCGATAGCCGCGATGAAGGAGTATACCCGGAAGCTTGCCGAAAACATCGGGGTGATCGGACTGATGAACGTGCAGTACGCCGTGCAGAACGGCCGCGTCTACGTGATCGAGGTCAACCCCCGCGCCAGCCGTACGGTGCCGTTCGTCGGAAAGGCTACGGCCATTCCTGTCGTCAAGATCGCCACTCGCGTCATGCTTGGCGAAAAGCTCAGCGACCTGCGCCACGAATTCGACCTGAAGGATTGCGACGAGCTCGGCCTTACCCATATGGCCATCAAGGAGCCGGTTTTCCCGTTCTCAAAGTTCGTGAAGTCCGGAGTCTACCTCGGTCCTGAAATGCGCTCGACCGGTGAGGCCATGAGCCTTGCCGCGGAGTTCCCTGAAGCGTTCGCCAAGGCCTACCAGGCGGCGAACATGCACCTGCCCTCCAGCGGCACGGTATTCATCAGCGTGAACGAGCAGGACAAGAACCCGAAAATCATCAACATCGCAAGGGAGCTCTACCGGATGGGATTCGACCTGGTCGCTACCACCGGCACCCACTCATTCCTGACGATGCACAATATCGACTGCAAAAAGGTGTACAAGGTTGGTGAAGAGGGTCGTCCGAACATCTTCGACATCATCAAGCTTGGCAAGGTCGATTTTGTCATCAACACCCCGAGGGGCGAACGGGCACTGCACGACGAGGAGGCCATCGGTTCGGCATCGGTGCAGAGCGGCGTGCCATTCGTGACCACCATCGAAGCGGCCGAAGCATCGGTCAAGGCTATCGACTGCATGAGGCGCCAGGAGTTCGGCGTCAAGAGCCTGCAGGAGTATGCGACCTATCGCGACAAATAACCTCCGCGACAAAGCGCCGGGCATCGGTTTCGATGCCCGGTCGCGAGCTCTCCCTCGGCCCGGCCACATTCAGCACCTCTATATTCGATTCCCTGATCCACTTTGCGACGTCTCCCGCGTCCTGCCTGCCGTCAAGCGCTACGACAAGGCATGGTCGTCCATACCGGCGGGCAAACTTCACCGTCAGCTTCGTCCCCCCGCGCAGAGCGCCGCAGGACAACACGAGCGTGCCGCAGGAGTCCCTGACATTCCATTCGGTTCTCTCGGCATATCTCGACGACGGGGTTTCGCAGAGCCTGTAACATGCGGGAATACTGCCCTCTTCGGCCTTCCGACCCTTCGGGCACCATCCGGCGTGATCGAGTCCGGAAGCGATGGCAGCGTCAAGGGCGCCCCGGTCGACCCCCGTCTGTCCACCTGAAACGATTTTAGATAGCATAGGCTCAGGCCGGGTTGTGATGAACTTAAATTTTATCGCGGCTGTTCATTATCTTGCTCTCTCTTTCTGTTCACCTCATTCATTGTCATGACCATGTCACAGACACTCGCCGCCCTTCTCGACGAATCGATACAGCTCGAACTGAACCTTGCACGCCTTTACACCATTTTCAACGACCATTTTTCGGACGATGAGGATTTCTGGTGGCAACTTACCATGGAGGAGCGAAGCCATGCCGCCCTGCTCCAGCAAGAGAAAAAGCAGCCGCATCCTCTCCAGTTTTTCCCCGAAAACCTCCTTGCGAAGGATCTGGAGGCGCTACGGGCAAATAACGCTCGAATCGTGAAGGAGATTGAACGTTTCGCCTCGTTGCCGTCTACCAGAGAAGAGGCCCTGAACCTGGCGCTCAAGATCGAGATGTCGGCCGGCGAAGCCCATTTCCAGGAGTTCATGGAAAGCGAAAGCGACTCACTTACGGCCGAGCTGTTCAAAACGCTGGCCAGCGAAGACCAGAACCATGCACGACGGATCCGCGAGTACATGCAGGAGCAGGGTGTCAAAACAGTCGATCTTCCCTGACAGGAACGCTTCGGGAAAAAACATTGAAGTCCATGAACGAACAACACCCTGCGAAGGTTCAAATGTCAATGGCAAACAACAAATTATTGTTGAACATTTAATTCCATCCAACACCAGTTTTCAAGGAGGCAATATGTTAAGCGAAAAACTCCAGCGGGCATTCAATGAGCAGATCAATCATGAAATGGCTTCGGCCTATCTGTACCTTTCTATGGCAGCATATGCCCATTCGATGAACCTGCCTGGTTTCGCCCACTGGCTCGAGCTCCAGACGAAAGAGGAAAAGGGTCATGCGATGAAACTTTACAAGTTCGTCAACGAACGCGGAAACCGCGTAGAGCTTTTACCTATCGCACAACCTGCCTCGGACTTCAAGTCACCGGCACACCTTTTTGAGGAAATCCTGAACCATGAGCGCAAAATCACTGCCCTGATCAACCGACTCTACGAAACTGCCCTGGAGGAGAAAGACTACGCGGCGCAGGTGCTCCTGCACGGTTTCATAGAGGAACAGGTTGAGGAGGAAGCCACTGCATCGGAAATCCTTGAAACCATCAGGATGGCCGGAGAGAAAGGTCATGCCCTGATCATGATGGATCGTCAACTCGCAAGGCGGGGCATGCACTGACCGGAATACTTTTCAAATAAATAAGTTCTTGTCTTGTGATGCCCCGGCTGGACGGGGCATCACCGTTTACCTGTCAAGGTTCACGAAGCGGTGATCCCAGGTTCCGTCACCGTTGATAACCACCTCCCCATATCGTTCAGGCGAGAACCTGAAGCTTCCTCCATTGATGAAGGTGACATCGTCTACGCGATAGACCTGGAAACGGTGGAAATGACCGTGCAGCACCAGGCTTGCCCGCAGGGTTTTCATCACCTTGAGAAATTCATCCTTGTTCTTGAACTCCATCGTCCAGTCGAACGCCTGGTCGACCAGGGCATCGGTTCCGTATACCCTGTAGGCATGATGGCAAAGGCCCATCACGAAACTACCGTCCAGAGCAGTCGAGACCCGCGGGTCCATGAGGGCACGAAGGGTTTCGCGACTGACGCTGCCCCTTGCACCGAGCGGGTTGTCCGATCCGCTCCAGGGTAGAACGGTACTGACGGCCACGAATGCAATGGAAAATTCCCCGAAACGCAGCACCTTGATGAAGGGCAGGCTGGCATCCGCATTGCCTTCGTCGCTGATGAGCGGCCGGAATATTTCCGAAAACTGCTTAAGGCGGTCGCGCACCCTTCTCTGCCGGGATTTTTCAGCCGGATTAAGGGCATGGTAGAAGCGCATCTCCTCTTCAAGAACGATCAGGTCGTGGTTGCCCGGAATGAGAGTCGTGCGGTTCCAGTCGAACAGGCCGTGCCGTTCAAGGGCCTCCCGGATTATTGCCCAGTCAGCAGGAACGGCAGTATCGATCAAATCCCCCGTCATGACGATGTGATCGTAGCCCCGGCGGACAAATTCGGCGAGCATCCGGTCAAGTCTTGCGATCTGGCGAAGATCGTTTTTCCCGGTGATATGCAGGTCCGAAAGATGGGCAATCGTTACTTTATTATCAATCGACACTTGTGAGTTGAGGTTTTACGGGTTGAAAGCCTTAAATTGTCCGTTTATGGATGAATCGGGCCGAAAACAGGCAACTCCTGAATCGAATCGTTCATCCCTGTAGCCTCCCCGGGGAGGCATCTTTTAAGATACTGCGTTTTATGAACCTGCACCACCTATGGCTGCGCCAAAATCCACATACCTGCAATGTCCAAAAATATCAGTGCTGTAAAAAAAATATCACGAAACCTCTGGTGGTCATGGGATACCGAAGCCAAAGAGATGTTCAAGCGCCTTTCTCCGCTGCTATGGGAACGGGTCAACCACAATCCTGTCGAACTGCTCAGGCACATTTCGAGCGATGAACTCGAAGCCCGCTGTTCATGCGAATTCGGTTCAAGAATCGATAAAGTAACAAAACGGTTCGACGAATACATCGCAGAAAAGAATACCTGGGCGGCAAACCACGCACCCGAACTGGTCGCCCACCCGGTCGCCTACTTCAGCGCCGAGTTCGGCATCCACGAAAGCCTCCGCATATACTCCGGCGGCCTCGGCATCCTTTCCGGCGACCACCTGAAGTCAGCCAGCGACCTTGGCATCAATTTCATCGGCATCACTCTTTTTTACAAAGAGGGCTATTTCCGCCAGTACCTGAACCATGACGGATGGCAGATCGAGGACTATCCGCTCCAGTACCCGGAGAGCCTCCCTGTCGAAAAAGTCACCACAAAAGATGGCAAGGACCTGATCATCGAGATCACCATCGCCCAGAGCACCGTTTATGCGCAGGCATGGAGCCTCAAGGTTGGACGTGCCACACTCTACCTGCTCGATACGAACATCCCGGCCAACGAGGCGCACTACAGGGACATCTGCTCAAGGGTTTACGGCGGCGACCAGAACATGAGGATCAACCAGGAGATCCTGCTTGGAATCGGCGGCGTTAAACTGCTCGATGCCCTGAATGTAGAACCGGCGGTGTTCCACATGAACGAAGGACACTCCGCCTTCCTCACGCTCGAACTGCTTAAAAAAGAGATCGAACTGGGACTTTCACTCGATGAGGCAAAGGAGAAGGTAAAGTCACAGTGCGTATTCACGACGCACACCCCGGTACCGGCCGGCCACGACCGTTTTTCGAGGGACATGATGCACTACATCTTCATCAAATATGTGACGCAGATAGGCATTGATTTTGAAGATCTCATGAGGCTCGGCTCCGAAGATCAGAACAACACCAACGGGCTGTTCACCATGACCGTACTTGCCCTTAGGCTCTCAAGGTGTGCGAACGGCGTTTCCAAGCTGCACGGAGAGGTTTCGAGGGAGATGTGGAAGCACCTGTATTCCACCGATGACCCGAACCAGGTTCCAATCGGCCATATCACCAACGGAATCCACACCAAGAGCTGGAGCAGCGGCTTCACTGACCGATTCTGGAGAAAACATACCGACAGCATCGAAGATCTCTTTTCCTCAAGGGAATCTGCTGAAGCCGTACTTTCGAAAGTCTCCGACAGCGAGCTCTGGTGCATGCGCTACCGCCTGAAAAGGAACCTGATCGACTTCATTTCGCGATACCAGTCGAACCAGCTCTACCACCAGCACCAGTTCACGCCCTACAAGCCATCCGACTCGTCGAAATCGGTCAAAAGCTCGCTCTCGCCAGACGTGCTGACCATTGGGTTCGCCCGCCGCTTTGCGACATACAAGCGCGCCCCGCTGGTATTCCAGGATCTCGACCGCCTGAACGCCATCATCAACAACTCCGCCATGCCGGTGCAGCTCATTTTTGCAGGCAAGGCCCACCCGCACGACGATGCAGGCAAGGAGTACATCCGCCAGATCGTTGAGTTCTCCCGTCGTCCGCAGTTCCTCGGCAAGGTCGTCTTCCTCGAGAACTACAATATCGGCGTCGCCAAGCGACTTGTTTCGGGCGTCGATGTATGGCTCAACAATCCGGTCAGGCCCATGGAGGCCAGCGGCACTTCGGGCCAGAAAACGGTACTGCACGGCGGCCTGAACCTCAGCATCATGGACGGATGGTGGTGCGAAGCCTACAACGGCACCAACGGCTGGTCGATCGGAACCGGAGATGAGAACGACAATTACGACGAGCAGTACCGCATGGACGCGGGCAGGCTTTATGAAGTGCTTGAAAACCAGATCATTCCGACATTCTACGAGCACAACGATCAGAACATTCCCGTCAAGTGGCTGAAGCATGTACGCAACGCCATTGAAACCATCGCGCCGGTCTACAGTACCGATCGCATGGTCAGGGAGTATACCCTGCGTTACTACCTCAAGGAACCCCGCATCTGACAAAACGGACAATTCCATGACCTCAGCAGAAGCAACACTGAACTCCCCTGCCGCCGTCAATCTCGGCAGGGGGCTTGAGCTCCGGTCGCCGGTCATGCTCGCTTCCGGCACCGTATCTTACGGGGAGGAGCTGTCCGGGCTTTGTGACCTCGGAAAAATCGGCGGCCTGGTCACCAAGGCCATCTCTCCCGAACCCCGCACCGGCAACCCGCCCCAGAGAATCGCCGAAACCTCCTGCGGCATGATCAACGCGATCGGCCTGGCAAACGTCGGCCTTGAGCGGTTCGTATCAGACAAAATGCCATTCCTCAATACGCTCGATACGAAGGTGATCGTCAACATCGCCGGGAAATCGATAGACGATTACTGCCTGGTGGTCGAAAAGCTCGACCGGCTGGAGGGAATAGCGGCCTACGAGCTCAACCTCTCCTGCCCGAACGTCAAGGGGGAGTGCATGATCATGGGGGTCAGCCCCGATGCCACAAGGGAGATCGTATCCACCCTGCGCAAGCTGACAAACCGGCACCTGATGGTCAAGCTCACACCCAACGTCACCTCGATCAGCACCATTGCGCTGGCAGCCGAGGAGGCAGGAGCCGACTCGGTATCGCTCATCAACACCGTGGTAGGCATGGCTGTTGATCACCGCACCAGGAAACCGCTGATCAAAAACGTCACGGGCGGCCTGTCCGGCCCGGCGATCAAGCCGATCGCCCTGGCAAAGGTGTGGGAGGTTTCCAGGGCAGTAAAGATTCCAGTGGTAGGTATGGGTGGTATCGCATCGTTTGCCGACGCCATGGAGTTCCTGCTCGTCGGGGCAAGCGCCATCCAGATCGGCACCATGAACTTCGTCTACCCCGACATCGGCGAGAAGATTGCCATCGCCATCGAGGAGTACTTCTCACAGCCAGGCGCACCGAAGATGAGTGAGTACGTGGGAAGCCTTATAACTGCGTAAATGCTGAATTATGAATTATGAGTTATGAGTTATGAATTGAATAGAGAAAAATTCGAATCCACTCCCTCGTCATTCATCACTCTGCACTGCGTGAATGATGAATTATGAGTGATGAATTGAAAGAGTTGAATTCGAATCTCCCTTTCCTCTTCATTCAGCATTCAGCACTCAACAATCATAATTCTCCCCCCCTTCCCTCTTCATTCAGCACTCATCATTCATCATTCATCATTCTCTTCCTACCTCCGCCGTCTGCTGTTTCCGATCGTCATTCTCCTGAAGCGCTTTCCAGCGCTGAAGGTCGGAGTTCCGTACTGACGGGTCAGGCGGCTCCGGTTGAAAAACGACGGGTCGATGAGCTGGGCGATGAGCCTGGACTCCGTTTCACGAATATCCACATCGGAAGGTCCTGCATCTGAAAGCAGCTTGACGATCAGGGGTGCGCACTCGAACGCGATAAGCAGCATCGTAATAAACGAAACGGCACTGGCTGAAGAGCGGCTGACGTCATCAGTCGAATGGGTCAGGGCGCCAAGAGCCCAGTTCCGGTCGGCGAACCCGGCCTGGGCGGCTTTCCTTTCCAGAATCTCCTCGGTGAGCATCATCTGGTTGTTTATACCTTCGGCTTCCTTCTGCCGGTTCAGGAACTCCTCAAGCAATGCGAGCTCCCTGGTCAGGTAAGCCAGCCGGGCCTCCTTGCCCTGCACCACCGACTCCTTGTTTTTCGCGTAGGTTCCATATCCGGATACCCCGGAGGTGGTGCCTGTCCTGTCGCCGAACACCTCGGCCTTAAGCTCTTCCCGCAGACGACCGGTCTCCTTGCCCAGATCGTCATACTCTGTCTGGTACTTGGCGATCCGGGCCAGTTCAAGCGCATACTTCTCCTTGAATGTCTCCTGCACCTTTCCGATCTGGGCCTTCTGATCGGCCAGATAGCGCTCCTTGAGCTTGTCGCGGATCTCCTTGTCGAAGATTTTCAGTTCCAGAGGCCGGGCGATGACAACGGCGATCAGAACGGCGAGCACAAACCTCGGCGAAGCCTGGTAGATCTGCGTCATCCCCTTCGAGGTCTTCCTGATGCTCGAAACGATATAGCGGTCGAGATTGAAAATGGCCAGTCCCCACAGCAGCCCAAACAGGAGTGAAGCCATCCATGCCAGCGGGGTTCCGGAAAAAACGAAGTAAAGTGCATATCCTCCCGAGAGGCCAGCGAAAAGCGCAGTAAAAAATATCGTCGCACCTATCCCGAGGTATTTGGCATGTTCGGTCGGGTATTTTTCTATGATCTCATCCGGTGTGCCGGCGCAGAACCAGAAAAACCGTTGCAAACGATCTGAATTCATTTCAACATCTCCATATCGCATCCATATCAAGAGTACCTTTACCACCCAAATCAGTGCAATTTAAGACCTTGTTGTGACATGGCCAATTCTGTATGAGATGGCCCTGCAATGGAACGGCCTCGCAAGGTTCCGATTTTCCGTGAATTGTTCTATCTTTCCTGCCGAATCGTTTCAATCACATCAATCCCACTGCAGCATGCGCATAGGAATAGGTATAGACGTCCACCCCTTCGCCGAAGGTCGGAAACTGGTCATCGGCGGGGTTGAAATCCCCTCCTCTTTCGGCCTCGAAGGCCACAGTGACGCAGATGTGCTGCTTCACGCCATCAGCGATGCGCTGCTGGGCGCAGCAGCCCTCGGAGATATCGGTCTCCACTTCCCGAACACCAGCCAGGATTTCAAGGACATCGACAGCATGATCCTGCTGAAGCATGTTCGCCGTCTGCTTGACAAAGAAGGGTTCACTCCGGTGAACGTCGATGCCATGCTGCTGCTCGAAAACCCGAAAATCGCGCCATACATCACCGACATGCGCCGCAACATCGCCCGTTGCCTGGACCTTGACATAAGCGCCGTATCGGTAAAGGCGAC
>JAAXXK010000003.1:28707-72656 GCA_013334525.1 Chlorobiaceae bacterium
CTCCGGTGAACGTCGATGCCATGCTGCTGCTCGAAAACCCGAAAATCGCGCCATACATCACCGACATGCGCCGCAACATCGCCCGTTGCCTGGACCTTGACATAAGCGCCGTATCGGTAAAGGCGACTACCAACGAAAAACTCGGTTACGTAGGCCGCCAGGAGGGCGCCTGCGCCCACGCCGTCTGCCTGATTGAGTAGGAGGGGGAAAGGGGAAGAATGTAGGATATGGACGGGATGGACGAATGTAATGTAGGATATGGACTTGATGGACGTTATGGACACAAGAAAAAAGACCCTTTACCGGCTTTGTCCATGACGTCCATTAAGTCCATTCAGTCCATTCAGTCCATATCCTACATTCTACATTCTACATTCTAAATTCTAAATTCTACATTCTCCCCATTCTCTCCTCCCCCCGCCTACGCGCCGACCTCGCCTCTCAGCACCTTGACCGGCAAATAGCTCGTGGCCCTGCGGGCCGGGCCTACAGAAGAGATGATGGCGATGATGATGCCGAAAAGGATTACGATGACATGGGCATCGAATGTTTCGAACAGATTAATGCGATCGCTGCTGATCACCCCTGCGCTGCTCGCCTGAAACCTGATCGATTCGATAATCTGGCAGGTCATGTGCCCGACCGGGCTTCCCAGGAGCACCCCCATGACGCCGATCATGAGCCCTTCGAGCATGAAGATGAGGGTAATGCTCTGGCGCTGCACTCCCATGGAGCGCATAATGGCGATATCCCGCACCTTCTGCAGCACAACCGTGGTCATGACCGAAGAGACGCCGAGACCTGCCACCACGAATACGAACGCGACAAGTACCAGCGTAATCGTGCTGTTCCGGTTGTAGAATTCCAGGACGTTCTTGTTGCTTTCGCTCCAGCTTTTCGTGTCGTATCCGGTGAGCTTCTCAATCCTTGCCGCTATGGCATCGGCCTGACCGATATCGGCAATCCTGAGGCCTATGCCGGTAACGGAGTTTGATGGGAGGGACTCCATGCGCTGGGCAAGGGCAAGGTTGAGATAAGCCTCTTTTTTGTCTTTCTCGTTGAATCCGCTCTTGAACCTCCCGACTACCGTCACGGGATACTCCAGCCCGTTCTTGTCGACCAGCACGACTCGATCCCGGTAAACGACCTTCAGCTTTTCGGCAAGCATGTCGCCGAGGATTACGCCGTTCGGCGTCCATGCCAATTCAGAGAGAGCCCCCGGTTCGAGCAGGTTTTTCTTCAGGTTGGCCATGTCGGTCTCAAGCGAAGGAACAACGCCTTTGGCGAAGCATGGGGTGTAACGTGTCTTGTTCCGGGCAAGCACCTTGCTGGTGACGAACGGGGAGATATCCTCAATCTCCCTGATGGGCCTGATGGTCTGGACAACCTCGGCATAGTTCTTGATGATGACTTTCCTGTCGGTCGTCACATTTTTTTGCACAAAGGAGAAGCGCCCGGGCGTGATCTGGATGACGTTATCGGGAACATCGGGCACGATCCGTTCAGCCCCGATGGTAATATGGGGAGCGATATCGATCAGCTTTGTAAAAACATTTTTCGTAGAGCCTCTGGCAACGGCAATGGTGGTGATCATCATCGCCGATCCGATCGCCACGCCGAGGGCGGTAAGCACAGTCTGGCGTTTCCTTTCCCGTAGATGGACGTAAGCGAACTGAAGATGGTCAAGAAAGGTCATGTGCAGGTAAATTCAGGGGTTCGCCAGTACGGCAGTTCATCATGCGGCAATGAAATATCATGCAAATCCTTATCTTGATCTCTCAAAGTCCACACCGCGTACTTATATGGTGTAATTAATCAAATTAAGCTGTCAAAAACTAACCTGAGCATCTGAGGAGATAACACTGTGAAAAAAATCGGCATACTGACCAGCGGAGGCGACTGCGGAGGCCTTAACGCCGTAATCAAAGGCGCCGCACTGATGGCGTTGAACAAAGGCCTTGAATTTTATGTGATACCTAACGGCTATGCCGGGCTTTACAACCTCCTGAACCAGGAGCATCTGGTCAGGTTCGATCTTGCCCGCCTGGACCAGTTCGATGCGAACTTCGCAGGATCGGAGGCCGGCCACTCGAGGGTCAAGATCAGGGCGATCAGCAACCCGGACAAGTACAACCGCATCAAGGCCGGCATGAAAAAGTTCGAGCTTGACGCCCTGATCATCAGCGGCGGCGACGACTCCGGCAGCGTCATGATCGACCTGAACCTGCAGGGTATCCAGTGTATCCATGCACCGAAAACCATGGATCTCGACCTGCAGACCTATTCGGTCGGCGGCGATTCCACCATCAACCGCATAGCACAGTTCGTCGAAGACCTCAAGACCACCGGACGCACACACAACCGTGTTCTGGTAACCGAGGTGTTCGGACGCTATGCAGGCCATACGGCCTTCCGCAGCGGCGTGGCCGCAGAAGCCGACTGCATCCTGATTCCTGAAATTCCTGTCGACTGGGAGATCGTGTACGAACACATCATGGAGCGCTTCACCAGGCGCATCCGTCAGAGCGATGTGCACAGCGGTACCTACACCATCGTTGTAGCCGAAGGCATGAAAAATTCCGACGGCACGGACATCATCGACGAGTCGGCCGGCATTGACGCGTTCGGGCACAAAAAGCTCGCCGGTGCAGGAAAATATGTCTGCCAGCAGATCCAGAAACGCTTCAAGAACGACCCCCGCATGCCGCTGTTCATGAAAGAGACCGGCATGTTCGTCGAAGGGATCTACGAAATCCCCGAAGTGCGTGAAATACATCCCGGCCACCTCGTGCGCGCCGGCAACTCGTCAGCCTACGACATCAACTTCGGTTTCGAAGCCGGCGCGGCAGCAGTACTGCTGCTGCTTGACGGCAAGACCGGAGTCACCATATCCAAGGTCAAGGGACGCAAGATCGAGTATATCGAAGCCTCAAAAGCCATCGCCCAGCGCTACGTCGACCTGGACCAGGTGGCCATGTACGAAGCCCTCGGCACCTGTTTCGGCAGGGCAGCCGTAGCCTACGATCCGATCCTGCGCGAAGTCGAAGGCGTCTACGAACGCATCTACTGAACCTGTCTCCAGTCCGGCAACGCAGAAAGGCTGTCATATGGCAGCCTTTTTGCGTTGCCGAGCCGGGAGCGACTGACTCGCGCTCAATATTTTCGTATTCCCGCAGGAGCTCCCGCTTTTGTCGCCGATCCAAATCCCGGCTTAAAATTTTCCAGGTTGAAACCTTATGCTCCCTGGATTTCGGGAATTTCGACGCTGCGCAATTAACTGCAATACCATCGAAATGGAGAACTGATTTGCAGCGGCGTCCTTTTAAAAACGGCAAAACAGACTATCTTAGAAGTCTATACCGAAACAGTTTCTCAATCCAATGCCATCGTCATGAACAAGTCCCTAAAAATATGGATGAACGGCGAACTGATCGACTGGAGTGATGCCAAGATCCATGTTATGTCGCATGTCGCCCACTACGGCTCATCAACCTTTGAAGGCATCCGCTGTTATGATACAGCCAAAGGTTCGGCCATTCTCTTTCTCGACGAGCACGTCCGGCGTCTGTGGGAGTCATCCAAAATCTACCGTATAGAAATACCTTACTCTGAAACCGAGATCAAGGAAGCCATAATCGCCACCGTAAAGGCCAACGCCCACAAAGCATGTTATATCAGGCCCTTGGTCTTCCGCGGCCAGGGCGCGCTCGGCGTCAATCCGCACCGCGCCTCCATCGAGGTCGCCATCGCCACCTGGGAGTGGGGGTCATACCTGGGCGAAGATGTGCTCGAAAACGGCGTCGACGTCTGTGTTTCGTCATGGAACCGCCTTGCGCCGAACACCCTGCCGTCATGGGCAAAAGCGGGGGGCAACTACATGAACTCCCAGCTCATCAAGATGGAAGCCCTCATGGACGACTATGCCGAGGGCCTTGCTCTCGACACCAACGGCTACGTCGCCGAAGGCAGCGGTGAAAACATCTTTGTGATCAGGCACAACATCATATACACGCCTTTGGCCGCCCAGTCCATCCTTCCCGGCTTCACCCGTCACGCCGTGATGCACATCGCCAAAGAGCTCGGTTACGAGGTGCGCGAAACACTCATTCCCCGTGAGGCGCTCTATATCGCCGACGAGATCTTCCTTACCGGTACGGCAGCAGAAATCACCCCGGTCAGAAGCGTCGACAAGTACCCGATCGGCAATGAAAAACGGGGCCCGATCACCGAAGCGCTGCAGCACGAGTACCTCAAAATCGTCCAGACCGGTGATGATCCATACAACTGGCTGACCTTCATCTGAAAAGGCAGGCATGAGCTGGAATTCGATCGTCGGACACGACCACCAGATCCGGGTGCTGAAAAAGGCGCTCGGCACCGATCGTCTGGCTCATGCCTATCTCTTTGCCGGTCCCGAGGGATCGGGCAAGGAGACGATCGCATTCGAAATCGCCAAAATCCTCAACTGCCGAAACGCCGCCCCTGACGACAGTGGTGCCTGCGGAGAGTGTGAAAGCTGCCGTCAGGCCGACCAGTTCATGCATCCGAACATCGAGTACCTCTTCCCTGTCGAAGCCATTCTGCTCGAATCCTCCGACCCGTCGAAAAAAGAGAACAAGAAGCTCAGCGAGGCGAAGGAGCGTTACGAAGCGCTGATCGAGGAGAAAAAAAGGAACCCGTTTTTCACTCCTGCCATGGAGCGTTCGATGGGCATACTGACCGAACAGGTAGTCATGCTTCAGCAGAAAGCCTCCCTGGCTCCGCGCGACGGCGGCAAAAAGGTGTTCATCATTTCACAGGCCGAAAGGCTGCATCCAACAGCAGCCAACAAGCTGCTGAAACTGCTTGAGGAGCCTCCGGCCCATGTGCTCTTCATGCTCGTCTCATCGCGGCCTGAATCGGTCCTGCCGACCATACGCTCCCGCTGCCAGGCAATAACCTTTTCCCGCCCCAGGCCTTCGGAACTGGAAACCTGGGTTGCCATTCGCGCTCCGGAGCTGGACGAAATCGAAAGACGCTTCATCGTCAGCTTTTCACGCGGCAACCTCCAGAACGCACTTGAACTGCTCAATGCCCGAACCGGCGACGGCGCAGCTCCGGCCATGGTCGGGATCCGGAACCGGGCAATCGATTACCTGAGAAGCATCCTGACGCCGGCGCGCTTCCATGAAGCCATCGCCGCTTGTGAAGAGGTATCGAAAAACCTCTCGCGAAGCGAACAGGTCATATTCCTCGAATCCCTGCTGCTCTTCTTCCAGGATGTCACCAGACGCAGCATCAATCCCGAATTCCCGGAGCTCAACAATCCTGACCTTGCCGTTTCGACAGACCGATTCGTCAAGGCGTTCCCGAATCGCGACCTGCACAGGGCATCGACCGTCATAGAGGAGTCTATCCGCTCAATCGAACGCAACGCAAACCCAATGCTGGTGATGTCGGGAGCAACGGTTGAACTGAAGGGGATTCTGTCGGGGAAGAGAAAAGAAAAGGACTAAAGGGACATACAGGACGAAAAGGAGCTAAAGAAAAAGAGTTGTTGACCGGATATCATTCAATGTTGTTGCTCTTTTCTTCGGTAGTTGAGTCGAGCCAGGCGAGATAACCCGGCAGGCCGCCTGTAACGGGAAGCTTGATGATCTCCGGAACATCGTATGGGTGATACTCCCTTATGTAGGCTTCAAGTGCGCAATACCGCTTTTCGGTCGTCTTGATATAGAGCGCGACCTCCCCCTCCTTCTGCAGGGCACCGTCCCAGAGAAAAAAACTGCGGATATCGGACATCTGGACGCAGGCGGCAAGCCGGTTGTAGAGAATGCCTTCTGCGAGGTTTTCGGCCCCCGTCCGGTCAGGCGCCGTGGTCACGACCATGCAGTAGCTGCCGCTCTTTGATGCGTTCATGATAAAGCTCAGAGTTCGATCAGTTCCTTGGTAAACCGCTGGATGGGCAATGCCCCGTCGGGGCCGAGCACAACCATGTCTTCGATGCGCACGCCGAATCTGCCCGGCAGATAGATGCCTGGCTCGATGGTGAACACCATCCCCTCATAGAGGGTTCTGGAGGCCGTCGTACCAATGCGTGGCGACTCGTGAACCATCATGCCCACTCCGTGGCCAAGGCCGTGGCCAAACGCCTCTCCGTAACCTTCTGCGGCGATGAAGGCGCGCACCTCGGCATCAAGGTCGCGAGCCGCTATGCCGGCCCTGGCCGCATCGATACCGAGTTGCTGGGCCCTCTGCACGGTATGGTAGACCTTTCGGGCCTCTTCCGGAATCCTGCCGAGCGCGACGGTCCTGGTCTGGTCGGAGGCGTAGCCCTCCACGATGCAGCCGATATCGAGAACGATCAACGACCCCGGCTCGAACCTGGAGGCCGTCGGCCTTGCGTGAGGCATGGCTGAACGAACGCCGCCGGCGACGATGGGGTCGAACGAATCCTTTTCAGCACCAAGCTTCCTGTGGAGGTATGAGATCTCGGCGGCAAGGTCTATTTCAGTGATGCCGGGAGAGATCATGGGTATGACCTGGTCGAGCACCTTTTCGCTGATTTCGACGGCGTGCCGCATTTTTTCGAGCTCGGCGAGATGTTTGAACTCGGTGAATTCATCGAAAAATGCATTAACGCCGTGAAACTGCCGCCCTTCGAGGCTTGCGGAAAGCTGCTGCATATCATGCCAGCTGATATGGTCTGCCTGCAGGGCCATGCAGTCGCCGAGATTCCAGGTACCGGAAGAGAGTTCGGCAGCAAGGCTCCCCTTCAGGATTACCGTTCCGATGCCGAGGGTCTCCTGACGCACCTGCTCCTCATAGCGAAAATCGGTAAAAAGCACCGCTGAGCCGCCGGAAAGCAGGAGCCTGGCGCTCGATCCGCTGAACCCGGTCAGCCATCGTATGGCCGTCAGGTCGGTCACCAGCAGGGAATCGATCCGCTCGGCGGACATCTTCCTGTAGATGTTTTCGAGCAGTAGTGCCCGATGCGCTCGAAGATCGTTATGCCCCATGAGTTACCGTTACCTGAAAAATCAAACCCTTGACGGGTCTTTAATTGGGAAAAGGAGAGATTGTTATTATAATGGAAATTAAGCGATTTTCTTCATTTCGACCCCTGTCCACACCATGCTTCAACAGGAGCTTCTTCAGAAACTGATCGCAGGAACAAACCTTTCCGAGAAGGAGATGGAGTCCTGCATGAATTCGATCATGGAAAGCCTCTTTACCCCTGCAGGCACAGGAGCCATCCTTGCCCTTCTACAGAAAAAGGGTATTACCTCCGGCGAAGCGATCGGAGCCTATGACAGCCTCATTGCAAAAGCCACGCCGCTCAACCTGAACAACCCCCATGCCGTCGACACCTGCGGTACCGGCGGCGATCACCTCGGCACCTTCAATATTTCGACGGTGGCGGCCCTGATAGCGGCCGGAGCCGGAGTGCCGGTCGCAAAACACGGCAACCGTTCGATCACCAGCAAATGCGGTAGCGCCGATGTACTCGAGACCCTCGGCTATACGGTCGACCTCCCGCCTGCTGCCACCGAGGAGCAGTTCAGGCTGACCGGCTTCACATTCCTGTTCGCTACGATCTACCACTCCTCGATGAAAGCGGTGGCCTCCATCCGGAAGGAGCTTGGAATCCGGACGATCTTCAACATGATCGGCCCCCTGATCAACCCCGCAAGGGTGAAGCGTCAAATGATCGGGGTGTTCGACCCCGCGATCATGGATATCTATACCGAAGTGCTTCTCCACGCCGGTTGTAAACACGCCCTGATCGTACATGGTGAAACCGAAACCGGCGCGGGCATGGACGAACCAAGTATCTGCGGGCCGACCTCGATCATCGAAATCCTGAATGGACGGGTCAGCCGCCATACGATAAACCCTGAGGACTTCGGTTTCGCAAAGTGTGGAATCGCCGATCTGGTAGGCGGGGACAGCAAGGAAAACGCAAAGATCATCATGCAGATCCTGGACGGATCGGCATCCCGGGCCAGAATCGATGCGGCGCTCTTTGCCGCAGCCATCACCTGCTATATTTCCGGCATGGCACCCTGCCTCGATGATGGGCTCCTCATGGCGAAAGAGAGTCTGGAAAGCGGCAAGGCTTCAGAAAAACTCACGAGGATCATCGAAGTCAACCAAAGCATCGTTTCCGAATACAGGAGCACAAAGAACTAATTCTTACATTTGTGCCGAAAAACACGTATTATAACTGCTTTGTTTCCAGCAGAAGCAAGAATCAGTAAATCATGAACGGAAACGACACGGTCACTCCTGGGCTTCACCTGAACCTCGACGAGAAACTTCACCAGTCAGGCATAAGCCCGTCCAGGCAAAAAATAATCCAGGAGGCCCTCGAGAACGTAAACAGGCCAGGGTTTCGTATTGAGCCGTCTGCGATCGTACCGCTCATGAAACCGGTAACCTGGTTCCCTCCCATGTGGGCCTTTGCCTGCGGTGTGGTATCGACCGGAGAAAACGTTCCCCAGAACCTCTCCATCCTGATCCGGGGCATCATCCTTGCCGGGCCGCTGATGTGCGCCATGTCCCAGACCATGAACGACTACTTCGATCGTGAGGTCGACGCCATCAACGAACCCGAACGACCGATCCCTTCCGGGAAAATATCGAAGCAGGCCAGCTGGCTGATCACCTTTGGTCTTATCATCACCGGATTCCTGGTTGCCCTTTCCATCCATCCCTACGTCGTGGCCATAGCATTCGTTGGCGTCCTGATGTCTCATGCCTACTCCGGCCCCCCCATCAGGGCCAAGAGAAACGGCTGGTACGGAAACCTCATCGTCGGGCTCGCCTATGAGGGGGTGGCCTGGCTCACCGGAAGCTTTTCGATAACCCAGGGAGTTCCTTCGAAGGAATCGATCGCGCTGGCGATTATTTTTTCACTGGGGGCACACGGCATCATGACCCTGAACGATTTCAAATCGGTCGTCGGCGACCGGATCCGAAAGGTGGGTTCAATCCCGGTCCAGCTTGGTGAAAAGAAAGCGGCCATCCTTGCTTCGGTCGTCATGGATCTGGCGCAGGTTGCGGCCATCTCCATACTTCTGGCAAAAGGCTCGATGATCTCGGCCTCGATCGCCACGGCGCTTCTCGTCCTTCAAATACCCATGCAGAAGATCCTGATCGCCCATCCTGCCGAGAAGGCCATCTGGTACAACGCCTTCGGGACGCTTCTCTATGTGCTGTCGATGATGGTGTGCGCAGTAGGCATTCGCCCCTGAAGGGGAATGCTGAATGATGAGTTATGAATTATGAATGCTGAATGGAAGAAAAAAGTCTCTCCCTTCCTTCATTCCTGCAATTCATCATTCAGCATTCATAATTCATCATTCATACTCCGTTCTGTTTTCGTTTTCCCGAACGATTTCTTATATTCGGTATCATTTTTTAACGTCAATTGATCCCATCATGTCCAAAGTTTGCGCGCTGACCGGAAAAAGACCGATATACGGCAATAATGTTTCCCATGCCAACAACCACACCCGCACCCGCTGGGAGCCCAATCTTCACACCAAGAGGATCTGGATTGAAGAAGAAAAACGCTGGGTCAAGGTTCGCATCTCTGCCAAGGCCATGAAAATCATGTCCAAGAACGGCACTGCTGAACTGGCCAAGCTGCTGAAGTAAGCGCTGGCTCGTCCTGAATACCTGTACAAAGGAATCATAAGGCTCATCCGAAGGTTGAGCCTTTTTTTTTTGGCCATCTCCATTGTTAGCTTTCGACTATGCCTACGGAAAAAACGATCATACTCTACACCGACGGCGCGTGCAGCGGAAATCCCGGCAAAGGCGGATGGGGTGCCCTGCTCATGTACGAAGGGACAAAAAAGGAGATTTCGGGGTTCGATCCGGCCACGACGAACAACCGCATGGAGCTCATGGCCGCCATCAAGGGGCTTGAAGCGCTCAAGGAGCCATGCCACGTCAAGATTCACAGCGATTCGAGCTATCTGGTCAACGCCATCAACGAAGGGTGGCTTAAGCGCTGGGTGGCCAACGGCTGGAAAACTGCAGCAAAGAAACCTGTTGAGAACATCGATCTCTGGCAGGATATCCTGAAGTTGATTAGATTACACCGCGTCACCTTTCACAAGGTCAAAGGGCACAGCGACAACCCGTACAACAACCGTTGCGACGAACTTGCCCGCCTTGCCATCAAGGATAACTCCTAACCTGTCCCGAAGTATGAGCGGCAACCAGACCCCGCCGATGATGCCTGCCACACAGGCTCCAAAAAAGAAAGGCCCGAAAGTGATGGCCACCTTGTTCGTAGTCGGCCTGACAGGATTCCTTGCCATACTCCTGTGGGTCAACTGGCAGAAACCGCGGGTACAGCCCGAAACGCTCAGCCCGGCGCTTACCGCGATCATCCAGGACATGCCCGGTTCATCGGACGCCATGATCTACGTCGGCATGAAGGATATCCGGCAAAGCCGTTTCTGGAAGGAGGCGATTCCCGATTCGCTCAAAAAAGCACCGTTCCTCACCACAGGCAAAAAGCTCGACGACCTGATGAACCAGAATGGCATCGTGCTCTCGGAGGACCTCGACACGCTCCTCATCAGCTTCCAGCGCTCGGGCAGGAAACAGCAGAACTATATCGGCATGGCATGGGGACCGTTTGTCCGTAAAGCACCGGCTGCAAGGCTCCAGGCTGCAAGCATCCGGAGTGAGGAGATCGGCGGCCACCGCGCTTACGAAATCGACAGCACGCTCTGGGTATGCCCCATGGGGCCTGAAAAAATGGCCATCGCCAGCAGCAGCGCCATGATGGGCGATTTCCTCCGCCCTTCCGGCCATTTCCTCGAACGGGATTCGGTTTCCGCTGCCATGATCAGGAAAACCGTCTACAAGTCACACCTGTGGTTCACACTGGCCTCTCCACAATGGACCTCGGGAGCACTGCAGAGCATAACCTCCAAAAACCGCGATGTGAAATCTGTCGGAAACCTTGACCGCCTCCAGCAGATAGCCATGTCGATCAGGTTCGATGATGGCCTCAAGGGCCAGTCCGAATGGGTTTACAAAGACAAACGGGCAGCCTTCTTCGCATCTTCGTTCCTATGGGGCACCATCGAGTTGTCGAAAACGGCAGGCACAAGGACATCTGAGGCGGCCAAAACTTTCCTGAACTACCTCAAGGTGCACCAGAACCTCGAATCGGTCATCATCACGGCCGACCTGCCACCGACAGCCTTCAAGAAAACTGTCAAGGGAAATTAAGGAAGAGGCGAATCCGGATTTGAATCTGCGGAAGGTGGAACGGCCCGGAAGCGAAGATACCCCTCTTTCCTGACCACCTCGAAGCCCCCACCGACAGGCACGGATCTTCCCGACTGCCTTTCGAGAAGATCCGTAACCCGTTGCAGCACGCGGCTGTCTACGGAAAGTCCCCTCATACGGAGCACCCGCTTCAGGATCTCTTTCCTTTCGAACATCGTCAGTTCCCGCATGGTCACGATATGCAGCTTCCCTTCCGTCAGGTCAAGGCCGGAATGCTGCCCGACGAGTCGGTCGACATGACGTTCGACAAACTCCTCCAGCTCTGCAGCCTGTTCCGAGATGCGTTGCAGGGAGGGCATGAGCTTGTGCGTGAACCGCTCTTCGATCAGGGGGATTACCCTGTTCCTGATGAAATTGCGATCATGATCGATCTCGAGGTTGGTTCGGTCGATCCGCCAGGCGACCTCCTTCTCAACGAGATACTCCGTAATCTCTTTCCTGCCCAGAGGCATAAGCGGCCTGACGATGCAGCCGTGCCTCGCCCGGATTCCCCTCAGCCCGGATACGGCCGTCCCCCTGAAGAGGTTGAAGAGCATGGTTTCTGCATTGTCGCCGACATGATGTCCCGTCGCGATACTGGTATAACCATGTTTACGACGCAGTTCATCGAAAAAGTCGTACCGGAGGATCCGTGCGGTTTCCTCGATCGACCTTTTCCATGCCACGGAGACCTTCCGGGTGTCGAATCGCCTGACATGGCAGTCAAGACCGAGCGAGCTGCAGGCTTCCTTCACAAAGGTTTCGTCAAGCTCGCTCTCTTCCCCCCGGAGGCTGAAATTACAGTGGGCCACGCCGATGCGGCAGTGCAATACAGGTGAAACCGCCGAGAAAAGGTGCAGCAAGGCCATGGAGTCAGGACCTCCCGAAACGGCTACGAGAACAGCGTCCCCTTTTCCGGCAAGCTCCTGCCGCCTGACATGTTCAAGGAATTTCTTTTCGGTACGGTTCACTTAATTGAGTGTTCGATGGTTCAGAAATAGAAGATAGCAACCAGGGGATGCTCTTTGCAACTTCCGGCACGAAGACTATGGGCTTGGTTTTTGATGCAAAATGGCTATCATAGGGGTCAATTTGCCTGAAAGGAGCAGCAATACCATGCGAATCACACCATACGGATCCGGCAGTGTAGCCAAAACCGCCATATTCTGCGCAACGGCGTTCGTCGCAGGCCTGCTGCTTGCCCAGCCCGGTGGAGCCGTCGTTTCGGCTGCAGCATCGATTTACCTCGCCTTCACCCTCTGGTTCTACCGGGATCCTGAACGGGACGTACCGCTCGAACCGGGAACCATCGTCGCGCCGGCAGACGGAAAAATCCTGCTCAATCAATGCGTTGACCACCCGATGACCGGACCCGGATCGACGCTTGTCAGCATTTTCATGTCTCCGCTCAACGTCCATGTCAACAGGATTCCGTTGGACGGTCGTGTTCTCGACGTCAAATACCATGCAGGCAAATTCCTCATGGCCTTCGACCATCGCAGCATGTCGGACAACGAACGCATGGAGATCGGACTTGATACACCGGCAGGAACCGTCTGGTTTTGCCAGGTTTCCGGATTTCTTGCCCGAAGGATCGTCTGCAAGCTCGTCAAAGGAGAAATGGTCAAGGCCGGAAGCCGTTTCGGCATGATAAAGTTCGGTTCAAGGGTAGATATCTTCTTTCCCGCTTCCGTGCAGATCATCGCGCCGATCGGCATGAAAACCGTTGCCGGCCACACGGTTCTCGGCCGGATCGATTGTTTTTAAATCGAAAACCCTTGGTTTGGGAACAGCCGTTTTTTAGCTTGTAATTGCAGATTATGTATCACCAATGATTTTTTTACACTTTCCGGAGTAACACCTATGTTCGGATTAGGCGGCCAGGAGCTTATTCTCATTCTCCTCATTATCCTTCTGTTGTTCGGAGCAAACAAGCTTCCCGAGCTTGCAAAAGGCCTTGGCAAAGGAATGAAGGAGTTCAAAAAAGCACAGAGTGAAATAGAGGAAGAGTTCAACAAGGCGGCGGACGAGCCGGCGAAAAAAGAAAAAAAAGCCTGATTTTCATCAGCGTCCAATAGATTTTGCTTGCAGGAAAGCCTTTAACAGCAGGCTTTCCTGACTTCAGTTTCCCGAAACAGTCCAACAGCCCCACCCTGCCAAGCAGGATCTGTTCGACTCCCCGGAAGTGTCCCTTTGGAATAGAACATCGATCAACCTAATCTGACAGCAAGATGCGCCCCTACGCACTTCCCGTCATGATCGTCATGTTGGCGGCCGGTTGCGCAGACGATCACCGAGCGAAAAGCTTTACCGAAAGCCTTGCCCTCCAGAACAGAATCCCGGGCCCGGTGCTCAACGAAATCCTGTTCGACCCGTTGCAGGATCCCGGCGACGCCGTTTTCGACCAACCGGATTTCGTTGAGATCTACAACCCGGGGATTACGACCCTGGATCTCACCGGCTGGAGCATCGCGGACCGGCCAAGCCCAACCACGGGCAAGGCCAACCGCTACTACTTCGCCCCGAATGGCTCCAACAACATGCTCGGCCCGGGGCAATACGGCGTAATCGCACCGGAATCCAACGGCATGGTCAGCGGCTCCCGCCTGACAACCTACTACAACTATCTCCAGGGCACTGTCGACGCCAGGATATTCCTGGTGAAAAACTACAAGGTGTTCTCGCTCAACAACGATGGGGACTGCGTCCGCCTGATCGACAACAAGGGTTCGGTGGTCGATTCGGCCAACTACACCCCGAACTGGCACAACCCCGGCAACAAATCAACCAGGCACCTCTCCATCGAGAAATTCCATCCGCTGATGCAGTCTGACTCGCCCCTGAGCTGGGGATCCTCGACCGATATCCAATACGGAGGAACTCCCGGAAAAAGCAATTCGGTGTATGTCGCACCGACAAGGGCCGAAGAGGTGTTCACCCTGTCGCCGAACCCATTTTCTCCCAACGGCGACAGAAAAGACGATCTGCTCAAAATCACGATCAGCCTTCCGGCCGGCTCATACCAGCTTGCCGTGGCCCTTTACGACGCCACAGGCAAAAAAGTACGAAACCTGGCCAGCGGCACCCCTGCCGGCCCGGCTACCGTGCTCACCTGGGACGGACGGGACGATGCCGGCCAACCGCTTCCGGCGGGCACGTACAGGGCGGCAATGAATGCTGCAGGCTATTCGGGAGCACGCTTCAGCGGCGCCGAAACGGTCATGCTCGCCAGATGAGCAGGGCGGGCATGTTTCAAACACGGGGTATTAGCATTATCTTGGTTTTTCAGTGGTCTGTAGGTTACTCCAAACCATCCGTGTCATGCTCCAAACCCTATACGTCAGGGATTTTGCCCTCATTGACGAACTTTCGGTCAGCTTTGCTCCCGGATTGACCATCATTACCGGTGAAACCGGTGCAGGCAAATCGATCCTCATGGGGGCACTGAACATGGTGCTCGGCGAACGGGCAAGTACCGAGTTGGTGCGCAGCGGTGCGGCAAAGGCAGTTATCGAGGCTACCTTCACCGAAGACCATTTCCCCTCCATCGCCAATATGCTCGTTGGCGCAGGTATCGAAAACTCACCCGACCTCATCCTCCGCCGCGACATTTCCGCCTCCGGCCAGTCAAGATGCTTCATCAACGACACTCCCTGCACGCTCACCCTGCTCCGGCAGGTAGGCCAGCAGCTTGTCGACCTGCACGGACAGCACGAACACCAGCTTCTCCTTCATGCCGAAACGCACGCTGAGCTGCTCGACGGGTTCGCCGCAACAACGGAGGAGCTCGCCCGGTACCGAAAAGAGCACGGACAGTTGAGGCAGTTGCAGAAAAATGCGACGGAGCTCCTGGAAAAAGCGGCTGCACTGAAAGAAAAACGGGATTTTATCGAGTACCAGTACAAGGAGCTCGAAGAGGCCGGACTTGTCGAAGGTGAAGAGGCGGCAATTGAAGATGAGATCAACCTGCTTGAAAATGCCGAGACGCTTTTCAGCCTGGGCAGCGAGCTCCAGCAGAGGCTTTACGATTCTGAGCCCTCGGCATACTCTGCGCTCTGTTCATCCGTACACCTCCTCGAAAAACTTGTGGCCATCGACAAAAGGTTCGAGCCGCACCTGGAGGATCTGCGCGGCACGACAGCCTCGGTGGAGGAGGTCAACCGCTTCATCGGACGATACACCTCCGGCATCGAATTCAACCGTGACCGCCTCGAAGAGCTGAGGCAGCGTCAGATGCTCCTGCAGCGACTCTCCAAAAAGCACGGCAAAAGCATCGACGGCCTGATCGCATTGCGCGACCAGTTTTCCGACCAGCTCGCCTTTGAGGAGAACATTGCAGAACAGACCGCAATCCTTGAAAAAGAGATTGCCCTTGCCCGCGTCGGCTTGAGGGACAGGGCGCTGGAACTCTCCGGCAAGCGAAAAGAGGCGGCCTTGAGGCTCGCTGATGAGATATCCTCGGAACTGGGGCACCTCGGTATACCGCACAGCTCTTTCGAGGTCAGCTTCGCCCTGGATGATTCGCCCGCCGGGGAGATCGAACTCGACGGACTCAGTTACCGAGCCTTCGACAACGGCCTGGACCGGATCGAATTCATGATTTCGACCAACCTCGGCGAGGCACCCAAACCGCTTGCCAAAGTCGCATCAGGAGGCGAAATTTCGCGCATCATGCTGGCCCTGAAAAGTGCTCTTGCCCGCTCTGCCGACCTGCCTATCCTGGTCTTCGACGAGATCGACACCGGCATCAGCGGAAAGGTCGCCCAGTCCGTCGGATTCAGCCTGAAAAGGCTCTGTCGCCTGCACCAGATCATCGCCATCACGCACCTGCCACAGATCGCAGCCATGGGCGACAGCCACATGGCCGTAGTGAAACGAATCGAAGGCGAGCGAACGGTCACCGGAGTGGCAACGCTCGACGGCGCCGATCGGGTTCATGAGGTTGCCCGCCTGATCAGCGGCACAACCGTCTCCCCGTCCTCCCTCCAACTGGCAGGCGAACTCATTGACGCGGGAAATTCCGTTTAGAGAACAAGGAACATGGATAACGCGCAAGTGTTGTTAACACAAGCCCTTGAACACCATCAACATGGCCAGCTCGCCCAGGCGCAATCGATTTACGAAACAATCCTTGTAATCGAACCGAACAACGCCGAAGCGTTGCACCTCCTTGGCTGCATCGCTTACCAGAAAAATCATTTTCAGGATGCCGTTGAACTTATCAACAGGGCAATCTCGCTATGTCCGGATAACGCCGTATTCCACTCCAATCAAGGGCTGTCTCTGATTGCACTGGGAAAGCCTGACGCAGCCGTAGCCGGTTATGATCGGGCAATCAAGTTAAATCCGAACTATGCCGAGGCTTTTTACAACCGAGGAATTGCGTTTGAGAAACTCACTTTGTTCGACGCTGCGATGGAAAGTTATAAGAGGGCTGTCGCTATCAATCCAGACTTTGCCGAGGCGTGGAACAACCTGGGCAACTTGCTCAATCGACTCGAACAGTTCAATACTGCTGTGGATAGTTATAACCGGGCGATCGCCATCAAACCTGATTATGCTGAGGCCTGGTTCAATCGAGGCATAGCTCTCTATCCACTCAAAGATTTTGATGCAGCAATAGACAGTTACAACCAGGCCATAGCCATACAGCCCGATTTTGCCGAGGCTTTCTTTCACAGGGCCTATACGCTTCAGGAACTCAAACAGTTCGATGCGGCAATAGAAAGCTACAACCGGACCATCGCCATAGATCCCTATTTTACCGATGCTTTTTTTAACAGAGCCAATGCGCTTCAGGAACTCAAACAGTTCGATGCGGCAATAGAAAGTTACAGCCGGACCATCGCCATACAGCCCTATTTTGCCGAGGCTTATTCAAACAGAGGCAATGCGTTACAGAATCTCAAACAGTTCGATGCGGCAATAGAAAGTTATGATCAGGCTATAGCGATAAAGCCCGATTTTGCCGATGCATTTTCCAATCGGGGCGTAGCGTTACAACAGCTCAAACGGTTCGATGCGGCCATAGAGAGCTACAATCAGGCTATCACTATACGGACTGAAGGTGCTGAAGCTTTTTTCCTGCGGGGTAATGCAATGCTTGAACTCAATATGATTGACGCTGCCCTGGATAGTTTTGACCATGCAATTACCCTGAGACCCGATTATGCCGAGGCATATTCCAATCGGGCCATCCCTCTGCTGGTTCTGAAACAGTTTGACGCTGCCATGGACAGTTTTGACCGGGCAATAACGATCAATCCCGACTATGCCGATGCTTATTGGAATAAAGCTTTGGTAATGCTCATGACCGGCAATTATAAAAAGGGCTGGACGTTATATGAATGGCGATGGAAAGTGGACGGCTTCCCTTCTCCCAGACGCAACTTCACCCAGCCGTTATGGATCGGTAATGAATCGATTGAAGGCAAAACCATACTGCTGCATAGCGAGCAGGGTTTAGGCGATACGATTCAGTTTTGTCGCTATGTCAAGCTGGTTAAAGATCTTGGGGCACGGGTAATTGTAGAAGCAGACGCTTCGCTCATCGGCTTGCTCAGTCAACTTGATGGGGTTGCCAAATTAGTGGCAAAAGGCGATGCCCTTCCCTTTTTTGACCTGCACTGCCCGTTGTTGAGCTTGCCCCTTGCATTCAACACGACCCTTGAAACCATTCCATCCTCTTCAGGATATTTGTCGGCCGATACCGAAAAGGTTATCGAATGGGCTCAACGGTTGGGACCAAAAACAAAGCCTCGAATCGGATTGGTATGGAACGGCAGCATTACCCATACCAATGACCATAATCGAAGTGTTTCCCTGTTATCACTGACGCGGCATCTGCCCCCCGGATTCCAGTATATAAGCCTGCAAAAGGAGGTAAGGGATACAGACAGGCCGCTTCTCGACTCGGCGGCAAACATCGTTCACCCTGGAGACGATGTCACTGACTTTAACGACACTGCGGCCCTTTGTGAATTGATGGATCTGGTGATCAGCATCGATACGAGCGTTGCGCACCTGAGCGCCGCCATGGGCAAGCCGACATGGATACTGCTACCGTTTCTTCCCGATTGGCGATGGCTGCTCGATCGGGATGACAGCCCATGGTATGCTAGCGCCAGACTATACCGGCAAGAGGCGCTTGGTGATTGGCATGGCGCTTTTACAAAGGTTGGAAATGATTTATCAAATAAAACCTGGTAACCAGGCTCTCTCGTATTTCAGGTTCATATCTGATCGAAAAACCCTCAACAAGCAAATGGACGTAGTACATGGTTCAGCCATCTTATGCTGAATAAGCCGGGAAATGCAATAAATCAGCACTTTAGCTGAGCAGGGACAAAACGTTTAGCGATCTATAAAACAGATACTTACACGACCAGAGAAAATCCGCCTTGAAAATCACCAAGTTTGCTTTATTATTGGTTGCATATCGATGCACGCAATAATCACCCATTAGTTTTATGTCAAATCGCCTTATTTCAGGTTCCGCCGTGGCCCTGGTTACACCGTTCCTCAGTGACGGGTCGATCGATACCGAGGCCCTGCGACGTCTTGTGCGCTTTCAGAGGGATGCCGGTACCGATATCCTGATCCCCTGCGGCACAACCGGCGAGTCACCGACCCTTTCGACCGCCGAGCAGTCGGAAATCATCCGCATCGTCCGTGAAGAGGCTGGTCCGGACATCATGGTGGCTGCAGGCGCCGGCACCAACTCTACCGACCATGCCGTCGAACTTTCACGCAACGCAGAAAAAGCCGGGGCTCAGGCCATCCTTTCCGTTGCGCCATATTACAACAAGCCTTCGCAGGAGGGATTATACCAGCACTTCAGGCACGTCGCCCAGTCAGTGTCGATCCCGGTCATCATATACAACGTGCCCGGCAGGACAGGATGCAACGTCAGCGCCGATACCATCATCAGGCTGGCCAACGATTTCGACAACATCCTTGCTGTAAAGGAGGCATCGGACAACTTCGACCAGATCATGGAGATGATCGAGCGCCGTCCCGAAAGGTTCTCGGTATTGACCGGCGAGGACATGTTGATTCTGCCGTTCATGGCCATGGGTGGGGACGGGGTGATTTCAGTGGCTGCCAACCAGGTGCCAAAAGCCGTCAAGGGTCTCGTTGAGGCCATGAGGGCCGGCAATCTTGATGAGGCCCGTGCAATCAACCGGACCTACAGGAAGCTTTTCAAGCTGAATTTTATCGAGAGCAATCCCGTACCGGTGAAGTACGCCCTCTCCCTGATGGGTATGGTGGAAGAGGTTTACCGCCTGCCGCTGGTTCCGATGTCCGACATAAACAAGGAGACGGTGAAAATGGAGATACAGAGGCTGGGGCTGATCTGATTGTCAGGATTGCCGTTCGGCACCGTACAATATTGCGCGATTCGACCCAGGACGCATTTGCTGGTGCTGGAATACTGAAAAAAAAGGGGCGGACACACAGGTCCGCCCCTATAAAAGATACCGTTGACTGATCTTAGCTGAAACGCCCCAGTTCCAGCACAAACGAGTCCATCTCATCTTTGGTCCTTTGTTCCGTGACCGCGACAAGAAGGCCGTTTTCACCCCATGCTGAAAGGTCCACACCTGCGAAAACACGCTTCGAAAGCATACCTTCAATGATCGATGCAGCCGGAACGGGCGTCTCAACCACGAATTCCCTGAAGAACGGTGCTCCGTATTTCAGCGAATAACCGGGAAGCGCCGTGATTTTGTCGGCCAGGTAGTGCGCCTTCTGCATGGAACGCATCGCCACATCCCTGATTCCTTCCCTGCCGAGCAGCGAAAGATGGACGGCCGCCTGCAAAGCGCAAAGCGCCTGGTTCGAACAGATGTTCGAGGTCGCCTTCTCCCTGCGGATATGCTGTTCGCGTGTCTGGAGCGTCAGGATAAAGCCCTCCTCTCCATCACGATCCTTTGTCATGCCGACAAGTCGTCCGGGAATCTTGCGGACATGCTGCTGCTTGACCGTGAAGATGCCGAGATAGGGACCCCCGAAACTCTGGGCGTTGCCGAGCGGCTGTCCTTCGCCAACCGCGATGTCCGCGCCGTAATTGCCGGGAGCCTCAAGCACGCCGAGCGAAACCGGGTCTGCCGAAACAATGAACAGCGCGCCGTTCCGGCGGGCGATCTCGCCGATGGATTCGACCTCTTCGAGACAGCCGTAAAAGTTGGGCTGCTGCACGATGACTGCGGCCGTCGACGAGGATACGATTGATTTAAGCTCTTCGACGCTGCCGATTCCATCCTTGATGGCGTTCTGGAGGATCGGCCTGTCACCCGCGGCTTCGAGGTAGGTCTCAAGGACCTGGCGACTGTATGGATGAAGTTTCCCGGCCACGACAATATCGTTGCGGCCGGTGGTGTTCACGGCCATGATCGCGGCCTCAGCCAGGGATGAGGCTCCATCGTACATCGATGCGTTGGCGACATCCATGCCGTAGAGGCGGCACATCATGCTCTGGTACTCGTAGATAGCCTGGAGGGTACCCTGCGACACTTCAGCCTGGTAGGGAGTGTAGGCCGTATAGAATTCGCTGCGGGACGAGATGGTCTTGACTGCGGCCGGAATGAAATGGTCGTAAGCTCCTGCCCCGAGGAAACTCACATGGTCAGCTGTGGCTGCGTTCTGCCTGGCCATCTGTTCGAGCAGGCGTTTCACCTCCGGCTCACCCATGGCAGGCATGAGGTCGAGAGCTTTCTGAAGGCGTATTTCGGCAGGTATGTCCGCCACGAGATCATCGAAACCTTCGACGCCGATCTGCCGGAGCATCTCGGCCCGTTCGGCATCCGAATTGACAATGAAAGGCATGGTATAGATGGATACTGTTATAAAACCTCAACGAAGCCCGTCACTCACCGATCAACGCGCGGTAGTCCGCAGGCGACAGTAATGAATCGACTTCAGACACGCTTGCGATCTTCAGCTTGACGATCCAGCCATCGTCGTAAGGGCTCTGGTTGACAACCTCTGCGCTGTCGAGAGATTCGTTGACCGCAACGATTTCGCCAGCAATCGGAGCAAACAGATCGGCGACCGTCTTGACGGCTTCCACGGTACCGAACACCTCATGTGCCTTGACTTGCGTGCCGACCGGCTTTATTTCGACGAATACGATATCGCCAAGCTCGGACTGGGCAAAATCGGTGATACCGACAAGGGCGGTTGCGCCATCCTCAAGGAGCTGGATCCATTCATGATCCTTCGTATAGCGGAGATTGTCAGGGATGTTCATGTCAGGGCGTGATTAACTGATTGTTTGGTATTTCGAACAGAAGAAATGCAAGGTAACATTTTTTCAATTTCAGGGAAAGGAAGGAAGAAGAAGAACTCAAGGGACCAAAGGGACTCAAAGGACCTAAAGGACATAAGGGTTAAAACATTCAATTTCTTTCCCCTCTTGTCTTCATGGCCGTCCTTTACGTCCCTTTGGTCCTTTATGTCCTTTTGGTCCCTTTCTTCAGGCCATTCCTCACGCCAGCCGCTGTCGCATCGCCTCATAGAGCAACACCCCGGTGGCGACGCTGACGTTGAGGGATTCGACGCAGCCGGCCATCGGAATGCGCACGACCGAGTCGCAACGCTTGCGGGCCTCGGAGCCCAGGCCGGCTCCTTCGGCGCCCATCACCAGGGCTATGGGGCCGCGCCAGTCGATATCGGTATGGTTCTTTTCGGCATCCATGTCCGCCGCGACGATCAGGAACCCGCGGTCATGGAGCAGGTCGAGGCTTTTGACCAGGCTCTTCACCTTGCAGACACGCATGTGTGACAGGGCACCAGCCGAAGCCTTATGAACGGTCGCATTGATCGGCGTTCCCTTGCCATCGACCAGGATGACGGCATCGGCGGCGACAGCCTCGGCGGTACGGACGATAGCCCCCACATTGTGGGGATCCTCCAGGCCATCGAGAACCACCAGCAGCGGCGAGCTGTTTCTCGGTGAGGCGAGCACCTCTTCGAGGCCATAGGAGGTCACGGTACTGATGAGGGCACAGACGCCCTGGTTCTTGGCTGTTCCGGAAATCAGGGTGAGCTTCTCCATGCGCGCCTTGCCGCATGGGATTTTCAGCCTTCTTGCCGTAATGATGATCTCCTTGAGCTTGGGATGGGATGTATTGAACTGGAGGTAGATTTTCTCGACGCTCTCCGGCTTTGTCTGTAAAAGCTCTACAACCGCGTTCCGACCATAGACGATCTGCTCTTTGAGTTCCTGGGCCGGGGCGCCGGCATTGCCTGATTTATCCAACGATTGCCCCCTCCAGGGGCGCTTGATTCAAATGTGTACAGTGCTTGCCGGATGGGCCTGCACGAAAAGCTTTCAGAATTGAAGTATATCAGTTTTTTTCATATCTTGGAAAGCACACTCGAGCTTTCTTACCGCGAACGTAACATTTCCCGTATAGTCGAGGTTCACGTATCGAGATTCACGCAAGTCCCAAGCACAAGTCCCAGCAATCATAATCCAGTTATTGATCGTATGACCCGGACATTCAAGACAATGGAGGGGAATGAAGCTCTAGCTCATGTCGCCTATCGCACCAATGAAGTTATTTCTGTTTACCCCATCACCCCGGCCTCGCCCATGGGCGAGTATTCGGATGCGTGGTCCGCTTCAGACATAAAAAATATCTGGGGTTCCATTCCGCTGGTAGATGAGATGCAGAGTGAGGCCGGTGCAGCCGCCGCAGTACACGGTGCCCTCCAGACCGGTGCAATGACCACGACCTTCACGGCTTCGCAGGGTCTTTTGCTGATGATCCCGAACATGTACAAGATCGCCGGTGAGTTGACTCCCTGTGTCATCCATGTCTCGGCCCGTTCGCTTGCTGCACAGGCGCTGTCGATCTTCTGCGACCACGGCGATGTCATGTCGGTCCGTGGAACAGGGTTCGCCCTTCTCGCATCCTGCTCGGTACAGGAGGTGATGGACATGGCCCTGATCGCACAGGCATCCACCCTCGAGTCGAGGATACCATTCCTCCACTTCTTCGACGGCTTCAGGACTTCGCATGAGATTTCGAAAATCGAGGTACTCTCCGTTGAGCAGATCCGCTCAATGATCGACGACGACCTGGTGAACGCACACAGGATGCGCCGCATGTCTCCTGACGCACCGATCATCCGCGGCACCTCCCAGAACCCGGATGTCTACTTCCAGGCCAGGGAGAGCGTCAATACATTCTACAACGCCTGCCCTGCCATCACGCAGAAGGCGATGGACCGGTTCGCCGAGCTTACCGGACGTTCATACAGGCTCTACGAATACTACGGCGCCCCGGATGCCGACCGCATCGTGATCATGATGGGTTCCGGCGCCGAGACAGCCCTCGAAACCGTCGACTACCTGAACCGCCAGGGCGAAAAGGTCGGCCTGGTCAAAGTCCGCCTCTACAGGCCTTTCGATATCGCATCCTTCATCGGGTCGCTGCCGTCATCGGTCAAGGGCATTGCAGTCCTCGACCGCGTGAAGGAGCCGGGAAGCGCCGGCGAACCGCTCTACCTCGACGTGGTCAACGCAGTTGCCGAATCGTACCAGAACGGCTCGCTCACCTCGATGCCGAAAGTTGTCGGTGGACGCTACGGGCTCTCCTCGAAGGAGTTCACTCCGTCAATGGTCAAGTCGATTCTCGACAACCTCTCCGCGGCCTCTCCGGTCAACCACTTTACCATCGGTATCGATGATGACGTGACCGGCAAAAGCCTCGTTTACGACCAGGGATTCTCCATCGAGCCCGATTCGGTCTTCCGGGCCCTTTTCTACGGACTCGGTTCAGACGGCACGGTCGGCGCGAACAAGAACTCAATCAAGATCATCGGCGAGAACACGGACAACTACGCGCAGGGATTTTTCGTCTACGACTCCAAGAAGTCCGGCTCGATAACCGTATCGCACCTCAGGTTCGGTCCCGACCAGATCAGGTCCACCTACCTGGTCACCGAGGCGCAGTTCATCGGCTGCCACCACTGGGTGTTCCTCGACATGATCGACCTGGTCAAAAACCTGAAGACAGGAGGCACCCTCCTGATCAACTCCCACTACACCCCGGAAGAGGTGTGGGACAAGCTCCCTCGCCCGGTACAGGAGCACCTGATCAGGAAACAGGCCAACCTGTTCACCATCGACGCATACAAGGTCGCCCACGAGAGCGGCATGGGCCAGCGCATCAACACGATCATGCAGGCCTGCTTTTTTGCGATCTCGGGCGTACTGCCCCGCGAGGAAGCCATCGACAAGATCAAGGACGCCATCCGCAAGACTTACGGCAACAAGGGCGATGAAATTGTCGGCCAGAACATACAGGCCGTCGACAAAACCCTTGCCAACCTTCACCAGGTCTCTATCGGAGCCGTTGCCAGCAGCAGCCAGGAGCTTCGGTCGCCGATCGTCGGGGAAGCTCCGGAGTTTGTCTGCAACGTCCTTGCAAAGATCATCGCCGGAGAGGGCGACGAGCTTCCGGTCAGCGCCATGCCTGTTGACGGCACCTACCCGGTAGGAACAACGAAATTCGAAAAACGCAACCTTGCACAGGAGATCCCTGCATGGGAAGCTGACCTTTGCATCGAATGCGGCAAATGCGCCATGGTCTGTCCACATGCAGCCATCCGCGCCAAGGTTTACGACCCCAAATACCTCGAGAACGCTCCGCGCACCTTCAAAAGCATCGAAGCCAAAGCGCAGAACTGGACCGGCATGCGCTATACCATCCAGGTCGCTCCCGAGGACTGTACCGGTTGTACCCTTTGCGTCAACGTCTGCCCGGCAAGGGACAAAAACAACCACGACCGCAAGGCGCTCAACATGCATGAGCAGGCACCGTTGCGTGAATCAGAAGTCGATTGCTGGAACTACTTCATCAACATTCCTGAATTCGACCGCAACAAGATCAATCCGAGGATTATCAAGGAACAGCAGCTTCAGCAGCCTCTGTTCGAGTTTTCGGGCGCCTGTTCAGGGTGCGGCGAAACTCCCTACATCAAGATGATAACCCAGCTGTTCGGCGACAGGCTTGTGATCGGCAACGCTACCGGATGTTCCTCGATCTACGGCGGCAACCTGCCGACGACTCCTTACTGCGCCAACGCCCAGGGGCTCGGACCGACCTGGTCAAACTCCCTGTTTGAGGACACTGCTGAATTCTCTCTTGGCTTCAGGATTTCGATCAACAAGCAGAAAGAGTATGCACAGGAACTGGTCAGGAAACTTTCTTCCGAAATCGGCGATACGCTGACGCAGGAGATACTGGAAGCAAGCCAGTCGACAGAGCCCGAAATATTTGAACAGCGCCAAAGGGTAGGAATCCTGAAAGGGAAGCTTGCGCTGATAGGGTCAACGGAGGCAAAGAACCTGCTTGCCGTAGCAGACATGCTTGTCAAGAAGAGCGTATGGGCTGTCGGTGGCGACGGCTGGGCATACGACATCGGATACGGAGGCGTCGACCACGTTACCGCATCAGGCAAGAACATAAACCTCCTCGTTCTCGACACTGAAGTCTATTCGAACACTGGTGGACAGGCATCAAAAGCAACCCCGAAGGCAGCTGTGGCCAAATTCGCGGCAGCCGGACGCGTCCAGACCAAAAAGGATCTTGGACTGATCTCAATGACCTACGGGTCAGCCTATGTCGCCAGCGTGGCTTTTGGTGCCCGTGACGAGCAGACTCTCAAGGCAATCCTCGAAGCCGAGGCTTTCGACGGCCCGTCGATCATCATTGCCTATTCGCACTGCATCGCACACGGCTTCAACCTGGAAGATGGACTGGAACACCAGAAAGCTGCTGTCGATTCCGGCCACTGGTTGCTGTACCGTTACAATCCTGACAGAATCAAGGAAGGCCTGAACCCGTTGGTCATGGATTCCAAAAAGCCGAAGATCCCTGTCGAGCAGTTCCTGAACATGGAAAACCGGTTCAGGATGCTCAAGAAAACCCATCCGGCTCTTGCTGCTGAATATTACACAGCCATCCAGCAAGAGGTAGATTCACGATTTGCCTTCTACGATTACCTTGCAAGCCGTCCATACGAAGGCGGAAAGTAAGAGGGTATTTGAAATAAAGCAGAAAAGCGGTCGTTTGACCGCTTTTCTGCTTTATTGGTAAAATAGGAAATTGAACCTGCTGCTACCTTGAAGCCTTGGGGGCTGGCGTTTTCGCCTTTTCGAACATCTCACCGGCCTTTTCAGGATTGCCAAGCTTTTCGTAGACCTGTGCAAGGTGCCTGAAAACTTCAGGCTCATCAAGGCCGGTTCCGATCGCTTTTTCGATCATCTGCCGTGCAAGGTCGTAACTCCCGAGACGATAGTGTACCCAACCCAACGTATCGAGAAAAACGCCATTGTCCGGGTCAAGCATGACGGCATTTTGCGCAAGCTGAAGAGCCTGTGATAGCATCAGCCCCTCTTCGGCATAAAGATATGCCAGATTGTTCATGGCAAGCGTGTTATGCCCGTCGAGCTCGAGCACCCTGCCGTATGCCTCCCTGCAGCTCTTTTTCCTGCCGAGGGTGTCATAGGCCATCGCGAGCGTGGTATTTGCCTGGATCAGGACATCCTGGTCGCGAATGGCTGATTTCGCCCTGACCACCGTTTCCAGGATCCGGGCAGCCCGCCAGGGCGATCCGGTACGCATAAGCGCATATCCCTCTATGGTTTTCCACTGGGCCATACGAAGGGGATGGCGTCTTTTTGCCTTTGCAAGGTAATCGAATGCCTTGCGGCTCTCGTCAAGATCCAGATGAATCGTAATCAGGTACTCCCATGCGGCAAAGTTGCTGCCGTCGAGCTGAATCGACTTTTTTAAACTGGCGACCGCCTCCCGTCCCATCTCCCGCCTCATTTGATATATGCCCTTCAGCATGTAGATCCTGCTGTCACGGGGATAACGGGATATGATTTCATCAACAAGGCCAAGGGCCGGCTCGACATAGAGGGAATCTTTTTCAGATCGGACCAGAAAGAGCCTGGCAATATCGATGACGGTATCTGCCGATACAGGTTTTGTGTCAAGGAATGCGTGAAGTTCACGAATATAATCGGGCAAACGCCCGGCCTTTATGTAGAAATCGAACATAGCAACCCAGGCAGGAACCAGATGCCGGTCGGCTGCGAGAAGGGCTTTGAACGTATCCACAGCAAGATCCCCCTGGCCGTTCTGGGCGTAGAGCTCCCCAAGCGTCAGCTGAAGCTTGGCGTCGTTCTGGCCCAGGCCGATGATCTGTTTGAGGGTAACGATGGCCTGCTGATGGCGTTTGAGACGGATTTGCAGCAGCAATGCCTGGGAGAGAGCCTCCTCGTTGAGCGGATCGATCTTAACTACGTTATCAAACACCTCCAGGGCCTGTTCGGGATGGTTGGCCGACAAATATTCAAGGGCCTGCATGTACATCATGTCGGTACGGTCGGAACCGGACTGGGCAACCTGGCCGTATAGCGCGGCTGCCTTGTCGTAATCCTGCATGTCATGGGAAATCCGGGCGAGGGCCCTGGCGTAATAGGTGTTGCCTGGATCGAGTATTACGGCCGCTTCGCCGTGGACGCGAGCCGAATCGAGAACGGCAAGGCCGTAATAGGCCCGCGACATCGAATAGTGAACGGCGGCTTCATCCGGCCTGACAGCCTGTACCTTCCGGAAGCTGTCGATTGCGCCCCAGAAATCACTCTTCAGGAGCAGAAACAGGCCTCGCACATATTCAGGCATCATCTCCGGCTGAGGGGCAGATCGGGCCCCGGCAGGTGCTTCGGCAGAACGACTCTCCCCATCGTGAACCGGGCTATCGGCCGCCCTGCAGGTAAGCCTCGCAGCAACAAGAGAGAGAAAACAGACTGCTACAAGCAGGAGCCGCCTCGTTGCCTTACCGTATTTCGGCTTACTCTCCATGACCTTCAAACGCATCGAACAGCGGGCCGTCGCCCTGATTACCTGGAATGGAGAACCGAGATATGGCAAGTCTGGTAGCCACCCTTCCGCGCGGTGTCCGGGCAAGGTAACCGACCTGGATAAGGTAGGGCTCATAGACCTCTTCGATGGTATCCTGCTCCTCCCCCACCGATACGGCCAGGGAACCCAGGCCGACCGGGCCGCCGCCGAATTTGTAAATCACGGCATGAAGGATTTTTTTATCCATGTCGTCAAGTCCGCCCTCGTCGATCTCCAGGGATTCAAGGGTCTGTTTTGCGATCGGCAGGGAAATCGATGTCTGGTTGGCGACCTGCGCGAAATCCCTGGCCCGTTTCAAAAGACGGTTTGCGATACGCGGAGTCCCCCTTGAACGACGGGCAATCTCCATTGCGGCAACGGCGTCGATACCGATATTCAGGATTTCGGCAGACCTGATGATGATATGCTGGAGAAGATCCGCGCTGTAGTAGTCAAGACGACTGTTGATGCCGAAACGCGCCCGCAGCGGTGAAGTCAGCAGGCCGGACCTGGTGGTGGCGCCGACAAGCGTGAAGGGTTCGAGCTTGAGCTGGACCGCCCTCGATGCAGGACCGCTGTCAAGCAGGATGTCGATGCGGTAATCCTCCATTGCTGAATAGAGGTACTCTTCGACGGCAGGGGCAAGACGGTGTATTTCGTCGATAAAGAGGATATCGCCCCGCTTCAGGCTGGTCAACAGCCCGGCGAGGTTGCCCGGTTTGTCGATCAGGGGCCCGGAGGTGATCTTTATGCCGCCACCCATCTCTGCGGCAATGATATGGGCAAGCGTAGTCTTGCCCAGGCCGGGAGGACCGGAAAGAAGCACATGGTCAAGCGCATCGCCGCGTTTCCTTGCTGCGGTGATGAACACTTTCAGATTGTCGGTCAGCTTTTTCTGACCGGCAAAATCGCCCATGCTCTGCGGTCGTATCTGCTCTTCGAACCGGACCTCAGTCGGATCCGGAACGGTATTCAACAGTTCAATCCTCACTCACATCAAGGTTTTCAGGTTCACACACATCACAGTTTGATCCTCGGGTCCACAACGGCATAGAGAACGTCGGAAAGCAGGTTGCCGAGCACAATCAAGGCGCCGGAAACAAAGGTGTTGGCGATAATCAATGGATAGTCACGGGCAAAAATCGCCTCGACGGTTACTCGTCCCATCCCTGGAAAGGCAAAGATCACCTCGATGAACAGGGCGCCGCTGAAAATGAACGGCAGGGAACTGCCCATGAGGGTAACGACCGGTAGCAGAGCGTTGCGCAGAGCGTGTTTCAGTATGACAGCCCTCTCGGAAAGGCCTTTTGCCCTTGCCGTGCGGATATAGTCCTGGCGGATCACTTCGAGCATGCTCCCCCTGACGTAGCGGGCGATGCCTGCGGCGCCGTTGATGCTGAGCACCGTTACCGGAAGCGCCAGGTGCCAGATCCTGTCGAGCACGAAACCGAAAGTCCCATAGTTTTCTGCGCCGACTTCGTTGAGGCCGGAAACAGGAAATAGCGGAAACTTGAGCGCGAAAAGAATGATCATCATCAGGGCAAACCAGAACTCGGGCATCGAATAGAAAAAGAGCGCCGTTACCGTCAGGAACCTGTCCAGGAAGGTATTCTGCCTGACGGCCGAAATGACCCCGATCACGATTCCGAATGCGAAGTTGGCGATAAGCGTCAGGATGGCGATGGTCATGGTCACCGGCAGCGATTCGGCAATCACCTCAAGAACCGGTTGCTGTGCGCGGCTGAAGCTGCGCCCGAAATCGCCGTGCAGCACGTTGCCCAGCCACTTCACGTACTGGACGGGCAGCGGATCGTTCAGGCCGTACTGCGCCCTGATCTGCTCCGCGACCTTGGGGCTGATGCCCGGCTGGATGAAGAAAGCCGCCGGATCACCGGGCGCAAGCCTTATGATGAAAAAGGTCAGGGTCAGCACCCCGAAAATCAGCGGTACGGCGATCAGGAGTCGTTTCAGGATATACTTTACCATCTCGTTACGGTGCTACTCTGGGCGACGGCTTCAGGGTCCAGTCGTCAATGTTGTAGAAAGTGCCTGCGATGTTCAGCTCCGCCCCCTGGATCCTCTTGTTGAAACCCTGAGTCTCCTTGATCCAGTAGAGGAAAGTGATCGGCTGGTCGTTATGAAGGATCTTCTGGTACTCGATCCAGTATGAACGTGCCTCCTCGGGGCGCATCTTCGATTTGGCAAGGTTGCAAAGCTGGTCTATCCTCGGATTGATGTAGCCAGGGAAGTTGAAACGGCTCTTCTCAAGGTCCGAACCCCATACGTCCATCGGATCGATCTCAAGGCCGATCGACCATCCGGCCATCCATGCGTCGATCTTCCTGTTGTGCAGGTTCTCAAAAAAGACGTTGGACTCCTGGAACTCGATCTTGCAATCGATGCCGATCTCCTTCAGGTTCTGCTGGATCACCACGCAGGCATAGTTCCGGCGGGGGTTGCCCGCGTTCGAATAGAGCGTAAAGCTGAAGCGCTTGCCATTCTTCTGCCTGATGCCGTCGGCGCCCGGCAGCCAGCCCTCCTTTTCGAGCAGCTTCACGGCGAGGGACTGGTCGAAGGCGTGGGGCTTGATCGTGTCGTCATAGGCCCATTTCAGCGACGGGGAGATGTCGGTATTGCAGAGGACGCCATAGTCACCCAGGAACCCGTCGATGATCGCCTGGCGATCAATGGCATGGGTAAGGGCCAGCCTGACGGCGGCTGAGCCGAAGAGGGGATGGGGCCGGAACTTACCGGTTTTATGGAAATAGTCCTGATCGATGTTCATCCACCCGACATAGTCATAGACCTTGAGGCCGATCGCCTTCACGTCGATCGATGAGTTGGTTTTCGTGAGCGATACGAAATCCTCAGGCTTGATGTTCTCGACCACATCGACATCCCCCGTCTGCAGCTGGCCGAGGCGCACGGTATAGTCGGGCACCACCCTGAACATGATGCGTTTGATGTTGCCTGGCTTGGGCAGGATGCAGGATTTGTTGGAGGTAAGGATGAGATCCTGCTGCTTGTTCCATGCCTGGAGGCGGTAGGTGCCTGCGCCTATCGGCTTTTGGTTGAGTTTCGACTCCCTGAACTCCTGCGGCTTGACCTCCTTCCAGATATGCTCCGGAATCGGCGTCATCGACGTATGCGCAAGGGCGATGTACTCGGGGACCGGCTTGAAGAACCTGAAGATGAGGGTCGTATCGTCCGGGGTCTCGATAGCCTTGTCGAAATCGACCTGGCCCCTGTCGGCCCCGACGAGTTCGGCCAGGGCCTGCTGGCGGGGGCTTGCGATCACCGGGTTGCCGTACATCCGGTATGCGAACTTGAAATCGTGAGAGGTTATCGGATGCCCGTCATCCCATTTGGCGTCGTTCCTCAGGATATAGGTGATCGAGAGGTGATCAGGCGCCATCGTCCAGCTCCTGGCGAGCGCAGATTTGGGAGAACGGCCGATAGCTTTCGGCGAAGAGGGGCGAAGCTTCTTTTCCATGGCCACGTAATTGAGCAGGCCTGTCTCGGGATCGAACTCGTTCTGGAGCAGCGTTGGGTATATCAGGCCCGTAATGTTGGCAGAGGTCACTGAAGCCCCGATCACCGGGTTGATGTAATCCGCATCGGCAAGCATGCTTATGACCAGCGTGGAGTCCTTGGCAGATGCTGAAAGCCCATCCTTTCGATTCGATTTGGAACAGGCCGTCAACAGAGTGACGAGCGCAAGGAGAAGGAGAGGCAGAAACGGTCGGATCCTGTTATTCGATTTCTTCGTCATGATACTCTGTTATGATTGGCTGGCCGCTCGCTCCGGAACGGTCCTTGTTGATTACGGTTCGTATCCTCTCGGTCAGCGCTTCGGCGGCGACATAGCCGGCATAACGCTTCAGCAGGAAATTGAGCGCCACCACCTCGATGATAACGGTGATGTTCTTTCCAGGGAAAATCGGGAGCTGTACAAGCGGAAGATCGACTCCGAGCACCTTGACGGTCTTGGTATCAAGCCCCAGCCTTTCGTATTCGGCCTCCTTGCTCCATTCGAGCAGCTCCACCACAACCTGGACAACCTTCCTGTCGCGGATCGCCCTGATGCCGAATGTCGCCTTGACATCGACAACACCGAGTCCGCGAATTTCCATGAAATGGTCGATGATGTTGTTCCGGGAAGCGACAATCGTACTGGTCTCACCTTTTCGTTTCAGAACGACGACGTCGTCGGCCACCAGCCCATGCCCACGCTCGACGAGGTCGAGTGCGATTTCCGACTTGCCCAGGCCGCTTTTTCCAGTGATGAGCACGCCGACGCCATACACATCGACCATCGAGCCGTGATACTGCTGGTACATCGAGAACTGCTCGTCGAGAAAATCCGTAATCAGATAGATCGCCTTGGTGGAAGAGTGCCTTGCAATGTAGACCGGTATGCCGGCATCGGTAGCCATGTCAAGCAGTTCGGGCTCGAGCTTGTTGTTGCTGGTCAGGATGATGCACGGCATCCTGAACTTGACGAAATTGGCAAATGCCATCTTTCTTTCATCATGCCCGAGATGGTTCAGGAACCGGGTTTCGGTATTGCCGAGGATCTGTACCCGCTTGTAGGTAAACAGGTTGGTAAATCCTGCAATGGCAAGGCCCGGACGATGGAGATCGCGTTCAAAGATGCGCCGGTTCTGTTCGTCGACATTGTTCAGCCGACGAAGCTTGATATCGAATTTCTTGCCTATGTTCTCAAAAAAATAGGCGACCGTAATCGATCGCTTTTTCAATCCCTTCTGGTCAAAATTCATACTCGGAAAATCATGGTTGTTAAGACCTCGTCATATCAGAACAGGGCCAGCAAGCTGACCCTGTTCTGAAGCTGAATTTCAGATGTTCCGCTGCTTTTCCTTGTATTTCTGCAGCTGCCTCGCAAGAGAATCGATGCAGCTGTCGATGGCCTGCTCATAGGTATGGCCTGACTCCCGCGCCACGAAATCGTGCTGGGGAACATGGACGGTTATTTCGGCCAGCTTGTTCTGATCGTAATCGTTCTTCTGATGGTCGAGAATGACATGACAACTGAGCGGAGCCGGATAATACTTTGTAAGCCCGGACGCCGACTCCCGCGCATACTCTTCTATGGTAGTGTGATTACTGGAATGTCGAAGGGTCACCTTGACGGTAACCGCATCACTCGTAACGGATTTTGTCATACATGCCTCCATTGAAATAATTGAAATCTTGGAAAGAACAGAACCGACATGAAATCCTCCTTCTGGGATGGTTCTGGAAGATCAGGCCCTGGGATGCGCTTTTGAGTAAACCTCCCTGAGCCTCGTAAAAGTCACATGGGTATAGAGCTCTGTCGTAGTCAGGCTGCTGTGGCCCAGCATTTCACTGACACTCTTCAGGTCAGCGCCGCTGTTCAACAGGTGAGTTGCAAAACTGTGCCGGAGAATATGGGGATTTTTCTTTTCCGACTCGGTAATCGAAGAGAGATACCGTTTTGTCATTCTCTGGACAAGCATGGGATATAGCTGTCTGCCTCTTGTAGTCACGAAAGCTTTCGAAGATTCTCCAGCCCCCTCTCCAGATATTCTAAAGAAGTTTCGCCTGACTTCAAAATAATTTCTCAGGGCTTGTCCTGCAGGCTTTCCAAGCGGAACAATCCTTTGTTTCCGGCCCTTTCCGGTAATTTTCAGAAAGCCGTGCACCAGGTCCACATCAGCGCTGTCCAGACCGGTAACTTCCGATAACCGGAGACCGCAGCCATAGAGGACTTCGAGCACCGCCAGATCCCTTGCGGCCTCGAACATTCGGGCCTCATCCTTTCGATCGCAACCGGGTTTATCCTCCCGGCCGGAGCTCCTGAACTGGCCGAAAAGCTCTTCTGCCTGCTCCTCGCTCAAAAAATCGGGCACTTTCCTGCCAAGCCTCGGAGTCATGACAAGAGAAACCGGCGAGTGCTGGAGGGTGCCGGTTTCGAGAAGATAGCGATAGTAACTTTTGACCGAAGCGAGCTTTCTGGCTATGGAACGGGGCTGTATGCCATGGTCGAGCAAATGGCCCATGAAGAACCTTACATCGGCGACCGTTGCCTTTCCAGGATCTACCCTGGCGCACTCTTCGAGGCCGTACTGAGCCGTCAGGAAAGTAAAATACTGGATGATATCGGTTCGGTAAGCCGTGATTGTCCTGGGGGAAACATTACGCTCCGACTCGAGAAACGAAAGAAAAGAGACAAGGCATGGGCATGTTTCAATATCTGGACTCTCAGGCCGGATGGAAGCGGATTTGCCCATTGAACCTCATTTGATCAAGACGCTTGTCAATTCCTCATTATCTTTAATGTAATACAATGCCGAGCCCCTGATGAGGAAATTGTTGAACAGTGGCATGGGTGCATTTGTCGCCATCGTGTCCTCGTAAAGGGTCCGATCCTCCAACAGGATCTTCAGGCCTGAAACCCATGAGCCGCCATCGGCGACCATATGGTGGCAGCTTTCGACCCTGGATGCTCCGCACACGATCCGTTCGCCGGGTTCCGGGCCGGAGAGCAGCAGCTCAGGCAACAGTATACCCTGCCGTGACTCTTCGCTTTCAGCCTGGTTGCGCAACTGGTTCGGGCGCTCGTGGCCAGTTCCGATATGTTCAAGCTCACAACCGGTCAATGGATCGACAAGCCGGTAGTCCCGCTCCGGAAATCCGGCGAAGACACTCGTCCTGTATGCCAGGAAAAAATCACCGAGATTGGCCGCGAATACAAGGTCTGGGCGGCTCCATACAACATGGCGCCCTGGAAGGTCGACAGCCCAGATACCAAGATGTTCCGGGCTCCCCTGCTGGTAAGAGTGGCAGAAAGTGAGCTCGCCATGAGTCGTTTCCAGGCCGATCATCCAGCCGTCTCCGACCGGGGTATCGGAGTGGTCGCCATAGGCCAGCACAAAATCGTCGCAGAGATTGCGGCCGGTTTCAGAATCAAGACAGAACAGCGATGCGCTTCGCCGGGCCGGAAAGCGCTTGATGCCCAGCACATTGCCGCTGCCCAGAAACATCAGTTGCCAGATCATGGAGCCGTTGCCGCCATGCCATGACCATCTCCTGCAGAATTCCGGGGCCACTGACTGCTCTTGAGCTTTCTTTTTCACGTCGCAACCCGCTCTATCTTGTAGATCGTCACGGCAATCGTCCGGTCACCTGTGGCATCGTGCGACTGCGTTTCCGAAACCGTGAAGCCATTCTCCTCCACCAGCTTGAGGAACTCCTCGGCAAGGCGCCTCCTTGGGTCGGCGATATAGGCGGCTCCACCTTTGGCAAGAAGGGAATCGATGGCTGTGACGATGGGCAACAGGTTTACCCGTTCGTAGAGCACATCCGCCGCAATGACGATGTCAAACTTTTCTTCGGTCATGACCATACGCCAGTCGAGACGGCCAGTTTCGAGCTGTACGCCATTTCGAAGCGCATTGTAGACCGCGAACTTCAGCGCCTCGGTAGAGTAGTCGGTAGCCAGCACGCGCGCCCCCTTCCGGGCAGCCGCGACGCTCGCCATGCCGACACCGGCACCAAGTTCAATCACCGATTTACCGGCAATCTCCATCTGCTCCATGAGCACATGCGAAAGCGTCACAGCCGCAGGCCATATTTCAGCCCAGTATGGCATCTGCTCGTCTTTCACGAACTCTTCGGGAGATATGCGGTCAAGAAGCGCATAACTGTCCATGACGCTCAAAAAGCTGAAATCGGTATCACCGAAACGGTAGGCGCCCTCCTTGAGGTCGTACTCGGAGGCAAGCTCTGCACGAAGGCGCTGCAGCTCTTCTTCTCCGGCACTTCCTGGCTTACCGCCCTCCGGCACGCTGTATCTTGATGTTACCATGGATTATGGTCGATGGTTGTAAATATCGTCACGAATTTAATGAAAATCGGTTCCGTTTTCTATTTTGCGGCAGTATCCCAACGATAATACCAACAACAAATCACGCTCACCAACATGAAAAAAGAGATCCTTGAAGTCTTCGACAACACCTATCCCGGCCGGGACTACACCATCGAAATCGTCAATCCCGAATTCACGTCGGTCTGCCCGAAAACAGGCCTGCCCGATTTCGGCACCATCACCATCAGTTACATTCCCGACAAGTCCTGCATAGAACTCAAGTCCCTGAAATACTATTTCCTTGAGTTCCGCAGCTCCGGAATCTTCTACGAAAACATAACCAACAGGATTCTCGACGACCTGGTGGAGGCCTGCCAGCCAAGAAGCATGACCGTGAAAAGCGACTGGAACGCCAGGGGCGGCATCACCGAAACCGTCACCGTCAGCTACACCGCAAAAGCATAACTGATCCCCTGAACGCAGAGCGCCCCGGAGGTCGGCTCCGGGGCGCTGCTGAAAATCATGCTCTGTGTACCTTCGAGGCGAGTGAAAATCTCAGTACTTCTCGTAGATCCAGGTACCGATAGCCTTTGAATCGTCATCGCTGATACCAGATCCAGGCTGGGCCTGCATACGCTTTACGACAAGATTCACCTGACCGGTCTTTTTATACTTGGTGTTCAAGGCATCCTTGACGGAGTCGAGAGTGTGGCATTTGTTGCAACGGTTGTCCGCCAGGCTCTTTGCGGCGGTAAAATCGAAACCAGCCGGAGCGGGAGGCAAGTCCCTGACAGCTGAAGGCTTCGACAGGAAGTCTTTCAGTTCGACCACGCTTCTGATTGACTTGCCTTCCAGGGTTGTGGTACGACCTTTTTCCCAGTATAACCTGAGGCTGAATACCATCACCATGACTATGAGGCAGATGCTCAACGGAAAACTGAGGAACCACTTGTCGCTGATTGCCGAAGACATCTTGCCGATGCCCATAATGATAACAGAAGCGCCGAAAATGAGCGAAAACCAACCCAGGAATGACCTCAGAGGAACGAGGGCCGGTATGGAATTCGGTGCCGGATCATATCCGGTAAGGAACGACACTCCAAAAAACAAAGCTCCCATTAAGACTGCCCCGCCAATTGCCAAAGCAATAAGCTTACCGTTTGACTTGTTGTCCATGACAGGTAATTGGATTAGGTGTTAGCCGCTTGCCAGAATTTATTAATTAAGATAAACATTATTACCAAACGCGACAAACAATAAAGCAAAAAGCTTTAACCGCTAAGCTCAGGTATTTTAACCCCTGTATCACCCTTTTCAGGTTTGCCCCCCTGATTTTGCAACTCATCTGAGAGTGGTTATGTTGGAGCTGAAAACATCTAACCATAGAACCAGATCATGATCACCTCAACGACCAGCGTCGTCGATTTCGACAAAGCCGCAATCGATTTTCAGTTTCTGCTCGACTGCTTCGTCGAGGTGCTGCAGAATCTCGGGCAGGATGAACTCGCCATCCACCTCCGCGGCGGCACCCGGACGGCCATCTCAGGCTTTGAAAAGGCTGATCGGGCTGTACAGGCTTGGTCCATCGTATTCCAGCTGCTCAACATGGCCGAAGAAAACTCGGCGGCGCAGTACCGGAGGACCCTCGAATCCACCGAGGGAGTCGAATCGCTCACCGGCCTTTGGGGCGATACGTTCCGGTGGCTGAAAAAACTCGGCGTCCAAGAGAGCGAGATCGCTGCGGAACTCCCGGAAATTGAGGTCGAGCCTACGTTGACCGCCCACCCGACCGAGGCCAAGCGCAGGACTGTCCTGGAACAGCACAGGGAGCTTTACCTCCTTCTGGTCAAACGCGAAAACCGGATGTGGACCCCTGCGGAGAGAACGGAGATTGGCACCGAGATCAAGGTGATCCTCGAAAGGCTCTGGCGTACCGGCGAAATACTGTTCGAGAAGCCCGAAGTCAGCGCAGAACGCCAGAACGTGCTTCACTACCTGCATACGATTTTCCCCGAGGTGCTTCCCATGCTCGACAAACGACTCGCCCAGGCATGGACGGACGCCGGATTTGATCCGTCGACCACCTGCGATCCGCGTAGCCTGCCGCGCATCAGCTTCGGCAGCTGGGTCGGCGGTGACCGGGACGGCCATCCCCTGGTGAAGGCTGAAACCACCCGCCAGACCCTTCATGAGATGCGCCGCCATGCGCTTAAGCTCATCCGGAACCATCTGGAGCGACTCGCATCGAAACTCAGTATTTCAGGTCGCTTCCACCCGCCCATCGGAGCCATGACCGAACGGATGACGCTTATTCAGCACCAGCTTGGAAGCAGGGGGGAGGGCGCCATCGAAAGAAACCGGCATGAACCATGGAGACAGTTCGTCAACCTCATGATCGAGGCCCTGCCGGCGGAACCGGCTTTTTATGGAGTCGGTGAAGACAATTCCGGGGAATTCCGGTACCGGCGGCACGGAGAGTTGCTTTCGGACCTCGAGCTCCTGCGCTCATCCCTGGTCAGGATCGATGCGGAAAATATCGCCCACGGAGACGTGCTGCCGGTATACCGGATCGTCCAGACTTTCGGGTTCCACCTCGGCAGGCTCGACATCAGGCAGAACAGTCGCTTCCACGACCTGGCGCTGTCGCAGCTCATTACTGCGGCAGGCATGGACGGCAGCAGCTTCCTGGTGTGGAACGAAGAGGCGCGAATCGAGTTCCTCGACCGGGAGCTGCTTTCGCCACGTCCGTTCACCCACCCCGACATGCATGCAGGAGCTGAAGCTGAAGCGGTGCTCTCCTGCTACCGCGTACTCTTCGAGCACGGCAGGCAGTTCGGCTACGACGGCATCGGCTCCCTGATCGTCAGCATGACGCGGAGCGTCTCCGACCTGCTCGTCGTATACCTCTTCGCCAGGGAGGTCGGCCTGATGAGCCCTTACGGCGATGGAGACGCCTGCCTGATTCCGGTCGTTCCTCTCTTCGAAACCATCGAGGATCTGGAAAAAAGCCCCGAAATCCTCGGACGCTTCCTCGAGCATCCCGTCACCCGCAGGAGCATCGCGTTGCAACAGGAGCTGCATGGGCGCAAAAAGCCGGTCCAGCAGGTAATGGTCGGTTACAGTGACAGCAACAAGGACGGGGGCATCGTCGCAAGCCTCTGGAGCCTTTACCGGGCTGAAGAGCAGCTCATCGAAGCCGGCAGGGCCCACGGTGTTGACATCCTGTTCTTCCATGGCCGCGGCGGGAGCATCAGCCGGGGAGCAGGGCCGACCCACCGGTTCATCCGGGCACAGCCGCACGGCTCGCTGGATGCCGGCCTGAGGGTTACCGAACAGGGGGAGACCATCGCCCAGAAATATGCCAACAAGATCAGCGCCGCATACAACCTCGAACTCTTCCTTGCCGGTGTCGCCGAAGCGAGGCTCGCCCACAGGAGAAAAGGGTACCGGCAGCACGAACTCGAAGGCACCATGGACTTCCTTGCCCGGAGCAGCAACAAGGCCTATCGTAAGCTGATCGAAACCCCTGGCATGCTCGAGTTCTTCCGGCAGGCCACCCCCATCGACATCATAGAGTCGAGCCGAATCGGCTCGCGCCCATCGAGGCGAACAGGCCGACAAAGCCTCGAAGACCTGCGGGCTATCCCATGGGTGTTCAGTTGGAACCAGGCACGCTTCGCCATTTCGGGATGGTACGGGGCCGGCTCGGCGCTTGAAGAGCTGCGGGCAACCAAGCCTGAGGCGTTCGACCTCATGCGCAGCAGCGACTTCTCCTGGGCTCCGGTGCAATATATCGTCAGCAATGTGGCCACCAGCATCCTGTCGGTGGATCCCTGGATCATGCAGCAATACGCGTCCCTGGTCGAAGACGAGGCAATAAGGGAGAGCCTGCTTGGCATGATCACCGCTGAATACCTCAGGACCATGCGCCTGCTTGAACTGCTCTACGGCGGACCGCTGAAAGAGAAGCTCTTCAACGTGTTCCGCTTTATCGAAACAAGGGAGGAGGGCCTCGGCATGCTGCACCACCTGCAGATCGACCTGCTCAGGCAGTGGCGAAACCACTCGGCATCGGGCAGGAGCGCAGAGGCCGATGCCCTCCTCCCCGAACTCCTCCTGACGGTAAACGCCATTTCCAGCGCCCTGCGGACTACCGGATAGGTCGGCCCCATAAGGTTTTGGGCGCCCGGGATTGCCAAGCATGTTCCGTCATGTTTTTTTTTCGATACGGCGGGGTTCCGGTAATTAACGTTCAATGGATGTTTGATCAATGAAAAAGCGATCGACCATCCATATCAGTGCGCCCTGCCGGAAAGGAATCGCGATAATGTTCGCCATCACACGCCTGAAAGGTATTCATTACATGCAGGCAGGAAAGGAAACTTTTTCCCATCAAAAAAAAATATATAATACGCCATTATCACCGTTAACTCCATCCCCACCTTTTGCCCATAAGCAATCAATTGATTCATATTTTTTATAGACATCAAACCAGCCTCATACATAACAAAATGAAACAATAATCCCGATGGGATAAATAGGAATAATATCTCCATATTGTTTCATTGATGAGAGTTATAAGCGCCAAAAGAGAGGCTCTTAAAAGTCTTAAAATATATATTATACCGAAATAAGAACAACCCATAAATCATCGCTTTAAACAGATTGCCTATATTGTTTTTTATTACTTTTTTTCATTATTATATAGAATACATGCGTCAGCTGCTTGTTCGTTTTTGATATCCCAATACAAAAAAATACGATACCCATGATCGCCATAACGCCGTCCACTCCGCCATCAACGCCTACCGGATCAGGTTTCGACCAGTTCGTGGATGCAATCCGGAACGATCCGGGACTTGCCGGACACATTTCAGGAATCGATATCGAATCCGGAGCTGATGCTGCCGCAAAGATGAACCATATCCTCATTGAGGCCATCTCAATGACCGGATCAAACCATTCAGGTGCGTTCACAACCGATGATGTCCGAAACATCAATCAATACATCCGGACATACTACCTCAACACATGGCAAATACTGCATGGCGATGATGAAAACAACCTGGAGACCGGATATCACCTCGTACAGAATGATGGGGCTTACTGGCAATACCGGGGCAATAACCTTCTGAATACCGTAGCGGACGGCATCTATCATCTTGGGTTCGAAATCCAGGGCGATACGCTGCTCAATGAGGATGGCAATGCGAACGCCAGCGTGCAGCAGATCGCCGAATGGCTGACACAGTTTTACACCGACCATTCGACGACAGGCACAGGGCTTGACAGAATCACCGATACGATCATGGCTGACAAGGGACTGGATCGCAATATCAGCGATGCCGACATTGCAACAGGAGCCGACACGGCAAACCGGATGAATGCGATTCTTGATGAAGCCATCCGGGAAACCGGCGCAAACACCGACCTGAATATCTCTGTAGACGACATCAGGGCGATCAACCATTACATCAGGGAGCACTACCTCACCGAATGGACGGAACTTCACGGCGATGATGAAAGCAATTCAGAAACCGGGTATCACCTCGTACAGAACGATGGTGCCTCCACCCGTACATTCGGCACCAATTTCGTCAATACGGTTGCCGATGGCATCTATCATCTCGGCTTCGAAATCCAGGGCAACAACATCCTCAATGAAGACGGAGCGGCAAATGCCACATTGAGCGACCTGGCATCCTGGGTCCAGTATTTCTACACCGATCAATCAACGACAGGCACCGGGCTCGACCGACTGACCGATACCGTAAAAACCGATCGGGGACTGGCCGCCAACACTTCCGCCCGGGATATCAATACCGGCGCCGATGCGGCCGATGCGATGAACGCCCTCCTCATTGAGGCCATAAAGGCCGTAAACGTTGCCGATGACGGCAACATCTCTCCTGACGACATCCGCCTGATCAATGCCTATATCAGGACGAACCACCCCGACGAATGGACCGCGTTGCACGGCGATGACGAGGACAGCTCGGAAACAGGCTACCATCTTGTGCAGAACGATGGCTCCAACATCAACTTCCGTGGGGACAACCTCATCAACACGGTCGCTGACGGCATCTATCATCTCGGCTTCGAAATTCAGGGCGAGCAGGTGTTGAACGAGGATGGAAATCCCAATGCAACACTTTCAGACCTGGCGACATGGCTCAACTACTTCTACCTGAACCGGGAAATCATTTACGGAACCAATGATTCGGAAACAACCTACGGCCTGAACCACAGCGAATCGTTCTACGTGCAGGACGGTGACGACAAGGTATATGCCAACGCCGGAGATGACCTGTTGTCCGGCGGGTCAGGCAACGACACCCTCTATGGGCAGGACGGCAACGACACCATTTACGGCGACACCGGCGACGACTACCTCAGCGGCGGGGCGGGAAACGACATCATCTCCGATACCGATGGAAACACAACGGTCTATGGTGGTGACGGTAACGATACCATCTCGACGTCGACAGGTTCCGGAAAACTGTACGGTGAAAACGGCGATGACTCGATCAACTCCGGAAACGGCGACGACAATCTTTCCGGCGGCAGCGGCAACGACACCCTTTCAGCGGGTGGAGGCAACGATACCCTCTATGGGCAGGATGGCAACGACACCCTCTATGGCGATGACGGCAACGACTACCTCAGCGGCGGGGCGGGTGACGATCTCATCTCCGATACCCTCGGCAACTCTATCATCTACGGCGGCGACGGCAACGATTCCGTCATTGCGGGAGATGGCAACGATTCGATCGGTGGCGACAGCGGCAACGACACTATCGACTCCGCCGGCGGCAACGACACCATAACCGGGGGATACGGCCAGGATCTTGTACTGGCCGGAAGCGGTAACGATAAAGTCTATGGCCAGGATGACAACGACAACATCAATGGCGGTGCCGGCGATGACTACCTCAGCGGCGGGGCGGGTGACGATCTCATCTCCGATACTCTGGGCAACTCGACCATCTACGGCGGCGACGGCAACGATTCCATCATTACAGGAGATGGCAGCGATTCGATCGGGGGCGACAGCGGCAACGACACTATCGACGCCGCAGGTGGCAACGACACCATTACCGGGGGAAGCGGCCAGGATCTTATACAGGCCGGAGGCGGTAACGATAAAGTCTATGGCCAGGATGACAACGACAACATCAATGGCGGTGCCGGCGATGACTACCTCAGCGGCGGGGCGGGTGACGATCTCATCTCCGATACCCTCGGCAATTCGACCATCTATGGCGGTGACGGCAACGATACGGTCATAGCAGGAGTGGGCAACGACCTGATATCCGGCGACAGCGGCAACGACTCCATCGACGACGCCGGCGGCAACGACACCATTTACGGAGGATACGGCCATGACCTGATCCTGGCCGGCAGCGGCAATGATATCGTCTATGGCCAGGATGGCAACGACACCATTTATGGCGGTGAGGGTGACGACTACCTCAACGGCGGGACAGGTGACGATTACCTTTCCGATACTCTCGGCAACTCGACCATCTACGGCGGTGACGGCAACGACTCCATCATTGCCGGAGAGGGCAACGATTCCATCAGCGGCGACAGCGGCAACGACACCATCGACGCCGCCGCCGGCAACGACACCATTTGCGGAGGATACGGCCAGGAGCTGATACTGGCCGGAAGCGGTAACGACAAAGTCTATGGCCAGGATGGCAACGACACCATTTATGGCGGTGAGGGTTATGACTACCTCAGCGGCGGTGCTGGTGACGACTACCTTTCCGATACTCTCGGCAACTCGACCATCTACGGCGGTGACGGCAACGACTCCATCATTGCCGGAGAGGGCAACGATTCCATCAGCGGCGACAGCGGCAACGACACCATCGACGCCGCCGGCG
>JAAXXK010000003.1:72756-109429 GCA_013334525.1 Chlorobiaceae bacterium
TACCTTTCCGATACTCTCGGCAACTCGACCATCTACGGCGGTGACGGCAACGACTCCATCATTGCCGGAGAGGGCAACGATTCCATCAGCGGCGACAGCGGCAACGACACCATCGACGCCGCCGGCGGCAACGACATCATTTCCGGAGGATACGGCCATGACCTGGTAACGGCCGGAAGCGGCAACGATATCGTCTATGGCCAGGATGGCAACGACACCGTTTACGGCGGCGACGGCGACGACTACCTCAGCGGCGGTGCGGGTGACGACTACCTTTCCGATACTCTCGGCAACTCGACCATTTACGGCGGCGACGGCAACGACTCCATCATTGCCGGAGATGGCAACGATTCCATCAGCGGCGACAACGGTAACGACACGATCAACGCTGCCGACGGAAACGACATCATTTCCGGAGGATACGGTCATGACCTGATCGTGGCTGGAAGCGGTAACGATACCGTATACGGTCATAACGACAACGACACCATCTTCGGCGACGGCGGCGACGACTATATCAACGGAGGTTCGGGTAATGACAGTGTGGCAGGCGGGACAGGAAATGACCAGCTTTATGGAGGAGAGGGACACGACCGGATCATTGGAAACGATGGAAATGACCAGATCAACGGCGATAGCGGCAACGACACTATTTCCGGCGATGAGGGCCATGATCTCATTTCCGGAGGATATGGCCTCGACCTGCTGATAGGAGGTTACGGAAACGACACCCTTTCAGGCAATGATGACAACGATACCCTTGTTGACGGCTATGGAGCCGATGCGTACTCGGGCGGAAATGGTGACGACCTGCTGGTTTCCATAAGGGACAACTGCAACGATACCCTCTGGGGAGGCGGAGGTGCCGATCGATTCCTCTTCATTCCAGGCACCGGCGAATCAATCGGCAGTGACATCATCAGGGATTTCTCGGCAAAACAGCATGACCGTATCGAAATCGGTGGTGAAAATACCACCATGCAGATCACTTACCTCGATACTGACGGCAACGGCAAACTGGACGCGACCTGCATTCTGCTTACTGACAATGTCGGCTCACCGCTGGGCAGCATAACGGTTACCGGAAACCTGCTCAACGCAGCCGATATCGTCCTTACCGGCTTAGCCAACTATGATAACGCACTGATTCCCGGTGGCGCCGTGTTCTGAGTCCTGACCATCCGAATGAAAGCCGCACAGGAGGGAAACCATATCCTGTGCGGCCTTCGAAAAAAAGCCCTGCGTTTTCCCACCGCTTCTGCAATCTCCACTATCTGCCCATCCGACTACCTGCAGCTCACCCAGACGGCCAACACCATTTCCGGGGGTTGCGCCCGACAGGAATAAGCGTTGACATGAAAGATATTTACTGCTTTTTTACTATAATCTAAAAACGAGACGCCCCCTGTCAAATCCCCTGACCGTTTCGGAAACAGCGCTAAACATCCCGGAACGGCCTGGCAGGCGGCGGCAGTGACAACCCCTAATCATTGTCCCTCCTTTCCTATGCTCACCAAACTCTGCGCGGCGGCACTGCTGGGCATCGACGCCCTTAAAGTCGAAATCGAGACCAATGTCTCGGGCGGCCTGCCCGCATTCACGGTCGTCGGCCTGCCCGACAGCGCCATCAAGGAGAGCCGGGAACGGATACTGACCGCCATCCGGAACTCCGGCTTCGAGCTGCCGACGAAAAAGATCACGGTCAACCTCGCCCCCGCAGACGTCCGCAAGGAGGGGACATCGTTCGACCTCGGCATAGCCGTCGGGCTTCTCGGCTCGCTCAACGAGATAAAGGGAAACTTCGAAGATACCATCGTACTCGGCGAACTTGCCCTCGACGGCTCGGTCAGGCGGATCAACGGAGCCCTCCCCATGGCCATCATGGCCTCGAGGGAGAACATCCGCCGCATGATCGTCCCGAAGATCAACGCTCCCGAAGCCGCCGTTGCCATATCGGCGTCAGGGGCTGCAACGCAGGTCTTCGGGGTAGAAACGCTCATCGAGGCGGCAGGGCTGCTCAACGGCTCGATGCAGCTCGAACCGGTAAGCGTCGATGTTTCGGCGCTGTTCGCCTGTGAACCTGAATACCCTGTCGACTTTGCCGAAATAAAGGGGCAGCAGGCAGCAAAAAAAGCCATAGAGATCGCGGCGGCCGGGGCTCACAACATCCTGATGATCGGCCCTCCCGGAAGCGGCAAGACCCTTCTTGCCAAATCGATTCCGGGTATCCTGCCGCCACTTGGCTTCGAAGAGTCGCTCGAAACGACCAAGATCTACTCGGTGGCCAACCTGCTCGACCGGAACAGGCCGCTCATGATCACCAGGCCCTTCCGCAACCCTCACCATACGACCAGCAACATCGCCCTCATCGGCGGCGGCGCAATGGCCAAGCCGGGCGAGGTGAGCCTTGCGCACAACGGGGTACTCTTCCTCGACGAGCTGCCTGAGTTCACGCGAAATGCCCTTGAGGTGCTGCGCCAACCTATCGAAGAGCGCGAAGTGACCATATCGAGAGCGGCACTATCTACCCGCTATCCTGCCGGATTCATGCTCGTGGCCGCCATGAACCCGAGTCCGGCGGGACCGCTGAAAGACCGTGAAGGAACGCTGACCGCATCCCCCGACCAGATAAGGCGCTACCTCTCCAAAATCTCGGGTCCCCTGCTCGACCGGATCGACATCCATATCGATGTACCCAAGGTCGAGAACACCGAGCTGTTTTCAGCCTCCTCTTCCGAAAGCTCACGCGACATCCGCGAAAGGGTCATCCGTGCCCGCGCGATCCAGCACGAACGCTTCGCCTCGCTGGTTTCGCCGAGGATCTTCACCAACTCGCAAATGAACTCGAAGCTGATCCGCCAGTTCTGCCGGCTCGACCGTCAATGCGCCGAAAAGCTCATGGATGCCATGAACCGGCTCAACCTTTCGGCGCGGGCCCATGACCGCATCCTCAAGGTAAGCCGCACCATCGCCGACCTTGACGGGGCGGAACAGATAGAGATGAAGCATCTTGTCCAGAGCATCCAGTACCGCACCCTTGACCGCGAGTTCTGGAACTTCTGAACGGAGTGGTAATCGGTCAAGGAACCAAAAAGGGATCGATACGATACAGGAAAATCGGATTAAAGGAGGGCGCAGCCCCCGCCTCACCACGACTGTTTCAATAAGTCAGCACTGAGCCGGGTTAAAACGCCTGTCCAATCCCCCTGTATTTCCTGCCGATAGAGCCTCACGCTGTCGTACCAGGGGCTGTCGTTCCTGTCGAGCAGCCAGCGCCAATCGGGAATGAATGGCAACATCACCATGGTCGGCCTGCCCATCGCTGCACCCAGGTGCGCAACGCTCGTATCGACGCTCACCACCACATCCATCAATTCGCAAAGAGCCGCCGTATCGGTAAAATCCTTCAGGTCGTCGCCGTAGTAAACGATCTCTGTCTGTGAGTCAAGCGTCGGCCAATCGACTTCATTGATCTCCTTTTGCAGGCTCACATACTGAAATCCAGGAGGCAGCAACTGCACCAGCAATGCAAGAGGGAGGCTTCGATTGTGGTCGTTTTGGTGTTGTGGTCGCCCGCTCCATGCCAGCCCGATTCGGGGCTTTGCCTTTCCACCCAGCCTGCGCGACCATTCATCAAGCTTTGTCGGCTCACTCGACAGATAACCGGAAGCAGACGGAATGGTTTCGAGGGTTGTTTTGAAAGCCAGAGGCAGACTCATCAACGGGCAGTGAAGGTCAAACCAGGGGAATCGATCGCCTTTAACCACAAACTCCGCGACACCCTCGAGCTGCCTAAGCAAACCGATCACAGGCGGGTCTGCTTCCAGCACCACCCTTGCTCCAAGGGCAGCGACAAGATTCACGTATCGGGAGAACTGGATTGTATCGCCCAACCCCTGTTCACTATGCAAAAGAATGGTTTTGCCGTTTATGGATTCACCACCAAGCCATAGTGGTCGCCGAAAATCTCTTTCGGGCGATGGAAACCCATCAGCTCTCCATCGCCACTCATAGAGCTCCCAGCCCTTTAAATAATCCCCTTCTGAAAGCAGTACTATCGATTTGTTCCAATTGGCATTTGCATAATCGGATCTGAGTGCTGTTGCCCGGTCATAACTGTCCAGAGCTGTATGAAACTGCTTAAGTTCAATCAATGCGTTACCCCGGTTGTACCATGCTTCGGGATAGTCAGGCTTGAAGGATATCGCATTATCATAACTGGCCAATGCGGCATCCAACTGTTTGAGTTCCTTCAGCGCAACACCCCGATTGGACCAGGCTTCAGCATAATCGGGCTTGATCACGATAACCCGGTTATAACTCTCGACCGCTTCTTCAAGTCGCTTCATCTCTTGCAGTACCAGAGCCCTGTTGAACCAGGCATCAGCTAAAACGGAATCGAGCGCTATCAACCTGTCATAGCTTGCCAGGGCTTCTTCAAGTCTGCCAAGCGCTTTCATCGCCAGGCCACGGTTATACCACGCCTCAATGAAATCGGGATTGATCGCTGTAAGCCTGTCATAGCTTGCCACCGCCGCATCCCACGCTTTGAGTTCCATCAGCGTACGTCCCCTGTTGTACCAGGCTTCGATGAACCCGGGATTGATCTCTGTCGCCCGATCATAACTCGCTATGGCTGCTTCGCGCTCCCTCAGCTCAAGCAACGTATTGCCCCGGTTCAACCAGGCTTCGGCGTAGTCCGGGTTGAGCCCTGTCGCCTTGTCATAACTCACCAACGCCGCATCCCACTCTTTGAGTTCATGCAACACCAGGCCCCGATTGGCCCAGGCTTCGGCATGATCAGGTTGGAGCCCAATGACCTTCTCATAACTCGCCAAAGCCGCAGCCCAAGCCTTGAGTCGAAGTTTGGCATTGCCTCGGTTGAGCCAGGCGTCAACATAATCGGGCTTGAGAGCTATCGCCATGTCGAAACTTGCTGCTGCATCATCCCACTGCCCAAGTGCCTGCAGCGCCTGGCCCCTGTTGAAATGACTGTCGGCATGGTGCGGAAATATCGCAATCGCCCGATCGATCAGCTCAACAGCCCGCCGGTGCTCTTGTGTCTGGGCAGCAAGGATTCCCAGCAGGTTGAGAGTCTCAACGTGAGCGGGAGCGGTTTCCAGAATCTCTTCATAAATACTTTGGGCTTGGTGAAATTGCCCTTGGCGATGAAGTTCCACCGCTTGTTCAAATCGGTTATCGATCATACTTGTAATGATCTGTAATGAGGATTGTACCAGAAATCGCGCCTCAATCGCCCTGAAACCGGAAAACATTGCAACCGCTCAATGATGAACAACATGACATTCCCCGGGCTGATGTGATGCTCGATGCCTCCATGGAATGCGGTCATCTGCGCATGCATAAATCGTATTATCACCTGGCGTTAATGGATAAACTCTTATCTGCCATACCCGAAATTCGGGTTCAATGTAAATATATATGGGCAGGTGGAAGATCCTGATGGTAACGTTCGTACATCTTTTCGTATGCAGCTTCAATACTCCTTGTAAACCGCTCGCTGTCGAACAATGGTGTGCTCAGGCGATTCTTCTCCAGCTTCAACCTGAGTTCAGCCAACTTTTCCGGATAGGTGGCGAGCTCTATCGCCAAAGCCTCATACGCTTCCAGTGATGAGGTGATGAGTTCCGGCAACCCAATGGCGTTCAGCAGGCTGGCCGCAACCCTGCCCGCAAACGACTCGCCAATTCGAGTCAGGAGGGGCAATCCCGCCCACAGGGCATCGCTTGCCGTTGTATGGGCGTTGCAGGGAAAGGTGTCAAGAAACAGGTCGGCCAGGCGATGCCTTGCCAGATGTTCCGCCAGGGGCATCCGTCTGGCAAATACCAGCCGCCCGGCATCTACTCCCCGTCGAACGGCCTCCTTTCGCAGGTTGCCCGCGGCCTGGGGGTTATCCTCATAGAGCCACAGGACAGCTCCTTCGACCCGCTCAAGAAGCCTCATCCAAATATCGAAAACAGACGGGGTTATCTTGTAATTGTTGTTGAAACAACAGAATACAAATCCTGTGACCGGCAGCCCGAGCTCCTGTCGGGAAAAGTCCGTATCGGCGATCTGACGCCGGGAATCATTGCCCTGGTAACTGTCGGGCAGATAGACTATCCTTTCCGTATAGAACTGCTGAAACCCTTCCGGTACGAGCGTATGATCGGCTATGATATAATCCATGTATCCGGCCCCCATGGAACCGGGATAACCCATGTAGTTCACCTGTATCGGAGCAGCCCGGAATGCGAATATATCCGTACGCGAATCTTTTGTAAAGCCCTTCAGGTCGACAGCGATATCGACTTCAAGCTCCCTTGACAGGTTGGCCACATCCTCATCTGAAGCCGTATTCACGTCGATGAAGCGATCGAAAGCCGGAAAAACCCTTTGCCTCATCGCATCTTCCGGAAGGTCAGGGCCAAACGAAAAGGCAATCAGCTCGAACTTCGAGCGATCATGCTTTTCAAACATTTCAGCAACTAGGTACATGCTCGCGTGGCTGTGAAAATCCGCAGAGTAATAGCCGACACGGATTTTATCGCGGCGGGGACGCTTATGGATATCCTCACGGCCGGATCGTAAAGGGTGATTCTGATTCACATAGGTCAATGCCAGCTGCTGCAGCAGTGATGGGGAGTTGATGATCGAGAGGGCCTGAACAGGAGCTGCTGCTTTCTGGTGATTCACTATGTTCACCACCATTCGATTCGACAGCTCATCAAAGGAGCTCCAATCGCAAATCATCATTGCCAGATATAAATACGCCCCCAGGAAATAGTCGCCGTCAGGGTTCAAGGAGAAAGCTCTGGCAAAGCTTTCTGCCGCCTGCTCCAGCTGTCTCAGGTCCCTGTGGAGGTTGCCCAGGTTGAACCAGGCTTCGGGAAAAGCGGGCTTGATCGCTATAGCCCGCTCATAACTGGTTAATGCCGCATCCCATAGCTTTTTATCACTCAGCGCATTGCCCCTGTTGCACCAGGCTTCGGCAAAACCGGGCTTGATCGCTATAGCCTTCTCATAACTGGCCAGCGCTGCATCAACCCGTTTGAGCTCAAGCAACACATTGCCGCGCCTTGACCATGCTTCGGCATAGTCGGAGCTGAGCCCGGTCGCCCACTCATAGCTTGCCAGGGCTGCATCCCACTGCCTGAGTACCTCCAGCGCATTTCCACGATTGTACCAGGCTTCGCCGTAGTCCGGACTGACGGCTATGGCCTTATCATAACTCGCCAAAGCCGCATCAATCGCTCCGAGTTCCAGCAATGCATTGCCCCGGTTCGACCATGCTTCGACATATGCTGGCCTGAGGGCTGTCGCCTTATCATAACTCGCCACCGCTGAAGCCCACTGTTTGAGCTCGTGCAACGCCACGCCCCGACTGAAAAAGGCTTCGCCGTAGTCACCTCTTATGGCTATCGCCTGATCATAACTCGCTACGGCCGCATCAACGAGCTTGAGTTCAAACAACCCATTGCCCCTATGGAACCAGGCTTCAGCATAATCGGATCTGAGCTCTATGGCCCTGTCGAAACCGGCAGTCGCCGCCCCCCACTCTCCGAGCGCCAGCAGCGCAAGGCCGCGGTTGAAATGAGTGTCGGCATGATCCGGAAATATCGCGATCGCCCGATCGATCAGTTCAACGGCACGTTGGTGATTTTGTATCTGGGCAGCCAGGACCCCAAGCAGGTTCAGTGCCTCGAAATGATCGGGATCGCTTTCCAGTATCCCTTCATAGATGCTTTGGGCTCGGGCAAGTTGCCCTTGCCGGTGAAGCTCTGTCGCCTGGTGTAATCGTTCGTCGATCATATCAGTAAAGATCTTCAGGCAGGTTCTGATCAGGAGTCGCGCCGTAGTCTAACGGGAACCGGAAAACATCGCAACGGCTGAAGGATGGACATAGCAACATTTTCCAGGCAGATGTGATGGTCAATCTATACATGGAAGCGCTCCTCGGTGGTTGCAAAGATTGGGGTCAACATCCGGCGTTGATACATGAAGTGGTATCCGCCCGGCCCGATTGCAGGGTTCACTGTAAATATATATGGGCAGGCGGCAAATCGAGTTGATAACGTTCATACATCTTTTCGTATGCAGCTTCGAAATTCCCGACAAACCGATCGCTGTCGAACAGTGGCGCGGTCAGCCGGTTAGCATCCAGCTTCAGTTTGATTGCAGCCAGCTTTTCCGGACGGGTGGCGAGCTCTATGGCCAACGCCTCGTAGGCTTCCGGCGATGAGGTGATGAGTTCCGGCAACCCGATGGCGTTCAGCAGGCTGGCCGCCACCCGGCCCGCAAACGACTCGCCGATTTGAGTCAGGAGAGGCAATCCCGCCCACAGGGCATCGCTTGCCGTTGTATGGGCATTATAGGGCAGAGTGTCAAGGAAAAGGTCGGCCAGGCGATGCCTCGCCAGGTGTTCCGCAAGGGGCATCCGACGGGCAAATATCAGCCGACCGGCATCAACTCCCCTTCGAACGGCCTCCTTTCGCAGGTTGCCCGCGGCCTTGGGGTTATCCTCATAGAGCCACAGGACAGCTCCTTCGACCCGTTCAAGGATTCTCATCCAGCTATCGAAAACAGCCGGGGTTATCTTGTAATTGTTGTTGAAACAGCAGAACACGAACCCTGTCGGCGGCAACCCCTCCTCCTCTCTGGTAAACACCCTGTCGGCGATCCTGCGTGTCGAGTCATTGGCCTGGTAGCTGCCGGGCAGATAGACTGCTTTTTCCGTATAGAACTGCTGAAAACCTTCCGGAATCAGCGTATGATCAGCGATGATATAATCAATGTATCCGGCACCCATCGTGCCGGGATACCCCAGGTAGTTCACCTGTATCGGCGCCGCACGGAATGCGAATATATCCGTACGCGAATCTTTGGTATAGCCCTTAAGGTCAACGGCGATATCGACTTCAAGCTCCCTTGACATAGCGGCCACCTCCCGGTCTGAAACACCCCCCACATCAATGAAGCGGTCGAAAGCCCGGACAACCCGCTGCCTCACCACATCCGCCTTACGCTCTGGGCCAAAAGAAAACGCCATCAGTTCGAACTTCGAGCGATCATGCTTTTCAAAAAACTCCGCCATCAAATGCATTGTCGCATGATCATGAAAATCAGCAGAGTAGTATCCGACCCTTATCCGCTCATGCCTCGGGCGTTTTACGATTTCCCCGAGAATATCGCACGGAGGATATTTCTCTGCCGCATACATCAATGCGGCCTGCCCCGTTACCGTCAGCAATCCTGACATCGAAAGAACCGGAAACGGTTTTGAAGCTCTTTCGTGACCCATTATTTTCACCACCAGCAGATTCAGGAGTTCATCAAAAGAGCTCCAGTCACAAGCCATCATTTTTATGTGTAAATACCCTCCCGGGAGGAAATCACAAGCAGGATTCAATGATGAAGCCTTTTCGTAACTATCTGCCGCCGCATCGAACAGTTTGAGCTCCTTGAGTGCATCTCCCCGATTTAAATACATTTCGAAATAATCGGGTTTGAGTTCAATCGCCCTGTCATAACTGTCAATGGCGCTTGCCAACTCATCAACTCCCTGGAACGCTATGCCTCGATTTGACCAGGCTTCAGCAAAATCGGGTTTGAGCTCTATGGCCCTGTCATAACTCGCAAGAGCTGCCTCCGTTTGCTTCAGGCCCTGTAATGCTATGCCCCGGTTGTACCAGGCTTCGGGATAATCGGGTTTGAGCGCTATGGCTCTGTCATAACTCGCAAGAGCGGCTTTCAACTCCCTGAGATCGCCCAACGCGACACCCCGGTTCAACCAGGCTTCGGCGTTATCGGGCTTGAGCGCTATAGACTGTTCATAATCGGCTATCGCTTCCCGCAACCGTTTGGCTCCCTGAAGAACCAGGCCCCTGCTCAGCCATGCTTCGACATAATCGGGCCTGAGCGCTATGGCCCGGCTGAAACTGGCTGCTGCAGCGTCCCACTGCATGAGTTCCCTGAACGCCAGGCCACGGTTGAAATAACAGGAGGGATCATGCGGGAACACATCTATCGCCCGGCCCATCAAATCGACTGCACGCTGGTGATTTCGTGTCTGGGCAGCTATGACTCCAAGCAGGTGGAGCGCGTCAAAATGATCGGGAGCGGTTTCCAGTATCTCTTCATAGATGCTTTGAGCCTGGTCAAGGTGGCCTTTTTGATGAAAAGCCATGGCTCTCTGTAGCAGCTCGTCAATCATATCAGTTAAAGAGTGTTGAAAATATTCCGATTTAGAATCGAACCGCACATCCGGAACAACGGAAAAGCTGGTTTGGCTTGCCGGATGGGATCGGCAGCCATTCCGAAACAAGGCGATCGACCGGGCAACAGCACTGTTTTTAACGTAACACTATCCTCGACAAAAAAGGAATCAATCGGATTGAAATGGGGGCTTCCCCGGCTTGGCGAATGTTGGCGAATATCGACGAACCTTCTCAACATGAATCCTGAAGCTTCAGGACACCGGGATGAAGCTGGATGAAAAAGGTTCTCATCCCGTTCATCCGCCCGCAACAGCCGCCTCAGCGAACGATAACCTCAACCGGATCGACGGCGAGAACCTGCGGAGAATCCGACCGGAGCAGCAGCCGTGCCACCCCCACGTCAGGAAGCTGGCCTGCGGGCAGGATACCCTGCACGGACTGTCTTGCGAGCCGTGTGGAGATGCTGTTCACCAACCCGGCCATTTCACCGGCCAAAAGATAATCGACCCAGGTTTTGCGTGCAGGCAGGTAGATCAGCTGCGGTGCTTTTGCGCTGTCCATGCGGGCGATCCTGCGGGCCTCGCCTACCGCTTCGTTCAGGCCGCCGATCCGGTCGACAAGCCCGACCGAAAGAGCCTGCCGGCCTGTCCATACCCTGCCGCCGGCAACGGCTTCGACCTGCTCAGGAGTCATCTTTCTCCGGGCCGCAACCTTTCCGGTAAAGTCACGGTAGATCTGGCCGGAGGTATCGACGAATTTCTGGAAGGAGCTGTCGTCAAACGATTTGAAGGGGGTATAGGCATCGGCAAATTTGCCTCTCGTGACCACCTCCCGATGTATCCCTGTCTTCTCAAGCAGGCCGCTCACGTCCGGCTTGAGGGCGAAAACCCCGATCGAGCCGGTAATGGTGAGCGGTTCGACATAAATTTTGTCGGCGGCAAGGGCCACCATGTAACCGCCGGATGCCGCCACACCGGACATCGAAGCAACCATCGGCTTTCTGGCCCTGGCCTCATCGAGCAACTCAAGCATGGTTGCTGCGGCAAGGGCGTCTCCGCCGGGGCTGTCGATCCTCAGCACGATCGCCTTGACGTTACGGTCGTCAAGGGCCGTTTCGAGCGCCTGCTTCAGGGAGGCCACATCGATACCCTCGCCATCGCCCATGCCTCCGACACCACCGGAACTGACGATCGGGCCGGCGATATTGATCACGGCGATACGCTCACCAATGGCGCCCGGCTTCATTCCGCCGGTCGACTCGAGATAATCGCCCCCCGAAACGAACAGGTCGCGGACAGGTTTACCGAGCTTCTGCTCATATCCTTTCTCGAATTGACGGAAGGTTGCAACGCGGTCAATGAGATGCAGGCTGAGCGCCTTTTCGGGCGAGAGCACGGCCAGCGAATCGATAATGGCCGCGAAATCCTCCCTGCCGATAGCGCGTCGCCGGGAAACATAATCGATGTAATCGGCCCAGGTGTCGTCGAGCAGCGCATTGACCTCTTCACGGTATTCCGGGCTGGACGAACTCCTGGTGAAGGGTTCAATGCCGCTCTTGTACTTTTTCCACTGGGCCGCCTGGAAGCCGATACCGAGCTTCCTGAGCGGTTCGGCAAAGAAGAAGAGCTCTGCCTTGAGGCCATCGAGCAGTAGCCACGAACCTTTCTGCACCACCACCGAATCGCATGCTGCGGCAAGCATGTAATCCTTGTCCTCAGGGCTGCGCAGGAACGCGACCACCTTCCTGCCCGATTTCCTGACGCCGTCGATGGAGCTCCTCAGCTCCTGGATCTTGGCCGATGAGGCCGTCAGCCCGTCGACTTCGAGCACTACTGAATCGACACGGCGATCCGTTCGGGCGCGATCCAGTACAACCATCAACTCTTCAAGCGAGAGCGACTTGCTGCCTGACTGGAAAGGAAATGCGGCCGTATCGGATGGACGGTCATCAATCCTGCCGCTTACGGGCAGCCGAAGCACAAACCGTTCGGGAAGTTTTTTCCCGAAATAATGGAGCAGGGAAACAACACCGACCATGACCAGCATGGCAACGATCACCGTGAGGCATCCGGTACGAAAACAACCGCCCCTGTTTTTTTTCAAGTCCATGGTTTTCCTTTCGATCATGAATCACTCGCAAAGCAGGCAGCTGACCCGGTGCCGCGGATCATCCTTAAGCGGAAGCAGTTCAGGCTCCCTCAGACGGCACTCATCTTTGGCGTAAGGGCATCGGGGATGGAAGCTGCATCCCGTGGTGATCGACATCGGGCCGGGCAGATCGCCTTTCAGGACGATGCGCTCCCGGTGCCGGCCAAGCTCGGGCATCGGAATGGCCGAGAGCAGCGCCTGGGTGTATGGATGCTTCGGATTGGTATAGAGGGTTTCCCCATCGGCGATCTCGACGATCCTGCCGAGATACATCACGGCGACACGGTCCGAAATGTATTCGACAACCGAAAGATCATGTGCGATGAAAAGATAGGTCAGCCCGAACTCGCGCTGCAGGTCCTTGAGCAGGTTGATGATCTGGGACTGGATCGACACATCAAGCGCAGAAACGGGCTCGTCGCAGATGATGAAGGAGGGGTTGACGGCAAGCGCTCTGGCTATACCGACCCGCTGGCGCTGGCCTCCGGAAAATTCATGGGGATACCGGTCGGAGTACTCCCTGTTGAGTCCGACCGTATCGAGCAGTTCGCGAATTTTGGCCGTCGTCGCCGCGCGGCCTTTGGTGACTCCGTGCACCTTGAGCACCTCGCCAAGCATCTGGCCGACCGTCAGCCTGGGATTCAGTGAACCGTATGGATCCTGGAAGATCATCTGCATCTCCTTGCGCAACGGCCTGAACCGGCGGTTGTCGAGCGTAGTGATCTCGCGGCCGCGGAACAGGATCCTTCCGCCCTTCGAGGGCTGGACCAGACGGACGATCGCCCTTCCCAGGGTCGTCTTGCCGCATCCGGATTCACCGACAAGGCCGAGGGTCTCACCCTTCATGACCTCGAACGACACTCCGTTGACGGCCCTGGCGACGGTTCCGCCGCCGAACAGGCCTGCGCTCCTGACAGGAAAATGGACCTTCAGATCGCTGACCGACAGTATCTCTTCATGCTGCATTGGCTCTCGTCTCTGTTTGTCATATTTTTTGCTATACTAATATACAAGCTTAATGCTCCAATCAAAGGGCACCGCTATCTACAGGGACCAGACCGCAAAATTTTGAATACCCGCGAACAAAATACAGGCACACTTTACGTCGTTGCAACCCCCCTCGGCAATCTCGATGACATGACCTTCAGGGCGGTAAACACGCTGCGCGATGTCGGGGTGATCGCCTGCGAAGACACCCGGCACACCTCCATCCTGCTCAGGCACTTCGGCATCCAGGGGAAAAAGCTCCTCAGCTACCATAGCTTCAACGAAGAGCGGGCCGTCGGCCATGTCTGTGCACTGCTGGAAGAGGGCACCGACGTGGCCATGGTCACCGATGCCGGCACGCCGGGCATCAGCGATCCGGGATACTCGATGGCAAACGCGGTCCACGCCAGGGGATTCGGCATCGTACCGATCCCCGGCCCAAGCGCCCTTACCGCCGCGCTTTCTGTCTGCCCCCTGCCGGTCAGCAGCTTTTTCTTCGCCGGGTTCCTGCCTCACAAAAAGGGTCGGAAAACCAGGCTCGAATTCCTGGCCTCCCTAGAAAGCACCATCGTCCTCTACGAATCGCCCCACAGGATCGCCCGGCTTTTCGAAGAGCTGAAAAACAGCTTTCCCGAAGCGGAACTCTTCGTCGCCCGCGAAATCACCAAAATGCATGAAGAGTACATAACAGGCACACCCGACTCGTTGCTGGAACATTTTTCGAACGGCCGCACACGGGGTGAGTTCGTCGTGGTGGTCCACCCTGCCGGCAAACGTTCAAAACAGAAGAAAGAGCATGCAGATCATAACTGACCCGGCAGAGATGCAGTCGATAGCCGAGAGCCTCAGGCTCCAGCATCAGTTCATCGGCGTCGTCATGACCATGGGAGCCCTGCACGAAGGGCACCTGAGCCTGGTCCGGCTCGCCAGGCAGAAAGCCGGAACCGTGATCATGACCATCTTCGTCAACCCTATCCAGTTCGGGCCTGAAGAGGATTTCCACCGCTACCCCAGGCCGTTCGAACAGGACGCCGCCCTTGCCCGCTCTGCAGGGATCGACTACCTCTTCGTCCCCTCTCCCGAACAGATCTACCCGGAAGGGTTCCTGACGGCGATCGAACCCGGACCGCTCTCCAGCCTCTTCGAAGGCCGCTTCAGGCCGGGCCACTTCAGCGGCGTAGCCACCGTGGTGGTCAAGCTGATCAACATCACCAGACCGCACATCGCCATCTTCGGCGAAAAGGATGCCCAGCAGCTCGCCGTGATCAGGCAGGTCACCCGCGACCTGAACATCGGAACGTCGATCATCGGCGCACCGATCGCCCGCCAGAGCGACGGACTGGCGACCAGTTCCCGCAACGTCTACCTCTCCAGTTCGGAGCGCGAACAGGCAACGGTGCTTTACCGGGCAATCCAGTACGCCGAACAGGAGACCGGTCGCGGCAGAAGCGACCTTGCCGCCATAGCCGACGAAGCCGGAGCGATCATCCTCACCGCCCCGGACGCGGTGACGGACTATCTCTGCTTTGTGGACGATGAAACCTTCGAACCGGCTGAAGAAGCGGCCTCCGGGAAGGCCTACCGGCTGGTTATGGCCGTTCGCATCGGCACAACCCGACTCATCGACAACTGGAGGTTCGCCTGCCCCTGACAATCCTGGATTTTCAGATGCAAACACAACGGCAATACCGGTCGGTTCACCAGAGATTAATAGGAGCGCCGATGTACTGGATGGCAAGATATTTATATTATATTACCGGACTTTTTAATTTTGAATTTGTTTAGACCGTGACCGGCCGTTGAACCCTGTACCAACCAGCGGTGCAACATCGGCCATAAGGTCCACGAAGATGTTCATCATCACTAACCTCAACTGATTTCCATGTTTATCAAAAAAGAGATCGATCTTGGACTTGGCAAAAAGATCACGATCGAAACCGGAAAAATGGCAAAGCAGGCCGACGGTGCCACAGTCGTAAGCCTTCATGACACCATGGTTATCGCCACGGTCGTTTCGAGCAAGACACCACCATCACCGAACCAGGACTTTTTCCCCCTTCAGGTAGAATACCGCGAAAAATATTCGGCAGCCGGCAAATTCCCCGGCGGCTTCTTCAAGCGCGAAGGACGCCCTTCGGAAAAGGAGATCCTTTCGGCCAGGCTTATCGACCGTGCGCTTCGTCCCCTTTTCCCTGACGGCTACCTCCAGGAAACCCAGGTTATCATATCGGTCATTTCATCGGACACGGTCAATGACGCCGATGTGCTCGGCGGTATCGCCGCATCGGCAGCCATCATGGTTTCAGACGTTCCTTTCGCCAACCCGATGTCGGAAGTTCGCGTGGGACGCATCAACGGCCAGTTCATCATCAATCCTGATACGCACGAGTTGGCAGAGAGCGACCTCGACATCTGCATCGGCGGTACCGAGGACACCATATGTATGCTCGAGGGCGAAATGAAGGAGATCTCCGAAGCCGACATGCTCGAAGCCATCAAGCACGGACATGATGCCATCAAAAAGATCTGCCGTGTGCAGAAAGAGCTTGCAGCCGAAGTAGGAAAAGCCAAACGTTCCTTCACTCCGTTGCTCCCCCCTGCAGAACTGGTCGCCGTTGTCGATGGGCTCTGCGCAGCACAGCTCAAGGAACTGGCCTACACGCCACTTGCCAAGGAAGAGCGCGCCGACAGCACCAAGGCCATCTACAAGGATACGATCAAGAAAACAGTCGCACACTTCAGCGCAATCATCAGCGCCGACGATATCGCAGCCGATCCGACAAAAGCGCTCTGCCTGAACGAGCACATGATCGACGACTGCATCCACTCGGTCGAGAAGAAGATGATGCGTCACATGATCCTCGACGACAAGAAACGCCTCGACGGCAGGAAGCTTGACGAGGTACGGCCGATCAGCATCGAACTCGGCCTCATCCCGAGAGCCCACGGTTCGGCGCTCTTCACCCGCGGCGAAACACAGGCGCTCGTCACCCTGACCCTCGGCACCAAGAAAGATGCCCAGTCAGTCGACACCCTGACCGACGACCGTGACAAGCGCTTCATGCTGCACTACAACTTCCCTCCCTTCTCTGTCGGCGAAACCGGCAGGCTCGGAGGAACGGGTCGCCGCGAAATCGGACACGGCAACCTTGCCGAACGCTCCATCAGGATGGTCATGCCTCCCGAGCAGGAGTTCCCGTACACCGTACGTATCGTTTCCGACATCCTCGAGTCCAACGGCTCCTCCTCCATGGCTTCGGTCTGCGGCGGCACGCTGGCAGCACTCGACGGCGGCATTCCGCTGAGGAGATCGGTTTCCGGCATCGCCATGGGACTGATCAAGGAAGGCGCCAACTACGCCGTGCTCTCCGACATCCTCGGCAACGAGGACCATCTCGGCGACATGGACTTCAAGGTCTCCGGCACCAGGGACGGCATCACCGCCTGCCAGATGGACATCAAGATCGACGGCCTCGACTACCACATTCTCGAAACCGCGCTGGAACAGGCACGCAGGGGCCGCCTGCACATCCTCGACGTCATGAACGAGGCGCTTCCTGAAGCTCGTGCAGACATCGGCAAGTACGCCCCGCGCCTGACCACCATCCAGATACCGGTAGACGCTATCGGCATGGTCATCGGCAAGGGCGGCGAAACCATCAGGAGTATCACCGAGGAGACCGGTGCAGAGATCAACATCGAGGACGACGGCACAGTGACCATCGCCTGCTCAAGCCCGGAAGGTACTGCCGCCGCGGTAGAGACGATCAAGATCCTGATCTCGAAGCCCGAGGTCGGCACGATCTACATGGGCAAGGTTCGCGACATCCGCGACGAACTCGGCGCATTCGTGGAGTTCCTGCCGAAGACCGACGGACTGGTCCACATCTCCGAAATTTCACGCGAACGCATCGCCAGGGTAAGCGACGTGCTGAAACCAGGAGACAAGGTTAGGGTCAAGCTGATCGAAGTGCGCAAGGATCCCCGCACCGGCAAAACCAAGTTCGCCCTCTCCATGAGAGCGCTGCTTGAAGAGGGTGCAGAAAACCCTGCCCCGTCCGAACGCAACTGACGAAACCGTAACGAAACAGAAGGCAGTGCAGGAGATCAAGAATCACTGCACTGCCTTTTTTTCATTCAAGGCGCAGGCATATTTTCCCTGGCCAGGTAAATTTATCGTCGTAAGCGGTTCCGGAAACAACCCGGACGAACCGAATGACCGACAGAAAAAGAGCTATTCCCGAAATTGACAACAGCAACATGAGGTACGATTTTTCAGCGACAGAAAAGAAATGGCAGGCGCGCTGGGCGGAACAGAACACCTTCACCACAGGCACCGACCAGAACCGACCAAAATATTACGTGCTCGACATGTTCCCCTACCCGAGCGGATCGGGACTGCATGTCGGCCATCTCGAAGGCTATACGGCCTCCGACATCATCGCCCGCTACAAACGATGCCGGGGCTTCAACGTGCTGCACCCGATGGGATGGGACGCCTTCGGCCTGCCGGCGGAACAGTTCGCCATCAAGACCGGCACACATCCCAGGCTCACCACTGAAATCAACATCACGAGCTTCAGGGAGACCCTCAAAAGCATGGGCTTCTCCTACGACTGGAGCCGTGAGGTCAATACGACCGACCCCGGCTACTTCAAGTGGACGCAGTGGATATTCCTGAAGCTTCATGAGATGGGCCTTGCCTACATGTCGGAAATCGACGTCAACTGGTGCGAGGAGCTCAAGGTAGTCCTGGCCAACGAAGAGGTCGACGAGAAACTGGCCGACGGCTATACGGTCGTCAGGAAACCGCTCAGGCAATGGGTGCTGAAAATAACCGCCTACGCCGAGCGCCTGCTCGAAGACCTCGACACCCTCGACTGGCCGGAAAACGTCAAGCAGATGCAGCGCAACTGGATCGGCCGCTCCGAAGGGGTCGAGATCGATTTCGAGCTTCCCTGCCACAAGACCAGCCTCAGGGTCTACACCACCCGGCCCGACACCCTGTTCGGTGCCACATACCTGGTCATCTCGCCCGAACACCCGATGGCCGAAAAACTTGCCGTCGCACAGCAACTCGTTGCTGTCAAAAGCTACATCGACCAGGCAAAACTGAAGACGGAACTTGAGAGGACCGGCCTGCAAAAGGACAAAACCGGCGTCTTCACCGGATCCTACGCGATCAACCCGGCCAACGGGGAGTCGCTGCCAGTATGGATCTCCGACTTCGTCCTGACCAGCTACGGCACCGGCGCCATCATGTCCGTACCGGCCCACGACAGCCGCGACTGGGAGTTCGCCAAAATATTCGACCTGCCGATCAGGGAGGTCGTCAAAAGCCCGCACAACGTCCAGGAAGAGGTTTTCGAGGGCAAGGAGAGCGTCAGCGTCAATTCGTCGAACGACGAGGTCAGCATCGACGGGCTCCAGTTCAAGACGGCCTTCGACCGCATGGCGACATGGCTCGAATCGAAAGGCAAAGGAAAACGGACCGTCAACTACAGGCTCAGGGACTGGATATTCAGCCGCCAGAGGTACTGGGGTGAACCGATCCCGATCAAGCATTACGAAGACGGAACGATGCGTCGCGAGACCACCCTTCCGCTGACCCTGCCTGAGGTGGAGGCCTACCATCCGACCTCCACGGGCGAATCGCCTCTGGCAAACATCGGCCAGTGGCTCATGGGCGAGGACGAACACGGCCGCTTCCGGCGTGAAACCAACACCATGCCGCAGTGGGCCGGCAGCTGCTGGTACTACCTGCGCTTCATCGATCCGTCAAACGCAGAACATCTCGTCGAACCGGCCAGGGAGCGCTACTGGATGAACGTCGACCTCTACATCGGCGGCGCCGAACACGCCGTCCTGCACCTGCTCTACTCAAGGTTCTGGCACAAGGTACTCTACGACCTCGGCGTGGTAAGCACCAAAGAGCCTTTCCAGCGACTCTTCAACCAGGGCATGATCCTTGGCGAAGACAACGAGAAGATGTCGAAGTCGCGCGGCAATGTCATCCCTGCCGACCTTGTCCTGAACAGGTACGGAGCGGACGCTGTCCGGCTCTACGAAATGTTCCTCGGACCGCTCGAGCAGGTCAAACCCTGGAACACCAATGGCATCGAAGGCATCAGCAGGTTTCTTGGCAAGGTCTGGAGGCTGGTTTATTCGGAAAACGAGAGCTCTTTGAGGATAACCGAACAGATGCCTGAAGAGGCGATCCTGAAACGGATGCACAAAGCCATCAGGAAGGTGACCGAAGATGTCGACCAGTTGAAGTTCAACACCGCCATATCCGAAATGATGGTACTGGTCAACGAGCTTCAAAAAGCGGGCTGTTACAGCCGCCATGCCGTGGAAACCGTGCTCGTGCTGCTCTCTCCCTTCGCTCCGCACATCACCGAAGAGCTCTGGCAGACGCTCGGCCATAAAGAGTCAATCAGCGGAGCTGCCTGGCCGCTCTTCGACCCGTCGCTGGCAAAGGATGATGTGGTAACCATCGCCGTACAGGTCAACGGCAAGCTGAGAGGCACCTTCGACGCGCCGGTCGCATGCCCGAAAGAATTTTTGCTCGAAGAGGCAAAAAAACTCGAAAGTGTAGTAAAGTTCCTTGAAGGACAGTCGATCGTCAAAGAGATCGTCGTGCCCGGAAAGCTTGTCAACTTCGCCGTAAAGCCTCTGTAAAAGGGGGTTACGGGTTCTGTGCAGAGAGTAACGGCACTGTTGGCATCATCTGTTTTTTTTGTAAATTACGCATTAATGATTTTGAATGGCCTTCAGTCGGGCCAGCCCCGAATTTCGGCTGAAACATCCGTTTGTAATATCTGACCTCCCCGTCAGGGGTGGTTGTCGTTTTTTTTCAAAAAAAATTAAACCGTCCATCAATGGCTACTGAGAAAACAACAGCCCAGTCCTCGGATTCGATCAGTTCGGTACTGTCTGAGCGGAGGAAATTTCCACCGTCGGCAGAGTTCTCTTCCAATGCTAATGTTTCAAGCATGGAGCAGTACGAAAAGCTCTATGCAGACGCTGCTGCCGATCCGGAAAAATATTGGGGTGAGCAGGCTGAACAATTCCACTGGTTCAAGAAATGGGATACTGTGCTCGACTGGAAACCTCCGTACGCTAAATGGTATGACGGCGGCAAGACCAACATCTGCTATAACGCCATTGACGTCCATGTCAAAAGCTGGAGAAAAAACAAGGCGGCCATCATCTGGGAAGGCGAAGAGGGCAACGAGCGCATCCTCACCTACGGCGAGCTGCACCGTCAGGTCTGCAAATTCGCAAACGTCCTGAAAATCGCCGGCATCAAGCCTGGCGACAGGGTTGCCATCTACATGGGCATGGTGCCTGAACTCATCATCGCCGTACTTGCCTGCGCAAGGGTCGGCGCTGTCCACAACGTCATATTCGCCGGGTTCTCCGCACACGCGATCACCGAAAGGGTGAACGACTCCCGTGCAAAGCTGGTCATCTGCGCAGACGGCACCAGGCGCCGCGGCGGATCGATCAACCTGAAGAACATCGTCGACGAAGCGATCGTCAACACCCCCTCGGTCAGGAGCGTCATCGTCCTGAAAGTGACCAACGAAACCGTCCACATGCACGACGGCATGGATCACTGGTGGCACGACCTCATGGGCCTCGCCGTAGACGACTGCGAACCTGCGCAGCTCGACTCCGAGCATCCGCTCTTCGTCCTCTACACCAGCGGTTCGACCGGCAAGCCGAAGGGCATCCTGCACACGACCGCAGGCTACATGGTTCATGCGGCCACCTCATTCAAATATGTATTCGACATCAAGGACGAGGATATCTACTTCTGTACGGCCGACGTAGGATGGATCACCGGCCACACCTACATGGCATACGGCCCGCTGCTCAACGGCGCTACCGTGTTCATGTACGAAGGCGCACCGAACTATCCCCAGTGGGATCGTTTCTGGGATATCATCAACCGCCACAAGATCACCATTTTCTACACCGCACCGACGGCCATCAGGGCCTTCATCCGTGCCGGCAACGAATGGGTCACCAAACACGACCTCAGATCGCTCAGGCTCCTGGGCACCGTCGGCGAACCGATCAACCCCGAGGCATGGATGTGGTACCACAAATATGTCGGACAGGAAAAATGCCCGATCGTCGATACCTGGTGGCAGACCGAGACCGGCGGCATCATGGTCTCTCCGCTGCCTGGTGCGACCCCGACCAAACCGGGTACCGCAACCCGCCCCCTGCCGGGCATCATGGTGGACGTCGTGCGCAAGGATGGCACCACATGCGACGCCAACGAAGGCGGATACCTGGTCATCAAACAGCCATGGCCTTCAATGCTCAGGACCATCTATGGCGACAACGAGCGCTATGAGAAAACCTACTGGTCGGAGTTCCAGAACATGTACTTCACCGGCGACGGAGCAAGAAAAGACGATGATGGATACATCTGGATCATGGGCCGCGTCGACGATGTGGTCAACGTGTCGGGTCACCGTCTCGGCACCAGCGAAGTCGAAAGCGCCCTTGTATCGCACGAATCGGTCGCGGAAGCCGCCGTCGTCAGCCGTCCGGATGAGATCAAGGGTAACGCCCTGGTCGCATTCGTCACGCTCAAGGATGAGTACGAAGGCGACATGAAGCTGCGTGAAGCGCTTCGCAACCATGTGGCCAAGGAGATCGGCCCGATTGCCAAACCCGACGAAATCAGGTGGGCGAAAGGACTTCCGAAAACCCGCAGCGGCAAGATCATGCGCCGCCTGCTGCGCGAACTTGCCACATCCAACGAAGTCAAGGGTGACGTCACCACCCTCGAAGATTTCGGCGTGCTTGAAACCCTTCGCGGACAGGAAGACGAGAACTAAAAAGCTCGTATCCAAAGCTGAAAAGCATACAGAAAGAGAGCGGCCAGATGGCCGCTCTCTTTTTTTTTCGCCCTGCACAAACCGCTCACGCTCCAGGCATAAGGGAACCCCTACAGGATATTAATCGTTGTATGTACGCATGTATTATGGCTACCTGTCGTCAAAAAGGGTAGTAGTTACTTATGAAACCCATATATGAAACCATGAACAACTCCCTGAAATCCTGGGCAACCCCTCTTGTCATTGCTACTTTTATCATCTCCGGCGTAACCGGCATCCTGATGTTTTTCCACAAAGGGGATGGATTTGTAAAACCCGTGCATGAATGGCTGAGTTGGGCCCTGGTATCAGGAGGAGCAATCCATGTGGCAGCAAACTGGAAACTGTTCAAGGCATATTTCACCCGAAGGGCAGGAATAGCCATCATATCAACCGGGCTGATCATCACCGTGGCATCAATAACGGTCCCGATGAAAGAGGGCCCGGGGGGCAACCCGGCCATCAGGATAAACAAAGCCCTCGCCGCTGCACCCCTTGAAACCCTTGGTACGATAGTCAAGCTTACCCCTGAACAGGCCGTAAGCAAACTCGAAAAGAGCGGCCTTAAAGTCACCGGTGCCGGTCAAAGCGTCAAGGAGATAGCTGCCGCCAACGGCAAGAAAGAGAACCAGGTACTTGGCACCCTGTTCGAATGACCCCTCTTCCCGATATCCTCCGGCTCAGCTGTTGAGCCGGAGGATTACGAAGTTCAGGAACGAAGCGAAGCTTACCCACAGAAGATAGGGAACAAGGCAGAACGCCGCCGGTTTCGAAACTTTGCTGAAGGTAACGATCGTCATGACGATGAAAAGCCAGAGGATCAGGATCTCCACAAATCCCGCGAGTGGTGATCTCATTCCGAAAAAGGAGGCTGACCATCCAAGATTCAGGAAAAGCTGTAATCCAAAAAGCAGAATCGCCTGCTTTACCTCTTTTTTGTCTATCCCGGCCTCAAGCACCAGAGAAAGGGCTACTCCCATCAGAACGAACAGCAGCGTCCAAACGGGAGGAAAGAGCCAGTCTGGCGGATTCCATGGCGGCTTGACCAGGGTAGTGTAATACCATGACCCCGCAACCGGGGTAAAAAGGCTTCCTGCATAGGCAAAAAGCATGCAGATGCCGATACAGAGCGCCGTCGACAGGATTCTGTTGTTCTTCATGTTCTGTTGTTGTAGTGCCCGATACATACTCCTGGCACAATTGTTAATACCAAACCGCCCCCCTCCCTGTAACTTCCACAAACAAGCACTTTTCCGGCAAGCCAAAAGGAAACCCCTATAATCCTTATAACGCTATCGTGAGCTGATAATTCCTTTTACCTCAAAACATCCCTGCTATTTCCCCAAACTCGCCTCCGAGACCGGATTTCCGCGACGAGCAGCTCTTCTGAGCAGACCAAATGATATATTGCAGGCAAAACCATGCCTTGTCAATATTCCACCGATATGAGCAAAGAACTCCAGACAGCCGTCACAGCCGCCAAGAGGGCCGGCGCCATAATCCTCTCCAGATCGTCAGACCTCTCCAGGCTTGAAATCATCGCAAAAGAGCACAAGGACTTTGTCACCGAGGTCGACCGGCAGTGCGAGGCGACCATCGCATCGACCATCCTTGAGAGTTTCCCGAACGATGGCTTGCTCTGCGAAGAGGGTACTACCGGCAACGGAACCTCCGGAAGAAGCTGGATCGTCGATCCGCTCGACGGGACACTCAACTTCATCCACTCCTTTCCGGTATTTGCCATCAGCATAGCCCTGCGTGACGCCGACGGCGAGCTGATTGCCGGCGTTGTTTACCAGCCGGTGCTCGAAGAGCTCTTCACTGCTGAAAAAGGCAAGGGGGCTTTCCTGAACGGAAATCCTCTCAGCGTAACGGGTCGCCGCGACAAAGAGAGCTTCCTGTTCGCAACCGGCCTGCCCTTCAAGGATTGCGACCACTACATTGACCGTTACATGGACATGATGAGAGAGGTAATCCGGGATTCGGCCGGCATCAGGCGGGCGGGATCTGCCTCTATCGACCTCGCCTATACTGCCGCAGGGCGGTTCGACGGCTTCTGGGAGTACCGGCTTTATCCCTGGGATTTTGCGGCAGGCGTTCTCCTGGTTCGGGAAGCCGGCGGTATCGTCACCGGATTCGACGGATCCAGCGACGTTTTCAACCATCACAGCATCATTGCCGGCAGCAGCCTCACCCATCCGATGCTGCTTGAAAAGGCATTGCGACATTTCGGTACGGAACAGCCCTGAAAAGTCACTATTTGAAGAGTTTTCAGCACTTTCGTATCTTCAACATTTTACCATTGAAAGGATCGCCATCCATGCTCATTCACCAGCGCACCCTCCAGAACGAGATCTCCCTCACAGGCACCGGGCTTCATACCGGCCAGCAGTGTACCATCACGTTCAAACCTGCCCCGGCCAACTACGGCTACACCTTCGTAAGAAACGATATTGACGACTGCCCGGAAATCCCGGCGCTGATCGATCATGTCGTCGATGTCCTCCGTGGCACCACCATCGGCATCGGCGATGTAAAGGTACACACGACGGAACATGTCCTTGCGGCCCTTTACGGCCTGCAGATCGACAACTGCCGTATCGAACTCAGCGGCCCTGAACCACCGGTCATGGACGGCAGCGCCCGACCGTTCGCAGATGCGATCATCTCGGCAGGCATCGCCGAACAGGAGGAGCCCAAGAACTACCTCGTTATCGATGAAACCATAGAATTCCATAATACCGATTGCGGAGTCGATATTGTGGCCCTGCCGCTCGACGGCTTCAGGACTACGGTCATGGTCGATTACAAGAATCCGGCGCTCGGCTCGCAGCACTCCGGCCTGTTCGACCTCAACACCGAGTTCCTCAAGGACTTTGCCCCATGTCGCACATTCTGTTTCCTGAGCGAAGTCGAGGCACTGGCCAATCAAGGCATTATCAAGGGTGCCGATGTCGACAATGCAATCGTGATCGTCGACAAAGATCTCAATCAAAATGAAATCCAGAGCCTTGCCGAAAAAATCGGCGCCGACAGCACCCACCTGGTACTCGGCCAGAACGGCATACTGAACAACCGCGAACTGCGTTTTCCCAACGAGCCAGCGCGTCACAAGCTCCTTGACCTGCTTGGAGATCTCGCCCTCCTGGGCATGCCGATCAAGGCACAGGTGCTTGCCGCACGTCCCGGCCACGCATCGAATGTTGAATTCGTCAAGCAGCTCAAGAAATACGCTGACCGCAACAAACTGGCCCGCCAGTTCCAGCACGAGAAGAAAGCCGGCGTCATCTTCGACATCAACGCCATCCAGAACATCCTTCCCCACCGCTACCCGTTCCTCCTGATCGACAAAATCGTCGAATTCAACCTCGACGAGAAAATCGTATCGGTCAAGAATGTCACGATGAACGAACCGTTCTTCCAGGGCCATTTCCCCGGAAACCCGGTCATGCCCGGAGTTCTCATCATCGAAGCCATGGCACAGACCGGCGGCATCATGATGCTCAACGGAAACGAGAACATCAAAGACTCCGTCGTATTCTTCATGGGCATCGACAAGGCCCGGTTCCGCAAACCGGTGCTTCCCGGCGACACCCTCGTTATTGAGGCCATCATGACCAACAAACGCAGAACCGTATGCCAGTTCGACGCTAAAGCCTATGTGAGGGGAGAGCTGGTCTGTGAAGCCTCGCTCATGGCAACGGTCATGAATAAAAAAAGCTGATTTACCCAGGCAGAATATTGGAAACAAAAACCCCGAAATCGTCGGGGTTTTTTGTTTCCTGAATCCTTTTCCACACCCTGCCAACACCCCTGCCAACAGGTTGCCAACAAGTTGTCAACATTTCAAACCTCTTCGAAAAGAGATGGAGCGAAATCGCTAAGTCTTTTTATTAAAATAATCTATAGATACGTATAGCCAACCATAGTCTTAACTTATGTACACTAATCAATATTCAGTGCGTTAACGGGTATACAAGCTTGCGGGACAAGGCGAAGCGAGCACTGGTAGTTTGTGAACCGGAAGAAAATCGGTGGTTTTGTTCAAGCTCCGGCCTCGAATTCCTTACGGATCCGGGAGAACCTGATACAGTATTCAATGAATGAGTAGAGAAGCGTAGCGGAGGAAAGATACATGAAAAACTCCTTGACCGGCCAGCGGTCAAACAGGGGAAGGGGCCACACCATGGAGATAAACATCATGGAAACAAAACCTACGGCCCATTTGCCTGGCCAGAGCGAGGTGGTCAGCACGTTGTGGCGATGACGTATCCATGCCGCGCCAAAGAAGATCAGCAGATCGCGCAAAACCACAAAAGAGACGAACCATAGCGGGAGATCCCCTTTCCAGAGAAAATAGATGGCCACGCTGGCCAGGCAAAGCTTGTCGGCCAGAGGGTCCAGAATCTTGCCCATATCCGAAACTTCGTTGGTCCATCTGGCCGTCTGCCCGTCGAACCAGTCCGACAAGAGCGCGATGATCATAATGACCAAAGCCGTCACCGTTCGACCGGTATGCAGGCAATAGATAAACCATGGAATCAGCAGAATCCTCAGAATACTCAGAAAATTCGGGATATTGACGATGTGTCCCTGCACGTTTCTTTTGGTTTTGTTCCGAGAGAATCCTGTCCTAATCATATTCAGCGGCCATCGTCCACTGCCGCCATCAAACCAGTGCCGTTAAACGGAAGCGCGCTCAGGCAACCAGTTCGGGATGGTCGTCGACAAAGGTCGACCAACCCTGTTTTCTGCTGTTCTTACCCCTGCGCATCATTGAATCCTGGGTAAATCCGCCACCCGAACCTCTCGAAAGATCGCAATATGCTATACCGAGGGCATCGGTGACATCGAGCGACCGCGGCTCGTCGCCAAGCTCCAGCAGTCGGTGGAGCATTGCCGCGACCTGCTCCTTGCCTGCCGAACCGCTCCCGGTAACAGAGAGCTTGACCTCCCTGGGAGCATACTCGCGCACGGTAACGCCGCTTCTCATGACAGTGGCGAGCACCGCGCCCCTTACCTGCCCCAATATAAGCGCACTCCTGACATTGCGTCCTACGAAAGCTGTTTCGATAGCGACGCAATCAGGCTTCATGATCCCGATTACCTCTTCGAGAGCGGTGCAGATCCGCAAAATCCTTTCGTTCAGCGATGGTAAACCATCAACCCGGATGAGCCCGGAGCCAAGGACGGAAAACCCCTTCGCTCCCTGGCCGATGACTCCATAGCCGGTTTTCCGGCTTCCCGGATCGACGCCCATGACTATCATGATTCAATCTTCAAGGCTTTCCAACGCATTCTCGCTTATCTCCATATTGCTGTATACCACCTGGGCATCATCGCCGCTTTCAAGCGCATCAATCAACTTGATCGCCTTGCGGGCATCATCGCCATCGAGTTCGACATAGGTATCGGGCAAAAGATCTATCTTGGCGTTCTCATACGCAATACCTGCCGCCTCAAGCGCCTTCTTTACCGATTCAAGCTCCCTGACATCGGTCAGCACCGTGTAATACTCCTCTTCACCGGCCTCCAACTCTTCAAGCCCGGCATCGAGAAGCAGTTCCAGGAGCTGGTCTTCGGAAGCTGCGGATTTGAGGACGTCTACGGAGCCTTTGCGCTGGAACATCCAGGAGACGCTGCCGCTTTCGCCCAGCGAACCGCCATTCCTGCTCATCATGTGCCGTATGTCCGCCACGGTCCTGTTCCTGTTGTCGGTCGCCGTCTCGATGATGATGGCTATGCCGCCCGGGCCGTAGCCTTCGTAGGTAATCTCTTCGTACATCGCCCCCTCAAGCTCTCCTGTACCCTTCTTGATTGCGCGCTGGATGTTGTCCATCGGCATCGAGTTGGCCCTGGCCGTGTCGACGGCAAGTCGCAGCCTTGGATTGCCGTTGACGTCTCCACCGCCCATTTTGGCAGCTATGGTGATCTCCTTGACGAGCTTGGTGAACAGATTTCCTCTCTTCTGATCAGTGGCGGCCTTCTTTCGCTTGATGGTCGCCCATTTACTGTGTCCTGACATAAGTTACAACCAGATGTTTGATAGTATTCCGGAAATGACGCGTTTATGAGAAAAGATTTATTTTCTTTAAAGAAAAGAAAACTCATTGCGTGGGTAGCGGTAAAGTTAATCACAAGAACAAAGAATGACAAACTGGTTGATCGCTTATCAGGGCGAACCTGGTGCTTACAGCGAAATAGCTGCCCTCAGGTTCGGGGAACCGCAGCCTTGCGAGAGCTTCGACGACGTTTTCGCCGCCGTTACCAGCAAAAAGGCCGACTATGCGGTAATCCCGATCGAGAATTCGCTCGGAGGAAGCATCCACCAGAACTACGACCTGCTGTTGCGCAGGCCGGTGGTGATCCTTGCCGAAACATTCGTGAAGGTCGAACACTGCCTTCTTGGCCTTCCCGGTTCATCGGCCGAAAAAGCCAGCAAGGTGCTTTCGCATCCCCAGGCCCTGGCGCAGTGCCACAACTTCATCACCGAGCACCCGAATATCAGGGCTGAAGCGGCCTACGACACGGCCGGTAGCGCCAAGATCGTCGCTGCGGGCGGCGATCCCTCCGTGCTGGCCATCGCCTCGAAACGGGCAGGCGAACTCTACGGACTCGAAATACTCCAGGAGGAGCTGGCCGACGAAGAGTGGAACATCACCCGCTTCTTCTGCATCGCCAGCCAGGACAACCCCGACGTTTCGCACCTCAGGAACCAGCCCGACGCGCAGCAGCAGAAAACCTCGATCGTCTTTTCGCTGCCCAACGAGCAGGGTTCGCTCTTCAAGGCCCTGGCGACGCTTGCCCTTCGCGGCATCGACCTGACCAAGATCGAGTCGCGCCCATCGAAAAAGAAAGCCTTCGAATACCTGTTCTATGCCGATTTCCTTGGCCACAGCAGCGACCCCAACATCCACAATGCGCTCGAACACCTCAGGGAGTTCGCTCCCATGATCAAGGTGCTCGGCAGCTATGGCGTAGTGAATCCATGACCGGAAGGAACCAGTTCGACCTTTTCGCGGCTCCCGCACCAGCTCCCGCCCCGCCTGCCGAACCGGAAGCAGCTCAGGCCCCGGCGACGCTCGCCATTGAGGGGGAGAAGCCCGGCCTCTACCTGCTTGACGGCATGGCGCTCGTTTACCGCTCCTTCTTCGCACTCCAGCAAGCCAGGATGAGCACAAAGGAGGGCGTTCCGACAGGGGCGGTCTTCGGCTTCGCCACCAGCCTGCTCAGGCTCATCGAGGATTACCGGCCCCACTACATCGCCGTAACCTTCGACAGCCGCGAAAAGACCTTCCGGCACGATCTTTACGAGCCCTACAAGGCCAACCGCCCCGCGCCTCCCGAAGATCTCGTCAGCCAGCTCGAAAACATCAGGGAGCTGATCCGCGCTTTCGGCATCCCGGTGGTCATCATGCCCGGTTTCGAAGCAGACGACCTGATCGGCACGGCCGCAAGAAAGTTCGAAGAGAGTTGCCGGATATTCATCGTCACGCCGGACAAGGACATGGCCCAGCTGGTGCACGACGGCGTGCGGATCCTGAAGCCCGGCCGGAAGCAGAACGATTTCGAACTCATGGGCAGCCGCGAGATCACCGAACATTTCGGGGTGCCCCCGGAACAGTTCATCGACCTGCTGACGCTGACCGGCGACACATCCGACAACATCCCCGGCGCAAAGGGCATCGGACCTAAGACCGCCACAAGCCTGCTCGAAAAATATGGCTCCCTAGAAGGCATCTACGCCCATCTCGACGAGATCTCTCCCAGGAGCCGCCAGAGCCTCGAAGAGTTCAGGCAGATGATGCCGCTTTCAAGGGAACTGGTCACCATCAGGACCGACCTCGACCTGTCGCTCTCTCTCGATGAGCTTCACCGCGGCAAACCCGACCCGGAAGCGCTTTTCGCACTTCTTGGAAGGCTCGAACTCAGGAGCGTTGCCGCAAGGATACCGGCGATCCTCGGCATCGATTCGCCGAACCATGCAGGACCGGGCTCCACCGCCCCCATGGACGCCCCGGAGGAGCCGGAGCTCATTCCTGCCGGAGAGGGCGCCACATACACCCTGATCGACAGCCCTGAGGCCTTCGACCAACTCATCTCGAGACTGGAAAGCTCCGCCGGATTTGCGGTCGATACCGAAACCACGAGCCTCGACACCTTCGAGGCCGACCTGGCCGGCATCTCTTTCGCCATTGAGCCCGACGAAGCGTTTTTCGTCTATTTCGGCAAAACAGGCCTCGATGCAGAAACCTCCATTGCCAGGCTGAAGCCGATGCTCGAAAACCCATCCCTTCCCAAAACCGGGCAAAACCTGAAATACGACATCCTCGTGCTGAAAAAGTACGACGTCGACCTTGCCCCGGTAGGCTTCGACACCATGCTCGCCAGCTATGTACTCAACCCGGAGGGAAGGCACAACCTTGACGACCTTGCCGCATTGCATCTCGGGCGGAAAACGACGAAATTCACCGAGCTGGTCGGCGAAGGCAAATCGGCCATCCATATTTTCGACGTCGAATCGGCAAGGCTCTCCGACTATGCCTGCCAGGACGCCGATATCGCCCTGAAGCTTAAAAAAGCGCTCCTCGACCAGCTCGAAACGACTCCCGAGCTGGTCAACGTCTGCGAGCAGCTCGAGTTCCCGCTGGTCAGCGTGCTCGCCGCCATGGAACACCAGGGCATCTCGATCGACACGGCCCACCTTGAACTCACCGCCGAAACGGTCAACCGGGAACTGGTATCCCTCACCACGCGGATTCACCAGGCCGCCGGCGAAACCTTCAACATCGATTCGCCGAAACAGCTCGGCAACATCCTGTTCAACGTCCTGAAGCTGCCCGCAAAAAAAGCGACCAAGACCGGCTACTCTACCAACGTGCAGATCCTCGAAGACCTGGTCGGCATGCATCCCATCGCTTCCGACATCCTTGAGTACCGCAGCCTGCAGAAACTCAAGACGACCTATATCGATGCCCTGCCGAAGATGATCAGTCCACGCACAGGCCGTTTGCACACCTCGTTCAACCAGTTCGTCACGGCAACGGGACGCCTCTCCTCTTCGAGCCCGAACCTGCAGAATATCCCCATACGGACGCCCCTGGGCAAGGAGATCCGCAGGGCCTTCATCCCCTCGAACCGACAGAACCTGCTTCTGTCGGCCGACTACTCGCAGATCGAGCTGCGCATCGCAGCGGAGCTTTCCGGCGACCCTATGCTCATAGAGGCATTCCGGAACAGGGAGGACATCCACTCGGCCACGGCACGCGTCATATTCGAGGTCGATGAGGTCAGCGCCGACATGCGCCGAAAAGCCAAGGAGGTCAATTTCGGGGTACTCTACGGCATCCAGCCCTTCGGCCTTGCCCAGCGCCTCGGCATCGGCCAGAAGGAGGCCAAAGCCATCATCGACACCTACATGGCCAAATATCCGGGCATGTTCTCATCGCTCGAAACGACCATAGAACAGGCTCGCTCGAAAGGCTACGTCACGACGCTCATGGGACGGCGCCGGTACATTCCGGAACTGAACAGCACGAACGGCAACCTTCGCAAGGCGGCTGAACGCATCGCCATGAACACCCCGATCCAGGGCACGGCAGCGGATATCATCAAATATGCCATGTGCACCGTAAGCCGCCGGATGAAGGAGGAGCAAATGAAAGCGGTCATGCTGCTGCAGGTCCATGACGAATTGCTCTTCGAAACTTCTGAAGGGGAGAAAGAGCAGCTCAAGGTTCTTGTTGAAGAGTGCATGATCGATGCAGCCCTGAAATGCGGCGTACGAAACGTGCCTGTAGAGGTCGAAACGGGCATCGGAAAAAACTGGCTGGAAGCCCATTAGCCGTTGACTATTAAATGAATCTTTTTTTATATTTGGTGAGCTTAACGAGAACTACCCTGCCACACGGCAACCAACCACGAACTGAATGCCATCTTCCACAAAGGAAAGCTGCCTTAAGAGAGGCAATATGATCGCGCCTGTACGAAGTGCCGGCTACCGATGCATGATTGCGCTCGCAGTTGCCTTCGGCATCACGGTGGTGCAACCGGCATCGAGCGAGATGACCGGAATGAATACAGCTTATGCGACCGAAGCCCTGCCGGCCCCGGCATCGCCCGCTCCGGCCTCTAAGAAGGAGCTTCTCTCTACGACAGAACTGATGATCGAACAGCTTGTTCTCCAGATCAACCAGCAGGACGACAATATCCCGGACCAGAAACCCTCAAAGGTAGCTGTCGGAAAATCGTTTATCGCAGCCCTGCCGAACATCCGGCCGATCACAGGACTCATCAGCAGCGACTTCGGCATGAGGGAACACCCGATCCTTAAACGAATTCTTTTTCATGCAGGCACCGATTTTTCGGCCCCGGTAGGAACAAAGGTATTGGCTACGGCAGATGGAACGGTCGCCTTTTCGGGATTCGACAAAGGATATGGAAAAACGGTCACCATAAACCATCCCAATGGGTATCAGACCGTCTATGCACATCTGTCGAAAACCGTCATCAGGCAGGGACAGCATGTGAACCGCGGCGATGTGATCGCTTTTTCAGGAAATACCGGGCTTTCCACCGGACCTCATCTGCACTATGAAGTCCACAAGGACAATATCCAGGTAAATCCTACAACCTACTTCTCCGATCAGAAGCAGCAGGATCATCGCATGAGCAAACAGGAATCGTCAGATGCAGAAATGCCAAATAAGTCTTAGTCTCAGAATCATCAATCACTTAACGACAGTATGTACTGGAATCTCGATCTAGCCCGATATATTGCCGATGCTCCGTGGCCGGTCACAAAAGATGAACTGATCGATTACGCCAACAGGACAGGCGCGCCCCAACAGGTGGTCGACAACCTTCACGATCTTCCCGAAAGCGACGAACTCTATGAAAGTCTTGAAGAGATCTGGCCTGACTACCCTACGGATGAAGATTTCGGATATAGCGACGAAGAACCCTTAACGTAAAGGTAGCGCTGCGATGTTTTTTTTTTAGGCTGATTTCCCGAATCAAGCCAGGGACGATAGTTCTGCTGGCCTTGATTCTCCTGCTGCCGGGATCATTATGGACCGGCACCGGGACGCTCGCAGCAGCGGGAAAATCATCCACCCCTCAGGAAGTAACAAGCATACGGATCAAGGGCAACAAGGCCCTCAAGAGCGATGAGATCCGTGGGATAATGACGACATCGACCAGGACCTCCTTCATCGGAACAGGAATCTTCAGGGGCGGTGTGCGCCCGTTCATATCCGAAGACTTCGAGAAAGACATCAACCTCATCAGGAAGCTCTATACCTTCAAGGGCTATTTCTTCGCTGAAGTCGATACGACAGTCGTCCGTAAACCGGGGCGAACCGTTGACATCCTCATCCAGATCAGGGAAAACAATCCGACCCGCCTCGATTCGCTCAGTTATGCAGGCCTCGATAACCTTACCGAAGAGATCCGCGCCCGCTACCTCAAGAAAAGCCAGCTTAAGCTCAAGGATATTTTCTCTGTAGAAAAGCTTATCGCAGAACGTGACCGTACCCTTGAGTTTTTCAGGGAGAACGGCTACAGCTATTTTCACCCCGACAGCATCAGGATAAAGGTCGATACCCTCGGCCTCAACGCCGGAGTGCATTTCCAGCTGAGCCTGCCCGAACATTTCACCTACGGGCCGGTCAAGGCTGTTGTGCACGATCCAATCAAAAAAGACGATGCGAAAACTGCGGTAAGGTTCCAGCGCGACAACATCTCGGTAACCATTTACGGCGGCCAGAAATTCTCCCGGAAACTCTTCTCGTCATCCATTGCCATGAAGCAGGGCAAGCTGACCCAGCAATCGCTTGAACAGCAGACGCTCCAGAACTTCGGATCCACAAACCTCTTCTCGTCCATATCGATAGAGAAAGATTCAATAAAAGCCGGCAGCGTCTATACCACCGTCCATCTTGAGCCCAGCCCGAAACACCAGATCGAACCGAAACTCGTTGTTGATAACCGTTACGGCTCCCTTTTCCTCGGCGGTGCCCTTGCCTATGAAAACAGAAACCTTTTCGGAGGAGGCCAGCAACTCCGGCTTTCGACCAATTACGGCACCCAAACCTCGGCGAACACCAATCTCCTTGGGAACCTCAAGGAGGGCCAGTACGACAAGATCATCCCTTACGAATTCAACATCAAGGCAAACCTGCTCATGCCGGTATTGAAAAAGCAGGGATCGTTCTACAATACATCAGCGGAATATTCGCAGGCAAGGCTTCCCGTGCTGCTCTCCAGCCGCAGGGAGATCTTCAGGGGCACCTACAGCACCAAACCTTCAGCCAACACCAGGCTCAATTTCGATTTTTTCGAAATCGAGGTCGTCCGCAAAGACTCGCTGCGCGGCTTCCAGCAGCTGTTCAAAACCGACCTGGCCAGAAACATCGGCATCAACCCGGCGAACCCGACCGCGGTAAAAAACGGCATCGACAGCCTGCTCCAGACACGGCTCAACCAGACCTTCCGCCTCCAGTACAACTATTCGAACCGGCTGGACACGTCGCCCCTTAAAAAGACGACATGGAACCTGACGACCACGGCCGAAGAGTCGGGTAGCCTGTTATGGCTGATCGACAAGTACGTAGACAAAAAACAATACACCGGATTCGGCGACATGGATCCGCAGATATTCGGCACCGCCTATTCGCAGTATTTCAAGCTCGATACCCAACTCGCGTTCGCCAGGGAGGTAATGCCCGACAGGCAGCTGGCAGGAAGGATCGCCCTGGGCTGGATGAGCCCATACGGCAGGGCAACGACCACTCCGGAAGAGCACCGCTTCTATGCCGGAGGTTCCAACAGCATGCGCGGCTGGCTGTTCAATACCCTCGGCCCTGCCAACAGCAGCAGCAAGGCAATCTCCAACTTCGGGGCCGACATCAAAGCCGAACTGGGCCTCGAATACCGGATGAAGCTGTTCAAGGTTTTCGGTCAACCTTCAGGCGTAACCTTCTTCACCGATGTCGGCAACATCTGGGACAGGAAAGGGCCCTATGCCTTCTCGCTGCAATCGCTGACCCGTGACTTCGCCTGGGACTGGGGTACCGGGCTGCGCATCGGCTCCCCCATCGGACCCTTCAGGTTCGACTTTGCATGGAAAGTGCACGATCCGGCCAATCCGAGTCCGTGGCAATTCACGAATGTGGGTCTTTCGAACCTCACCTTCAACTTTGGAATCGGAGAGGCCTTCTGAGATCTGGATAACTGCTTACTTTATAAAACATCAGTTCAAACCTTATGCCCGTCAAACCCACGCTTATTGCCCCATCGATCCTATCGGCGGACTTCACCAACCTGAGAGCTTCGATCGAACTGGCTGAAAAAGCCGGTGCGGACTGGATCCACTGCGACGTCATGGACGGCGCGTTCGTGCCGAACATCACCTTCGGCCCCTTCATCGTCCAGGCCATCGCCAAATGCACCAGCAGCATGGTGATCGACACCCACCTGATGATCGCCGATCCTGACCGCTTTATTGAAGACTTCATCAAGGCGGGTTCACACCAGATCACGGTGCACCAGGAGGCATGTCCACACCTCCACCGCACGGTCCAGTTCATCAAAAGCCTCGGAGCCAAAGCAGGCGTCTCCATCAACCCGGCAACACCCCTCTCGGTGCTTGAGTCGATCCTGCCGGATCTTGACCTCGTGCTGCTGATGTCGGTAAACCCCGGATTCGGAGGCCAAAAGTTCATACCCTCGTCGGTCGGCAAGATCGCCCGCCTCGACGCGATGCGCAAGGAGCTGAACCCCGGCCTGGTTATTGCCGTCGACGGTGGAGTAACCGAAGAGAACGCCGCCGAACTCTCAGCCGCCGGAGCCGACGCCCTGATAGCCGGCACCGCCTTCTTCAAAGCCGCCGACCCCGCCGCCGCAGCAAGGAAGATCAAAGGCCTTGCCTGAACGCCAAAAGCCCCGATCCGTCGGGGCTTTCGTGTTTTTATCCGGGAGGAACAGAAGGACCAAAGAGACTTAAAAGACCAAAAGGACGTAAGGGTTTCAAGAGGATCCGCTGATTCAGCTAAGCCTCTTCGTTTCCCGAGGGTTCAACATCCCATATTCCGGCACCCAAACTCGTCGGGACTCCTGACATTCAAATCCCACATTCACTGTTGCCTAGCAGAATCCATCCCATATTCAGGAGCTCCCGACTAGTCGGGACGACGGACATTCAATTCTTCTCCCTCCTTTGTTGCCCCGGGTTTTAACCTCACATATTCAGGACGGCTTCAGCCGGACGGACATTCAAATCTTCTCCCTCCTCAGTTGCCCCGGGTTTTAACCTCACATATTCAGGACGGCTTCAGCCGGACGGACATTCAAATCTTCTCCCTCCTCAGTTGCCCCGGGTTTTAACCTCACATATTCAGGACGGCTTCAGCCGGACGGACA
>JAAXXK010000003.1:109529-109618 GCA_013334525.1 Chlorobiaceae bacterium
TTCAAATCTTCTCCCTCCTCAGTTGCCCCGGGTTTTAACCCGGGGGCATAAAGAAATAAAAAAAATATCCCGGGCTTCAGCCCAATTTC
>JAAXXK010000037.1 GCA_013334525.1 Chlorobiaceae bacterium
AGGTGGGTGACGAGCTTCCGCTGAGAGTCATCGAGTTCGACAAGGAGAACAAGCGCATCATCCTGTCTGCCCTTGAGTACTTCAAGGACAAGAACAAGGAAGAGATCGAGGCTTACCTCCTGGCTCACCCCAACGAGAAAAAAGAGATCGAGGACGCCAGCGCAGAGCTGGAGCCCCAGCCGAAAGGCCGCTGATCGCTTTTATTACAGTTGTAGTAACAAAAAACCCTTCCCGCAACGGAAGGGTTTTTTGTTTTGGGGGTGGGGGGAAGGGGAAGAGGGGAGGAAGAGAAGAGAATGTGGGAAATGGACGCTATGGACGCTATGGACGTGATGGACGGATGTAAGAGATGGACGTAATGGACAAGAACAGAAAAAAAGCAAAGGCGGTTTACACAGTTTTCTGAACAGACCCACTGTAGCTTACAGACTCAAATTCGAGGGCAGGGTTCTGTTATGAAATTGACCGTTTACCTACTTTTCTGAACAGACCCACTTTAGCTTACAGACTCGGCGCGTCCATTACGTCCATTCAGTCCATAAAGTCCATACTGTCCATTCTCTTCGCGCCTTTTTTTTCCGCCATCTTTTCGCGCCCTCTTCCCGCCCTCAGTTCAATACCCGTAACTCTTCAGCAGGTTCTTCTTCTTCCGCCAGTCCGGGCGGACCTTGACGAAGATTTCCAGGTAAACCGGCCTGCCGAGCATGGTTTCGATATCGAGGCGTGCGGCCTGGCCAAGTTTTTTCAATGCAGCTCCCCTGGCGCCGACGATGATCTGTTTCTGGCTGTTGCGTTCGACTATGATCGAGCAGCGGATGAGCTCTTTTTTCCTTGGGTCGTTTTCATGCTGTTCCTTGAACTCTTCGATGACAACCTCGGTCGAATAGGGGATCTCCCGTCCGTAAAGGAGAAAGATTTTTTCGCGGATGATCTCTCCGGCAAAGAACCGTTCCGGTTCGATGCTCAGGATGTCGTCAGGATAAAGCGGTTCGTCGAGCGGAAGAAACGGCCGGATGATCTCTACCAGTTCAGGTACGTTGTTGCCTTTCAGTGCGGAAAGCGCAAGGACAGCTTTGGGATGGTATGTTTCCATAAGCCCTTTCTGAAGATCAGTGACGATATCTTCAGGCAGCAGATCTGATTTGTTCAGGGCGATGATGAAGGGCTTTCCGTTGGGCCGGATCCACTTGTTGATGAGTTCGTCGGCGAACTTCCTGTCAAACGGCTCCTCGCCTTTAGCCAGCGGGATAAGGGCGACGATGACATCGGTCTCCCTGAGCGACTGCCTTGTGATTTCAAGCATCGACTCGTGGAGGGACTGTTTGGGGTCCATGATGCCGGGAGTGTCTAGGATGACGATCTGGCTCCGTTCATCATGGTAGATGCCGGTTATTTTTTTTCTTGTTGTTTGCGGTTTTGGCGTTACAATAGATAGCTTATGATCGAGCAGGCGATTGAGCAGGGTCGATTTTCCCGCATTTGGCGCGCCGACGAAAGTTGCATGACCGCAGGAGAATGAAGATGGCTCCACTGATGTTCCTGTTATGTGATTCCACAGCCCCTGCCGTTACTGGTAGCCGGTTCGTCAGGCTGTTTTTGTATGATGGTAAGATAACATGAAGCACTTCCGGTTCAAGTGATGGAAAAGATTAATAAACTCGACCCGTGGCTTGTCATTCCAATGGCAGGCATGATCGTCATGGGATTGATGGCCGTATTCAGCGCAACCAACGGGTCAGCCGATACAGGGCTGTTTTTAAGGCAGCTTGTGTGGGCTGTCGCAGGTGTTGCGGTTTGTGCCGCGATCTATTACTCCGACTACCGTTTATTCAAGGACAGCGCCTATATCATGTATGGTGCCGGTATCGTCCTTCTGCTCGCCGTTCTTGTGTTCGGCAGGAAAATTGCAGGCCAGACAAGTTGGGTGCGTTTCGGCATGTTCAGCTTCCAGCCTTCCGAGCTCACCAAGATGATAACGATCATCACGCTTGCACGGTTTCTGTCCGATGACCAGACCGATATTAAAAATGCTGTCGATTTTCTGAAGGCCCTCGGCATAGCGCTCGTTCCGGCCTGTCTGGTGCTGTTACAGCCCGATACAGGAACGGCTTTGACCTGCCTTTCGTTTATCGTTCCGATGATCGTCCTTGCCGGCTTTGACCTATACTACATTTTGCTCGCGGTGGTTCCGGTCGCCCTTATGTTATCGGGATTTTTCAATATCACCATTCTGGTGACGATAGCCGTTGTTTCGATGGTAATGTTCGTCCTGCTCAGGAAACAGCTCTATCTTCATCAGTTCCTGGTGATCGGCGGAGGGCTTGCCAGCGGCCTGCTTACCTGGAAGTTTACCGCTTCGATTCTGAAGCCTCACCAGATCAAGAGGATCCAGATCTTTCTCGATCCTTCGGCGGATCCCCAGGGCGCGGGCTACAATGCCCTGCAGGCAAGGATCGCAATCGCATCTGGGGGTTTTTTCGGCAAGGGTTTTCTGCATGGCACCCAGACACAGCTTCGATATATTCCTGCCCAATGGACCGATTTCATTTTCTGTGTCATTGCCGAAGAGCTTGGCCTTTTGGGTTCGGCGTTGCTGCTCATGTTCTATTTGGCTCTTATTCTCCGGCTGGTATGGATGGTTGGAGCTATAAAGAACAAGTTTGTCGAACTGATGCTTGCCGGTTATGCATCCCTGCTCATGACCCATGTTGTTATCAATATCGGAATGACGATCGGTGTTATGCCTGTTATCGGAGTGCCGCTGCCATTTATATCATATGGCGGTTCATCGCTTGTCGCCAATATGATGATGGTCGGACTGGCGATGAATTTTTGCAAAAACCGGAGAAATATCGGTTACTGAACGGGTAACTAAGAAATGGTATAAATACAAAAAAAGGCTGACCTTTTAACGGGCAGCCTTTTTTATCGATAATAGTTCAACGGTTATAACCCGTTATCTCTGCGTATAATCAGCGTTTGATTTGATACACGAAACGTTTGCCGCCATCGCCTACAGGAATACGTTCGATATCGGTATCAACGTTGCCATACTTGTTGAACCAGAGGCTGACTGCGGTACCTTTGGTCTGCAAAGCGGCCGCAATTTCACGAGGCTTGAACGCCTTGTCCGGGTTGGACTGAAGCAGGCTCTTGATGGATGCGCCGAGTTTTCCGCGTCCGAACTTTGCTGTGCCGGCCTTGGGTACCGTGCCACCTTCGATTTTTGACAGGTTGGCTTCCAGTTTCCTGATTATAGTATTCAGCTCATTTTCGTAAGGACGGATCGTGTCTTCAAATTGAAGTCGCAGGTTGGCGATTTTTTCCTTCAACTCGTTTTTTTCTTTGTTCAGGCTCTTGAAATCATCGACATTCAGAATGTAGAGGTCGAATTTGTCCGGAGATGACTCTTTTTTTACGGCGCTCATAGTTGTCTTAATTGTGTTATTTGGAAAAAACTTATTCCTCGATAAAATATAATACGATTATAACAAATATATCAAAAAGTGAAAAAAGAATTGATGTTTTTTGGGAATGTTGCTTTATAACGCATGTATATATAAACCTGTTGTTTTCTGTTAAAGTCATTACTTTTAACGTTACTGCAAATATATACTGCAAGCAAATACTGCAAATAGTAGATAGATTTTTCTATGAAACAAAAAAGCGTTGCTGCTGTAACTCTTGGATGTAAAGTGAATTATGCTGAAACATCGGCAATTCTCGACGCCCTTGTTTCCGAAGGGTGGCTTCTGGGCCAGTCCGAGGATGTCGCCGATCTTGTTATCGTGCATACCTGTGCGGTGACAGGGCAGGCCGAGAAAAAGACGAGACAGCAGATCAGGAAGATTATCAGAAAGAATCCTGCATGCAGGGTGGCTGTCATTGGATGTTACGCACAGCTTGATCCTTTGCGGCTTGCGGAAATCGATGGCGTGTCGCTCATCCTGGGAACGACCGACAAGTTCGACTGTTCACACTATTCATACGAACCTTGTGGTGAACAAGCCTTTCCGTTGGTGATGGTATCGTCCGTAAAGGATCTCAATGTAGCCATACCCGCCAACTCCCTTCTCAGCCAGCCGGAACAGGGCAGAACCAGGGCGTTCCTGAAGATACAGGACGGGTGCAGCTACGGCTGTGCCTATTGTACCATCCCTTTGGCGAGGGGGCGTTCAAGGTCGGTTCCTGTGGAAACCTTGATTGAGAGCGCCAACAATATCGCCGAAGCGGGTTATCGCGAAATCGTCCTGACAGGCATCAACATCGCTGATTACCGCGACGGCGACATCAGGTTTTCCGATCTTCTCAAGCGGCTCGATAAGGTTGACGTCAGCAGGATCCGCATCGGCTCGGTCGAACCGGATTTGCTTGATGATGAACTTGTGGAAACCGTGGCGGCCAGCAATAAAATCATGCCCCACTTTCATCTGCCCCTGCAGGGAGGTACAGACAGGATACTCAGGGCCATGGGACGTCATTACGATACAGGGCGCTACCGTGAGCGGTTGATGAAAGCGGTTTCGTCGATTTCAGGTTGCGGTATCGGCGCCGACGTCATGATAGGCTATCCCGGCGAGAGCGACAGCGATTTCGAGGAGATGTACAGCTTTATCGAAGATCTTCCTGCCGCCTACCTTCATGTGTTCACCTGTTCGGTAAGGCCGGGCACGCAGCTTTATCGGCAGGTCGCCGACAGGACGCTGGCGAGGGTCCATCCGGACATGGCCGCATCGAGGTACGACCGGCTGGTCGCCCTGGGTTCCCGGATCGAACGGAGGTTTGCAGAGTCGTTCATCGGGAGCACCCTGCGTGTGCTGTTCGAGGAGGGCCCGCATGTCGAGGAGGGGGTCCTGCGTTGGAGCGGATACAGCGGCAATTACCTGAGGGTCGGCATAGAGGCGGACCTGAAACTCGGGGAGATGCGGGGCAGTGAGCACGATGTGTTCATCGAAGGCATCGGAGATGGTTTGCAATTACATGGGAGACTATTATTTTGATGACTTGCATGTAATTGCCAGTATTCATCAATTCCAATGTACATCGTCATGCCCATCAAATCCAGGATTCGTACTGTTCCCGATTACCCCAAGAAAGGGATCATGTTCCGCGACATTACCACGCTCATCAAGGATCCTGTAGGATTCCGCCTGGTGATCGACAACATGACGCAGCACTATCTTTCAAAAGGGCTGGATTTCGATGTGGTCGTCGGTATCGAGGCCAGGGGATTCATCCTCGGCGGGGCCCTCGCCTATACGCTCGGCAAGGGGTTCGTCCCCGTCAGGAAGCCGGGTAAACTGCCTGCGGACGTCGTGCAGTTCGAATACGAGCTCGAGTACGGCAGCGACAAGATTGAAATGCACATCGATGCCATCGAGAAGGGCCAGAGGGTTCTCCTTGTGGACGACCTGCTCGCTACGGGAGGCACCGCCCTTGCCGCAGCAGCCCTCGTAGAGAAGGTCGGCGGCGTGGTCGCCGGTATGACCTTCATCGTCAACCTTCCCGATATCGGCGGAGAAAAGAAAATTCTCGACAAGGGATACAGCATCTACTCCCTGACCGAATTCGAAGGGGACTGATCTCCATCATTATGCCGTCGGCATGACCAAACAACTGAAGCGAGTCGCCGCTTCCGGAGCCGCGCTCCTGTTATTTACAGCCTATCCTGCCGCCGTTTTCAGCGAGACGGCGGCAGGTAGCGCCCAGCGTTCCTCCCTGCCTCCTGTCTGGCTTGTCGTGCCGTTTGTCGTGCTACTCCTGATGATAGCGACCGGTCCGCTTCTCTACTGCCGATTCTGGGAGCACCATCACCGGAAGGTCTCCATCGCTCTCGGCGCCATGGTTTCGTTATGGTACGGGTTCGGCATGGCGCATGGCCTCTCAATCCTCCAGCATACCCTCGAAGAGTATCTCTCGTTCATCGCACTGCTCTCCTCCCTGTTCATCGTAGCCGGAGGAATCCTGATACGGATCGGGTGGCGGGGTTCTCCGCCGGTCAACGGCCTCTTGCTGATTACCGGCGCGCTCCTGGCAAACCTCATAGGGACGACCGGAGCATCGATGCTGCTGATTCGCCCCTACCTCAGGATCAACGAAGGGCGACTCAGGCCATTCCATATCGTGTTTTTCATTTTCATTGTCAGCAACATCGGCGGTGGGCTTACCCCGATAGGCGACCCGCCGCTTTTTCTCGGATTTTTGAGAGGAGTGCCGTTTTTCTGGGTGCTCGGCCACCTCTGGTTGCCATGGCTTTTGACGATCATCGTGCTTTGCCTGATTTTCATGGTGTTCGATGCACGGGTCGGCATATCCGAAACGGCGATACGGTGTAAAGGAAGCATTCAACTGAAGGGGGAGAAGAACTTTCTGTACCTCGGCCTGCTGATCCTGTCGGTATTTCTTGACCCGGCTGTTATCGATGGGTTCCCGAGCCTCCAGCGGTTGTTTCATCTTCCGTTCGGCATCAGGGAGCTGGTCATGGCCTCAATTGCCGTGGCAGCATATAAAACCGCAGACAAGGAGGCCCTGGAAGGAAACGGGTTCAATTTCGAGCCGATCAGGGAGGTGGCTTTTCTATTTATCGGCATTTTCGCCACCATGATCCCTGCGTTGCAGCTCATAAGCGCCTATGCCCGGGATCATGCAGGCCAGTTCAGCGTTTCTCGTTTCTACTGGTTTACTGGGGTTCTGTCAGGTGTGCTCGACAATGCGCCGACCTACCTCAACTTTCTGGCAGGAGCGGCCGGGAAGTTCGGTCTTGATGCAGGCAATCCGATCGAGGTAAGGCAATTTGCCCAGGGAGTGAGCTCACCTTCAGCCGGAGATGCGTCATCACAACTTTACCTGTTGGCCATATCTGCGGCATCAGTCTTCTTCGGGGCAATGACCTATATCGGAAATGCCCCCAACTTCATGGTCAGGAATATTGCTGCACAGGCAAATGCGGATGTACCGGATTTTCTCGGGTATGTATTTCGTTACTCAATACCCATCCTCTTACCGATTTTTGCGGTAATCTGGTTCGTCCTGTTCAACATTTAGAGCTTCGAACCATTGATTGATGTCACGGTTCGAAACGGAAGTTTTGACCTGACGGCACCAACCCGCGGTTCTGTCAGTGCCGCAGCCAGTTTTATGAATACGAAAAAGTGTCCCGATCCGGTCAAAAGCGCTGGATTTCAACGAGGATACCATTCAGCATCGACCATTCCGGGCGATAGGCTTCAGGCCGAATCATTCCGGTGTTTTCAGACTTTCGCTGACGGCGTGCTTGAACTCTTTGGAGATCTTGAATGTCGGTACATTTTTCGGACCTACGGTAACCTTTTCACCGGTTCTCGGGTTTCTGGCCTGTCGCAGATTCTTGTATCGGATATTGAATGATCCGAACCCGCGGATTTCGATCCTTTTTCCTGACTTCAACGAGTCAATGATGCTTTCGAACAGGCTGTCGACGACCGATTCCGTTTCGTTTTTGGTCAGACCTGTTCTCTGGGCGATCACGTTCACCAAGTCGGCTTTTGTGGTTGTCTGTCCCATGTTAGTGTGTGCTAATGTTATAGGTTTGCCAGTAAAGTCTATCAAAACCAGAGGCGAATGGCTACGAATGCGAGAAAAATCGCGAACATCCGGCGTAACGTCTCGCTCGATACGCCGACGGCTATCCTGGCCCCGAAAAACGCTCCTGCAAAAAGTCCGAGCGCTATGACCAGTCCAAACAACATATTCTCGGTCGAAATTTTTCCTGAACGGTAATACTCGAAAACACCGAGAACTCCTACCGGGAGAAGCAGCGCCATCAGCGAGGTCGCACTGGCGGTCTGCTGGCTCATGCCGAACAGCAACACGAGCGATGGAACGATAATTATGCCGCCTCCGACTCCGAACATTCCGGAGAGAACCCCGGCGGCAATGCCGATAATGAACAGATAAACCAAAGACATGGCATGCCTCGCAGTAACGTTAATGGTTGTCGCTGACGCCGGTCGTTCAGGCCGGAGCGCCGGAAGCTATTTTGCCTGAAGTGACGATAGCGTCAATTTCAGCGGAATCAAGAGACTCCTTTTCAACGAGAAGATTGGCGATGCCATGCAGGATGGAGGTATTGGATGCAAGGATCTTTCGTGCGTTGTCCATGCACTCGGTGATGATCCTCCTTACCTCGACATCGATCAGGAGTGCGGTCTCCTCGCTGTACTCCCTTACGTGAGAGTAATCCTTGCCCAGAAAAACCTCCTTGTGGCCGTCTCCATAATTTATGGGGCCGAGTTTTTCACTCATTCCCCAGCTCCTCACCATTTTCCTGGCTATTTCACTTGCCTTCTCAATGTCGTTGGCCGCACCGGTGCTGGTTTCATTGAACACCAGCTCTTCAGCCGCCCTGCCGCCGAGGGCATAGGTGATCATTGCGGTCAGGTACTCGCGGTTATGCGTATACCGGTCTTCGAGAGGCAGGTATGCCGTCTGTCCCAGGCTTCTTCCTCTCGGTATGATCGTCACCTTGTGAATCGGGTCTGATCCCTTGGTGAACTTCGAAACGAGCACATGCCCTGCTTCATGATAGGCGGTCATCTTCTTCTGGTCGGGAGAGATATACATGCTTCTTCTTTCCGGTCCCATAAGCACCTTGTCCCTGGCCTGTTCGAAATTCTCGCTTGTGAGCGTGGTCTGCTCAAATTTTGCCGCAAGAAGCGCAGCCTCGTTGACAAGGTTTGCGAGGTCGGCCCCGGAAAATCCCGGCGTGCTTTTGGCGATGACGGCGATATCGACATCATCGTCGAGAGGCGTATTCCTGGTATGGATTTTAATGATCGCTTCACGCCCCCTGATATCCGGCTTGTCGATCGTTACCTGTCGATCGAACCTTCCGGGTCGAAGCAGGGCGGTGTCGAGCACATCAGGGCGGTTGGTAGCAGCGATGAGCACTACGTTGTCCTTGGTGGTGAACCCGTCCATTTCGACAAGCAGCTGATTGAGCGTCTGCTCCCTCTCGTCATGGCCACCGCCAAGCCCGGCGCCACGGCTTCTGCCTACGGCGTCAATCTCGTCGATGAAGATGATGCATGGTGTGTTTTTCTTTGCGGTTTCGAACAGGTCGCGAACCCTTGCTGCGCCGACACCGACGAACATTTCTACAAAATCGGCTCCTGAAATGGAGAAAAACGGGACTTTCGCCTCACCCGCGATCGCCTTGGCAAGCAGTGTCTTGCCGGTTCCCGGAGGGCCAAGCAACAAAACTCCTTTAGGTATCTTGCCTCCGATTTTCTGGAACTTCTCGGGGTTCATGAGAAACTCCACGGTCTCCTTCAGCTCCTCGACAGCCTCATCCACTCCTGCCACATCCTTGAACGTCACTTTGACGTCGAACTCGCTTATGAGTTTTGCCCGGCTTTTACCAAAGCTCAGGATGTTCTTCGAGGCACCGTTCTGCGCCGACATTCGCTTGAATATGAAGAAGTATGCCAGTCCGAACAGCAACCATGGCAGAAAGAGGACCAATAGGTTCGAGACCTCATCCGTTCCCTGGACAACCTTCAGTTGGATGCCGTTGTCGGTCAGGCGGTCGGCCTGTACAAGATCGAAACCTGGAATTCTTACCAGAAACCGGTCCGACTGTGCAACGGTGCCATTGACCAGGGGGAGGCGCAAGGGGGCCTTGAGCTTTGCCGTCAGGAGGGCGGACTTGTCCTGGTTGGTTTTAACGGTCACCTCGGTGACGGAACCAGTGGCTATGATTGACCGGTATTGGCTGTATGAGATTTCGGGCGCAAGATCCTGGGAGAAAAAGCGCTGGAATACAAAAAGACCCATCACGGCCAGCATGATGAAAAGAATGAATTTGGGGAAATTCCCCCCTTCGCGATCCTCTTTTCCATTAAAGCTGCCGTCAGGACTTGACGACCTGTCCGGAGGCATGAACCTGTTGTTTCGTCGTCTCTTTTGGGCGTTATCGCTGTTTTTTTTCGGCTGCATCGTAAGACTTTTCGGATGATGCCAGATAACTTATGGCATTACAAGTAATTAAAACTAAAACTTCGCTGGAAACCAAAAAGTTTATCTTTATACCCATCATTCGATGTTTTTTCTTGTTATTTCTTCCAGAATTTATGGATAAGGTCCCTCAGGGTGCCATTCGGCTTCTTTTCGCTCTTCAGGTTACCAAATACAGGGAGTTTTTTTTAAATTCAATGCGCTTCAGAAGGGCACCTTTAGCCTAAGCGCAGGAAGAGGTTGATTAGATTACAGGGGTGTCCAACAGCAGCTCTCTGCTGCAATAACATAAAAAGGATATTTTTTGCCATGGCCGGTCAACGGGTTAGAACACGATTTGCCCCTTCTCCAACGGGATACCTTCACGTGGGAGGTCTTCGCACCGCACTTTACAACTACCTGTTCGCCAAGAAAATGAATGGCGACTTCGTCATCAGGATTGAAGACACCGACCAGAGCCGAAAAGTCGAAGATGCAGAGAAGAACCTTATAAGCACCCTTGAATGGTCGGGCATTATTGCCGACGAAAGTCCTGTGCATGGCGGCAATTATGGCCCTTATGTCCAGTCCCAGCGCCTGTCCATCTACCGTGACTACTGCATAAGGCTTCTCGAAGAAAAGAACGCCTACTACTGTTTTTCGACCTCTGAAGAGCTGGAAGAGAATCGGCAGCTTCAGATCAAGCAGGGGCTCCAGCCCAAATACAACCGCAAATGGTTACCTGAAGACATGGGCGGCAACGTGCCGGAATCCGAAATAAAGAAAAAGCTCGATGAAGGCGTTCCCTATGTGGTTAGAATGAAGGTTCCGGATTACGTGTCGGTCTGGTTCGAGGATCTTATCCGTGGGCCGATCGAGTTCGATTCGGCGACCATCGACGACCAGGTGCTCATGAAATCGGACGGCTTTCCGACCTACCATTTCGCGAGTGTCATCGATGACCACCTGATGGAGTTCACCCATATCATCAGGGGAGAGGAGTGGCTGCCTTCCATGCCGAAGCATCTGCTGCTCTATGAATTTTTTGGATGGGAACCCCCGAAGTTCGCGCACCTGCCGCTGCTGCTCAATCCTGACCGCTCCAAGCTCAGCAAGCGTCAGGGCGATGTTGCCGTTGAGGATTATATACGGAAAGGATTCAGCAGCGAGGCGATCATCAATTTCATCGCACTGCTAGGCTGGAACCAGGGAGAGGGAAGCGAGCAGGAGGTGTTCAGCATGGATGAACTGATCAGCAAGTTCTCCCTCGAAAGGGTGGGCAAGGCTGGCGCCGTGTTCAACATCGAAAAACTCAACTGGCTCGAAAAACAGTACATCAAGATCCGCCCGGTTGAAAAGATTATCGCCGTCATCAAGCCGCTGCTCATCAGGGAGCTTGAAACGAAAACCTCCCAACTGCCCCTGAGTCGCATAACATCCGACGAGTATCTCGGCAAGGTCATCGACCTGATGAGGGAAAGGGTGAATTACGAACACGAATTCGTGACCTTCAGCAGCTACTTCTTTTTTGAGCCCGAGACCTTTGAGGCCGAGGCTGTCGAGAAACGATGGACGCCCGAGACTCCGGCGCTCCTGAAAGAGTTTGCCGTCCTGCTTGAAGCCGGCGATGATTTCACTGCCGAAGGCATCGAAGCGCTGCTCAAGGAGTTCGTTGCGCCGAAAGGGCTGAAACCCGCCGTGCTGATCCATCCGCTCAGGATCGTCACTTCGGGCGTGAGCTTCGGCCCGAGCCTTTACCACATGCTTGAGGTACTGGGCAAGGAAGCGGTGCTTCGCAGGATTCAGCACGGCATTACGGTGATCGCTGCTTCCGTGGTATGAGGGCTGAGGCCATACATGCCGGGTTTCGGCATGTATGGCCCGGGAGAAATAATTCATATTCTGTTTTGCCTTAAAAGGCGTAATTATTATATTCTCCTCACGCTTTATGGACAGATAGCTCAGTTGGTAGAGCAAAGGACTGAAAATCCTTGTGTCGTGGGTTCGACTCCCTCTCTGTCCACCAGTTCTCCGGTATCAGGCTGCAAAGCCTCCTTCGATATTCGACAGACTCCTTATCTTGCCCGGCTTCCTTCATCAGAATGATCGTTCATGCGATGCACTAAAAGCCGTTCGACCATCACCAATCCGCGGCATGAACATAACTACCGATTCCCTGCAGGACCTGTGGCACAAGCTTGACGATCCCGGTTCCTATGAGTGGTGGTATTTCGATGCCGAAGATGAAGCCCAGGGCATCTCCATCGTGATAGTCTGGTTTTTCGGATTTGCCTTTTCCCCTTATTACATAAGCCATTATGAGGAGTGGAAGTCTGCTGTTCGCAGTGATCCTCCACATCCCGGCAACCATGCCGGTTTCAGTTTTCAGCTTTACGAAAACGGCAGGGAAACCGTCAATTTCATCAAGGAAGGACAAGGCGGACTTTTCGACTCCGTCCTGCCGGAAATCGGCGCCCGGTTCGAGGGCAGCAGTTTTTTCTGTGACCGATTGCAACAGCAGTACAACCTTACGGTCGATTTTGAATTTCCGGCAAGGCGCAAGCGTGTTCAAGGCACTTTTTCTTTCCGCCCGCGATACCGGTTCGACTATAGTCGTGACAGCGATGGTTTTACGTCAAATTCAGGCTCGAGTCTTCAATGGATACTGAGTGTCCCGAAGGCCGAAGTTGAGGGTGAGATTATCCTCAACGGTTATCGGTCGGCAGACCGGCGTGAATTAAGGTTTCGCGGCTCCGGGTATCACGACCACAACCTAGGTACCGCTCCGATGTACGAGTCTATTGACCGGTGGTACTGGGGACGCGCATTTTCCGGACGTTACGATCTGATCTACTATGTCATATTCCTTCGTGGCAGCAATACGGTTCCTGTGGCGGTGATGATGCTTAACGACAACGAGACTGGCCTGCAGAGTGTTATGGACGACGTTATCATCGCTGAAGATAATTTCAGGCGGGGTCTGTTCGCGCCGACACACGGCAAGACACTTCGTCTCCGGAACGGCAGTGTGAGCGTCGAGGTCAGGCATCAGGAGGTGCTCGATGCCGGTCCATTCTACCTTCGTTATGGATCAAGGCTTTCGATGGATATCGATGGATGCAGGCAGGATGAGGTCAGGGGGATTTCCGAGTTTCTGAATCCCATCTCTCTCCGGTCGCGGATCATGAGGTTTTTTACGTCGAGCAGGGTCTTGCGGGACGGGAAACCTTCGACTATGTATATCGGCTACAATTTTTTCAAGCACCAAATTGATTGGTTAAATAGGAAAATATTTTAACTTCAAAATCAGTTTTTACGAATTTTACTGCTTTACGGAGATCAAGGCACCCGCTGGCATTGACGGCATGCCGCTATCCGTATGTTTGCCGGCCCTCGGCCGATGTCTTCTGGATTCATACAACCAACGTCATAAAAAGGAGATAGCTTATAATGGCACAAACTGGTAATTTCAAAAGCCCGGCAAGGATGAGCACGCTTGGCGGCAGTGCTGAAGTCTCTGCATCCGGAGCCGTAACCGGCGGCAAGCCGCGTGAGTCGGGGCTTAAAGGTGTCGATTTCGAGCGCAGGAGCTTCCTGCACAAGGTAGTAGGCGGTGTGGGTGCCATTGTGGCCGCCAGCACGCTCTATCCAGTGGTCAAGTACATCATTCCTCCCGTAAAGGAACTCAAGGTGGTCAAGGAGGTCAAGGGCAAACTTTCCGATGTGGCCGATGGTACTGGAAAAATTTACCAGTTCAACGAAGACAAGGTTATCGTCATCAACAAGGGAGGTGCCCTGACCGCTGTCAGCGCAGTCTGCACGCACCTAGGTTGCAGCGTGCACTGGGACAACGCAGCAAGCGAGCTCGCCTGTCCCTGCCATGGTGCCAAGTACAAGCTGACCGGCGAAATCATCTCCGGACCTCAGCCAAAGCCACTGAAGCCATACAAGGCAAAGATTGACGGCGACTCAATCGTCATCACAAAAGCTTAACCTTCAATACTTGAAAATCAAGGGAGTCAAGACACATGGCTGAAAATACCCAGAACCCGGCCGCCGGCAGTGCTCCGGCCAAGCCGAAACCGCCGGCAGCGGCCCCTGCCAAACCGGTTGCGCCTGCGGCACCTGCTGCTGCAAAGCCAGCTGCACCTGCTGCCCCCAAACCGGCAGCAAAATCCGAATCATCTCCGTCAGGCGTCTTCAAACCGCCGGTAGATCGTCCGGCTGCTGATCCCTACAAGGACGCGAAACTCGGCATCGTAGGCGCCTGGCTTCAGGAGCGCTTCTATGTCGTTACCCCGATCATCGATTACCTGAAGAAAAAAGAGGTGCCAAAGCATCGCCTTTCCTTCTGGTACTATTTCGGTGGCCTGGGCCTTTTCTTCTTCGTCATCCAGATCCTCACCGGTCTGCTTCTCCTGCAGTACTACAAACCAACCGAAGCAGAAGCGTTCTCATCGTTTGTATTCATCCAGCAAACGGTTCCATTCGGCTGGCTGATCCGTCAGATCCACGCATGGAGCGCCAACCTCATGATCATGATGCTGTTCATCCACATGTTCAGCACCTTCTTCATGAAGTCCTATCGCAAACCTCGTGAGCTTATGTGGGTCAGCGGTTTCATCCTGCTTGCCCTCAGTCTTGGATTCGGCTTCACCGGTTACCTACTGCCATGGAACGAGCTGGCATTCTTTGCTACCCAGGTCGGCACCGAGGTTCCCAAAGTTGCTCCCGGTGGTGCGTTCATGGTCGATATCCTTCGTGGCGGACCTGAAGTCAGCGCAGAGACCCTTACCCGTATGTTCTCGCTGCACGTCGTCCTGCTCCCAGGCCTTGTGCTGCTGTTTTTGACGGCTCACCTGACGCTTGTGCAGATCCTCGGCACCTCGACGCCGATCGGTTACAAGGAAGCCGGCCTTGTCAAGGGTTATGACAAATTCTTCCCGACCTTCCTTGCCAAAGACGGTATCGGCTGGATGATCGGATTTGCATTGCTTGTATACCTTGCGGTCATGTTCCCCTGGGGACTCGGTGTCAAGGCTGACCCACTGACCCCTGCTCCGGTAGGCATCAAGCCGGAATGGTACTTCTGGGCACAGTTCCAGCTCCTTAAGGATTTCAAGTTTGAAGGCGGCGAACTGGTTGCCATCATCCTCTTCACTATCGGCGCCGTTTCATGGCTCCTGATTCCTTTCTTCGACCGTCAGGCATCAAACGAGAAGAAGAGCCCGGTCTTTACGATCGTCGGCCTTCTTGTACTGGCATTCCTTCTCGTCAATACCTACAGGGTATATGCAGAGTACGGCTGGTAAGGCTATCTGATATCGGCATCATCGCGATGCCCCGGACGTCGACAAGAGGCCGTCTCAGAACTTGATCTGAGACGGCCTCTTCGTTTTTACTTAAAACGGTTTGACATAAAGGTGCCAACATTCGAAACTCCAGACCTATCAAACATTACATTTAACGCCACTGTCATATAATGTTTACTTAAATTTTTGCGCTCTTTGTTTGAAATATGTAAGAATTAGCGTATTGTATATACGGCGCATGTGTGGTGATCAGGTATTTATATATCGCGTGATAGATGCGAGCAGGGGTCGTGGCCGAATATGGTTCAAGCCTGGTCGTACAGCTATTTCGATTATGTCTGGCGATGCTTTTCCGGCGGGTCTTGATTTCCTCGGACAGCGCTTGGTACATACGTTGGTTCAATTGTTAAGGATTAAATCTGATGTTTTTTCTGTGCCGTAAACTTTTTCCAGGAATGATCCTATGGTCATACCTGCTGTTTCCAGTATTAAATTCTCCCCTGTATGGCGCGCAACCCGATGCGGGCCAGCTGCTCCGGGAGCAGCAACCTCAACGACAACTTCCTCAAAGAACCATTCTGCCTGAAAAAGAGCGTGAGAAAGAGTTCAGGGCTTCCGGAGCCGGTGTTAAAATCCTCGTCAAGTCATACCGTTTCACAGGGTTCGAATCTCTTGTCCAGGAGAGCGAACTCCAGAAGCTTCTTGCAGACACGATCGGCAAGGAGTTGAACTACGATGAACTGAAAGGTCAACTTGTGAGAATTGACAACTACCTGAAGAAGAACGGGTGGATTCTGGCTGAATCCTATCTGTCTGAGCAGGATGTCAACTCCGGCCTCATCGAGATACGACTTTCCCGGTCAGTGAGCGATGGAAACATGGTGTTCAACCGGAACAAAAGGGTCCGGTTATGTCCCGGCGTGCTTTCCGGAATCGGTAGTGATGCCGTACAGTCAGGCCAGGCGATTAATGAGAGAAAACTGGAACGATCGCTGTTGCTGATTAATGATCTGCCGGGAATGTCCGCAAACGCATTACTGGACTATGGCGCTGTGCAGGGCGCCAAGAAGGTGGTGGTCGATGTCGCTGAAGGGTCGTTGCTGACGGGTGCGGTGTGGGAAGACAACTATGGCAATTACTTCACGGGTCGGCAGCGCAGTTCGGCCATGGTCAATATCAATGATGCCACGGGTTGCGGAGACCAGCTTTCGATTATCGGAACGCTTTCGGACGGTCTTCGGATAGGCAAACTATACTACGCCTATCCACTGGGCAGCAACGGCCTGAAGGCAAATATTTCATACTCGCAGATGAGCTATAAGATGCTCAGGGAGTTGAGTGAGCTGCACGTGAAAGGCCAGGGCCAGATTTTCGATGCGGGGCTGAGTTATCCGCTGGTGCGCAGCCGTCTCTCGAACGTTACGGCCTCAGGGCTTTTCGAGTACAAGTCGCTTTCAGACACCATTCTTGGCGTCGATATAAGCGACACGTCGGTCAATAGCTACACGCTTGGGCTCAAAGGAGATTTCTTCGACCAATTTCTCGGAGAGGGCTACAATACATGGAACTTGAGTGTTACGGGCGGAACAGTCAATGAAGGCGTTGCTGACCTGAGCCTGAGCGGAAGCCAGGGAGGTTTTGATTACGCAAAGATGGGGCTGAACCGGTTGCAGTCGATAAGCAGGCAGGTTAACCTTAACCTTTCCTGGTCGGCGCAGTTTGCGTCGGGTAACCTTCACTCCAGCGAAAAGTTCTGCCTGGGTGGCCCATACGGAGTGAGGGCCTACCCGATAGGCGAAGCATCCGGTGACGCCGGGCATCTGTTTAACGTCGACCTTCGATTCAAGCTGCCGGTCCCGGCCGAATACGGTACGGTTCAGCTCAGCGGCTTCTATGACGCAGGCAGGATTACCACGCATGTCAACCCATGGCCCTACTCGATACTGACGGCGACAGGGAAAAACCAGTACTGGCTTCAGGGTTTTGGCGTAGAAGTGCAGTATATATATAGCGGCCGGCTAAACCTGAAAGGCACCTGGGCGCATGTCATCGGAGAGAATCCGGGGCGAAACTTCTGGGGAAACAATTCTGAACTCAAGAGCGATAGCGACCGTTTCTGGCTGGTCGCGACGCTGTTTTTCTGAGAGATCGAAATCAGGTAATTCCTCCTTAAAAACCGAGCATGAATCGCATACATCGCATCATCTGGTCGAAGATCAAGGAAAAGTGGATCGTGGTTTCCGAGAAAGCAGGAGCAAGCGGATGCCCGATCATCACTATTGGCGCGTTGAGCCTGGCCGCACTGTTTTCGACCACATCGACAGCCTCTCCCCTCGATCCCGGAGCCTTGCCGACCGGCGGACAGATAACCGCAGGTAGCGGCACGATTGGCGGCAGCGGCAGCCAGATGACCGTGACGCAGAACAGCGCGAAGATGATCGCCAACTGGGACACCTTCGACATCGGTGAGTCGGCGAGCGTTCGATTCGTACAACCGACAGTGAGTTCGATAGCGCTGAACCGCATCAACGACCAGAACCCGAGCCGGATTTTTGGCAATCTTTCCTCTAACGGCACGCTGTTTCTGCTCAACAGGAACGGACTGATTTTCGGCAAGACGGCCAAGGTCGATGTCGGCGGATTTGTGGCCTCTACCCTGGACATATCGGACAACGACTTCCTTGACGGACATTATGCCTTCACCAATGGAGGCAAGGTGGGAACCATTGTCAACAAGGGGACGATAACGGCCGGTCCAGGCGGAGTGGTGGCGCTTATAGCCCCGAGGGTCGTCAATAAAGGCAGCATAACGGCCGACAAGGGGAGCGTGGCAATGCTTGCCGGAGACCAGGTGACGGTGGACTTCAACGGAGACGGCCTGATCAGGTATGCGGTCGATAAGGGCACGGTCGACGCCCTGGTTGAAAACAAGGGGATGATCAGGGCGGATGGCGGGCTGGTGGTGATGAACGCCGAAGCGGCCAATGCGCTGACTCGGTCGATGGTGGGCAACAGCGGAGAGGTCAGGGCGCAGAGTCTGGAGAACAGGGGCGGCAGGATCGTGCTGGTTGCAGGTGGGGGCCAGACGACCGTATCGGGCACGCTCGATGCTTCATCCAGCGATGTGAAGGGCGGCACGGTCATCGCCACGGGTGACCGGGTGCTGGTTACCGACGGAGCTCACCTGACGGCATCCGGCAAGACAGGCGGCGGAGAGGTGCTGGTTGGCGGAAGCTGGCAGAACAGCGATCCGTCGGTTCGGCAGGCAAGCTCCACCATCGTCGAAAAGGGGGCGCTACTGGAAGCAAATGCCACCGATAAGGGTAATGGGGGAACGGTAGTCGCATGGTCAGACGTGAGTAATCCTAACTCTGTAACCAGGGCATACGGAACCTTTGAAGCCATAGGCGGCCCCAACGGAGGCGATGGCGGAAGGATCGAGACCTCGGGTCATCAGGTTGATATGTCCGGCGCTCGGGTTAACGCAGGGGCTACGCAAGGTTCAGGGGGTCTATGGTTGATCGATCCGTATGACTATACCATAGATGCCACAGCGGCTACGGCAATTGTTGGTTCCCTGAATGCCGGCACCAGTGTGACTATCGATACGGCCAACAATTCCGGACCAGGAGCAGGTGGGAGTGGCCTTGGAAACATTACCGTCTCCAGTGCGATCACCAAAACGACAGCCACCGGTACACCGACGTTGACGCTCACAGCCGACAACAACATTTATATCAATGCCAACATTGGGAACACGCTTGGTACTCTGAACCTGACGATGAACACCACCGGCGGCGGCATCAGCGGTACGGGTAACATCAGCGGCAATGGCGCCACGATATTCAATGTCGGAAGTGGTTCGGGAACCTACAGCGGATTTATCAGTGATGGAAGCGGTACTCGAACTGTCACAAAATCCGGAAGCGGAACACTGACACTTGGCGCGGTAAATCAATATACGGGAATCACCTACATCAATGCAGGCACGTTGAAGCTCGGTTCCAATAGCTTTTCCGGGTCGAGTTCGGTGCTGGGCTGGGACGGAGCCGGGACCGTCGTAGCTGATGGCGCCGTGCTTGATCTCAACGGGTATGGTGTTTCATTAGCTGAACCGTTGACGTTGAATGGAACGGGAATATCAGGCGGAGGAGCGCTGACCAACAGTGGTGCCAGCGGATCGAAATATGATGGGAGTATTACGCTTGGCTCCGATAGCAGCATTGTTGCCAACGCGGGGTGGTTCACCGTGGGCTCAACGCTGGCTACCCCTATATCACTTGCAGGACATAGTTTGACGCTTGGCGGAACAACGGGAGGATCCCCGGGTTATGTCAGTTCCGTGGGTACGGCGATCCAGGGCTCGGGAACAGTGATAAAAGCAGGTGCCGGCTCATGGCATCTTACTTCGCCCAGTAGTTATGTCGGCCCGACGATGATCAATGGCGGCAAACTGATTGTTTCAGGCTCAACTTCACTCGGTGCGAGTGGTACGATCAGTTTCGGCGGCGGCACGCTGCAATATGAATCTGTAGTTGGCAACAATTACGACTTTTCCAGCCGCTTCAGTACGGCTTCGAACCAGGCCTATTCGATAGAAACAGGCTATTATCCGGTTACTTTTGCCGCCAATCTGACCAGTAGCGGGGGTTCTTTCACCAAGATGGGAAGCGGCATATTGACGCTGACCGGCACGAACACCTATGACGGAGGCACCAATATCAACGGCGGCACGTTGTCGCTGGGCTCCGCAGGTGCGATCGGCACAACAGGCGCCATAAGCTTCGGCGGCGGCACACTGCAGTACAGTGCAAGCAACACCACAGACTATTCCGCACGATTCAGCACTGCTGCGGGCCAGCTTTATTCGATAGACACGAACAGCCAGTCAGTAACGCTGTCCAGCGCACTGAACAGCTCCGGCGGTTCACTCACCAAGCTTGGTTCCGGCACGTTGACGTTGACGGGAACGAACAGCTATACGGGTTCGACAACGATCAGTGCCGGTACGCTTCAAGCCGCATCTGCATCGGCGTTTGGTACTAATTCGGCAGTGAACTTTACCGGTGCCGGTACGCTTGACCTGAACGGCAATACTGTGTCGATAGGTTCGTTGTCAGGCACTACGGGTACGGTAACCAACAGCAATGCGACAGCGGGCATCCTTATTACCGGAGGAAACGATTCGTCCACCAGCTTTGGAGGCCTAATCCAGAATGGGACCGGCACCGTATCGTTGACAAAGACCGGAGCAGGCACCCAAACGCTCTCAGGGACGAACACCTATACTGGAGTTACGACGATCAACGCAGGGGTTTTGAGTGTGTCGACGATCGGCAACGGAGGAGTAGGCGGTAACCTTGGAGCTGCGACGAATGCCGCAGGAAACCTTGTTCTTGGCGGCGGTACGTTGCAATATACCGGTTCAACGGCGTCAACCGACCGGGCTTTTACCCTGTCATCCGGCACGACCTCGACGATCGATGTGAACACGTCTGGCACGGTGCTGACGATATCGGGATCGAGTGCTGCTACGGACGGTTCGCTGACCAAGGCCGGGGCTGGTACACTGACGCTGTCTGGAACGAACACCTACACCGGATCGACGATCATCGGTGGCGGTATTCTCCAGGCCGGTTCAACGGCAGCGTTCGGCACTAATTCTGCGGTGAGCTTTACCGGTTCCTATCTGCTTGACCTGAACGGCTTCAATGTGTCGATCGGCTCTCTCTCAGGCGCAGAAGGTACGGTAACAAACAGCAGTTCGACTGCGGCAACCCTGACGACCGGAGGTGACGGCACCTCAACCTCCTACGGAGGTGTAATCCAGGACGGGACCGGCATCGTATCGCTGACCAAAGCCGGAGCAGGAACGCAGACGCTGGCCGGAACGAACACCTACACGGGAGTCACGACGATCAACGCCGGGGTGCTGAGTGTGTCGACGATCGGCAACGGAGGAGTGTCGGGCAATTTGGGAGCTGCGACGAATGCCTCAGGGAACCTTGTGCTGGGAGGCGGAACATTGCAATATACCGGTGCGACGGCATCAACCGACAGGGCCTTTACCTTGACAGCCGGTACGACCTCGACGATCGATGTTGGCACGGGCACTGAGCTGACGATATCGGGATCGGCCGCCTCCACAAACGGTTCGTTGACCAAGGCAGGAGCAGGAATCCTTACGCTGTCGGGCGCTAACCACTATACCGGCGACACAACCATCAGCGCCGGTACGTTGAAAATAGGTGGAAGTGGCACCCTGGGCGGAGGCAGCTATGCCGGAAATATCAGCAACGAGGGCGCCTTCGTATATAACAGTAGTTCCACACAGACTCTTTCCGGAGCAATTAGCGGTTCCGGAAGCCTGAATTTCGATTGTACCAATATATTGACGCTGTCGGGTACCAATACCTATACGGGTACAACCTACCTCACTAACGGAACCGTTTCCGTGAACAGAGCCGAAGCCTTTGGTCCACCTGATTCAGGGGGTACGATATTTTTTGTCGATGGCACGCTGCTGTATGGGGGTAGCAACAATCATGACTACTCCCTCCGATTCGATAGTTCTGTAGGTCATACGTACAGAATAGACACGGGTAGCAATTCAGTTACTTTTGCTACATCTCTTTCCGGCAGTCTGGATTCTACTTTGGTAAAATATGGTAGCGGGACATTGACGTTGACCGGCAGCAATAATAACTTCAGTAATGGTCATGGGATTCTTCTTTATGGTGGAACTTTGTCATTGGGTTCATCTGGAGCGATAAATAACTTAAACTTCCTCTCATTTATTGGTGGAACACTGCAGTACAGCTCAAGCTACACACTCGACAATTCAGCAAAATTTCTTACTTACTCAGGTTACAGTTATTCGATAGACACGAACGGCCAGTCGATAACGTTTGCAAGCACCCTGAGTTCCATTGGTGGAAATGGCTTCAATCTTGTAAAGAAGGGACCAGGTACGCTGACGCTGACTGGCGCCAATGCCTACACGGGTTCGACAACGATCTCGGGTGGCACACTGCTCATCGGAGGGAGCGGAAAACTGGGTAGCGGCATTTATGGCGGTGCGATAAGCAATTCCGGTACTTTCGTCTATAACAGCAGCGCAAGCCAGACTTTGTCCGGAGTGATCAGTGGCACCGGAAACCTCACGATGTCCGGAGCCGGCACGCTTACACTGTCGGGAACGAACACCTATACCGGGGTTACCACGATCAATAACGGAACCGTGCAGGTTTCCTCGGTCAACGACGGTGGTGTCGCCGGCAATCTCGGCCAGGCTTCAAGCGCGGCATCCAACCTTGTGCTTGGCGGTGGAACGCTACGATGCGATACGGTTGGGGCCCAAAATACAAATCGTGCATTCACTTTAACTGATGGGACTTCATCGACGATCTATGTTACCGGTACCGGGATCGTATTCTCCGGTGGAATTGCGAGTTCCACCGGTTCCCTGACGAAAGATGGAGCAGGTACCCTGTCATTGAGCGGGACGAAGTTATACACTGGGAGTACGACCGTCAATTCAGGAATCCTGAATATCATTGGTGAACTTGGTGGCGGCACATACGGCAGTTCCGTTGTCATCAATGGCACAGGTGGCCTCAGATTCAGTCTTTCAAACCAGACATTATCAGGAGTTGTCAGTGGCTCTGCAGGTTTGGATGTGATGTTTGGCAGCACCCTGACTATGACGGGAGTGAACACGCACACCGGCGGGATCAACATACAATCCGGTGGCTCGTTGATCATCAGTGGTAGCGGTTCTCTTGGGTCCGGTAATTACAGCAGCAATATAACGGGTGCTGGATCATTCATCTATGAAAGCTCTGCGGATCAGTTGTTGTCGGGCACTATCTCTGGAGGAGGTCAAATTGTAAAGAGAACCTCAACGAATTCGGTTCTGACCCTCTCTGGCAGCAACACCTACTCGGGCAATACGACGATATCTGCAGGAACCCTGAAGCTTGGCGGAACCGATGCCCTGTCAGCATGCAATGCGGTAACCATAAGCGGTACGGGCGTCCTGGACCTTAATGGAAATCCGGTCAACGCAGCGCTCTATATAGGTGGAACGGGTATCAGCAACAACGGTGCATTGATCAACAGCTCCACAACATCAGTAACCTGTAGTGGATTACTCACCTTGAGTGCTAACAGCAGCATCGTCGCGACCAACGGTGCCATAGTGTTGTCGAATACCGGTACGATCACGGGAAATTACAACCTGACGCTTGGTGGGACAGCATCAGGTTCCCGTATCGACGGTATTCTCGCCATAGGTGGAGGAACATTGACCAAAGTCGATAGCGGCACATGGACGCTGACAGGAGCGAACACCTATACCGGCGGCACAACGATCAGTGCAGGCACCCTGGTCATAGGCGGGAGCGGAACCCTTGGTGGTGGTAACTATGCCGGCAATATCAGCAACACAGGGTCATTCATTTACAACAGTTCCGCCAATCAGACATTGTCAGGTGTGATAAGCGGATCGGGAAGTTTGACGCAGTCTGGAACTTCTACGCTGACGCTGACGGGGATCAATACATACGGAGGAGGAACAACGATCAGTGCCGGTACGTTGTCGATCGGCGCTGGTGGTACCGTCGGCGCAATCTCCGGAAATATCACCGACAATGCATCGCTGGTGTTCAACAGATCGAATGCCTATACATACGGCGGAGTGATCACCGGGTCAGGTTCACTGACAAAGTTGGGCGGCGGTATACTGACGCTGACCGGCAACAACGGTTATACCGGCAATACCTATATAACCGGCGGTACGTTGCAGGTGGGCAATGGAGGTACGACCGGTACTCTTGGCACCGGAGCGGTGACCACTGACGCAACTCTGGTTTTCAACTGGTCCGGCGATGTGAGCCTGGGCACTTTGGCTCCATATGCAGGGGCTATAGGTGGTACGGGCAATATTAAAGCGTTGATCGGTGGCAATTTCACCGTTGACCGGGCGATTACGCTTACCGGTAGCAGCTCGACGATTATGCTGACAGCCGGTGTAAACGTCGCGGCTGGCACATCAACCGGTGGCGATGTGACACTGGGCAGTACTGTTACCACATCCGGTTCAGGTACGATCAGCATTTTCCAGGGGAACCCCAATACGACGACACTGTCGGGTAATATGGTTGGGGCAACAGGAGCTACGAAATACAAATACTACAATGTTGCCTATAGTACCCTGCCTGCCCCCACGTCTGGAACAAGAAACTTCTATTACCGCCAGAATGCCCCGAGCCTGACCATTTCCGGTTTGAATGCTACCAAGGTCTATGACGGTAATGTATCGGCTATGGGTGCATCATTCAGTGGTGGCACGGTCAGCGGCAATATCGACAGTGATCCAACTTTTGCAGTGAGCGATCTGAGCCTGGCCAGCGCTACCTTCGGCAGTCGCAATGTCGGAACCCATACATTGAACGCCACCTACAATGCGGGCACAATAAATAGCGGCGGATGGAATATCACCGGTTACACAGTCAACTCATTTACAGCTTCGGGATCCGGGACGATCACGCAAAAGGCCTTGAGTGTGAGTTCGATCGCCTCTGGCAGCAACATCTACGGCGGTACGGTAACGCCGGGTGCTGTGACCCTGAGCGGATCGGTATCGGGTGATTCGCTGACAGCGGTTGCGTCGATCTCCGGAGCTACCTACAGCACGAGCTCGAACCTGAAGGCCGGCAGCTACAAACAGTCGATTGGCAGTGTGACGGGCACAGATGCGGACAACTACAGCTTCGCTGCGTTTACCACCTCAAGCGCCAACTACACGGTGAGCCAGAAGGCGTTGACGGCGAGCGATATTGCCACAGGCAGCAACATTTATGGCGACACGGTGACTCCGGGTTCGGTGACGTTCAGCGGTACGATATCGGGCGACTCGCTGACGGCGGTTGCGTCGATCTCTGGCGCGACCTACAGCACGAGTTCGAAGCTGAAGGCTGGCAGCTACAAACAGACAATAGGTGGCTTGACGGGCACAGATGCGGACAATTACAGTATCAATGCGTTCACGACCACAAGCGCGAACTACACGGTGAGCCAGCGAACATTGACGGCGACGGACATCGCCTCTGGCACCAACATCTATGGCGACGCGGTGACCCCGGGCACAGTGACGTTGAGCGGCACGGTCTCTGGCGACACGCTGAATGCGCTGGCGTCGATCTCTGGCGCGACCTACAGCACGAGCACGCACCTGAAGGCAGGCAGCTACAAGCAGTCGATCGACAGCGTGACGGGCACGGATGCAGGGAACTACAGCTTCGCGGCGTTCACCACCTCGAGTGCGAACTACACGGTAAGCCAGCGTTCGCTCACGGCGAGCGACATCGCCACCGGCACGAACATCTACGGTGATGCGGTGACCCCTGGCACGGTGACGTTGAGCGGTACGGTATCGGGTGACACGCTGAATGCGCTGGCGTCGATCTCGGGCGCGACCTACAGCACGAGCACGCATCTTAAGGCAGGCAGCTACAAGCAGTCGATCGACAGCGTGACGGGCACGGATGCAGGAAACTACAGCTTCGCGGCGTTCACCACCTCAAGCGCGAACTACACGGTAAGCCAGCGTGCATTGACGGCGAGCGACATCGCTACCGGCACGAACATCTACGGCGATACGGTGACGCCGGGCGCAGTGACTTTCAGCGGTACGGTCTCTGGCGACACGCTGAATGCGCTGGCGTCGATCTCGGGTGCGACCTACAGTACGAGCACGCACCTGAAAGCGGGGAGCTACAAACAGTCGATCGGCGGGTTGACAGGTACTGATGCCGAGAACTACAGTATCAATGCGTTCACGACTTCGAGTGCGAACTACACAGTAAGCCAGCGTGCACTGACGGCGAGCGAGATCGCCACCGGCACGAACATCTACGGCGACGCGGTGACCCCTGGCACGGTGACGTTGAGCGGTACGATATCTGGCGACTCTCTGACGGCATTGTCCGCAATCTCGGGCGCGACCTACAGCACGAGCACACACCTGAAGGCTGGGAGCTACAAACAGGCGATCGACAGCGTGACGGGCACGGATGCGTCGAACTACAGCTTCGCTGCGTTCACGACTTCGAGTGCGAACTACACGGTGAGCCAGAGAGCCTTGACGGCGAGCGAGATCGCTACCGGCACCAACATCTACGGCGATGCGGTGACCCCTGGCACGGTGACGTTGAGCGGCACGGTATCGGGCGACTCGCTGAATGCGCTGGCGTCGATCTCGGGTGCGACCTACAGTTCAAGCACGCACCTGAAGGCAGGCAGCTACAAGCAGTCGATCGACAGCGTGACGGGCACAGATGCAGGGAACTACAGCTTCGCGGCGTTCACCACCTCGAGTGCCAACTACACGGTGAGCCAGAGAGCCTTGACGGCGAGCGACATCGCCACCGGCACCAACATCTACGGCGACGCGGTGACCCCTGGTACGGTGACGTTGAGCGGCACGGTCTCTGGCGACACGCTGAATGCGCTGGCGTCGATCTCGGGCGCGACCTACAGCACGAGCACGCATCTTAAGGCGGGCAGCTACAAGCAGTCGATCGACAGCGTGACGGGCACGGATGCGTCGAACTACA
>JAAXXK010000038.1 GCA_013334525.1 Chlorobiaceae bacterium
ACGGGCAATGACGCAGCGAACTACAGCTTCGCCTCGTTCACGACGAGTACTGCCAACTACAAGGTGGATAAGTCATCGATCTCTATTGGCGTGACGGGAGTGAACAAGGTGTACGACGGAACACCAGATGCTTCGGTAATTCTTTCTGATAACCGTGTAACCGGTGACCTGGTGAGTGTTGACGTTACCGTGTCGAGCTATGACGACAAGAATGCCGGTACAGCAAAAACGGTGACGGTAAGCGGAATGACGCTTGTCGGAACGGATGCGGCCAACTACACATGGAACACAACAGCGACGACGACGGCTGACATAACGCCAGCAAGTCTGACTGTGACGGCATTAGACTCAAACAAGCTCTATGATGGTTTTGCATACAGTGGCGGCAACGGAGTGAACTACATCGGTTTTGTCAATGGAGAGACCAGCAGCGTACTTGCCGGAACGGTCAGTTACGGTGGTACAAGCCAGGGGGCGGTCGATATCGGTAGCTATACGATTATACCGGGTGGTTTGAGCTCAGGTAATTATGCAATTACATTCCTGAATGGAACCCTGAATGTCAGCCAGTATACCCTGGTGACACCGGTATCGCCTGTAGACATCATCAATGCCAATGGAAACCAGCCCGGCACAGTTAACTCGCCAACACCGCCACCAAGTGTTGTTACTATCGATACCAACGGTTTGGTAAATGTTCCGGGTTTGGAAACCGGCGGTTTTGCTGGTGAGAGCACAGGTAGTGCCGGTAGCATTGCAGGCACAGGTGGAGAAACCAGTCCAAGCCTTCTGGAGCAGAGCGGCGTTACCGGAAATATCAGCACGGCCTCTTTAACGTATGAAAACGGAACGGATCATGATGAGATGGGTCGCCTGACTGTCACTTTGGTCATTGAGTCGACAGGCAATGGCTCAGGACTGATACAGGTGACTATTCCTGCGGATATGCTTCGTCCGGGCTCAATGCTCACTTTCGCATTGCCTGAAGAGGTTATAAGTGCATTGACATTAAGAGGCGGCGTCGAAATTGTCACGCTGGAAAGCGGCGCTCCGTTGCCTTCATGGTTGAGCTATGATTCCGGAAGAAAATCATTTACCATCGTTGATGCCCCGGAAGGCGGACTTCCTGTCAAAGCGCTGGTAACTCTCGGTGATATGAGCTGGGTGGTTGATATTTCTGTGCAGGGGAGGTGACCGGCGAGCTGATTGTGGTATAAATTTGGTGACTTACTGGAATTTTAATTACATTTTTGTCATATCGTTTGTGCTTGGCAATGGGCAGATTCATAATCCATAAAAGAAGAAAGAGCTATGGGGCGTTCATGGATTGTATCAGCCTTTATATGTGCTGTTGCATGTATGAGCGCAGTCAGACTCGAAGCGCATGACCAGATCCATATTGCAGGTTCCCACACCCTCGAGCCCTTCGCCCAGTATGTATCGCAGGAGTTCAGCAAGGGAACAACATTCCCGTCCCCCATCTATAAGAGCGTAGGTTCCGAAGCAGCCATCGACATGCTCATCAAAGGCGATGACGTAATGCGTATCGACATTGCCCTCCTTTCGAAAAATATAGACCATTCCGATCTGGGCCAGACAAAAGTCGAGGAGGTCAATGACATCATCCAGATGCCGGTCGGGCTGGACGGGATCGTTCTGGCCAACTCCAGGGAGGGGGCCAAACTCAGATTGACCCGGAAGGATCTTTTTTTTGCACTCGCAGCAGAGGTGCCTTTGAGGGGAAAGCTCGAAAAGAATCCTTACAAAACCTGGAACCAGATCCGCCCCGATTTACCAAAACAGAAGATACTTGTTTATGGACCGCCAGTCAGTTCGGGGACAAGGCAAGTTTTTGTCGAAAAGGTGATCGGTGAGCAATCACGAACCATGCCGGAATACCTTGATTACTGCGGCAAGTATTTAAAAATAAGGCGTGACGGTGCCTATGTCGCCATTATTGACCATGACGAAACCTTGCTCGATGAGGTCATGAACAACAAGGATGCGATCGGTATTATATCGTATGGCCTGTACATGCAGAACCGCGATGCCGTCAGGTATGCGACCGTCGATGGATTTGCTCCAACGTATGAGAATATCGAGTCAGGAAAGTATCCGATTTCGAGAAAGCTGTTTATGTATGTTCACGGATCCAATATCCCACAGGTCAAAGGAATCCGGACATATATCGAGCTGTTCCTGAGTGAGGAGATGATCGGGGATAATGGCCAGTTGAGTGATCTTGGGCTTATACCGTTATCAAGCGCCGAGCGTCTGAAAAATCGCATCGAATGGCTGAAACAAACCAGCCAACTGTAGGTGGTGAGTTGTTGTTATGCCTTTTGATTGTTACAGAATGTACTTTTCCAGATAACTTTTTGCCAATAGGGCATCAATGTCTTTAAGGCGCACGTAAAGGTTCTTGACTGTTTCCTGATTATTGGTTGAAGCATAATGGCGCCCGAGGTTGAACAAGGCCTGTGCATTGTTTGGATTGATGCTCAATGCCTGATTATATGCGTCAACAGCTTTGTCCATTTGCCTGTTCCTGGAATAAGCCACTCCCAGGCCGACCCATGCGTCTGCATTCGCAGGGTTGGCCCTGATCGCCATTGCATAGGTTCTGAACTCCTCATTTTTTTGTCCGGCAAGCCCATAAGTGTATGCCAGATTTACCCACGATGCATCATAATGGGGATTTATGCGAAGCGCCTGCTGAAAAGCTTCTATGGATTTGCCTGAATTGCCGCTTTCCCTGTATGCGACGCCAATATTGTACCATGCAAAAGCGTTATTCCTGTTCAGGCGAACGACCTGCATGAACGCTTCAATTGCGCCGGATGGATTGCCTCCATCCTTCAGGTTGACTCCAAGATTGAACCACGCGGATATGTAGTTGGGGTTGATGCGCACAGCCTGCCTGAATGACTGGGTTGAAGCGTTGCTCTCACCGTTTTTCTGGTAAAGTATCCCCAGATTGTGCCATGCGGCAGAATTGTTTTTATCAGAACGAATCGCCTGGTTATAAGCGTCTATGGCATCGGGTTTCATGTTGGAAAGCCCATAAGCTATCCCCAGATCGCACCATGCGGCCGAATAGTTCGGATTGATAACTACGGTTTTCTCAAAAGCATCGATGGCATTGGGTAAATCTCCAATCCTTGAATAGGCCAATCCGGTGCAGTACCAGGCATCGCCGCATTTTGGCTGGGCTTTAACCCACTGCTGACATTCCCTGAGCATGCCAAGCCAATCTTTTTTCTGTTCCAGGATAACAGCCTTATTGAGCCATGCGGAACGATTATGTGTTTTTAAGGCGATTACGTTTTTCCGTTTGGGAGCTTCCAGAACCCATTCAACAGGCACGGCAAAATTCAGCTGCTGGCCCTCTGTAAGGAAAAATGTAGGCAATCCAATCAGTTGACCATCTTCATCGAACAATCCTCCGCCGCTTGAACCTGATGAAATAGGTGCGGTAGTCTGTATGTAGTGCCCGCCCTCAACCTCACGAAATCCAGAAACAATTCCGTCGGAAAGTGTAAGCTCAAGCCCGCGTGGTGAGCCTATGGCATAAACCCGGGCTCCTACTTTCAGCATTTTGGTGTTGCCGATGACGGCTTTGGGGGAATTCATGCCAGATACTTCAAGTACACATATATCCCTTTCCGGATCTGAGTGCAGGGGTTTTGCTGCAAACTCTTTTCCGTTGTAAAGGACGGTGAGTCTTGCTGCTTTTTCTATGACATGGTTGTTGGTGGCTACCTCTCCGTTGGGCATGACAACACCGCTGGCAAGCTGCTGTCGCTTACCCTTTTCATCATAATTATTGACCACGACCACACTTTTAGAGGCCTGTTCGTATACTTCGCTGGCCGATTTCGCATCAAGCCTGGCGGGAGTCGCAAGTATGGAACACAAGAAAAGAAAAAGCAACGAGCGATACAGATGCTCAACGACCGTCCGTCTTGTTTGTGGTTCTGGATGATAACAGACACAACTGCATGACGATACAAATATACTTCCGATGTTAGGCATGGATCATCTTGTCCGAAAAACTCATTTTAATATCCGGCAGTTTGTTTTGGTTACAATGGAAGTATATATGAATATGAATTATTTTCAAAATTTTTTATTGATAAAAGTGCAAATATAACTTCTTCAATAATAATGATTTAGCTGGCTATTTGTATATAAAAAACCTGTATCGAAAATCCGCATATATACGCCTGAAATATATATGATATACAGGGCTTGAAGTTATGAAAAGGAGTGCCGCTGACTGTAAGAAAAGTCGTGAAAAAACGATGTGAAATTAATTGACAGTAGTAATGGAAATAACTGTTTGGTTCATCTATGGCAGAAAAGTCCGGCAGTAATGACGAAGTATCAGCAATGGCTGACGGTACTGATTTTTAAAATGGAGCCGGTGAGTCTGGGGGCGAGTCAACATCATAATTGAACAGCAACTCAGAGGGTGGTACCCAAACAGTGAACTATTATGTCTCGCATATTGAGTGGTTCGGCGCTAAGTGGGTGGGGCAGTCTGTAGAACGGTAAAGGTATGTAAGGGTTATCGAATGGTGGCTGATCACGAAAGCGAGCAGGGATCATTGTTCCTGGGATCGTACGATCAGAGTGATTGCATGTGAGCACGACGTTTCTTAAAGAGGGGGTAAACAATTGACCTGCAAAATAGCGGCGAAATCATGTTAAACGACAATATTTCATGATCATGCCAGGTTGTTTTTTGGCCAAATCGCCAAGCTTACTGTTCGTGTTTCCTACCTGATTACGGCAGGGATTTTTACGGCCAATAAATGGCTGACGACAACTTAATCATCTCAAAAGTTGTTTGATCTCAAGGGAAAAAATAAAAACTAAGGGGACAAAAATTATGAAACATTTTACCAGAAGTATCGTCGTCGGTCTGACACTGTTGATTCCGACTATTGGATCAGCTTCTACCTGGACAATTGATCCGGATCATTCAAGTGTGGGATTCAAGGTCAAGCATCTTATGGTTTCAAATGTCAAGGGTAATTTCGAGAAATTCAACGGGGTTGTGGATATTGACGACAAGGAGGTCACAAAATCGAAAGTCGACGTCAACATCGATCCGAATTCTGTCAATACCAACGTACAGAAGCGTGACGAGCATCTTCGCAGTGCTGATTTCCTGGATGTAGCCAGGTACCCGACCATGACATTTATCTCAAGAAAATGGAGTCGTTCCGGGAAGGGAGCCTTGAAGGTTACCGGTGACCTTACGATCCATGGTGTCACCAGATCGGTGGTGCTGAATGTCGCGCCATTTTCGAAGGAGAGTAAAGATCCCTGGGGCAACATCAGGCGGGGAACCTCGGCAAGTACCACAATCAACCGCAAGGATTTTGGTCTTTCATGGAACAAATCACTGGAAACCGGAGGAGTGCTTGTAGGCGAAGAGGTCGATATCGCACTGGAGGTTGAAATGATCAAAACACAGCCCAAATGATCGGGGTGTCTTCCCGGTATTCCTTATGAGTTGTTGTTACCTGTTTACGTTGATTGTTGAAAACTTTACATATGAGTGTTCGCTATGGTAAGTCTAATGCCGACTCTGTTTCTGGGACATGGGAACCCGATGAATGCCATCCAGTCCAACAGATATACCGAAGGCTGGCGAAGCTTAGCGCTCAGCGTGCCTCGCCCCAGAGCGGTGTTGGCCATATCGGCTCACTGGTACGTTCCTGAAACTGCGGTAAGCGGGGACTCTTCACCTGAGACCATCCACGATTTTTACGGGTTTCCGCGAGAACTCTATGAGGTTGACTGGCCTGCGCCGGGCAGTCCGGAACTTGCGGAAAGGGTCCGGCAACAACTTCTGCCGCTCAATGTTCGTTTTGATAAAGAGCGGGGGTTTGACCACGGTACATGGTCGGTGCTTTGCCATATGTTTCCTGACGCAGATATTCCTGTGGTACAACTCAGCATCGATCAAACGAAGGGACCGGAGTTTCATTATGAGACCGCTCGCCTTCTGCAACCCTTGCGAGATGAAGGTATCCTGGTCGTTGGAAGCGGCAACCTTGTTCATAACCTGAGAGCCTATGCATGGGGAGACGATCATGTGCAACCGTTCGACTGGGCAGTTCGTTTCGAAAGCGAAGCAAAGGCGCTTATCCTGGCTGGCCGGGATCGCGAACTTGCCGAATACAGGAACATGGGAGAGGCGGCAAGGCTTTCAGTTCCTTCACCGGACCATTTCCTTCCGCTTCTCTATGTGCTCGGTCTGCGCAGGCCGGGAGATGAGGTCAGCTTTCCTGTAGAGGGGATCGAAGGTGGCTCGCTTTCAATGCTTGCAGTGCGCATCGGTTGATAGGCTGGAGGAGATCAAGATCGAATAACCTTTAACAGATTTAGTTATGAGCCAATACCGGATTGCAGTTCTTGTCGGCAGCATCAGAAAGGATTCATTAAATCGCAGGCTTGCCGATGCCATCGCAAGGCTGGCTTCACCCGATTTCCTGTTCAGGCAGGTGCAGATCGGGGATCTGCCTCTCTACTGCCAGGATGACGATGACCGGCAGGCCGAATCCGTCAGGCGTCTGAAGCAGGAGATCGCTGACGCGCACGGAGTTCTTTTCGTTACGCCTGAATACAACCGTTCCATACCCGGTGTACTCAAGAACGCCATTGACCATGCTTCCCGTCCCCATGGGGAGAGTGTCTGGGCAGGGAAGCCCGCGGGCATTATCGGCGTATCGCCGGGCGCCGTCGGCACTGCCTTGGCTCAGCAGCACCTGCGAAATATCCTCGCATCTCTTGATATGCCTGCACTTGGTCAGCCCGAAGCGTTTCTTCAGGCAAAAGAGGGCTTGTTCGATGAGGATGGCTGCCGATCGTTCCTGCAGAAATGGATGGAAAAGTACATGTTATGGGTCAAATTGCATACAATCTGACAAGAAGGAAGTGACAATGTTTACTGGCCGTAAAGCCGATGATCGTGGTCACTCAGAATACAGCTGGCTTAACTCATGGTACACATTTTCTTTCGCCGATTGTGACGATCCGAATTACATGGGGTTTCAGTCGCTACGGGTGATCAATGACGACCGGGTTCAGCCCGGCAAGGGTTTTCGGGATCCATCCACATCGTGACATGGAAATAATTTCTCCTGTATCCTTGATGGTGCTCTTGAGCATCGGGACAGCATGGGTAATGGCTCCGTTATTCGCCGCGGAGATGTAGAGCGAATGAGCGCAGGCACAGGCAAAAACCACAGTGAGTTCAACCACTCAAAGTCTGAACCGGTACATTTTCTGCAGATAAGGGTTTTGCCGGAAATATCGGGATTAATGCCTGAATACGAACAGAAGTACTTTCCTGATGAAGAAAAGCGTGGCGCCTTGAGGCTGATAGCTTCATCGGATGGCGGTAAGGGTTCCTTAACCATTCATCAGGATGCAAATCTCTATGCAGCATTGCTCGAATCAGGCGAAGAGGTTGTATACACCATAACTCCAGGCAGGCAGGTCTGGCTTCAGGTGGCATGCGTGAAACTTCTTGTAAACGGATATAAGCTCGAAGAGGGTGACGGCGCATCGGTCAGCGACGAGGATCGACTATTGATTGCAGGTCTTGAAAAAGCCGAGGTATTGCTATTCGACCTGGCTTGACAGGTCAGCGCACAATTCCCCCCTTCCAATAAGAATAAGCGCTCACTTGAGTTGCGTTCGCTCAGCCTCGTTTCTGAGTGCGGTTAGTCCCCCTACCAGATCTTTTTTCAGGATGCCATGAAAAATAAAGTCCGGTGCGGCAAATGATGGTTTGATTTCGGCCTCATAGGTCAGTATGGTTCCTTCGTCCGGATGCGGTTGAAGTATCCACGATCCTTTATACACCTCAAAATCACCGGATATTTGCTCATAATCGATTCGCAGGGGAAACGTTTCATGCATGTTTATGGTGACTCGAATTGTTTTAGTGAACAAAATCACCCGGAACTCCCCGGTCAGGTCGATCACCTTCAGCGTGCCCTTGTCCTCAACAAGATTGCTTTCAACCATCCTTGGGATATATCGCTTGAGGTTATTGTAATCGGTGAGGACTTTCCATACCGTAACCGGAGTGGCATTAATGTATACGATGCTCTTGATGCCAGTCACGCCGTCAGGCTTTTTCGATAGCGTTATTTCCACGAGCCTTTTGATTACCATGGTGGAGTCGGATGGTAGAACAGGGAGGGGCTCATCGGCCCTGGATACATTCGGGTAGGATAAGGCAATACAGCTCACGACTGCAATAATCGTGACCATTGCCGGGTGAACGCGCTTCGTGGGCAGGCGAGGCGAGGAATCAAACCATCGCCGTATGGAAAATCGTAAGGACACAGTTGAATCGGCATTTTGGAAAACCTTGCAACGCAAAATGATCTGACGAGACAGAACCCGACCATTTGAAGGAGCTCTTTCCTGCCAGACCCTGAAAAACTTTTTTCTTTAGCCGCTTGTGCCTGATTTCGACTGAAGACAATACTGCACATTCATCCCGATAACTGAAGTAGGTTTTTTCTTTGGAGCCTTGTCCAGTCCTGAATCCATTCAATTCAGCTATTGTATTCAGCATGGAAACCTAAAGGCATGCTATTGGTATTGTCCTGCTTGTTGATAATGACAGCACGCACTTGAACCCCTCAAGTCCCGGCCTTGGATGGCCGGGATTTTGAAGAGAAAGAACCTGAATTCACCAATCCCGATTTATCGGGGATCATGAAGAAATCTGTTTTCAGCACTTCTTCAGGTGCCTCCTGAATCGCGACCAGGAAATAACGAAAAGTGACTTGATTCAGACAGTTGGTCACATATTGCACAAAAAAGTCATCTCATCGCTTGGGGCAAAAGAGTTTTATTTGTGCACATATATGATATTTACAGTTGAGCCGGTGTCACCTTTGAGATGCTGGCCATGTCTTTGCTTCTTGACTCTTCCTGAATGCTGGCGCCTTTTACGGTGCCTTTGTATGTCGTTGAGCATCCCGCAAGTGTCAACAACACCAACATGAGTAATGCATAGCTTTTCATAATAGTCTCCTGTTTTTATTGATCATCAATTCGATATTTTCACCTCACTGCTACTTCGCAACGCCTTTCCCAGACCCTGCGATTATCCCCTTCGTCTTGAAGCGGGCTCCCAACGGCCGTTGTCGTGGTGGTTCCGCCCTCTCACCTCATCGTGCCGATTGCGTCTATGCCAATGTCTGCGATGATGATGGTGCGATCGGCCCTGACCCAGATTAACACCGATTTTCACGTTGACTTTGGCATGGCTTTCTGCAGAGGGATACCCGAGAAGCATTCCCGAAATACCCAGGACAAGCCAAATCATTTTTTTCATACGACTGCTCCAATTCATCATTTATCAGTTGCAGAGAAAGTGTGCCTGCAAAACATTAAAAGAGTTTCAAACCAACCCCTCATATTTCCGGTTTTAAAAAAGATCGATAAAAACGGTTTTCATTCCTGATCAGAGACCAAAGAACATGGTCAACCTGAACACGAAATGTCGAGAGATCACGGATTCAACGTTTATGCAAACGTTATGGAATCGCCCGGCACTAAATACGTCGTCCCTGAATGACACGAATCAGAATCACCACGATTGCAATGACAAGAAGTCCGTGAATCAGACCACCCATGGTGTATGATGTCACCAGACCCAGGAGCCAGAGGATTATCAATATTATGGCAATGGTTTCGAGCATTTTACACCTTCCTTGTTTTAATGGACCATTCAACATTGCTCTATCTGAACCAGATATGTAAGCACGAACGGTTAAGCATCGTACAGCATCATACCGGTGTATCTCCGGCGTGAAATATCAATTCTGATGCATTGTTCGATGGAACAGACCCTGCGAACATATCGATCGACAGCAAACAACGCTGCCGGGAACTACTGAAATACGTACTGATTAAATATTTGTATCAAATGGGTTTAACCATTCAATACAGAACTGCAGAGGGTACAGCTTACAAACTTATGGCGGGCAAGAAGATTATCATGACCTGATCTTATCCGTAGCTTTGATTTATAAAGGAACAGCGGGGATTCATAATAAATTCATTTTTCGGATGATAAAATTTGTTTACTGCTCTTTGGCAGGTTTCCGTCCCTCTTGAAACCGGATATTCAAGGCTCAATTAATGGTAATTATCATTGCCTGGACGGCAAAGATTCGCACCTTTATGGCGACTGTGACGGTATGTGATTGTGAGACTGTGGGGGATATTGGCATTCTGCCGTGAGAATTCGTAGCACGACTGCCTATGCCAGGGTGATAGTCCAGATATCAGTCAGGATTCCGGGGAGATTCCGACTGTATAGACTGATGAATCAGCTTTGTATTTCAAGGCACCAGATCAGGTCACTTCAATTCGCAATCCTGGTTGAAAGGATTAAGCGTAGTCGACTTGTCGGAAAAAGAGCAAGCCTGTTGGCATGGTATCAAAATTTCGGTATTCTTGTATTATCTCACTTCCCACTACTGTTTTCAGTCCATACCGATAGTCTGATTTGAAAGGATCACTTATCCATATGGACTTTTCAATGAGCATCTGATTGTTGACAAGCAACGGCTTGAGGGGATGTGTTTGCTTGTTACATGAGCAGTATGGTGATGATGATTCCGGATAAGTGGTTGGATACATTTCCACGATGTTCCGAATTAAATGCCGGGGTTTCTTGACATAATGTTCCGTAGAACCCTGGTGAACAAAAGCACACTCCATAACCCTAACACAGAAAAGCCAATGAACAGGAAATTCCTTCGTTTGATTTTGCTGCTTCTGGCAGCCGTCACCATTACTCCTGCCCGTGCTTTCAGCATGGATGAGTCCAAGGCGATCTCGACTCTGCGTCAAAAAGCCGAACAGGGCGATGCCTGGGGTCAGGACCTTCTTGGAATGCTATACTATTATGGTGGACCCGGAATCAAACAGGACTACGGAAGAGCTGCGAAGTGGTTCAGGTTGGCTGCCCAGCAGGGTGATGCCGAAGCGCAATACTTTCTCGGAAGGGTGTACTATGGAGGCCAGACGGAGGACCAAAACTTTGCCGAAGCAGCCAAGTGGTTTCAGCTTTCTGCCCAGCAGGGATATGCTGCGGCACAATTCAATATCGGGGTTATGTATTCCAATGGCCAGGGGGTCAAACAGGACTCTGTCGAGGCCGTGAAATGGTATCGGTTAGCCGCAACGCAGGGATTTGCAGAGGCTCAATTCAATCTTGGGGTGGCCTATAATAACGGTGCCGGGGTCGAAAAGAGTTTTGCCAAAGCCAAAGAGTGGTTCAAGATCTCCTGTGATAGCGGCCTGGAACGAGGCTGTACCCAGTATCAGGCTTTGTTGCGAAAAGGGTATTGAATGTCGAAGGACGGCGCGGTGGTTGGGGCGTAAGCGATTGACAGGATGAATAAAACGGGTGCTGGAAAAACATACCCATCAACATTGACATGATGAACAATTGCATGAAAACCGGCATAATCATCTCAATTGCAACAGCAGCCATTTACGGCGGAGTATCTTTTGCCGCAAACAAGGTCCCGGACTCGAAGCCGGCGCTGGCCGGTCAGGGCAAAACCGAAGCTGGTGATATCGGGAACACTGATGCCGCGACGCTGAAGCGCCAGCAATAGCCAATATTAAAATTGAACAGCGTCGGTACCAGAAAGCAGGGAGAGGAGCCGCCCGTGGAAAACAAAAAAAAGAAAAGCCAGGGTAAAACAGCTGCTGCTGATGACTGGCGTGGCGACAAGTGAATGGGTTGACAAAGATCGGGGCCGCTGAAAAAGCGGCCTTTTTCATTATTGATTTGTCAATCACCATATTTTTTCCCCAGGCAAAGCCGGGAAATTCAATCTCGGTACAGGCAGTCCGGGCATCTTGAGACAAGTCACGTATTACAGGCCCTGGGCGAACCGGCAGCTCTGCAATATCCATTACGAAATGGCAGGGTCGGTTGTCGTGACCGGGAGTCAGTGTGCCCCGGTCACCTGATATGCCTTATAGTTCATGAGTAAATGGATGTTCCTGCCGTGAGAAGTTGCGTCCAAAGGGGGAGAAAAAGAGGGTCGCACTCTATAATGCAGAAGCCGATTCGCTCCCTGTCAGACTGGGTAAAGCCGACGATGCCCAGGCGGGTCCGGTGATCAATACAGAGATCAATCCAGGAAAGCTTCCGTGCGGTCAGGAGCGAGCGGGTTTATTTTGCTCCGCCTTTATCAGGAGAAGGGGAATGGTGATCTTTTGCCTGAGGCTCCTTGATACACTGCCGAAGAGGATTCTGCCGAGCAGGTTGTGTCCATGGGTAGCCATCGCAAGGAGATCATAGCTGTTTTCCTCTATTTCTTTGAGAATCTCACGATCCGGCTCTCCGCTTCTGATGACTATCCTTGAGTCGATTCCCTCAGCATGCATTTTCTGGCGGTAATCATCCAGAAGAATAACCGCGTCCGCACGAAGTGTCCTGTCCTGATCGAGGGTGTGGGAATGGATGACATGCAGCAAGTGCACTGTCGCACCAACCTGAAGAGCCAGTGTAGATACCTGCTCGATAACGTCATTATCAACAGGAGAGCAGTCGATGGCGACAAGGATATTTCTGTATACCGGCATATCAGTTTCCTCCGGTTATAGTCGTATATAAAAGATAGATGTTCAGTAGAGTAACAATGGCGGCGATGATCGATGCGATGATAAACTCAGAATTACCGCTTCTGAACCTTCCCATCACCTTGCCGTCACGACAAAGAACCAGGAGCGGCAGAAGCGTGAAAGGCAATTGGATGCTGAGCACAACCTGGCTTAAAATCAGGATATGATAGATGTCATGACTCAACAGAATGACCAGAAATGAAGGGATGGCAGTAAGAAAAACAGATGCCCTGTAGAGAAGCGTTCGGGGATCTTCGGGTTTTCCGAGAAAGCCGGTTATGATATTGGCTTCCGCCATGGATGAGGTCATTGAGGAGCCGACGCCTGAAAAAACGAGCGCAACGGCAAAAAGCAATCCCGCAAGGGGGCCTGCAAGCGGTTTCAGGGTCGCCGATGCCTGCTCGATACTGTCGACCTGGATATGATTTTGAAAAAATACAGCCGCCACTACGATTATCATGGATGCGTTTACCACCCATCCGAGAAGCATGGCGAACAGGGTATCTGTTTTTTCATATCGTAGCAGCGCCATTTTCTCCTCTTCCGTTATTCCCCATTTCCTGCTGTGAATAACGTTTGAATGAAGATAAATGTTGTGCGGCATGACCACGGCGCCGAGAATGGCCATGGCGAAATAAATGCTCTCCCTTCCGAGTTTCGGGACAAAAAGAGCCGTGGCTGCGGCAGCCCAGTCCGGTTTGACTATCAGCAATTCGACAAGATAGCACAGTGCAATAATGCCCAGAAAGCCCATAATGGTCGACTCAATCCGGTGGTATCGCTGGCTTACGACAAGGAACACTTCAAGGATAACCGTAAGAAGGGCTCCTGCCCAGAGCGGGATGCCCAGCAGCAGGCTGAAGCCGATTCCGCCGCCGACAAGTTCGGCAACATCGGTCGCCACACAGGCAAACACAACGGTAATGCCAAGAAAGGCCGACACAGGAGCGGGAAAATAGTCACGGATGTTGACCGCAAGCGATTTCCCGGTAGCTATTCCAACTTTTGCCGCCATATGCTGGATCAGGATGAGCATCAGGGTGCCGAGGGTGACCACCCAGAGCAACTGGTAGCCGAAGCGCGATCCCCCCTCGATATTCGTAGCCCAGTTTCCCGGATCGATAAATCCCAGCGTGATAAGGAACCCGGGGCCAAGAAACCCGAAAAGCGTTTTTAGCGGGAACCACCTCTTTTTCAATGCTTCAGGTACCATGGATGGCAAGACGGATTACATTGCGACAAAAACAGCGTGGCATGATGGAATAATCTCCGGATAGCATAAGGCTCCCTTGGCTTATTTCGCGTTCAAGTGCATTCACGGCCAGTATCTCTCCAAATAATAATGAGACTTTTCGTGATGTTCCTGAAATCATTTAATAACAAAGCGGCATGCTGATTATTTCCTCCCGTATTTTTCGCTGCAGGAATGACTGGGATGGCATTGCTCCTGAATACCAGCTCCATGTCTACAAAGGCATTTAACTGATCATTCGTGATGAAGATTCCTGGATCCGGCGCAAGAATTTTGAATTATTACTATCGTCAATGAGTTGGTGAGGTGTAGAGTCCCTTGTTCAAAAGGTCATTAAACCTGTTTTTTCAAATAGGAACCATCATGTCGCTGCTATTTTCAGAAGCCGCAATTGGCGAGCTTACGCTACAGAATCATCTGGTCATGGCGCCGATGACCCGAAATCGTGCAACAGGTAACGTGCCGAACGAGCTCATGGCTGAGTATTACGGCCAGCGAGCCTCTGCCGGACTCATCATCACAGAAGGCACATCGCCCTCTCCAAACGGATTGGCCTATCCTCGAATACCGGGAATATTTTCAAGGCAGCAGATCGAAGGATGGAAACTTTCCACAGCAGCTGCCCATGCCAAAAATGCAAAAATCTTCATCCAGCTGATGCATGGTGGCCGAATAGGCCATCCGCTCAATCTGCCGGCCGGAGCCCGTTTGCTGGCTCCCTCGGCATTGGCTGCTGCCGGTGACATATACACCGACGCGGAGGGGATGAAACAGCAGGTCATACCGCAGGAGATGACGGAAACTGATCTCAAGGCAGCTGTCGAGGAATTTGCACAAGCAGCGAAGAACTCGATCGAAGCGGGTTTTGACGGCATTGAGCTGCACAGCGCGAACGGTTATCTGCTTGAACAATTTATCCGCCCGAATTCCAATCAGCGCACAGATCGCTACGGCGGCACCATTGAGAACCGCGCCCGTTTTGTGCTTGAGGTCGCTGATGCGGTCATCAGCGCCGTCGGCAGGGAGAGGGTCGGCATCCGTCTGTCGCCATACGGCATTTTCAACGATATGCCGCTCTACCCCGGCATGGATGCTGATTACCGCTATCTTGCCCGCCAGATTGATCTCCGCGGCCTGCTCTACATTCATCTGGTAGATCACTCGGCAATGGGTGCGCCGGAAGTCCCCGCATCAATCAAGGAGATGTTCCGCAAAGAATTTAAAGGTACGCTGATTCTTTCAGGGGGGTACGATGTAGCGCGCGCCGAGAGCGATCTGGCGGCAGGCAAAGGTGACCTGATAGCTGTGGGCAGGCAATTTATTGCCAACCCGGATCTGGTTTTGAGATGGCAGTCAGGTGCCGTGCTCAATGAACCAGATATGGATACGTTTTATGCGACCGGGCCAAAGGGGTATACCGATTACCCGGCTTTATGTGAACAACATGAGTGATAATTGATCGAATTTTTGGATGTTGCCAATACGCCATTAACCTGCAAATCATATTATCGAAACGATTTGCAGGTTAATGGCGATCCTTTTTAATGGCAGGTGCTCCGATTACACGCAGACAGTTCGTTTTTATTGAAAGAAAACCGAACGGCGAACGTACTACTACTAGAGATTGAATTGTGCCCATACAATCATGCTTGCATTTCCGATGATATGGTTTTGGTGGGTTTGGGTCGATTCGATCGGAGCATTATCTGGGGTGGTATTGCTGGAGATATGGAAATTGATTCCAGTTGTTTAACTGAATTTGAAGGCTGTCAGGAACAGTCTCATTGATATCCTACCTCATTGAATGCAACTTCCCGCGATTACAGGATTAGAGTGATGCCGGATCAGAACGGAGGCTCCGGGCATGTTGCCCCGATCATTTCCATCCAGGTGCATCAATCAAACCTGATAATTCTATAACGTCAATTCACGATTTATTTTAACGACGAATTTACTGGTTTCAATTTATTACCATATGGCACGGGTTTATTCTGATGTGATGAGTGACGAAAAAAACATTTTCGAAATCCGCCTGACTACCGGATTTTTGATTTTTACCTCCCTGGCCTTTTTTGGCGTGCTTTACGAACAGTCTTATGCTCTGTATAAACTGTTCATGGCAGGTTCGTGGGTAATGTTTCTCACGCACATACTGTTCCTGACGATGATCACTTTTCTTGTTTACGGAGGTGTTTTATACCACCTGACAAGGATCGGCTATTTCAAGAGGTTTTCAAGAAATCGCAATTCCCCCGACAAGGAGCGCGAACTGGTCCAAAGGCGTATGGCTCCCAGGTTGACTGTTCTGGTCCCTTCATACAAGGAGGAGAGCAAGGTTATCATGCAGACGCTCCTGTCGGCAGCGTTCCAGATTTATCCCCGTCGCCGCGTTGTCCTGCTCATAGACAATCCGCCTGTATCGGCATCTGCCGGTCACGACTACCGCCTGTTGACCGATGCGCGTAACCAGCCGAAAATGCTGACCGGGTATTTCGATACCCACAAGCAGAGGTTTCTCCAGCAGGAACGCGAATTCCTGAACCGCAATATCAGCGGATCGGACACCGTCGCCCAGGAGATCGGCCGCCTCAACTCCCTCTGGACGGAAATGGAACGCTACTTTTCCGAAAAGATCGACACGTATGACATCGAAAGCCATGTCGATGAATTGTTCCTCGATTTGATTTACGAAAAACTGAAATCGATTTTCGCGGACAAGAAAAACAACTGCAAGCCACTGACGATGGAGGAGATCCATCAGGAGTACCGGTTCCTGGTCATCCTGTTCGACGTCGAAATCGATTCCTTCGAAAGAAAGCAGTACCTGAACCTCTCACACGCCTCCAACAAGGCGATGAACCTGAACAGCTACATCGGCCTGGCCGGTGGATCGTTCAGGGAGGAAAAAACAAAAGAGGGCACATTGCTCGTCAAGTGCGAGCCTGAAGAAGCCCTGTTTTCGATACCGGAAACGGAATACTTCATCACACTGGATGCTGACAGCCTGCTGGTTCCCGAGTACTCGTCCCGCCTGATCAGTATTATGGAAACCCCGAAGAACAGCGACATTGGCATCGCACAGACACCTTACAGCGCCATTCCCGGTGCCGTCAACGCCATTGAACGCATCGCCGGTGCGACGACGGATATCCAGTACATGATTCACCAGGGCTTCACCTTCTTCAATGCTACCTACTGGGTAGGTGCCAATGCGCTGATCCGTGCCGCTGCACTCGAAGACATCAGGATGGTCGTAAAAGAACGCGGTTACGACATCCAGAAATTCATACAGGATAAAACCGTCATCGAGGATACGGAATCCAGCATCGACCTGGCAAAAAACAAATGGCGCCTGTACAACCATCCCGAAAGGCTTGCCTACAGCGCCACGCCTCCCGATTTCGGATCCCTTGTCATCCAGCGCAGGAGATGGGCCAACGGCGGCCTGCTTATCATGCCGAAGCTTATCCGTTACCTGTTCGGCGAACTATCATTCTCAAGGTTTTCAGAAGGCTTTTTCCGTTTTCATTATCTCGTCTCCATTGCTGCCGTCAACGTAGGTCTGCTGATGCTGATGGTGCTGCCTTTCGGCAAGGAATTCAACAGCCTGTGGTTGCCGTTGACCTCTTTGACCTACTATTTCCTGTATGCCCGCGACCTGAACCAGAATGGTTACCGGATTTCTGATGTCTTCAGGGTCTACGCCCTTAATCTCCTGCTGATTCCCGTCAATCTCGGAGGGGTCTTCAAATCTATTGAGCAGGCTTTGACCGGAAAGCACATCCCGTTCGGCAGAACTCCGAAAATCCAGGGACGTACGGCAGCAAGCCCGCTCTATATCATCGCGTCTTACCTTCTGTTCCTGCAGTTCTTCGTCGGCGGGTTGTACAGCATCTACAAGGGCTTTGTCTATCCGGGTTGTTTTTCCCTCTTGAACGCGGCCTTTCTGTTCTATGCCATCGTGCAGTTCATCGGCATCAGGGAGAGTATCGAGGATGTCATGCAAACCGTGTCGAAGAACAAGTTCGCCCTTAAACTGGAATTTTCCCTAGGCCTGTTGTTCGGGTTTTTGTTCAGATAATGTTGCTGACACCTCAATGACCGTAACGATGTCTGTAATCCGATAACGATAGATTTTATTCCGTAACCGCATGATTTTAAAGCAGCGATTTGCATTTGCCGCGTTATTTGCATTGTTCTTTTCCGTCTGGTATCCGACAACAGCCAGCTCTTCGCCGGTACTCCTGTCCTTCGACGTCGAAGACGCTTCAGATGAGCCAGCGCTTCAGAAGCTCAATACCACGGTTCCGGCTACCTATTTTTTTACCGGCAAATTCGCCCTTGATCACAAGGCTCTGGTTCAATCCCTTGCAAAACCGGCAAACACTTTCGGCTCACACTCATACAGCCACCCGCATTTCAAAAGTCTTGACGATCAAACGATCAAGGCGGAGCTTGCCGGGTCGAAAAACCTCATTGAATCGATATCCGGAAAGCCTGTTAAGTGGTTCCGGGCTCCTTACCTCGAATATGATTCGCGGGTGATGCATGCGCTGAAGTCCCTGGGCTATATCGGGGACAGTTCGGACAAGGACTCATGGGCTGTTCAGGACATCGTTTACGAAATGCCCATTTCGAACTATATGGATGCAAGCCTGATCGCGTCGGACTATGACATGATTGACGAGAACAAATACACGGCACGCCAGTTTGAAGATTCGCTGAAGAAGATGTACCTCGAAAAGGAAGAGGGTGGAGAGCCCCTCGTGGTGCTCCTTCATCCCAGAATCGCCGCGAAATATCCCGATGCCCTGCAAGGGTTCATCAAATTCGTCACAAAGCGGAATGGTCGATTCCTCTCTTTCGAAAACTACCGCCAGGAGGTGCAGCATCCTCATGCGAACCGTCAGGTTGTCTGGCTCGATCTCAGTCATGGGGTTCCGACCCCTGAATCTTTGCGCTCAATGTTTGACGGGATTGCTGTGTCCGACGTATTCCTCATGGCCAAGGACGAAGAGGGGACCCGGTACTACGGAGAAGGCGATAACGGGGATATTTTCGGAAAGACCCTATCCCTGCTCAAATCGCGAGGAGTGAAGGTACACGCATGGATATCGGCTCTTGCCGACCGCAAAGCCCTCGAGAGCCATCCGGCCTGGGGAATGACTGCCAAAGACGGCCAACGTTCGACCCAGTGGATGTCGCCAGCTAACCCGGAAGTCGCATCGTATACCGCTGAGACTGTAAGGAGGCTGCTTCGGACTTACAAGCTTGATGGGGTTTGCCTTGACAACCTGGCCTATCCGAACGCTGAATATGACTACTCGCCCCAGATCGTCAAGGCCTTTGGAGACAAAAACCATCCCGCACACACGCCCACGCTTTCGGATCTGATGAATGATGATTATACCTCGTGGTGCATCTGGCGCGGCCAGCTCATCTCCGATTTTGCCGGGAAAATCAGGAAAACAGTGAAACGGGAAGGGAGAGGGGCTGTTCGATTGTCTTCAACGGTATCGGGTGATGCGGCCATAGATTATCGCAAACCGGAAATTTCGGGGCAGGACATTGCGATGCTTGACAGAAATAACGACTTCCTTGTCGCCGATATAATGCTCTCCGGCACGGATGGTGAGCTCGACAAGCTGAAGCTCGATCTCTTTGCGATTCGTTTCAGGGCCGGCCGGAGACCCATCATCCTGAGAGTGAAAAAACCTGCCGAAGGAATGGATTCATCAAGGCTTTCAGCTACGCTCGATGAGCTCAGGAAAGGCAGTGACGGCATCGGGTTCATATCGGGGAAGCCTCTTTTTGAGAAAGAAACCGCCGTTCGGGATTAAACTATACCTGTTGACTTTTGGGGTCGATTTTTTGGTTCTTCTCCCCATAAACAATAAATATTGAAACAGCCTGAACAAAGAATAGCGCGCCGGTTCGTTCTCGCGTTGATTCGAAATGACTGTTTTTTCGCTTGGTCGGTGCTTGCCGCCGACTGTGCCCATTACCCTTGACTGGTTTATGGAAGATTACTCGTTCCGACGCCTATCCATGCCGAGTTTAGTCTCTGCAGGAATTTCCTTCGTCATTTTCTTTTACGTGGCGATGCGCGCCGCCACGCTCTCCATAACGCACGACGAGGCTCTGACCTATGCATGGCACGTGACTGGCGACTGGTTGCAGATCGTGCTTTTCAAGACCCCGGGGCTTCCTGACAACAACCATCTCCTGCATACCCTGTTGTGTAAGATCTCGGTAACACTGTTTGGACTCTCGGAACTCACCCTTCGGCTTCCAAGCCTTCTCGGTTGCATCCTCTATCTTGCGGGCCTGAATATCTGCCTCAAACGCATAGTTCCTGGTTGGCTGCAGGTACTGGGGCTGCTTTTGGCAGGCATGAACCCTTATGTGCTTGATTTCATGGGACTCGCACGTGGATATGGCCTTGGGCTCGGGTTCACGATGCTTGGCCTGGCGGCGCTGCTCGCCTCGCTTGCCGACTCCCCCGGAAAGGTGCGACAAACGCCAGCCCTGTTGAGCCTGCTCTTTTTCCTGCTGGCCGTGTTGGCAAACATCTCCTTTCTGCTGGTTTTGATGGCCGCCCTGGCTATACTTTCGGCACCTTTGGTCTATGCCGGTATCTCAGCCCGCCCCGACCATTTAACGCCCCGGGATAGTTCTCCATGGATAGTGTTGCTGAAAATCATCCTGCTGACGCTGCCGCTCTTTGCATACCTGACTGTGCCGCTCGGCATCATCAATAAGCACAAGCTGTTTGAGATGGGCGGCTCTTCCGGATTCTGGGTTGATACGGTCGGAAGTCTTATTGATGGAACCATATACGACAGAACGTGGTTGGACGACCAGCACTCGCTGCTTGAGGTATGGGTTATGGCGACGCTCCTTGCAATGCCCCTTTTACTCTGGAGCCTCAGGAGAACGGATAGCCGACGTTTTGCATCGCTTGCCGTGATCGTCATGATGGTCGCACTCATCGCCCTGGAGAGCCTGCTGCAACATGCAATCCTTAAGGTGGCCCTGCTTCAGGGTCGCCGCGGAATTGTCCTGATCCCTCTTTTCCTGCTTGCAGCATTGATGATGGGCAATCTCATTAAAGTCCCATTCCGCTTGACGGCTATAGTCGGTCTTCTGCTTGGTGTGGCGATCCCCGTGGTTCTGGTTGTGAACGGAATGCTCTCGATGAACATCAAATATGTCAGTGACTGGAGGGACGATGCCTGCAGCCGGGATATCATGCTTGCGGTCCGGGACAAAATTGTGCGCCAGAAGCCTACGGTGCCGCTGCACATGCGCGTCAATTGGGTTTTTGAACCCAGCACAAACTTTTATCGGCACACCATGGGACTCGAATCGTCGCTTCTGCCACTCAACAGGAAAGGGCTCGACGGTCCTGCCGACCTATATTACGGTTATACACGGGACCAGGGCCTGATTACCAAATACAGCGTTCGCCTCCTGAAGCGGGAACCGTTTTCAGATACCGTATTGTTCGAGCGGGCAGACTCGCGCTGATCCCTCACGCTGATGGTTGTTTTGTCCGTCGGGCGCTGCTGCAGCATGGTATAGAGCTTACTCAATGTTTTACGAAATGGAATTATGGCTTATCACGGTCTGAAAATAGCGCTTGTAGTACCCTGCTATAACGAAGAGGCTGCCATCGCCCAGGTGATACGGGGCTTTCGCAATGCGATGCCGGGAATTGACATTCATGTCTTTGACAACAATTCAACCGACAGGACAGTGGCCGTGGCAAGGGCTGAAAATGCAAACGTCAACAATGTCCCGCTCCGGGGAAAAGGCAACGTTGTCCGACGGATGTTTGCTGATGTCGAAGCAGATATTTTTGTGATGGTCGACGGTGATGCCACCTATGACGCCTCATCCGTCCACAGGCTGGTGGACAAGCTGATCGACGATCGCCTCGATATGGTCGTCGGGTGTCGGGAGACGCCACAGGATGAAGCCGGTGCCGCATACAGGAAGGGACACCAATGGGGCAACAAGATGTTGACGCAGAGCGCCCTGATGATATTCGGCGGCGGTTTCACCGATATGCTCTCAGGGTATCGCGCCTTTTCCAGGCGCTATGCGAAATCTTTTCCAGCCCTGTCGGAAGGCTTTGAAATAGAAACGGAGTTGACCGTGCATGCATTGGAGCTCCGAATGCCTTACGGTGAGGTCATGACGCCCTATGGCGCCCGACCTGAAGGATCTGAAAGCAAATTATCCACCTATCGTGACGGATGGCGCATTCTCAAGACCATATTTCGCCTTTTCGTGTCTGAGCGTCCATTCTCGTTTTACGGCATATGCGCGGCCTTGATGGCTGTTGTTTCCATTCTCATCGCCATACCGATCATTGCCGAATACGTTTATACAGGCCTGGTTCCCCGCTTTCCCACAGCTTTTCTCTCCGCATCCATAATGATTTGCGCGCTTCTTTCATTGATGTGCGGCCTGATACTGGATAACGTTACCCGCGGCCGGCATGAAATGAAGCGTCTTTCATACCTGTCGATCCCTTTATTCAGAAAGGAGCAGTAGTTGCCAATGCCATCCACACGAGCAGCCATTACTCACCATGCTTAAAGGAAAGATTGCCGGTTTTTCAGCCCAGTTCGTCCTGTTCGGGGTTGCGGGCGTTGTGGGCTTCCTTGTTGATACAACAGTGCTGTATCTTCTTAAAGGTCTCATGGGCGTCTATGGCGCCCGGGTGATTTCGTTCCTTTTCGCTGCCTTTGCGACCTGGTTGTTTAACCGGGCCATCACTTTTCGCGATCAGAAATCGGGCCATTCGACCATCAGGGAATTTGGTATCTACCTTGCCCTGATGACCATAGGAGGAAGCGTCAATTACGGGATATACGCACTACTCATTTCACGCCATGAGATTATTGCGCAGAATCCTGTGATCGGTGTCGCAGCCGGCAGCATCGCCGGTATGTTGATCAACCTGCTTACCTCCCGCTTCCTGCTTTTCCGTTTCAGGCAGTCATAACAATAACGTTGTTCATCCCTTCCGGAAGAGCGGAAAGATCGTAACCGCCTCCAATTCCCGGAATTCAATACAAAGGCTTGGTATGATTCATGTCGGGGCGCAGCCAGTTTCCGCTTTCCATGATTTGCGTCAAATATTGTATACTTCATTAAATACCGGATGCCCGGTGAACTCTTTTTTTAACGATTCAAGGGTGTGCCATGACTCCAGAGCAATTGTCGCAAACGCTGGTAGAGAGCGAAGGCCTTGCCTACAATCCTGTGGCGGTAAAATTTGTCTCTTCGCTCAATGACATTCCCGAAGGGGTAAGACAATTCGGGGCATCTTCAGGGGAGCGCCTTCCGAAATCATTTCTTTGCGCCATGTGGGGCGACTGCCTCAGGGGCGCTGGCCCTTTCTATACTGTCAAATCGCATCAGCTTTGCGGCGGCGGGGCAATATCGGCGGGATTCGGTACCCTTATGCCTCTTGAGGCTGCGGAGAAGTTCATGATCGGTGACGGGAAACTGTTTGCCTCGATGGCAGCCCTTCGCTGCTCCATGGAGGCAACCATGCCCTTCGAAGATGGAGAGTTTGCGGCACAGATCATGGGACCTCTCTCTGCCATGAATGAAGACGACCTGCACCCGGATGTGGTGCTGATCGTATGCAAGCCTATTCAGGGCCAGCACATCCTGAGGGCGTACGGCTTCGACAGCGGCGAAATGGTTCAAGGCATCGCCGGTGGATCGACCTGTGAGATGGTCTCAAGCTATGTCGTCAAAACCGGAAAGCCGACCTTCACGCTTGGCGATACCGGCGGCAATGCCGGCCTCTCTCTCGCGCCCGATGAGATCCTGGTTGCCTTTCCCTACGACAAGCTCGGCATCGCCGTCGCCAATCTGCCGCGAATATGCCGGACATCGAGCATGCAACGCTTCACCATCGTTCGTGAAAGCTGAAATAGAGACAGCGTGACAGGGTTCTCGATCCTGATCAAAACACCCCGATGCTGGGAGCAGTCGTCCCGTGGTACATCATACTGGGTGAAACGCTTGTTGGACTGGCCTTGCCGTTTCTGGTCTCCAGGTCTGGAAAATCCCATTGGATATGGAGTGCTGTCAACGGCTTGTTGCTGGGATTGTGGATTTGGATATCCTACTTTATCGCCATTACCATTACAGGCTGATAACCCGATCTCTCGCGTCCGCGGTGTACAGTAAAGTTGTGAAGAAGCCTGAAATCCAGTGAACCGTGGAGTCAGCACCAGAAACGGTAAGCTCCTTCCCAATAAATGGAGACTTGTAACCTGGAGTGGGTTTGTTGAGCAAATGGCGGCGAGAATCAGATGAGTGGGATGCCTGAAAAAGGGCAAATCGATTCTCAGTTTCAGCCGACCAGCAGAAAAGCCCGCAGAACGCGGGCTTTGTCGTTTGCTAAGCTATTGTGATAATAGATTTAGCCTTTCGTGCGGCGCTGGTAGTCATCCGATCACTTCTCTCTGCCGCTGAATACCCTGGTAAGAGGGAAATTAACAGGGAAATTTACGTTTTCAGGTAGCTATTATGTTCGGAAATACATGTGAATGCTTGGTTTAAGGAACTCGGGTGAAAAATTAACAGGGAATAACAGGGAATGGTCAGATGATGGTCATCGAGTCCTGAGGTTTTCTGGAAGTAAATGAGCATATTCTGTTTGATTAATGCCTTGTTAGTAATGGTTATAATGACTATTCTTTAAAGAAGTGAATGGTTAAATCCTGAACTATAATACCATGAAGACCAGTCTGAGCATAAGGAATCGAATGATTCGTTCCGTCTCCATGAGACAAGGTGAAATCATCTTGCGCTCTGACTTTGATCGTATGGGCAGCCAGAGCCAAATCAGTCGGGTTCTCAGTGATTTTGTCCGGGAGGGTCGTCTGGTGCGCATCGGGCATGGGGTGTTTGCCAAGGCCAGAATCAGTGATCTGACGGCACGGCCTGTTCCTCGTGAACCACTTGAGGTCCTTGCTGCCGAGACATTCAGGCGACTCAATATCGAGGTGGACCAAGGGCGGGCTCAACGGGACTATGCCTCCGGCAAAAGTACCCAGGTGCCGGTACAGGCCGTTTTCAATACAGGCCGTCGTCGAATCAGTAGAAAGTTAACGCTCGGAAAACGCTCAATTCGATATGAAAACGATTACAGCGTCAGAGCGTGACATCATTCTGGATGTGACCGGTGAAGGTTTAACCGCATTGCCTGCTGCTGTTCTGGAAAAAGACCTGCTTGTTACGGAGATTCTGGACAGAATGCGATCTCTTGATACCGGATCAATGATGCTGGTATTTTGTGGCGGAACCTCGCTGTCCAAAGCCCACGGCCTGTTGGAAAGAATGTCGGAGGATATCGACTTCAAGGTGATTGTGCCGGAAGGGCTTTCCAGGAATGAAAAAGCAAAAGATTAAGTTGGCTGAAGCAGCAACTTGCGGCCTTTTTGATTGCGGAGGGCTATAGTTTGCCTCCTGATTCTCCGACCGCGCGGGACGAAAACAGTTATGTGTCTTTCTCCATCCGCTACGAAAGTCGTTTCTCGGCAGTCGCGAGTTTGCGTCCGGAGATCAAGGTTGAATTAAGCGCAAGATCACCGCTATTGCCGACAGAGATTTTGGCTGTTCGATCAATTCTTGGCACGCTGGTTGATCTCGATGTTTCGGCTGTCAGGATTAACTGTCAGAGTGTGCAGGAGTCTCTGGGTGAAAAGGTGCTCTCATTCCTCAGGAGGACGTCAGAAGTATTGGCAGGCAGAAACCGGGCGGAATACGATGATCGGTTGATCCGTCATGTCTATGATGTTTCTATGATTCATCGACGGTTACCATCAATAGTGTCGGGATTGTCAGGCGTGGTGTTTCAGGAGATGGTGATGGCCGATGCCGTCAGGTTTTCAAGGCAATATCCGGAGTTCATGAGCAGTCCGTCAGAAGAATTACACAAGGCGCTTCATCAATTGAAGACGGATGAATCATTGGCAGAACATTATAATCGATTTGTCAACGATCTGGTTTACGGTGATTCATTATCGTATGCGGAAGCGCAGCAGGATTTTATCCTGCTAGCCGAACACTTGTTGTCCGGCAAACAATAGGACACAAATACAGCAAAGGCCGGATAGATATGATGGCTACTCTGTTGAAAGAACACCGGTTGAAGCGGAGTATTGGCCGTTCTGGTATCAAGGGCTAACGGTTTCCGATGCCGTGAGGCTACTCCTGAAAAAGGTTGTCGAAGAAAAGAAACTCCCATTTGATCAACTTACTCCGAACACCGAAACGATCAAGGCAGTGCATCGCAGAAATGTCAAGACCATCAGTTCTGAGGCTGACCTGTTCAAAGAGCTAATTGCGGACGATCAAGGACACCGGTAAATTCCTATAAAATTATTGCCATGGCCATTATTAAATTTCCGGAATTCACACCGCAAACGGCGGCTTTATTGGCGAATATTGATATGCAACATTGGGCGCTGATTCTGGCTAATGTCTTTTGCGTCCAATGTTGATGCGCTGTCGAAATTGTTGACTATTCCGGTTCAATCGTGAGCGGCGACCTACTGCTTAAAGGAAAGTGCGCCAAATGCGGGTATGATGTCGCTCGTTTTGTCGAAGGTTC